>JAEZUE010000045.1 GCA_023443455.1 Verrucomicrobiota bacterium
CATGCAACCCATCGACTGGATCGTCATCGGCCTCTACTTCGTGCTGCTCGTCGGCATCGTGTGGTGGTCTTCTCAGTACCAAAAGACCGCGGCCGACTACTTCCTGGCCGGCCGCCACGTGAGCTGGTTCGTGGTCGGCTGTTCGCTGTTCGCTTCGAACATCGGCTCCGAGCACATCGTCGGCCTGGCCGGCTCCGGCGCCAACAACGGCATGGCCCAGGCCCACTGGGAGTTCCACGCCTGGCTGATGATCGTGTTGGCCTGGGTGTTCGTGCCGTTCTACTACCGCTCCGGCGTGTACACGATGCCCGAGTTCCTCGAGCGCCGCTTCAACTCGAAGACCCGCTGGGTGCTCTCGATCGTCTCGCTGGTCGCGTATGTGTTCACCAAGGTCGCCGTCACCGTCTACGCCGGCGCGATCGTCTTCCAGACCCTGCTGCCCGACACCTTCGGCTCGCCCGACAACGCCTTCTGGGTGGGCGCCATCACCACCGTCATCCTCACCGGTATCTACACCGTCTTCGGCGGTCTACGCGCGGTCGTCTACACCGAGGTCGCCCAGACCTTCGTGCTGCTGCTCGGTTCGGGCCTGATCACCTATTTCGGCCTCAACCACCTCGGCGGCTGGGACGAACTCGTCGCCACCTGCCAGCCCAAGGCCGAGCAGTTCGCCCTCTGGCGTCCCAACTCCGACGTGAACTTCCCCTGGTTGGGCGTGATGATCGCCTCGCCGGTCATCGGCATCTGGTACTGGTGCACCGACCAGTACATCGTGCAGCGCACCCTGGCCGCGAAGAACATCCAGCACGCCCGCCGCGGCGCGATCTGGGGCGGTTTCCTGAAGGTCTGGCCCGTGATGATCTTCCTGGTACCGGGCATGATCGGCTTCGCCCTGCACTCCAAGGGCATCATCCAGATCCCGCTCAAGACCGACGGCTCCGGCGAGATCCTCGGCGACGCCGTCTTCGCCACCATGGTGCAGAGCCTCTTGCCCGTGGGCCTGCGCGGTCTGGTCGTCGCCGGCCTGATCTCCGCGCTGATGTCCTCGCTGGCCTCGTTGTTCAACTCCTGCGCCACGCTCTTCACCGTCGACATCTACGACAAGCTCCGCCCGGGCGCCTCCCAGGCCAAGCTCGTCTCGGTCGGCCGCATGGCCACGGTCGTGGTCGTCGTCTGCGGCCTGATCTGGATCCCGATCATGAAGAAGATCTCCGAGGGCAACTCCGGTCTCTACGACTACCTGCAGAACGTGCAGGGCTTCCTCGCCCCGCCGATCACCGCGGTCTTCCTGCTCGGCCTGTTCTGGAAGCGCATCAACGCCCAGGGCGCCTTCGCCGGCCTGACCATCGGTTTCGCCGCCGGCATGATCAAGCTCACCATCCAGACCCTCACCAAGAGCAGCCTCATCGCCAAGACCGGCGTGCTCGGCGCGATCGGCGAGTTCAACGGCTACTACTTCTCCGGTGTGCTCACCGTCGCCATCGCCCTGCTGGTCATCGTCGTCTCCTACCTCACCCCCGCCCCGAGCGAGGCGCAGGTCGCCGGCCTGACCTACGGTTCCCGCACCCCCGAGCAGCTCGCCGAAAACCGCGCCAGCTGGGACTGGAAGGATGTCGTCGGCTCCTTCGTGGTCCTCGGCATGGTGCTCGGCGGCTACCTCTACTTCACCTGGTGGCTGGGCTGAGCGCCGCATCCGCACCGTAGGGGCGTCGCTCGCGACGCCCGCTCCGCGAAACACTCCCCCAAGCCCGCGACGCCCCGTGCGTCGCGGGCTTTTTCGTGGGCACGCATGACGCCGACGGTGCCCCCGATCCAGTCCGGGAAACACGCTTGCGCAGGAGGGAGGACCCCCGATGCCGGACCGCCCATCCCACCCACGCCCGTCCGCAAATCGCTCACTCTAGTAATACGGTCGTACCACTAAAATGAGCGATTTGGAGGGCACTCGACCACGCCCCGACCTCATTCCATGCCCCGCCTCCGGGCCGAGTCCGACCCAACCGGTCACAGACCGGTCCTACTTCGCCAACTCGGCAGCCCCGTAGGTCCACGTCTCCGACTGGACCCTCTCGACTCCCGCCCGCCATACCCGCGCCTCTGCCAAAAGAAAGGGCCGGTCCGAAGACCGGCCCCAACACAACCAATACACAGAAAGCTTATTTCGCGCTGAAGCGATAGACCGTCACGGTGGAGTAGGTCTCACCCGGGCGGAGCACGGTCGACGGGAAATTGGGCTGGTTGATCGAGTCCGGCGCGTGCTGGGTCTCGAGGCAGAAGCCCGTGCGGTGCTGGTAGGGCTTGCCGTCCTTGCCGACCAGGGTGCCGTCGAGGAAGTTGCCGGCATAGAACTGGAGGTCGGGCTCCTGCGTCCAGACTTCCATCACGCGGCCGGTGACGGGCTCGTGCACGGTCGCGGCGAGCTCGAGGTCCTTGGCGGTCTTGCGGTCGAGCACCCAGTTGTGGTCGAAGCCGGGACCGTATTTGATCTGCTGATCGTCGGCGTCGATGTTCTTGCCCATCGGGGTGGGCGTGAGGAAGTCGAACGGCGTGCCGGCGACCGGGGCGAGCGCGCCGGTGGGGATCAGACCGGCGTTCACCGGCGTGGTGTTGCTGGCGTTGATCGTGAGCTCGTGGCCGAGGATGTCGCCCTCGCCGCGCAGGTTGTAGTAGTTGTGCTGCGTGAGGTTGACCGGCGTGGCCTTGTCGGTGGTGGCCCGATACTCGATCTTCAGCTCGTTGGCGTTGGTCAGCCAGTAGTGCACGGTCACGTCGAGGTTGCCCGGGAAACCTTCCTCGCCGTCCGGGCTCACGCGGTGCAGCTTCAGTCCGGCGGTGCCGTCCTTGATCACCGGCTCGGCCTGCCAGACGACCTTGTCGAAGCCGACGTTGCCGCCGTGCAGGTTGCAGGGGATGTCGCCCGGATGGTCGTTGAGCGCGAGGGTGTAGGTCTGGCCGTCGAGGGTGAACTTGCCGTGGGCGATGCGGTTGCCCACGCGCCCGATCAGCGCGCCGAAATACGGGGTCTTCGCGATGTACTCGTCGACGGTGTTGTAGCCGAGCAGGATGTCGCCGAGTTTGCCGTCGCGGTCCGGCACGAACAGGCGGGTCATGATGCCGCCGTAGTTGGTGATGTCGGCGGTCAGCCCGTTGGCATTGGTGAGAGTGTAGAGCATCACCGGCTCGCCGGCCTTGGTCTGGCCGAAGGAACGCATGGCGACGGTCGCGTCGGCCGCGGACAACGCCGAGCCGAGGGTAGTGGCGGCAAGAATGCCGAAGAGGGGTTTGAGGTTCATAAAGCGCGTCGAGGTTATGGAGAGGCCGCCGGGGAAGACAAACTCCCCGCCGACGAAACCTTACTTGACCGTAAACCGACGCAGGCGTTCCCGCCTTGGGCAAAACCCGTGGCGCCGCCCGTGGGAGCGTCGATTCCGATCGCTTCTCCGGCCCACCCCGGCGCCGCATCGCGATTCTTGACTGTCAAGCCGTCGGGCAGTTTACCGGTCGGGGCACTACAACGACAGTGCCGCCTCTCCTCCGCCGCGCCACCGCCCCCAGATCTCCACGCGGCCGCGGGGCAACCGAACCGGTCGCTCCCGCCCTCCGTCAAGCGACTCTCTCGAATCGAAATATCATGTACACCATCGGCATCGACTACGGCACCAACTCCGTGCGCGCCCTCATCGTGCGCTGCTCCGACGGCCAGGAGATCGCCTCCTGCGTCTTCGACTACCCCTCCGGCCATCAGGGAATCCTGCTCGATCCGAAGGACCACAACGTCGCCCGCCAGCATCCCGGAGACCACCTCCTCGGACTCGAGAAGAGCGTGAAGGGCGCCCTGCGCGCCGCGAAGAAGACCAAGGGCTTCGACGCGAAGAAGGTCGTCGGCCTCGGCGTCGACACCACCGGCTCCAGCCCGATCCCGGTCGACAAGAACAACGTGCCGCTCGCCCTGAACAAGAAGTGGGCGAAGAACCTCGACGCCCAGTGCTGGCTCTGGAAGGACCACACCAGCTGGCGCGAAGCCGCCCAGATCACCGAACTGGCCGCCAAGCACCGCCCGCAGTACATCGCCAAGTGCGGCAACACCTACTCCTCCGAATGGTGGTGGTCCAAGATCTGGCACTGCCGCAACGTCGCCCCGAAGGTCTTCGCCGCCGCGTATTCGTGGGTTGAACTCTGCGACTGGGTCCCGGCCGTGCTCGCCGGCGTCACCGATCCGCTCCAGGTCAAGCGCGGCGTCTGCGCCGCCGGCCACAAGGCCATGTACTGCGACGAGTGGCAGGGCCTGCCGGACAAGGAGTTCCTCTCCCTGCTCCACCCCGACCTCGCCGCCCTGCGCGACCGCCTCTACACCGAGGCCCACGACGCCAGCACCGCCGCCGGCACGCTCTGCCCCGAGTGGGCGAAGAAGCTCGGCCTGCCCGCCGGCATCCCCATCGCCATCGGCGAGTTCGACGTGCACTACGGCGCCATCGGCTGCGGCGTGGACGAGGGCACGCTCGTCAAGGTCATCGGCACCTCCACCTGCGACTGCGGCGTGGTCTCCGCCGCCAAGACCGTGCCCGACATCCCCGGCATCTGCGGCATCGTCAAGGGCGCCATCCTCCCCGGCTTCTACGGCATCGAGGCCGGCCAGTCCGCCGTGGGCGACATCTTCAAGTGGTGGGTCGAAGTCGTCTGCCAGGGCGACGCCGCCACGCACAAGAAGTTCGGCGCCGAGGTTGCCAAACAGCAGCCCGGCCAGGCCGGCCTGCTCGCCCTCGACTGGAACAACGGCAACCGCACCATCCTCGTCGACCAGCGCCTCTCCGGCCTGCTGCTCGGCCAGACGCTGCACACCTCCGCCGCCGAGATCTACCGCGCGCTCATCGAGGGCACCGCCTTCGGCGCCCGCGCCATCATCGAACGGATCCGTGAATACGGCGTGCCGCTCGACCGCATCGTCTGCGCCGGCGGCATCGCCCGCAAGGACGCCATGCTCATGCAGATCTATGCCGATGTCACCGGCTGCACCATGCTCGTCGCCGGTTCCTCGCAGGCGTGCGCGCTCGGCTCGGCCGTCGCCGCCGCCGTGCTCGCCGGCGCCCACAAGGACTTCGCGACCGCGCAGAAGAAGATGACGCGCCTCGAAAAGAAGCAGTACCGCCCGATCGCGAAGAACCGGAAGGTCTACAACGAGCTCTACGCGCTGTACCGCCAGCTCCACGACGCCTTCGGCGGCCGCGCCCCGGGCGCCGACCTTGGCCAAGTCATGAAGCAGCTCCTCGCGATCAAGGAAGCGCAAAACTGATTCCGCGGTAGGGCGAGGCGTCCCGCCGAGCCGCGGCTCACCCGGAGGGTTCGCCCTACCACCCTCCCTCACTCACTCCCTCACTCCCTTTCGTCCCTCACTCCCTTTCGTCCCTCACTCCCTTTCCTCATGAAACTTCTCGCCACTCCCGAAATCTGGTTCGTCTGCGGTTCGCAGCATCTCTACGGCCCCGGCCCGCTCCAGCAGGTCGCCGCCAACGCCACGCAGGTCGCCGAGGCGCTCGCCGCCTCGAAGAAGCTCCCGCTCAAGACCGTCTTCAAGGCCCTCGTCACCACGCCCGACGAGATCACCGCGCTCTGCCGCGAGGCCAACAACGACGCCAACTGCGCCGGCCTCATTATCTGGATGCACACCTTCTCGCCCTCGAAGATGTGGATCCGCGGCCTCTCCTGCCTGCAGAAGCCCTTCGCCCATCTCCACACGCAGTTCAACCGCGACCTGCCGTGGAGCACGATCGACATGGACTTCATGAACCTCAACCAGGCCGCCCACGGCGACCGCGAGGCCGGGTTCATCCACACCCGCATGCGCCTCGGCCGCAAGGTGGTCGTCGGCCACTGGTCGGATCCGGAAGTCCATGACCGCCTCGGCGCCTGGATGCGCGCCGCCCGCGCCTGGCACGACTGGCAGGGCGCGAAGTTCGCCCGCTTCGGCGACAACATGCGCCAGGTCGCCGTGACCGAGGGCGACAAGGTCGCCACCGAGATGAAGTTCGGCTTCGCCACCAACGGCTACGGCGTCGGCGACCTCGTCGCCGTCATCAAGAAGGTCAAGAAGGCCGACATCGACGCCCTCTGCGCCGAGTACGAAAAACTCTACAACGTCGCCGCGCCCCTCAGGCAGGGCGGCGCCCGCCACGACTCGCTACGCGACGCCGCGCGCTACGAACTCGGCTTCCGCGCCTTCCTCGAGGACGGCGGCTTCAAGGGCTTCACCACCACCTTCGAGGACCTCCACGGCCTCAACCAGCTCCCCGGCTTCGCCTGCCAACGCCTCATGGCCGACGGCTACGGCTTCGGCGCCGAGGGCGACTGGAAGACCGCCGCGCTGCTCCGCGCGATGAAGGTCATGGACGCCGGCCTCAAGGGCGGCACCTCCTTCATGGAGGACTACACCTACCACCTATCGCCGAAGGGGCACCAGGTGCTCGGCTCGCACATGCTCGAGATCTGCCCAAGCATCGCCGCCGGCAAGCCCTCGATGGAGATCCACCCGCTCGGCATCGGCGGCAAGGACGACCCGGTGCGCCTCGTGTTCGACGCCCCCTCCGGCCCCGCCCTCAACGCCTCGCTCGTCCACCTCGGCAACCGTTTCCGCCTCATCGTGAACGAAGTCACCGCCGTGAAGACGCCGAAGCTGCCGAAGCTGCCCGTCGCCCGCGCCGTGTGGGAGTGCAAGCCCGACTTCAAGACCGCGTGCGGCTGCTGGATCCTCGCCGGCGGCGCCCACCACACCGGCTACAGCTACACCGTCACCACCGAGATGCTGGAGGACTTCGCCACCATCGCCGGTATCGAGATGGTCACGATCGACGCCGACACCCGCCTGAGCGAGTTCAAGCAGACCCTGCGCAACAACGAGGTCTACTACCACCTCGCCCAGGGCATCCGGGTGTAAGGTTCGGTTTCCAGGGCCGGCGCCGAGCATTCGACGCCGGCCTTTTCCTTGTTGGAGCCTGCTTGCAGGCGATACACCGTCATCCATCCCTGACCCAAGATCGCCTGCAAGCAGGCTCCTACAGTCGGCCCTTCCCTCACTCCCTCCCTCCTTCAGTCCCTCACTCCCTCTCCGCCATGCTCACCGAACTCAAACGCGAGGCCTACGAGGCCAACCTGGCCCTGCCGAAACACGGGCTGATCAATCTTACTTTCGGCAACGCCTCCGCCATCGACCGGAACCGCGGCATCTTCGCCATCAAGCCCAGCGGCGTCGACTACGCCACCCTCAAGCCCGAGGACATGGTCCTGGTCGACCTCGAGGGGAACATCGTCGAGGGCAACCTCCGCCCGTCGTCCGACACGCCCACGCACCGCCGGCTCTTCATCGCGTTCCCGTCCATCGGCGGCGTCGTGCACACCCACTCCTCGCACGCCACCTCCTTCGCCCAGGCCGGACGCAGTATCCCAATCTTCGGCACGACGCACGCCGACTACTTCTTCGGCGACATCCCCGCGACCCGCAAGATGACCGCCGAGGAGATCGGCGGCGGTGCCTACGAATGGGAAACGGGCAACGTCATCGTCGAGCGTTTCGCCGCCGACAAACTCGACCCGGCCGACTTCCCCGCGGTGCTGGTCAACCGCCACGCGCCCTTCACTTGGGGCCCGAATGTCGCGAAAGCCGTCGAGGTCGCCGTCGCGGTTGAATGCATCGCGCACATGGCGCTGATGTCGCTCCAGCTCGAACCCAAGCTCCCGACCATCGAGACCGAGCTGCTCAACAAGCACTTCAAGCGCAAGCACGGCCCCGGCGCCTACTACGGCCAGCCCAAGTAGCCGCTCCGCTCCGACGAAATTCTGTTACGATCGTAACAGAATTTCGTCGTCTCTCTGAATATCAACGGCTTCGAGAGCCTTGGATTTGCGCTCTTCGGGCGCACCGGGAGACCTGATACCTCAGCGCAGGTACCGCGGGGAAGCGTCCATCGGCTCTCTGCCGTGGGGGTAGGCCCCTCGCCGATTGCACGCGACCGTGCCGCAAAGAAAAAGGCCGGGCGGCGCCCCTTTCGGAACACCGCCCGGCCCAACCCAAGTTACCCACTTTGAAGTCTACTGCAGCACGACCTTGCCCTCGAGGGGCGTGCTGTCGGAGGCGCCGCCGGCGAGGATGCGGTATTCGCCGGGCTCCGCCTTCCACGCATGCGCGGTGCTGTCCCAGAAGGCGAAGTCCTCTGCCGTCAGGCGAATGCGCACGGTGCGGCTTTCGCCGGGAGCGAGCGTCACCCGCGAAAACCCCTTCAACTCCTTCGGCGGACGCGGCACCGACGCCTCGACATCGCGCACGTAGAGTTGCGCCACTTCGGTGCCCGCGACCGGGCCGGTGTTGGTCACGGTGAACTCCACGCTCACCCGGGCGCCGGATCGGATCTCCGCCGGAGACACCTTGATGTCCGAATACGCGAACGTCGTGTACGACAGTCCGTGCCCGAAGGCGAAGAGCGGCTTGATCTGTTTCGCCTCGTACCAGCGGTAGCCGACGAAGACTCCTTCCTTGTAGACGACGTCACGAATCGGTTGCGACATGTCGTTGTCCGGCGGCCAGCCGGTGTAGAGCTGGTCCTCGGGTCGGAGGTAACCGTAGCCGGGCGAGTCCTCGAAGCGGCGCTCGATCGAGATGGGCAACTTGCCGGAGGGGTTCACGTCGCCGCAGAGGATCTCGGCCAGCGCGGTGTTGCCGGCCTGGCCGGGATACCAGGCGTACACGATCGCCGCGGCCTGTTCCGCCCAACCCGTCATCTGGATACCGCCGCCGGAATTCACGACCACCACCGTGCGCGGATTCAGCGCCACGACCCGTCGCACGCGCGCCTCCTCCTCGGTCGGCAACGCGAAGGGCCGGTCCCAGCCTTCGCTGTCGGAGGTGCCGGTGCTGAGCACCACGATATCGGCCGCGCGCAGCTGCTCGTCGGTGGGCTCCGCCACGTGGGCGATGCGCTCGCCGTAGGTCGTCGCGAGCGCCTGCCGCAGCGTGACATTGTTGTACCCTTCGACATCCGCCGCCCCGCCGCCACGCGGGAGCACGTCGGCAAAGAGGCCGGTGAGGAGAATGCGTTGCGCGGCGTCCTTCTTCAACGGGAGCACCGCGTCGGCATTTTTGAGCAGCACGACCGCCTCGCGGCCGGTCTCGAGCGCAACCTGCTCGTGCTCGGGGAACTTGCCGAGGAAGTAGTCGTCGCGCACCGGGCGGTCGAACAGCCCCATCGCGATCTCCGTGCGCAGAATGCTGCGCGCCATGCGGTCGACCTCCGCCATCGCAACCTTGCCCGACTGCAGCAGGCGTTCGCCGTCGGCCTTGATGAATTTCTCGCCGGGCATCTCCAGGTCCTGGCCGGACTTGATGATCTTCTCCGCATCCCAGACCGACCACCAGTCCGTCATGACGAGCCAGCGGAACCCTAGCTGGCCGCGCAGCAAATCGGTGATCACGGTGGGGCTCTGGCCGGTCCACTCGCCGTTGACCTGGTTGTAGGAGGTCATCACCGCCATCGCGCCGGCGTCGATGCCCGCCTTGAACGCCGGCAGGTAGATCTCGTGCGCCGTGCGCTCGTCGAGGACCGAGTTGGACGTGCGACGGTGGTAGTCGGTGTTGTTCGCGTAGAAGTGCTTCAACGTTGGGATCGTGCCGGTGTCGAGCACGCCGGCCACGTAGCGCTCGACGATCTTCGCGGCGAGGAACGGATCCTCGCCGAAGTATTCAAAATTTCGGCCGCACTGCGCCTGCCGGTAGATGTTCATGCCCGGCCCGAGCAGCACCGCGATGCCGCCGGCCCGGCACTCCTCGCCGATGCAACGCGCATACCGGTGCGCCAGTCCGGGATTCCACGTTGCCGCGAGCCCGAGCGGGGCGGGGAACGAAACCGACCGCTCGAGCTGGTCGCTGAGGTTGCGCCGGATGTTCACGCCCTGCGTCGCATCCGAGAGGTACAACTCCGGAATCCCGTATTCAGGAAATCCTTTGATGAAGAAGCTGTTGTGCCCGCTGATCAGCTGCAGCTTCTCGGCGGGCGACATCTTGGCGAGGACCTCGCCGGCGCGGCGATCGGCATCCTCGAAGGAAACGGGGGTCTTGAAGGAAGGCTCGGCAAGCATGGTGGAGCAGACAAGCAACGCGCCACCGATCGCGGCGCCGAGGTTGAACAACGAAGCGACGGGGCTCATGGGTGAGCCGCACGTTGCACCGGAGCCCCCCGGTTGCAACGCCACCCATCCCCGGGCGCCGCACGCTTCGGACAAATGACGCATCAACCGCCGGGCCCACCCGCGCGGCCGGCGACCTTCCGTGGGGCTGCTCGCCCGAGCGGAAACCGGCCTGCTTCCGTGCCCTCGGCGCCGCCGACCTTGCGCACTTTCGCCGAAATTCCCCTGAAACCTCCCGCCACCCCGCGCGTTTGATCGGGCGTAACCATCACCACCATGAACCTCCGCTCCACCAAACTTCCCGCCCTTCTCCTCTGCGCCCTCCTCGGACTCGTCGTCACCGCCGACGCCTCCGCCCGCACCCGCACCACCACCCGCAATGCCGAGCGCCAGCGTAGCTCATCCCACACCGAAAGGACGACCACCAACGCCGACGGCAAGACCGTCACCCGCACCAAGGACCGCACCTGGGACGCCGCCACGAGGTCCGGCACCATCGCCACCGCGACCACCCTGCCCGACGGCCGCACCGCCGGCCGCACTGGTACGTACCAAAAGAACCCCGACGGCTCCGTCTCCACCCAGGGCACCTACCACCGCGCCAACGGCCAGACCGGCACCTACGAGTCGACCACCCGGAAGACCGCCGACGGCCGCACCTCCCACGGCACGGTCACCAACGCCGAGGGCAAAACCGTCACGATCGACTCCACCACGAACAAGACCGGAAACGGCTTCCACCGCACCACCACCAAGACCGGCCCCGAGGGCAAGTCCGTCACCAAGGAAATCGACGTCGCCAAGGAGGGCGGCACCGTCACCCGCACCGTCAACCGCACCCGCGACGGCGCGAACTGAAACGACTGTAGGGCGCGAGCCCGTGGCGCTGCTCGCCAGAGCAGCGATCTCCGCCCCGCGCCCCCTTTTCGTTCCTTGAACCCACGCCCGCTCCGGGCATTTCGTGAACCTGTTGTCCGACGCGCCCTCCAGCCCGACCGACGCCGCCCCCACCGACGAGGCCCTCGCTCTCGCCGCGCAGGGCGGCGACCGCTCGGCGCTCGACGCCCTCGTCACGCGTCACCACGGCGAGGTGACGCGATTGATGTGGCGCTTCGCCCGTCGCCGCGCCGACCTCGACGACCTGGTGCAGGACGTCTTCGTGCGGCTCGTCCGCGGTCTGCCCACCTGGCGCGCCGACCGGCCGTTTCTCCACTGGCTGCGCCGCATCGCCGTCAACTGCGGCCGCGACCACTGCCGCCGCGACGCCGTCCGGCGCCGCTGGCAGATCGAGCCCGATGCCGATCCGGAGGAGCCCGCCCCCGAAGCCGTCGCCCCCGCCAGCGACCCCGCCGCCCGCCTCGCCGCCGACGAGGCCAAGACGCTCCTGGAACGCCTCCCGCCCGACGACCGCACCCTTCTCACGCTCCACTATCTCGAAGGCTGGGAGTTCGCCCGCATCGGCGAGCTGCTCGGCTGGTCGGGTCCCGCCACCAAGCTCCGCGCCTTTCGCGCTCGCCGTCGCCTCCAATCGCTTCTCAAACACCACGACCACCCATGAACCCGTCACGCGATCCCAATGACGCCCGGTGGACCGGGCTCGCCGCCCGCGCCCGTGCCGACCGGCCGCCGCCCCTCGAACTCGCCGCCGCGCTGCGCGCCGCCCGTACCGAGGCCGCCGCGCTCGCCTCCGC
>JAEZUE010000046.1 GCA_023443455.1 Verrucomicrobiota bacterium
TGGAAGGGCGCCGTGGTGGCCGGTCCGCTCACCGTCCCCGCCACCGGTAGCTGGGACTCCTTCGTGGACCTCGACGTGCCGGGTGTCGCGCTCTCCAGCGGCACCGATGGGCTCCAGCTCGACTGCAACACCGGCGGGTTCGACGTGAACTGGCTCGAACTCGTGCCGGCCGGTGTCGCGCCGTATGTGACGTGGATCGCAGGCCATTTCCCCGACGGCGTCGCGATGCAGACCGATCCCACGGCCGACCCCGACGGCGACGGGTTGAACAATATTCTCGAATACGGATTGGCCCGGCGCCCCGACCTCGCGGAATCGCCGCTCGTGCCGACCTTCGTGACCGTGGGCGGCAACCGGCATGCCGCGCTCACCTTCAAACGCGCCGTCGGAGTCTCGGTGGTCGCCGAGATCTCCGACGATCTCGTCGTCTGGAGCAGCGCACCGGCCGACCTCGTGCCGTTCGGCGCCGCGGAGCCCGACGGTGCGGGCCTTTTCGAAACCGTGACCTTCCGCAGCACCACGGCGCTCGCCGCGAAGCCGCGACAGTTCCTGCGTGTGCGGGTGACGGCGCCCTGATGCGGCGGTGCGCGCCGCAGTCGGCGCGGCGACCCAATGACTCTATGAAAATGCGATACACCAAGACCATCCATACCCTCCTGGCTCCGACTGCGTTACGGGTTTTCGTCCGTGGCGGACTGCTCGCGCTCGGATTGGCCGCCGGCTCCGCCTTCGCCGACACGCCCCCGCCGCCGGTCCTGCTCGACTACGACAACTTCTGGGCGGGCAACACCGGCGGCAAGGGCGGGCATGGCCCCGAGGACAACACGATCAGCAACTTCGTGATCGATTTCGGCGTGCTCAACGCCTCGCAGTTGGACTGGCAGATGGCGCCGTACGCGCCGCTGGTGGTCACCAAGAGCTATTGGGACGAAACCAACTGGGCCGACGGTGCCTACTTCCAGGGGCAGCGCGTCTCCAAGGGCGAGTTCTTCAACAAGAACATGGTCTTCGACACGACGACCCGCAGCAGCGACGGCCTCACGGCGACCATCGCACACCCCCACGTCCTTGATACAGACCACAACCCGTGGGATCCGAACACCACACCGCAGCAGCGGCGCGACATCACCCAAAAGAACCTCGAGGACCAGGGCGTCCCGCTCACCGATTTTCAGGACAACCTGCCGTTCGTGGCGCTCGGCGACGGCCGCACGATCACGTCCGTCGTGTACCCGACCAGCGTCGCCTTCGACGCCGACGGCAACCTGTGGGTCGCCGACAACGGCCCCGACCAGAACTTCAAGATCTTCGATGTGCCCGCCACCGGCGCACCGGTGCTCAAGACCACCTTCGGCGAGACGGGCGGTGTCTTCGCCGGGCCGCGACGCGGGGCGTGGGGCGAGAAACGTTTCTGGGGCCTGCGCGGCGTCTGCTTCCCCGACAACGGCCAGATCATCGTCGGTTGCAGCGGCATTCCCGGCCAGATCCAGGGCGGCACCGACATCCGCTGGTTCGACAGCTCCGACAGCTCGACGTTGGCCAATCGTCTCTCGACCGCCGCCATGACCGCGCAGGCGATCGGCACGTTCGTCCACGTGGCCGACTTCGACCCGGCCAGCAACGGCACGGAGCTCTACCATGCGGCGCTGCACTACACCATGGACTACTCGAAGCCCACGGACCAGGGCTGGAAGATCTCCGGTGTCTCCCTCGACCCGTTCCGGTTTCCGCAGGACCCCCGCTTGTCGATGCCGTTCGAGACCGCCTTCGTGCGCCGGATCGCCGGAAAGAAGTTTCTGTACTGCACCAACATGTACAGCGGTTATCTCGGCATCTTCCGTTTCGAGGCGGACTCGGAGATCGCGATTCCGGCGGGGCTCATCTACCTCTACGGCAACGGTCAGGGCTCGGACTGGGGCCGGAGCGTCCGCCCCGACAACATCGAGGGCAACGTCATGTGGCTCGACAAGAACGGCAACGGCGCACCCGACACCGGCGAGTTCTCCGGCTTCCGGGTGCCCAATTCGTACTCGGAAGGATATGACTTCGATGCCGACGGCAACATCTGGATGGCTGGAGGCCAGGACAAGTACACGACGGCGTGGGGCCCCGGGATGGGCGGCCAATGGGTCATGCCGTGCCTGGGCCTCGATGCGAACGGTGTGCCGCAGTACGACGGCGCCACGGTCGAGCACCTGAGTGTCGGTGAGGAGGTGTTCCTGCCGGTTGACCACGAGATCTCCCGCAGCGCCACGCGCCTGCGCTACCTGCCGGAGACCGACACGCTGATCCTCGGCGTCGGTTTCGATCCGTACTACACGCGTCGCATCTACGTGATCGACGGCTACCGGCATTCGCCCACGCCGACCCGCCGCTGCGTGTTCGATGTCGGCTACGATCCTGCCGGCGCCTGGGCAATCCACCTCGACCAGGGCACGGCGTCGATGGTGCTCCCGATGACCTTCGCCGCCGACAACGACTACCTCTATGTCGTCTGTCTCGACATCGGGCCCGACGTGGGCGTGCGCGGCGAGGTCACCGTGTACAGCCTGCAGGACGGCCACAAGGTCGGCTGGATTGTCCCGAATGCGGATACGAACTTCGCCTGCGCCGGCTCCGACCTAACGATCGGCGTGCAGGTGGCGGTCCAGGCCGACGGCACCCGCGTGATCTGCGTCGAGGACGACGGCAGCGGCAAGGTCATGGTCTATCGCTGGACGCCGCCCGCGCTCGGCTCCTATCCCAGCACCACGGGACCGGATGCCACCGGTCCGGTCATCGTCACCCCGCCGGAGCGGCTTTTCTACGCGCTCAACCACGGCGACCTCGACCTGTTCGTCGTCACCGTGGGCACGGACCTCCAGTACCAGTGGTACCATGACGACGTGGCGATTCCCGGGGCGACCGCTGCCGCGTTCCACAAGGCGAACGTCACCGAGGCGGATGCGGGGCGCTACACCGTGCGGGTGTACAACTCCACCGGCTCGGTCACCAGCTCGGCCGCGACCGTTTCGCTGGTCTATCCGCCCGTGATTGAGGTCGAACCGGAGGCGTTGACCTCCTTCCTGCCGGGCCAGGCCTTCAGCCTCTCCGTCACCGCCACCGGCGAAGATGTTCTGTCGTATCAATGGTACAAAGGCGGCGAGGCGATCCCGGGTGCGAACGCGTCCACCTACACCGTGGAGACCGCGACGGTTGCCGATGCCGGCACCTACAGCGTGGTGGTGCAGAACCGGAGCAACCTCACGGCCTCCATCGTGGGCAGCGCCACCAGTTCCCCGGCGGTGGTGCAGGTGGCTCCGACGTCGTATGCGGAGTGGATCCTCGGCTATTTTCCGGATGCCGGCGGCAGCATCGGCGCGCTGGCCGATCCCGACGGCGACGGCCTGAACAACCTTCTCGAATACGGTCTCGGCCGCGCCCCGAACCTGCGCGAAGCGGCCCTGGTACCGACCTTCGTGACCGTGGGCGGCAACCGGTATGCGGCGCTCACGTTCGAGCGGGCCACCGGCGTGTCGGTCGTGGCGGAGATCTCCGACGATCTGGTCTCGTGGAGCAGCGCACCGGCCGACCTCGTGCCGTTCGGCGAGGCGGTTCCGGATGCCTCGGGCCTGTTCGAGACGGTGACCTTCCGCAGCACGGCGGCGCTCGCGGCGAAGCCGCGGCAGTTCCTGCGCGTGCGCGTGACGGCCCCCTGAGTGTTCCTCGGCGGCGCCTCGACCGGAGGGGCGTCGCTCGCGACGCCCGGCTTGCGCGCCCGGCCCGCGCCGTCGGTCGGGCCTTCTGCCGGCGGCCGGACGCCATTGGCCGTGCGGCAATTCCTACTTTCGGAGGCTTGCCGCCCGCGGGTGCAGGCCCTGCGCTTTGACTTTTACTCCGCATCCCCATGCCTCCCCGCCCAATGATTACCCTCGCGCTCCTGGCCCTGGCCGGAGGCGTCCTGTTCGCCGATCCTGCACCCACCGCGCCCCGCACCACGTGGCTCGCCGACAACGGCAACGGCACCTACACGAATCCGCTCTTCTACGACGAGTTTTCCGACCCCGACATCATCCGCGTCGGCGACGACTACTATATGACCGGCACGACCATGCACACGATGCCGGGTCTGCCGTTGCTGCGCTCCCGCGACCTCGTGAACTGGGAGCTCATGTCCTACGCGCTGTCGGAGCTCGACCTCGGGCCGGAGTATCGGCTGCAGGGCGGGGAGCGCTATGGGCAGGGGATCTGGGCGCCGAGTCTGCGTTACCACGACGGCACCTTCTACCTCTTCTCCAACGTCAACCGCGAGAAGACCCAGATCTTCCGCGCCACCGACCCCGCCGGCCCGTGGACCCATTCGGAACTCGGCAGCTCGTTGCACGATCTATCGGTGCTTTTCGACGACGACGGCAGGATCTACGCCGTCTGGGGCTACAACGATGTGATGTTCGCCGAGCTCAAGCCCGACCTCAGCGACATCATCCCGGAGACGAAGCGCGTGCTGATCCCCGCCGGCAGCGGGATGGGGGAGGGCTCGCACTTCATCAAGGTCGACGGTCGCTACTACATCTTCAGCACCAACTACGACCCGATGCTCTATCAGGTCGTCGCGCGGGCCGACCGGCCCGAAGGCCCCTACGAGATCGCCACCACCAGCGCGGGCGAGAGCTTCGGCGTCGGTGCCGGATACCGGCTGCAGGGCATGGGCCGCGCGCCGGGCATCGAGCTGGTGCCGCCGAGCCGCAACAGCATCGCCGGCCTGCCCCTGCACCAGGGCGGGATCGTGCAGACCCAGTCGGGCGAGTGGTGGGGCGTGTCGATGATGGACCACAACTCCGTCGGCCGGCTCACCTGCCTGTCTCCGGTCACGTGGAAGGACGGTTGGCCGCTCTTCGGTCTGCCGGGCAACCTCACGCGCTCGCCGCTCACCTGGGTGAAGCCGGCCACCGGCTTCGACTCCGCGCCGCGCGCCGTCTTCGCGCGCAACGACGATTTCTCCGGCCCCGCGCTCCAGCCGGTCTGGCAATGGAACCACGTGCCCGAGCACGCGAAGTGGTCGCTCACCGAGCGCCGCGGTGCGCTGCGATTGCACTCGCTGCCCGCGCCGGATTTCTGGACCGCCCGCAACTCGCTCACCCAACGCGCGGTCGGCCCCACCTCGGCCGCCACCGTCGAGCTCGACCTCGCCGGCCTGCGGGCGGGCGACACCGCCGGCCTCGCGTTGTTGAACCGTCCCTACGCCTGGATCGGCGTGCGGCGCTCCGCCGCCGGCGACGAACTCGTGTGGTTCGACCAGACCCGCGGCGAGACGAAGGCGCTCGCGCTCACCGTCTCGCACCTGTGGTTGCGCGCCCACTGCGAGTTCGACACCGACGAGGGCACCTTCAGCTACAGCCTCGACGGGAAAACCTTCCGGCCCTTCGGTGCCACGCTGATCATGCCGTACCAGTTGAAGACCTTCCAGGGCGTGCGCTTCGCGCTGTTCAACTTCAACACCACCGGGGCCGAGGGCGGCTTCGCCGACTTCGACAACTTCGTCCTCGACGAGCCCCGCGCCAATCCCGGCGCGGCGGCGATCCCGCTCGGCAAGGTCGTCACGCTCACCTCGCAGCTCGATGGCCAGACGCTCTCCGTCTGGAACGGCCTGCTGCGCGCGGGCCGCGGTTCGGCGCCGATGTGGAAGACCGACCGCTTCCGCGTGCTCGATCGCGGCCGGGGCCGCATCGCCCTCGAGGCGGTCGACGGCAGCGGCTTCGTCACCGTGACCGGGGTGGGGGAGCCCGGCGATCTGAAGTTGCTCAAGCATGACGCCGGCGACGCCGCGACCTTCCAATGGACGCGCACCGAGGCCGGCGACGTGATGCTGCTCTCGTTGGTCACGGGCCGCTACGTGATGGTCGAGCCGTGGGCCAACGGGATCACCTCCGCGCAGGCCCGCGGCATTGCCCCCGACCGCAAGAACGGCGCGAGCTTCCTCTGCACCGAGGTCGCGCCTTGATCGGCTGATCGACATGTAGGTCCAGTCTCCGACTGGACCCCGGCCGATATCGCAGTTCTCCGACAATATCGATCATCACCGGCACGGAGGCCGGCGCCACGCTCAATCCGGTTCACCTCGTCGTGGCGCAGGCGTCTCTGCCTGCTATTCCGATCTTCGCCGGCTCCCCGACCAACTGGACCGGTCAAAGACCGGTCCTACTTACCGGCAGTTAAGCCCTCCCCCTTCCCCTATGTTCGTCACCCTTCGCTTCTCCCGCGCTCTCGCCCTCGCGCTCGGCCTCTCGGCTGCGGCGCTCGTGGCGCAGAACTCCACCCCGCCATATCTCGATCCGACCCGGCCCCAGGCCGAACGCGTCGACGACCTGATCTCGCGCCTGACGCTCGAGGAAAAGGTCTCGATGATGAGCAACACCACGCCGGGCATTCCCCGCCTCGGCATCCCGAAGTACAACTGGTGGAGCGAGGCCCTCCACGGCGTCGCCAACGCCGGCCACGCCACGGTGTTCCCGCAGGCGATCGGTCTGGCCGCGATGTGGAACGAGTCCTTGCAGCACGAGATCGCGCAGACCATCGGCGTCGAGGGCCGCGCGAAGTTCAACGGCTACAAGGGCACCCCCGACGAGGGCCTGATCTTCCGCGGGCTCACGTTCTGGTCGCCCAACGTGAACATCTTCCGCGATCCGCGGTGGGGCCGGGGGCAGGAAACCTACGGCGAGGATCCCTTCCTCACCTCCCGCCTCGGCGTCGCCTTCGTGCGCGGGCTGCAGGGCGACCATCCCGACTATCTCGTCGCGGCGGCGTGCGCGAAGCACTTCGCCGTGCACAGCGGGCCCGAGCCGCTGCGCCACATCTTCGACGCCACGCCGACCCCGGCCGATCTGCACGAGACGTACCTGCCGGCGTTCGAGGCGCTGGTGCGCGAGGCCCGTGTCGAGATCGTGATGACGGCCTACAACGCGCTCAACGGCGTGCCCTGCTCGGTGCATCCTTTCCTCTACCAATCGCTCCGGGACTGGGGCTTCGACGGCCACGTGACCTCCGACTGCGGCTCGGTTTCCGACCTCAGCCGCACCTACAAATGGGCGCCCGACGATGCCGCCGCCGAGGCGCTGACCGTGCGCGCCGGCATGAACGTGCGCTGCGGTTTCGAGCCGCCCTCGCTGGTCGACGCCGTGCAGCGCGGCCTCGTGTCGGAACAGGAGGTCGACCAACGCCTCCACGATCTCCTGCGCACGCTGTTCCGTCTCGGGATCTTCGATCCGGCGGACCGGGTGCCGTTCAACAAGATCGCCCCGACCGAGAACGACACCCCGGCCCACGGTGCGCTCGCGCTGCGCGCCGCCCGCGAGTCGCTCGTCCTGCTCAAGAACGACGGTCTGCTGCCGCTGAACCCGCAGGCCCTGCGCCGCGTCGCGGTCATCGGGCCCAACGCCACCTCGACCGCGGTGTTGGTCGGCAACTACAACGGCGAGCCGTCCGCCCCGGTCACGCTGCTGGCCGGTCTCAAGGCCGCGCTCGAGCCGGCCGGCGTGACGGTGGACTACGCCCACGGCTGCGACTACGCGACCCGGCCCGACTCCTGGCGCCTGATCCCGCAGCCGTGGTTCCAGGGCGAGTACTTCGCCAACCGCGAACTGCAGGGCGAGCCGGTGGCCCGCGACTATGACCGGCCTCTGTGCATCTCCTGCCGGGCCGCCAAACCCGCGAAGACCCTTCCTGCCGGCGTGCCCGAGAAGGATGTCTCCGTGCGCTGGAAGGGCGACCTGCAGACGACCCTCGCTGGGGAGTACCGGTTCCGCGTCCGCGGTCGCGGCGGCTTCCGCCTTCTGCTCGACGGCAAGGTGATCATCGACGCGTGGGCTCCGGCAACCGGCGAACCGGCGGCCGAGCGCGTCGCCATTGGCGCGGCGGTTCTGCCGGAGAATTCCAACCTGCCGATTCGGCTCGAATATGTGCAGGGCGACGGTCCGCTCCAGGTCGCGCTCGAGTGGATCACCCCCGCGGCCGACGCTCCTGAGTCGGAAGCGCTGGAGCTCGCCCAGCAGGCCGACGTGATCGTCTACGCGGGCGGCATCTCCGCCCAGCTCGAGGGCGAGGAGATGGAGGTCGACTACGACGGTTTCGTCGGCGGCGACCGCCTCCGTATCGAGTTGCCGGAGTTGCAGCAGCGCCTGCTCGAAAAACTCCGCGCCACGGGCAAGCCGCTCGTGTTCGTCAATTTCTCCGGCAGCGCCGTCGCGATGCCTTGGGCCGACCAGAACCTGAACGCGATCGTGCAGGCGTGGTATCCCGGCCAGGCCGGCGGCACCGCGATCGCCGACGTGTTGCTCGGGGCGTACAACCCCGCCGGGCGCCTCCCGCTCACCTTCTATTGCGCGACCGAGGACCTGCCGGACTTCAACGACTACGCGATGACCGGCCGCACCTACCGCTACTTCGCCGGCGAGCCGCTCTACGCGTTCGGTCACGGCCTGAGCTACACCCGTTTCGAGTATCTCGGCGTGCGGGCCGACCGCTTGGCCGACGGCGGAGTCGAGGTCGCGGTGGAGCTGCGCAACACGGGCAAGCGCGACGGCGACGAGGTCGTGCAGCTCTACGCGGTGCCGCCCGCCGGTGTGCGCCCCGACGAGCGCCAATCGCTCTGCGGCTTCCAGCGGGTGCATCTTGCCGCCGGCGAGACCCAGGTGGTGAAGATCGTCGTGCCGGAGACCGCCCTGCGGCGTTGGGACGAGGCGGAGCAGAAGTCCGTCGTGCCCGACGGCGAGTGGTTGCTCCACGTCGGCGCGTCCTCGGCCGACATCCGGTTGGCGACGGCGTTCGTGGTCGGCGATGCCGCGGCGCTCCGCGCGCGGGCCGGTTCGAATCCGCTCTTTCGCGACGCGTTCACCGCCGACCCGGCTCCGCTGGTGGTGGGCGACACGCTCTACCTCTACGTGGGCCACGACGAGGCGACCGGAAAGCAGATGTTCAACATCACCGAGTGGCTCTGCTACTCGACGAAGGACCTGCGCCAGTGGACCGCGCACGGCTCGGTGTTGAAGCCGACCGACTTCTCCTGGGCCACGGGCGAGGCGTGGGCGTCGCAGGTCGTCGAGAAGGACGGCAAGTTCTACTTCTACACCACGGTGCAGCACGGAGAGCCCCATGTCGGCAAGTCGATCGGCGTGGCCGTGGGCGACAGCCCGCTCGGGCCGTTCACGGATGCGCGCGGCACCGCGCTCGTGCGCGACGACACCACGCCGAGCGACAAGCCGTGGAACGACATCGATCCCACCGTGTTCATCGACGACGACGGCTCCGCGTATCTCGCCTGGGGCAACCCCTACCTCTACTTCGCCAAGCTCAAGCCGAGCATGACCGAGATCGACGGCGAGATCCGGCGGATCGAGCTGCCGTACTACACCGAGGGTCCCTGGCTCCACAAACAGGGCGACCTCTACTACCTGACGTACGCCGCCTTCGCCCATCAGGGCAAGTGGGAGAAAATCTGCTACGCCACCGCGTCGTCGATCGACGGCCCGTGGACCTATCGCGGCATCCTCACCGACCAGACGCGGCACAGCTACACCATCCACCCCGGCATCGTGGAGTTCCAGGGCCGCTCGTATCTCTTCTACCACACCGCCGACCTCACGCTGAATGGCGAGACCGGCGGCCTCGGCCGGCGCAGCGTCACGGTCGAGCCGCTCGAATACAACACCGACGGCACGATGAAACCGGTTGCGCAGACCGTCTCCGGTGTGAGTCTGGTGCCGCTTCGCCGGTGATCGCCTTTCCGCCCCGATGCCGTGGGTCGCTCCGCCAGGGCGACCTTCCGAACTTAGATCAGGAGGCGGGCTGAAGCGCCGCCCCACGAGTCGTCCTTTGCTCCCCCTCTCATGAAACACTCCATCAAACGCCTGTTCGTCGCCGGCCTCCTGCTGGTCGCGACCGGGGCCTGCGCCCAGGACCCCAACTTCCACATCTACCTCTGCTTCGGGCAGTCCAACATGGAGGGCTTCCCGGGCATCCCCGATTCCGAGAAGGGTCCGGTCGATCCGCGTTTCCAGGTTCTGGCCGCGGTCGATTTCCCCGAGCAGGGGCGCACGCAGGGTAGTTGGTATCCGGCGACCCCGCCCCTCAGCCGGCCCAGCGCCGGGCTCAGCCCGGCCGACTATTTCGGCCGCGCGATGGTGGCCAAGCTTCCGGCGCACATCCGCGTCGGCGTCGTCAACGTCGCCGTCGGCGGCTGCCGGATCGAGCTCTTCGAGAAGGAGAGCTGCGCCGCCTACGTGGCCGACGCCCCGGAATGGATGAAGCCCGCGCTCGCTGCGTACTCGGGCAATCCCTACCAGCGTCTCGTCGAGACGGCGAAGCTGGCGCAGCAGGCGGGCGTCATCAAAGGCATCCTCCTGCACCAGGGAGAGTCCAACACCGGCGAGGCCGACTGGCCGCAGAAGGTGAAGGGCGTCTACGAGACCCTGCTCCGTGATCTCGGCCTCGAGGCCGCGGCGGTGCCGCTCATCGCGGGCGAGGTGGTCGGCGCCGACCAGGACGGCAAATGCGCCAGCATGAACCCGATCATCGCGAAGCTGCCGGAGACCATTCCCACCGCCCACGTCGTCTCCTCGGCCGGCTGTGCCGCCGGGCCGGACCAGATTCATTTCAGCCCGACCGGCTACCGTGAACTCGGCCAACGCTATGCCGCGGCGATGCTGCCGTTGCTCGGGATTCCCGTCGTGCCGACGGCACCGATCCTCACGCCGCCCGCGCCGGAGGCCCCGCGCGTCAATGGCCCCGCCGTTTTCGGCGTGCGCCCGGGCGCGGCCTTCCTCTACGCGATTCCCGTCACCGGGGCGCGGCCGATGACGTTTGCCGTCGACGGCCTGCCCGCGGGACTGACCCTCGACTCCACCACCGGCCGCATCACCGGCTCCGTGGCTTCGGCCGGCGAATACGCCGTGACCCTGCGCGCGACCAACGCACTCGGCACCGCCGAGAAGTCCTTCCGCATCGTCGCCGGCGACCGCATCGCGCTCACCCCGCCCATGGGCTGGAGCAGCTGGAACTGCTGGGGCGACGCCGTGAGCCAGGAGCTGGTGCTCAGCTCGGCCCGCGCCATGGCCGCCAAGGGCCTGCGCAACCACGGTTGGACGTACATCAACATCGACGACGGCTGGCAGGCGCCGCGCGGCGGCGAGTTCAACGCCATCCAGGGCAACAAGAAGTTCCCCGACATGAAGGCCCTCGCCGACGAGATCCATTCCCTCGGCCTCAAGTTCGGCATCTACTCCAGCCCGTGGACCGGCACCTACGCCGGCTACGTCGGCGGCTCCTCCGACAATGCCGAAGGCACCTATCCGTGGGTCGTCGCAGGCGACGTGGACGAGTTTTACCACCTCAATAAAGACCCGAAGGCGCCCGACGCGAAGCCCACCTGGGTCAACTGGCATTTCGGCAAGTACTCGTTCGCCGCCCACGACGCCCGCCAGTGGGCCGCCTGGGGTGTCGACTACCTCAAGTACGACTGGTTCCCCAACGACGTGGCCCACGTGCAGGAGATGACCGACGCCCTGCGCGCGACTGGCCGCGACATCGTCTATAGCCTTTCGAATACAGGCCTCTACGACAATGCGCCCGACTACGTGCGCCTCAGCAATCTCTGGCGCACCACCGGCGACATCGTCGACACCTGGGAGAGCGTCACCCGGCTCGGTTTCTCGCAGGACCGCTGGGCCGCTTTCACCGGACCCGGCCATTGGAGCGATCCCGACATGCTCGTGCTCGGCAAGGTCGGCTGGGGCCCGAACCTCCACCCGACACGCCTCACGCCCGACGAGCAGTACTCGCACATGAGCCTCTGGTGCCTGCTCTCCGCGCCGCTCATTCTCGGCTGCGATCTCGCGCAGCTCGACGACTTCACCCTCGGCCTGCTCACCAACGACGAGGTGCTGGCCATCAACCAGGACCCGCTCGGCAAACAGGCCACCCAGTTCGGCAACGTCGACGGCAAGGTCGTCTACGCGAAGACCCTCGCGGACGGTTCCATCGCCGTCGGCCTCTTCAACCGCGGCGAGACGGCGACGACCGTCACCGTGAAGTGGGGACCGTGGGGCAACCTGCCGACGGAGCGCGTGGGCATGCGGTTCCGCGTCCGCGATCTCTGGCGCCAGCAGGACCTCGGCGTCTTCAAGGAAAGCTTCGCAGCCCTGGTGGAGCCCCACGGCGTGGTGCTCGTCCGCCTGCATGCCAACCCGTAGGTCCAGTGCCCGACTGTATCCCAACAACCTCCGCCTGCGCCCCCAGCCGTGGCGCAGGCGTCCCTGCCTGCGGTTCCGGCCCTCGCCGGCTCCCACCCGAACGGAACCGGTCGCAGACCGGCCCTGCTTCCCCCCCAGTCACCGCTTCGCCCGCTTTCCGATGCACCGCCTCCGTTTGCTCCTTGCCCTGCTTGCCTTGACCTCCGGCCTCACCTGGGCCGACTCCGAACGGGGAGGCCTCACGTTGCCGGTCGACGGAGGCCGGCTCACGGTCGAGCCGTTGCTCGACAACGCCGTGCGCGTGCGCTTCGCCCGCGACGAGCGGCCGGCCGAGCCGAGCCTGATCCTCACGGAGGCGGTGGCGCCGCCGGCGTTCCGCGTCGAGGAGTCCGATACGGCGGTCGTGCTCGAGCTGCCGCGGCTGCGCGCGAGCGTCGACCGTGCGACCGGCGCCATCACCTTCGGCGACGCCGCGGGCCGCGTCTTGCTGCGCGAGCTGCCGGGCGCGCGCCGGGTCGAGGCGGGCACCGTCCAGGGCGAAGCCACCTGGGCCGTCGCGCAGAGTTTCGACTCCCCCGACTCCGAGCGCCTGTTTGGCACCGGCCAGTTCCAGGACGGCTTTCTGGATGTGCGCGATCTGCCGCGCCGTCTCACCCAAGTGAACACGCAGATCGCGGTTCCGGTCGTCGTCTCGAGCCGGGGGTTCGGCCTGCTGTGGCACAACTACGGCCTCACCGAGTTCAACCCGGCGGACGAGCGCATCGCGCTCGCCCCGGGCGAGGCCGGGGGATCGTCGACCGCGGTCGACGTGACGACCACCGAAGGCACGCGCCGCGAAGTGCGGCAGGAGCATGTCTTCACCGGGCGTTTCACGACCGGCGGCGGGCGCCACGCGTTCTTCCTCGATGTGGGCCAGAAGATGGCGCGGCGTTGGCAGGTGGAGATCGACGGCCGGCCGGTGGTCGACTTCGCCAACCTCTGGCTACCGCCCACCACGAGCTGGTTCGCCGATCTCGCCGCCGGCGAGCACACGGTCCGGGTGGCGGGGGTGAAGGGCGACCGGCCCGTGCTGACGTTTCGCGCCGCCCGCGCCGTCACGGAGTTTCGTTCCCCCGTCGCCGACGCCCTCGACTACGTTTTCATCGCCGGGCGGGGCGACGAAATCACGGCGGCCTACCGGCGTCTGACCGGCCCGGCTCCGCTGCCGCCGATCTGGGCGCTCGGCTACATCCACTGCCGCGAGCGCTACAAGTCGCAGGAGGAGCTGCTGCAGAACGCCGCCGAGTTCCGCGCGCGCGGCCTGCCGCTGGATGTCATCGTGCAGGACTGGCAGTACTGGGGCCGCCACGGCTGGAACGCCATGCGCTTCGACGAGCAGCACTACCCGGACCCGGCCGCGATGGTGCGCGCCCTGCATGCGCAGCACACCCGCCTGATGGTTTCCGTCTGGTCGAAGATCGACCCGAACTCCGAGGTCGGACGCGAGTTCACCGCGCGCGGTCACTACATACCGGGTACGGACTGGGTCGATTTCTTCGATCCCGCCGCCGCCGGATTCTATTGGGAGAACTTCCGCCAACGCCTGCTCCCGCTCGGCATCGACGCCTGGTGGCTCGACGCCACCGAGCCCGAGAACGACGACCTCGTCGGCCGGCGCGTCCATGGCGGGGCGGGGGAGCGCCTGCGCAACATCTACCCGTTGTTCGTGAACCGGACCGTCTACGAAGGGCTGCGGCGCGACGACCCGCAGCGGCGCACGCTCATCCTCACCCGCAGTGCCTACGCGGGGCAGCAGCGCTATGCGACCGCCACGTGGTCGGGCGACATCGGCCACGACTGGGAAACGCTGCGGCGTCAGGTCGCGGCCGGCCTGAACTACAGCGTCACCGGTCTGCCATGGTGGACGACCGACACCGGCGGCTTCTTCCGGCCCGGCGCCGGGCAGTACACCGAAGCCGACTTCCACGAACGTTTCCTGCGCTGGCTCCAGTATTCCACGTTCACGCCGTTGATGCGCGTGCACGGCTACCAGACCGACACCGAACCGTGGCGCTACGGCGAGCGGGTCGAGCGGGAGAGCCGCCGGTGGCTCGAACTGCGCTCGCGCCTGCTGCCCTACCTCTACAGCGAGGCGGCGCGCGTGAGCTTCGAGGGCGCCACGCTTTTGCGCCCCCTCGTGATGGATTTCGCCGACGACGATCGCGCGCTCGACCAACGCCACGAGTTTCTGTTCGGCCCGGCGTTGCTCGTGTCGCCGGTGCTCGAATCCGGGGTCGCGCGCTGGCCCGTCTATCTGCCGCGCCACGCCGGCGGCTGGTTCGATTTCTGGACCGGCGAGGCCTCCGCGGGCGGGCGCACGGTCGAGGTCGCGGCGCCGCTCGAGCGCATCCCGCTCCACGTCCGCGCCGGCTCGATCCTGCCGCTTGGCCCGGTCGCGCAGCACACCGGCGGAGCGCCCGCCGGCCCGATCGAGCTGCGCCTCTACCCCGGCGCCGATGCCGACTACACGCTCTACGAGGACAACGGCCTCGACCACGCGTACGAAAAAGGTGAGCACGCGACCATCGCGCTGCATTGGGACGAGGCCCGCCGCACGCTGACCGTGGGCGAGCGTGTCGGCGCGTTTCCCGGCATGCCCGAGAAACGCACCTTCCATGTCACCTGGGTCCGCCCCGGCCACGGCGTGGGCGCCGCCCCCGAGCCGAAGCCCGACCTTGTCGTCGACTACGCGGGACAGGCGCTCTCCGTGGTTTCACCCTGCCGATGACGCGATCGACGTGGCTTGCCTTCCCCTCGCCCTCCGTGCGCCACGCCAACGTCACCCCGAATCCGCCTAACGGTCCAGTACTCCCTCGCTCGCGCTTCGGCGCTCCCCGGCCAACATCGGTTCCTTCACCCCGCCGCCCATGGTAACGCTTCGCCCCAAGACCCGCCCTCGTCGCTCCGGCGCGCTGCTCGCCCTCGGCCTGCTGGTGATGGCAGTGCGGTCGGTGGCGGCCACCGAACACGTGGTGCTGGACTCGCCCGACGGCTCCATCCGGATGAGCTTCGCCATCGGCGAGGACGGCTCGGTCAGGCACGCGCTCGCCGTCGACGGCGAAGCGGTCGTGGCGCCTTCGGCGGTCGGCTTCGCCGGCGGACGTTTCGGCGGCGTGGTGCGCTCCGCGCAGGATGCGGTCTGGCGCCCGGTGTGGGGCAAGCGGGCGGTCGTGCCGGACCGGTTTCGCGCCGCCTCCATCGATCTCGGCACCTATCGGATCGAGGCGCGCGCCTACGACGACGGCGTCGCCTTCCGGTATTCGTTTCCTGATGGCGCCGAGCGGCCGCAGGGCGCCGAGGCCACCGACTTCACCTTCGCGGGCGACTACCTCGCCTGGTACTACAACGGCGAGAACCACAACCTCGGGCCCGAAGCGATCGGCGCCGCGCAGGGTCGGCGGCGTCCGGTGGTGGTGCTGCGCACGGGCGGGAACTGCCATCTCGGCCTGCTCGAGGCCGACCTCGCCGAGGGCGAGCCGCTGCTCTTCGAGGCCGGCGCCGCGCCGCGGACCTTGCGCATCGCCTCCCGCCCGACCACGGCATGGCGCGTGGTCCAGGTGGGCCGCAGCGCGGGGGCGTTGGTCGACTCGCACCTGGTCGAGCTGCTCAACCCTCCACCGGCGCCCGGGCTCGATTTCTCCTGGGTCAAGCCCGGCATCGCGCTCTGGGACTGGCGGACCGACGGCGCCCTGGTCGACGGCTTCCGCTACGAGATGTCGCTGGAATCCTGGATACGGCTCGTCGACTTCGCCGCGGAGAACGGTTTCCCGCACCTGGTGCTCGACGCGAACTGGTACGGCCCGGAGTTCGCGGGCGACTCCGATCCGGTGCACGGCGGCAAGGCCGCCCAGGTGCGCGAGATCATCGCCTACGGCCGGGCGAAGGGCGTGGGCGTCTGGCTCTACCTGAACGACGTGGGCGGCCGGCGCTTCCCGCTCGAGGAGACGCTGCGCCGCTACGGCGAATGGGGGGCGGCCGGGGTGAAATACGGCTTCATGGGCGGCTCGCCCGCCGAGAAGAACGCCCGCACCCGCCTCATCACCGAGCTGTGCGCGCGCCACCGCCTGCTCTGCAACTTCCACGACGATCCGGTGCATCCCTACGGCCAGATGCGCACCTGGCCCAACGCCGTCACCCGCGAGTATTGCCAGGCCCAGCTCGACGGGCACCAGGTCTTCCAACCGCGCACCTTCGTCACCAGCGTCTTCGTCAACATGCTCGCCGGTCCGCTCGACATGAACAACGGCCTGGCCGATCTCCGGCAGGCGGGCCGGGTCGACCACGGCGTGCCGGTGCCCTCGACGCTCACCGCCGAGGCGGCCCGTACCTTGTTGGTCTTCTCCGGGGCGACGGTCATTCCCGACGTGCCGGAACAGTATCGGAAACACCCGGAGCTGCTGCGCTTCCTCGCCGCGCAACGCCAACCCTGGCGCGAGAGCCGCACCCTCGCCGGCGAGATCGGCGAGTTCATCGTGATGGCGCGCCAGGCCGCCGACGGCGCCTGGCTGCTCGCCGCGGCCACCAACGAGAACGCGCGCACGCTCGACGTGCCGCTGGACTTCCTCCCCGAGGGGCACCACCGGGTGTTGGTCGTCCAGGACGGCCCGCAGTCCGACTACCGCACCCACGCCGAGGACTATCGCGCGGAATGGCGCACGGTCTCCTGCGGGGACACCCTGCAGCTCGCCCTCGCACCGGGAGGCGGTGCCTGTGTGCTGGTCCCGCCCTCCACAGGTTCCGCCCCGCCGCCGCCCGCGGCCGAATACTCTAAGCAATGAATACGAATCCAAACCGGTTGCCCTTCGTCGCCGCGCTCGCGCTGGCGTTTTTCTGTCCGTGGCAAGCGCGCTGCGCCGAGCTCGGGCTCGACCCCGACGGCCACCTGCAGGCGGTCGCCTCCATGCCGGGCGTGGCGGACGGCTTTTCGTTCGCCCGCCTCGAACACGGCGTGCAGTTGCGCGTGGCCGGCGTGACCAAGAACGTGCTTCTCTACGGCCCGGGCATCGTGCGGGTGAACGCCAACCTCGGCGCGAACCACTGGGAACACCCGAGCCTCGCGGTCGTGGCCCGACCGGCCGCGGTGGCGTTCACCGTCGAGGAGACCGCGGATTCGCTGGCTGTCACCACCGACCGGTTGCGCATCGTCGCCGACAAGCGGACCGGCGCGCTCGCCTTCCTCGATGCCGCAGGCCGCGTGCTCACCCGCGAGCGGGCCGACGCGCCGCAGACGATCAAGCCGGTCACGATCTCCGGCGCGCCCAGCTACGAGGTCAGCCAGACGTTCACGCTCGCACCCGACGAATCGCTCTACGGCCTCGGCCAGTACAACGAACCGTACATGGACTACCGCGGGCGGGAGGTGCTGCTCGTCCAGACCAACATCGGCATCGTCTCGCCGTTCCTCGTCTCCACGCGACGGTACGGCGTCCTGTGGGACATCTACTCGAAGATGACCTTCAAGGACGATGCCACCGGCGCCACGCTCTGGGCCGAGAGCGCGCCGGGCGGTGTCGACTACTACTTCGTCGCCGGTGGCTCGATGGACGGCGTCATCGCCGGCTATCGCACGCTCACCGGCGCCGCGCCCATGTTCCCGAAACAGGCGTTCGGCCTCTTCATGAGCAAGGAGCGCTACAAGACCCAGGACCGCCTCGTCGAGGTCGTGCGCAACTTCCGCGCCGCCGGCTTCCCGTTGGACTACATCGTCCAGGACTGGCAGTACTGGGGCGGCGACAAGGACGGCACTTGGAGCGGCATGATCTGGAACCCGGAGCGTTTCCCCAACCCCGCCGCGCTCACGAAGACGCTCCACGACGAGCTTCACGTGAAGCTCATGAACTCGATCTGGCCCTCCGTCGGCAACGACACCGCGCTCGCGCACGAGCTCGACGCCAAGGGTCTGCGCTTCGCGCCGCTGCACTGGATTTCCAAGCAGGCGCGCGTCTACGACGCCTTCAGCCCCGAGGGTAGGGCGATCTACTTCAAGCACATCAAGAGCGGCCTGCTCGACGTCGGCGTCGACGCCCTCTGGATGGACGGCACCGAGGTCGAGGTCGGCGGCGCCTGCCACGATCCGATCGAGGTCGAGCGCGACATCAAGGGCCTCGGCCGCAACGCCCTTGGCGATTTCACGCGCTACCTCAACCCCTACACGCTTGTGACCACGCAGGGCACCTACGAGGGCCAGCGCGCCGCCGGCGACAAACGTGTGCTCACGCTCACGCGCTCGGCCTGGGCCGGCCAGCAGCGCTACGCCGCGTTGTCCTGGTCGGGCGACACCACCGCGAGCTGGGAGACGTTCCGCGCCCAGATCGCGGGCGGCCTCAACGTGGCGATGGCCGGGCATCCGTACTGGACCCAGGATACGGGCGGCTTCTTCGTGAACTTCCCCGACGGCGAGCGGAACCCCGAGTACCGGGAACTCTACGCGCGCTGGAACCAGTTCGGCATCTTCAACCCGATCTACCGCATCCACGGCACGAATATCGAGCGCGAGCCCTACCTCTTCAAGACGCTCGCCCCCGAGATCTACGGCTCGCTGCTCGGCGCCGCGCAACTGCGCTACCGCCTGCTGCCCTACATCTACTCCCTCGCGTGGCGGAGCACGGCCGATTCCTACACGATGATGCGCGCGCTCCCGCTCGAGTTCCCGGACGACCCCGCGGTCCGCAAGACCGACGACGCCTTCCTCTTCGGCCCGGCGTTCCTCGTGCATCCGGTGACCCGTGCGATGTACCACCTCAGCGACCCGTTGCCGGCGACCATCCCGGCCGAGGTGCTCCGCACGCCCGACGGGCAGCCCGGCCTGGCCGTACAGTATTTCAAGGGCCTGGACTTCGACGAACCCGCCGGCCGCACGGTCGACACCAAGCTCGACCACAACTGGCCCGGGCCCCCGCTTGCCGGACCGCCGCCCGGCCTCGCCGGCTTCGACAATTTCTCCGCGCGCTGGGAGGGCTTCCTCACGGCGCCCGAGGATGGTGAATACGAGTTCGGCGCCGAGTACGACGACGGCGTTCGCCTGTTTGTCGACGGCCGGTTGTTGGTCGACGACTGGAGCTTCGGCGCGAAGCGCTACCGCGGCGGCAAGGTCTTGCTGACGAAAGGCCGACGCGTGGCCGTGAAGGCCGAGTTCCACCAGGGCGGGCAGGAACGATATTTCCGTCTCGGCTGGCGCACGCCGAGCGAGGCGCGGGCGTTGGCGGGCCGCGCCAAGACCCTGGACAACACGATGGCGACCGCGTTGCCCGCGGGCGCCGACTGGTACGACTACTGGACCGGCGAGCGCTCCGCTGGCGGCACCACCGTCGCGAAGCAGTGTCCGCTCGACACCTTCCCGCTCTATGTGCGCGCCGGCTCCATCGTGCCGATGGGCCCGGCCGATCTCCAGTACGCCACCGAGCGTGCCGACGCGCCCTACGAGATCCGCATCTACCCCGGCGCCGACGCCGCGTTCACGCTCTACGAGGACGACGGCGAAACCTACGCCTACGAACGCGGCGAACGCGCCACCTACGACCTGGTCTGGGACGATGCCGCCTGCACGCTCCGCCTCGGCGCCCGTCAGGGCTCGTTCCCCGGCATGGTGCCGAGCCGCGAACTGAAGATCGTGCTCGTCTCCTCCGCCGCGGTTCCCGCCCGCACCATCCTCTACACCGGCGCCGCGACCGAAGTCCGCTTCGCGCCGTGATCCGCCACCAGCCCGATTGCGTGTCCCCATGAAGACGTTCCCGTTGTCCCGGTTCTCCCTCGCCGCGTTGGTCTCCCTCGGTGCCGTGTCCGGCTCGGCGCAGATACCGAGCTCGGCCACGCCGACCGTCATCGTCGACACCGCGGCTGAGCCGGTCGCTCCCGGCAAGTTCGCGCCTTCGTGGGATTCGTTGCGCCAATACCGGATGCCGGAGTGGTTCCGCGACGCGAAGTTCGGCATCTGGGCGCACTGGGGACCGCAGTGCGAACCCGCCATGGGCGACTGGTACGCGCGCCACCTCTATTTCGAGAACGGCCCGTTGTGGGGGCAGAATGTCACCGCCTTCCACCGACAAAAATACGGCCATCCCTCGCAGGCCGGGTTCAAGGACGTTATCCATCGCTGGAAGGCGGAGAACTGGGACGCCGAGAAGCTCGTCGCCCTCTACAAGCGGGCCGGCGCCCGGTACTTCTTCGCCCTCGCCAACCACCACGACAACCTCGACCTCTGGGACTCGAAGTACCAGCCGTGGAACTCCGTGCGCGTGGGGCCCGGCAAGGATCTCATCGCCGGTTGGGCGAAGGCCGCGCGCGCCCACGGCCTGAAGTTCGGCGTGAGCGTGCACGCCGCGCACGCGTGGAGCTGGTACGAGCCCGCGCAGGGGGCTGACAAGCAGGGCCCGCTCGCCGGTGTGCCCTACGACGGCAAACTCACCGCCGCGGATGGCAAGGGCACCTGGTGGGAGGGACTGGATCCGCAGGATCTCTACGAGCAGCGGCACACCCCGGCGCCGGACTTCGACGACCCCGGCCAGATCCACCGGCGTTGGGAATGGGCCAACGGCATCACGCCGCCCGACCGGGCCTACTGCGAGAAGTTCTACAACCGCACGATCGACCTCATCAACCGGGTGCAGCCCGACCTGATCTACTTCGACGACACCGCCTTGCCGCTCTGGCCGGTGAGCGATGCGGGCCTGAAGATCGCGGCGCACTTCTACAACTCCAACAACCGCTGGCACGGCGACGACGGTGTGATGTTCAACAAGATCCTCGATACCGACCAGCGCCGGTGCATGGCGTGGGACATCGAACGTGGCACCAGCAACGAGATCGAGCCCCAGCCGTTCCAGACCGACACCTGCATCGGCAACTGGCACTACGAGCAGAAGGTCCGCGACGAAAACGGCTACAAGAGCGCGAAGACGGTCGTCCACACGCTGGTCGATGTCGTGAGCAAGAACGGCAACCTGCTCCTCAGCATCCCGCTGCGCGGCGACGGCACGCCCGACGAGCCCAGCCTCGCGATCGTCGAGGGCATTGCCGACTGGATGCAGATCAACCAGGAGGCGATCCATGGCACCCGCCCGTGGAAGGTGCTTGGCGAGGGCCCGCAGATGGCCGCGGCGGCGCCGCTTCAGGGCCAGGGCTTCAACGAGGGGAAGGGGAAACCTTTCACCGCCGAGGACGTGCGCTTCACCACCAAGGGCGACACGCTCTACGCGATCGTGATGG
>JAEZUE010000072.1 GCA_023443455.1 Verrucomicrobiota bacterium
CCCGCGCCCCCCCCCCCCCCCCCCCCCCCCCCCGCGGCCGCCACTTCTGCGCGAAAAGGGGCTCGCCACCCGCATCGCTTCCGGCGATCGCCAATCGGCAATCCGAAATGGAAAATCTCGTTACTGCTTTCCCGAATACCAGATCGCGCGGCGCCAGTTGTGGGTGCGGAGCTTCTCGACCAGCTCGGGCGCCATCGAGGGCAGCGAGGCGGCAGCGATGTTGAAGTTCACCTGGTCGGTGTCGCGCATGCCGGGAATAACCGTGCTCACCGCCGGGTGCGCGAGGATGAATTTCAACGCCCCCTGCGGCAATGTGAGCCCGCTGCCCTCGAGCGATTGCCGCACGGCATCGACCCGCCGCACGGTGCGCGCGAGGCGGTCGCCGGAGAAATAGTGCCGGCGAAAATCGCCGTCGGCGAAGGTGCTCTTTTCGGTGAACTTCCCGGTGAGCGCGCCCTCGTCGAAGGGCACGCGCACGATCACGGCCACCCGGTGCTCGCGCGCGGTGTCGAGCAGCTCCGCGGCGGGCTCCTGCTCGAAGAGGTTGTAGATCACCTGCACGACGTCGACCCAGCCGCCGCGGATCAGGTCGATCACGCTGTTCTGGTCGTGCTCGGGCGTGGAGATGCCGATGAAACGCAGCTTCCCCTCCTCGCGCAGCTTGCGCAGCACCAGCAGCGGCGTCGGGTTGCGGTTCCAGGCCCGCGTCCAGGTATGCAGTTGCAACAGGTCGATGCGGTCGGTGCCGAGGTTGGCCAGGCGCTCCTCGACGTTTTTCCGCAAATACGCCTCGCCGTAGCGTTCGTCGGCCTTGCAGTACGGCGACGGCGGCCACACGCCGGGGGCGGGCGGAGTCTTCGTGGCGACGAACACGTTTTCGCGCCGCTCCTTGAGCACGCCCGCGATGACACGCTCGCTGCGGCCGTTGCCGTAGCCAGCGGCGGTATCGATCAGGTTCACGCCCAGATCGATCGCGCGATTCAACGCCTTCACCGAAACCTCGTCGGACTGGGGCCCCCAGCCGCCGCCCAGCGCCCAGGCGCCGTAGCTGATCTCGGAGACGTCGAAGCCGGTTCTGCCAAAAGGTCGGTAGTTCATTCAGTCGAAAAATCGGAAGGTGTGGGGCGAAAACGAGTGAGACGCGGCGGCGGGCGATCCGTTCAACCCGGGAACGACCGAAGAAATCTATTCATACAGCGGCAGGTACCGTTCGCCGAGGTAGCGCACGAGGTGCCGCGGCGAAATGCCTTCGCCGGTGACGGCGCGAACCAGCTCCTCGGTTTCGAGCCGGCGGCCACGTGCATGGATCTGCTCGCGCAACCAAGCGAGCAACCGGTCGAACTTTCCGGCGGCGAAATCGTCGTCGAGCCCGGGGAGCGCGGCCTGCGCGGTGTACCAGAGCTGGGCGGCGATCATGTTACCGAGGCAATAGCTCGGGAAGTAGCCGAACGCCCCACCCGACCAATGGATATCTTGGAGGCAGCCCTCGCCGTCGTGCGCCGGGGTGAGACCGAGCAGCTCCTGCGAGAGCGCGTTCCACGCGGCGGGCAGGTCGGCCACCGCGAGCTCGCCGCGGAAGAGGCGGCGCTCGATCTCGAAGCGCAGGACAATGTGCAGGTTGTAGGTGACCTCGTCGGAGTCGACGCGGATGAGCGTCTGCGCGACCTCGTTGATCGCGAGATAGAGCTCCTCGGAGGTGACGCCGTCGAGGCGCGGGGCGAAGGCGGCGCGGAACTTCGGTTCCCAATGGCGCCAGAACGCGGCGCTGCGGGCGACCTGGTTTTCCCACATCCGGCTCTGCGACTCGTGGATGCCCATGCCCACCGCCTCGCCCAGCGGCGTGCCGATCCACTCGCGCGGCAGGCCCTGTTCGTAGAGCCCGTGGCCGGTTTCGTGGATCGCGCTGAAGAGCGAATCGAGCGGGTTGTCGGCATCGAAGCGCGTCGTCATGCGAATGTCGTGACCGTCGCCCGAGCAGAACGGATGCAGCGACACGTCGATCCGGCCGCGGCTGTAGTCGAAGCCGATCGCGGTCGTGACCTCGCGCAGAAACTCGCGCTGCGTTTCGACCGGGAAGCCCTGCAACAGGCCGCGTTTCGCCTTCACGGGCGAATCGACGATGCGGCGCGCCAGCGGCACGAGGTCGCGTTTGAGCTCGGCAAACAGCGCCTCGATGCGCGCCGCGGTCATGCCGGGATCGTGTTTGTCGATCGCGTGGTCGTAGGCGTCGGCGAGGCCGAGCAGCTCCACCTCGCGCTTGGCATGGTCGAGCTGCCGTTGGAGGAAAGGCGCGAACTTGGAGAAATCGCGTGCCGCGCGCGCCGCGGCCCAGGCGTGGTAGGCCTCGCTGTCGAGCCGGGCCTTCTCGCGCACGAACTCCGGCGGCAGTTTGGTGAGACGGTCGTAGTCCTTGCGCGCATGTTTGCGCAGCACCCGCTCCTCCGCGGCTGCCGAGTCGCCGAGCCCCTCCAGTGCCGCGAGCGACTCACCGATCCGCGGATTGGTCGCCTCATGGTGGTGCAGCTCGGCCAGCAGCGTCGCTTGTTCCGCGCGCCGCTCCGCCGACTCCGGTGGCAGGTGGACCTGCTCGTCCCAGCCCAGCAGGGCGAGCACGGAGGCGACGACATTGGCGCGTTTCAGATCGGCGACGAGCGTTTCGGCAGCAGGCGACATGGCCCGCCAGCTTGGTGGAAACCCGCCCCGGCACAAGCGACCGATGCGGCGGACTCATTTCCGTGCACACCGGGGCTGACCTCGTGTCCGGACCGCCATTGCAGGCCCCCGTGGCTCGGCCCTCCTACGCCCGGCAAACCCAACGCAACCGGATGCACCAGCCAGCCCCAGCCCCACATCGAAGCTCGCGGGAAGCCTCCATCCTCCGTCATCCGACCACCGCCTTTCGCCATCCCGCAAACGCCCACAGCCCCCGTTCCAGAGCGCCCGGGCCCTCCCCGGACAAATAAGTGAACGGCCGTTCACTTATTTGTCCGCACCGATTGCGCTGCTCCTTGGGAGCCAAGGAAAGCCCGCCTACTCCAGAGCCAGAATCTCCGCTTGCTCGCCCTCGATGCGGAACTTCACGTCGCAGCCGAGCAACCGCATCGCCCAATCAGCGGTACTGCCGCGCAAATGCGCGGGCCGCGGATCCAACCCCACCAGCGATTCGACCAAGCCACGCACCTCGTCCGCAGCATAGTCCGGCATGCCCGGCGGGATGCGCGCCGCGGCGTCCGCGACCTGCGAAGTGGCCAAAGCGCTCCACGCCACAGTTGCCGCCGGCTCCCCCGCGCTCCCGATCCAGCCATCGCGCGATTCCACTCGCGGGCGATCCGACTCGGGGTGGTAGGGGCGCAGATCCACCACCGGCGTGCCATCGAGCAGGTCGACACCGCGAAAACGGATCGCCGGTTCGTCGAAGTCGACGGCGTCGATTTCGAGCAACGAGAGCCCGAGGAAATTCGGCCGGTGCGGCGAACGCGTCGCCCACACGCCCATCTTCTTGTTTCCACCCAGGCGCGGCGGACGCACCAAGCCACGCCACCCCTCCGCCACCGCCTCGTGGAAAACGAAGCTCACCCAGAGATGGGAGAACCCGTCGAGTCCGCGCATCGCATCGCGCCACACTGCCGCCGGTTGCGTGTCCGCGAACCGCAGTACACCCCGCGCCAACGGCGCAAGACCGCTCTGCCGCGGAATCCCGAATTTCTCCGGGAAACACGTCCGCATGGTGCCGATGGGTTCGAGGTTCACGGCGGCAGACCTTGGGCGGAACACCCCGCAGCGACAAGCCGGGTCCACCATCCAGTTATTTGCCACCGACCGCGGACTCGTTTTCCAGGATCGCCTTCAGTTCATCCGGCAACGTCGACGCACGGATCCATCCGAGCGCGGCCGTCCGGTCCACGCGAAGCCATCGCTCAACCAAGGCCGACTGCTGGCGAAGCCGCATCTTGGGATCGGCAACACATTCCGACTGGATCAATGCCTTCCGCAAATCCGCCGAGGTTGGCTGCGTGTTTTGAATGACCACTTCGGCGACCAACTCCGGAGCGAGAGCCTGTTCCTCCGCCCAGACCAGCGCAGCCGTCGGGTCCTTGGCGTACCACGCACTTAGGGCGGTCGGGAGCAACGATGCTGCGGTCGTGGGATTCTGAATCCGCACCGCCAGACGAGCTGGCGCGGACGGATCGCCGCCGTTTTCCACACTGCCCGCCAACAGCGAGTATCCGATCCGGCAACGGATCACATCGAGAGCGGACCCGCCCGGTTGTGCTGCGACCCACTCCAGCACGCGCTGAGGCTCCGATTTGAACAGCGTAAGAATCGCACCGATCAACTCCGGATCAGTGGCCTCGCCCCGGCCAGATTCCGCCGCAATCGTCCGCAGCGCATCCCAACCTTGCGCCTGGGCCAACATCGCACCGCGCATCTCGTTGAAAACCTCCCGAGCACTCGCGAGCGGAACCAGATCGATCACCGGCGCGCTCCCCTCTGGATCCCCGATGATGTGGCTCGTCATCAGCGGAACCAGCGGCCCATAGACGGACTCGTCCGCCGGCAGATCGGCGAGAAAACGAAGCGCCGCTTCGATGCCCTCCGATTCCGCCAGCACGGCGAGCGTCGGCTCCAGACACCAATCCCGACCGGCGACATCGTCGCGCGCACGGATGAAGGCAAAACCCAATGCCGCCGCACGATCACAACGCAGCCACGCCGACATCGCGCGCTGAAGGAGATTCCGCGCGACCGGCGCGTCCTGTCGTGACTCGAGGTACGCGATCGCCTCCAACGGGTGCTCGGTCGCCAATTGCCCGATCAACTCGTTGAGTTGGCGATTCCGCTCTCCGGAAGGCGCCGCCGCCAACAATTCCGCGATTCGTTTCCGGAAATCGTGATCCAGAGCCTGCGCTGCGGGAACCGGGCAAGAACCGCTCGCCGCCTCTCGGGTCACGCGCCCCACCTCAGGCACAGAATTGCCGGGCGCACGCTCCGCCTCTGGCCAACACCACCACGCCGCCGCTCCGATCACGCCGATCGCAGCGGAGACAATTGTGAAACGACGAAAAGAGGCATTGGGGGACATGGAAGCTCGGACAGCGCCCGCGCATCCGAGATCCAATTTCACGTCATTTCAAGGAATCCCGTTCGCCCCGCACCGCCTCCAGCACGATGCCCGGCGTGAGCACTTCGGGCAGCAGGATCGGATCGGCGCGGCCGGGCAGATAGACGAGGTTCACCGGCACCGCCGCGCGGCCGAGGCGTTGGAGCTCGGCGGTGATCTTCGGGTCCTGGCGCGTCCAGTCGGCCCGCAGCGCGGCGACCTGGCGGTCGCGGAACTCGCGCAGCACCTCGGCGGAGCCGAACACCACACCCTTGTTCACCTGGCAGGTCACACACCAGCGGGCCGTGAAGTCCACATAGACGATACGACCCTCGGCGCGCAGCCGCTCCACCGCCCCGGTCGACCACGGTTGCCAGTCGGGTTGCGGCAGCACCGCGGCCGTGTCCCCCGGCACGGTCGTTTCCGACTTCGGCCAACCGAGCGTCACGCCCCCGGCCAACAGGCCCACCGCGACGAGCCGGGCGGTCCAGCGCGTGCGCGCGGGCCGATGCAGCACCGCCCAACGGCCCAGCACCCAGACCGCGGCCGCGATCAGCACGAGGCCGAGCAGCACAAAGAGAAACGCAAAGTGGTCGTCGCCGAGCAGACCGGCCAGGACCCAGAGCAGAAACGCCACCGTCGCGTAGAGCGGAAACGCCATGAACTGCTTGAAGGTCTCCATCCACGCCCCGGGCCGCGGCAGCACCTTGACCAAGGCGGGCGCAAACGAGAGCACGAGGTACGGCAGCGCGAGCCCGACGCCGATCGCCGTGAACGCCGCCAGCGCCGCCGCGGGCGGCAGCACCATCGCCGCGCCGAGCGCGGGCGCGAGGAAGGGCGCGGAGCACGGCGTCGCCACCACCGTGGCGAGCACGCCGGAGAAGAAGGAGCCCGCGTAACCACTTTTCGCCTGCAGGCCCGCGCCGGCGCCGATGAGCGAGCCGCCGATCTCGAACACGCCGCTCAGGCTCAGGCCGAACACCAGCATCACGATCGCCAACGCGAAATCGAAACCGGCGTTCTGTAGTTGAAAACCCCAGCCCTGCGCCGCGGCACCGTCCGCCGGCCGCAGTGCGATCAGTATGCCGGCCAGCACCCAGAACGACACGAGCACGCCGGCGGCAAACGTGAGGCCGTGCAACCGCACCTTCGCCCGCGATTCACCGGCCTGTTGCACGAAGCCGAGGATCTTGATGCCGAGCACCGGAAAGACGCAGGGCATGAGGTTCAGGATCAGCCCGCCGACGAAAGCGAGCGCGAGGATGCCGAAGAACCCGTGGGCCGCGCCATCGGGGCGACCCGTTGCGGAGGACGCGGGCTGAAGCGCCGCGCCACTGGCCGGCACCGCGCCGTCGATGACCGGCGAGCGCACCACGACTGCCTGCGGTCCGCCCTGCCACCAGCCGGCGGGCGCAACAAGCAAACCGGCCAATTCGTTCGGCCTCCCGGCCGCTGGCGCCTGCCGCACCTTCAGGTCGACGGCGCCGCCCGTGGGTGGCGCCACCGGCTGCAGGGCCTGTGTCTCGATCGCGCCGTCGTCGGAGAAGAAGGCCGCCTCGCCCGCGGCGAGCACGATTCCGTCCGCGGCCTGTACCCGGATTGTGATGTCGCTGCCGTTGCGGTAGGCGCGCGCGGTCAGTTTCGTCGTTTCCTGCGGCAGCGCCTCGCGCACCGCCGCGATCCTGGCCGCCCACTTCGGATCGGCCGCGGACTCCGCAGCCACGGGCAGCGCGAGCGACACCTTCGCGTCGCCCGGGATGCAGGCCTCCTTGCACATGAGCCACTCCGCCTCGGCCTGCAGCGTCACCGCTTCTCCGACCTTCGCATCCGCCGGCACCGCGATGTCGACCAGCAGCAGCAGCTCGCCGCCGTAGCCGTAGGTGAGCACACCGCCGGTGTCGGTGATGTCGGGAACCGGCCACTGGATCGGTCCGGCCGCGAAGCCTTCCGGCAGTTTCCAGGAGATCGTCGTCGGCAGGCCGGCCTCGCCGGGATTCTGCCAATAGGTATGCCAGTGTTCGTCGTGCACGAGGCGCAACGCGACGGTCGTGGTCTGCCCCGGCACGAGCGCGGACTGCTCCGCCACCAGGGAGGCGGTCACGTGTTTCTCGCCGAACGAGAACGCCGCCACGCGACCAGGCACCAACAGGCCGAGGACGAAGAGGAAAAGGACAAATCGCAGTTTCATGGATGACGCAGAGTTCGGGCGGGGGGCGGTGGTAGGTGATAGCCGTACACCGCCCGCGGTCAAAACCCGCGCGCGATTTCGGGAGAGGAGCCGCAGTCGCTCTGCGGGCTCGCGCCGTACGGCAGGATCTCCAGCATCTCGGCCCGATGCGCCAAACCCGGGAGCCCCCTCGCTGGTACCAGATCCGCCTGCGATTCGTGCTGACGGTCGCGTTGATCGCCGCCGCCCTCTTCCTCTTCTACCGACACTACAACCCGCCGATGGGCTCGGGACCGGCCGGGCCAGCGATCCCCGCCGCGGCATTCGCGCAGGAATGGGGCGAACAGGACACGCTGCTCCTCGGCATGGGCGACAGCATCGTCACCGGCTTCGGCGCGAAACCAGGCTTCGGCTTCTTCGACCGGTTGGCACGGATACCCGACGGCGACGAAGCGGACATCGACGGCTGTAGCCTCGGCCGTGTCTACCCCAAGCTGCGCACGCTGAACCTCGCCGAGAACTCGTCGAGCTCCGGCGAGCACCTCCACGGGCAATTGCCGTCACTCCCACGCCAGCCCGCGACCACCCGCGGAATCGTGGTGCTCTCCACCGGCGGCATCGACCTGATCCACGACTACGGGTCCAGCCCGCCACGCGACGAGGCGCTCTACGGCGCCTCGTGGGCCGACGGCCAACGCTACGCGACGGCCTTCCGCATGCGACTCGATCGCCTGCTCGACGGCATCGCCGCCAGATTTCCCGGCGGCTGCGACATCTTCATCGCGACCATCTTCGACCCCACCGACGGGGTCGGTGACATCAACCGCGTCAACCCGCTGCTGCGCCTCTTCAAGCCGCTGCCGCCCTGGCCCGACGGGCTGCGCATCCACGGGGAGTTCAACCGCCAGATCCGCGAGGCCGCCGCGGCGCGGGCCAACGTCCACGTGGTCGACGTGCATGCCACGCTGCTCGGCCACGGCATGCACTGCCGCGACCGGGACAACCCGCACCACCGGGCCGAGGACCCGACCTACTGGTACTTTCTGAACCTCGAGGATCCGAACCGGCGCGGTTACGACGCGATCCGCCGGGCGTTCCTGTTGGAGATGATTCCAGTGCTCGCGCCGGCGACTCACTGAGGCCGCAGATACCCGCTGTCCTCCAGCCAATCGGCGAGGCGATCGGGCCACTGGCGAACCGACCGATACTCGGAGCGCCCGCCCATGTTGAAGGCGTGTTTTCCACGCGCGAGCAGGTGCAGCTCGACCGGGACCTTGGCCGCGCGCAGGCGCTCGACCAGCGCCATGGTGACAGCGTCGCACCCGTACTCGTCGTCGTTGGCGCAGAGCAGCCACGTCGGCGGCGTGTCGGCCGGGAGCACCGCGGGAATCTCGCCGCCCGGGTAGACCATCATGAGAAAATCGGGACGCCCGTTGGCGCGGTCGATCGGGTCGGCCGCACGCGCGTCGCCGAGGCCCCGGTCGAAGGCCACCATGAGGACCACCGCACCGCCGGCCGAGAAGCCCAACATTCCGATACGCCGAGGATCGACGTCGAACTCGGCCGCCCGGCTGCGCACGAGCCGGACCGCGCGCTGGGCATCCTGCCGGACGTGGGCGAGCGTGTAGGGCGAGCCGGGCTCGTTGGGCAGACGGTACTTCAGCGCGAAGACCGTCACCCCGAGCGTATTGAGGTATTCCGCCGCCTTCTCGCCCTCCTCGCCGAAGACCAGTTCGCGGAAGCCGCCGCCAGGCGCGACGATGACGGCGCAGCCGTTGGCCTTGTCGGCGGGCGGGCGGAAGACGGTGAGCGACGGGTTGTGGATGTTGCGCACCCACCAGTCCTGCGCCCGCTCGGGTTCGTCGCGGCGCGACTCGAAGCCGGGAGCGCCGTTGTCCCAGAGCGAAACCACGACCGGGGCCGACTGGGCAAACGCGGCGACCGGAAAGACGAGGGCGAACAGGACGAGGAACAGGTTTCGGGGCATGGCGTGCGAAAGGTTCGCCCGAAGATCGCACCCCGCAGCCGTGAGGCAAACAGCGTTCGCCGTCCGGCGTGGCGCCCCCGCACTTCCCCATTGCGGATAATGCGCCGGTCGGCTGCGCTCGCGGCCATGCCGGCCGGTATCATCGAACTCACCCGTCGCACCCGCCTGATCGTGGCGGCGATGCTCGGCGCGTCCTGTGCCTGCAACGTGCTCGTGCTCTTCCTGCCGTTCATGGAACTGCGCAAGGGGTTCGGCACCGAGCCGTACTCGCTGGTGCGCTCGGTGGACATGATGTGGTCAACCGGGCTGTACGTGCTCGCCGTGCTCGTGGTCGGCTTCTCGATCGTCTTCCCCTTCGCCAAGCTCGCGATTCTCGCGGGGCTCGCGGCGCGGGGGCGGCTCGATGCCACGGGACGGCGCGCGCTCGAATGGGTCGAGCGCTTGGGCAAATGGTCGATGCTCGATGTGTTTCTCGTCTGCCTGATCCTCACGCTCACCTCGGGCCAGCTGATGGTCGGGGCCAAACCGCTCGCCGGTATCCCGATCTTCGTGGCGGCGATCACGTTGAGCATGGCTGCCGGCGCGTTGCTCGCGCGGGAGATGCCGCCGGAGGCGTCGCGACCGCTGCATCGCCCGATCAACGGCTGGTGGCTCGCCCTCGCCGGGATCGTGCTCGCCGGCACTCTCGCGATGCCGTTCCTGCAGATCCGCGACTGGCTGCTGGCCGACAAGGCGTACAGCGTCGTCACGCTCACCCTGACGCTGCTGCGCCAGGGCGCCTGGATCGGCGGGCTGGTCGTCGCAGTTTTCCTGGTGCTCGCGCCGCTCGGGGCGTGGGTCACGGCCTTCGACTGGTGGCGGCGCCATCGCAATGGCATCCAGGACGAGGCGGCCCATCGCCGCATGCTGCAGTGGCGCCACTGGAGCATGCTCGACGTGTTCGGACTCGCGTTGGCGGTGTTCCTCGTCGAGGGCGAGCAGCTCATGCACACCGAGGTACGCTGGGGCGCGCTCTTCCTCGTGGCGATGCTCGCCGTGCGCTGGGCCATCGACCTGATGCTGGATCGGGCGCGGGTCGCGCCGGTGGAGTCGACGACGCCGACGGACGTCGCCGCCCCGCGGTAGGCTGCGGCCAGTCCAACGCCGAGCAGTAGGGTCTGAGCTTGCTCAGACCGTTGGGCGTCGCTCGTGCCATGCGGTGCGAGCAAGCTCGCACCCCACGCAATCTGCATCATCACAGCTCATTCCAGCGCCGTGCAGAAGCGCCCGAACCGGGGCTGCAACCAGCGGGCCGGATCTCCGGATACAAACACCGCCTCGGCGCGCCCCACGACGTCGTGCAGCGGCATGAAGCCGAAGAAGCGGGAGTCGTGGCTGTTGTCGCGGTTGTCACCAAGCACCAAGCACTGCCCCGCCGGCACCACCAGCGGCCCGAAATCCCGCAGGGCCCGCCGCCCGGGCAGCGCCATCACGGAGTGTTCGCGCCCAGCGATCGCCTCCGCGGCGAAGACCGCGGCAGCCCGCTCGTGCGGTTCGAGGCACCCCACCCCGGCGGCATCGCCGGGCAGGGGCGCGTAGTGCAGCGGCTCGCCGTTGAGGACCAGGCGCTCGTTGCGCATCTCGAGCGTGTCGCCGGGCAACGCCACGACGCGCTTCACCAGGCGGGTGCCGTCTTCCGGCGAGAAACAGACGACGATGTCGCCGCGTTGCGGCTGCGCCCACGTCGCGAGTCGCGTGCGCGTGAACGGCACCTTCAGGTCGTAGGCGAGCTTGTTCACGAACACCACATCGCCCTCGAGGATCGTCGGCTTCATCGAGCCGGACGGCACACGGTTGATGTCACCCAGCGCGGATTTCGCCATCAGGATGCCGAGCACCGGCAACGCCATCGGCCGCACCCAATCCCGCCAGAACCAGCGGCCCGCCCGCCGCATCAGCACTGTTGCTCGCGTCTTCATGCCCGACAGGAAGACCCGCGCAACCGTTCCCGCAACCGCCCCGAGGACCAGCGGGCGAGCCGCAGGACAGGCGGGAAAGCGCACCTGGCAATTGTCACGTAATACGTGACAAGCTGGTGTTGCGCCCGCGCCTTTTGTGGAGCACCGCCGCAAGAAGCCGACGTGCTAGCCGCGCGCCCCGCCCCAGCCGGCGCTTGCGCGTCGGCAACACACCGGCGAACGTGGCCCCACCTTGCCGCCTCCCGCCCACACCACCGCCAAGCCCGACGCCCGCGATCCGCTCTGGAACCCGGCGCGCTGGCTGCCGACCACGCGCGACGAACTCGACGCGCGCGGTTGGGACGAGGTCGACGTGATCCTCGTCACCGGCGACGCCTACGTGGACCATCCGTCGTTCGGCGCGTCGGTCGTGGGCCGCATCATCGAGCGAGAGGGCCTGCGCGTGGCGATCCTGCCGCAGCCCAACTGGCGCGACGACCTGCGCGACTTCAAGAAGCTGGGACGCCCGCGGCTGTTCTTCGGCGTGACCGCCGGCTGCATGGACTCGATGGTCAACCGCTACACCGCCGGCCGGCGCCTGCGCAGCGACGACGCCTACACGCCCGACGGCGCGCCCGGCTTCCGTCCCGACTATGCGGTGACAACGTACACCCGCATCCTGAAGGAGCTCTACCCCGACGTGCCCGTGATGATCGGCGGCATCGAGGCGAGCCTGCGCCGCGTGTCGCACTACGACTACTGGTCCGACGTGATCCGCCCGACCGTGCTCGCCGAGAGCGGGGCCGACATCCTGGTGTACGGCATGGGGGAGCTGCCATTGCTCGAGATGCTGCGCCTGCTCGGCCGCGGCGTGCCGTTCGCCTCGCTCAAGACCATCGCGCAGACCGCGGTGCTGGTGCCGGCCGACACGCCGTTGCCCAAGAACAGCAACTGGGAGGACCTCACGCTCCACTCCCACGAGGAATGCCTCGCCGACCGCACGCTGTACGCGGCGAACTTCAAGCAGGTCGAGACCGAGTCGAACCGCGTGAAGGCGCGCCGCATCCTGCAGCAAGTCGGCGACCAGACGCTGGTCGTGAACCCGCCCTACCCGACCATGACGGAGGCGCAGATGGACCGCAGTTTCGACCTGCCGTTCACCCGCCTGCCGCATCCGCGGTACCGCAAGCGCGGGCCGATCCCCGCGTATGAGATGATCCGGCACTCGATCAATCTCCACCGCGGCTGCTTCGGCGGCTGCGCGTTCTGCACGATCTCGGCGCACCAGGGCAAGTTTGTCGCCAGCCGCAGCAAGGAAAGCATCCTGCGCGAGGTCGAAGCCGTGAAGGCGATGCCGGATTTCCACGGCACGATCAGCGACCTCGGCGGCCCGTCGGCCAACATGTACCGCATGAAGGGCAAGGAGCAGTGGATCTGCGACCAGTGCATCCGCCCGAGCTGCATGTGGCCATCGATGTGCGCGAACCTCGACACCGACCACACCGCGCTGCTCGACATCTACAAGGCGGTACGCGAGACGCCCGGAGTGAAGCACGCCTTCGTCACCAGCGGTCTGCGCTACGACCTCTTCCTGCACCCGAAGAAGACGCCCGAGGTGGCGAAGAGCCACGAGCGCTACATCGAGGAGCTCATCACGCACCACGTCTCCGGCCGCCTGAAGGTCGCGCCCGAGCACACCTCCGACCCGGTGCTGCGGGTGATGCGCAAGCCCAGCTTCGACCTGTTCCGCGAATTCCTGAAACGTTTCGACGCGGTGAAGCAGAAGGTCGGCAAACCGCAGCTCCAGCTCATCCCGTATTTCATCAGCTCGCACCCGGCCTCGCGCCCCGAGGACATGGCCGACCTCGCCGCGCAGACCAAGGAGCTCGGCTTCAAGCTCGAGCAGGTGCAGGACTTCACGCCCACGCCGATGACGGTCGCCACCGAGATCTACGCCACCGGCGTGCACCCGTACGACGGCAAGCCCGTACCCGTGGCCCGGACACGCGAGGAGAAGGAGGCGCAGCGCAGCTTCTTCTTCTGGTACAAGCCGGAGATGCGCGAGTCGGTGCGCGGCGCATTGAAACGCTTCGGTCTCGAACGTTTCCTGAAACCGCTGCTCGGCGGCGGCCCGAGCGACCACAAGCCGCGCCGCCCCGACGAGCACGTGGTCACGACCGACAAGGCCGGCTACGCGCGCAACGGACCGGAGCTGGGCGGCAAGCACGGCCACCAGCCGCACGGCGGGAACCATGGCGGAAACCGGGCCCACGGTCGCGGCCGGCACCGCTGAGCGGGGGCTCGAGCGCAGGGTGCGACCTCGGTCGCACCGCATGCATCGCCAAGAAGCGGAGCGAGCAAGCGCGCTCCCTACCGCAAGCGTGGGGTCGCGGAAACGGCCGCCATGCCCACCTTGCCAGCACGCCCGGTTTCCCTTTCCCTCGGCCCGATGGCCAAACCCTCTCTCCTCGTCCTCGCCGCCGGCATGGGCTCCCGCTACGGCGGGCTCAAACAACTCGATCCCGTCGGGCCGGGAGGGGAGACCATCCTCGACTACGCGGTGTTCGACGCGATCCGGGCCGGTTTCGGCCGCGTGGTCTTCGTGATCCGGCGCGATTTCGCCGACGAATTCGCCACCCGCGTCGTCGCCAAGTACGCGGACCGCATCGAGGTCGGCACCGTCTTCCAGTCGCTCGACGCGCTGCCCGAGGGCGCGTCGATCCCCGAGGGCCGCGAGAAGCCGTGGGGCACCGGGCATGCGGTCTGGTGCGCCCGCGATGCCGTGAAGGAACCCTTTGCAGTGATCGGCGCCGACGACTTCTTCGGACGTGACGCGTTCACCGAACTGGCCGCCTTCCTCCAGTCGCCGGCCGCGAGCGGCGCGTCGTTTGCGATGGTTGGATACAGATTGGCCAACACCCTTTCCGAAAACGGCGCAGTTGCCCGCGGTGTCTGCGCCGCCGGTGACGACCACCGCCTGCAGACGGTGGTGGAGAACACCGGGATCCGCCGGGAGGATGTGGGCCCGGGCGGAAAATTCAGCGGCGAGGAGATCGTCTCGATGAACTGCTGGGCATTCACGCCGGCCTTCTTCGGCGAACTCGACCGGCAGTGGCGCGAGTTCATCGCCGCGCGGGGCCAGGAGCTGAAATCCGAGTTCTACCTGCCCGAGGCGGTCTCGCAGCAGATCGCCGCCGGCCTCGCCACCGTCGAGGTGCGGCCGACCTCGGCCGAGTGGTTCGGTGTGACCTACCGAGAGGACAAACCCCGCGTGCAGGCCGCACTCGCCGCACTCGCGGACCGCGGCGATTATCCGGTGCCGCTCTTCCCCGCCACCGCATGAACTTCTCCCGCCCCGAGTCCGATGTCTTCGTGCCCGCCGGTGGCGATGCCGCGGCGGCGCTCGCCCGCGTCACGCATCTCTGCGTGGCCGCACACCAGGACGACATCGAGATCATGGCGTACTCGGGAATCTGCGACTGCCTCGACCGGCCCGGCAAGGCCTTCGGCGGCGTGGTCGTGACCGACGGCGGCGGATCGGCCCGCACCGGTCCCTACGCCGGCTTCACCGACGAACGGATGAAGGCGGTACGGCGCGACGAACAACGCCGCGCCGCGACGCTCGGCGGCTACGCGATCCAGGTGCAGCTTGCGCATCCCAGCACCGACGTGAAGCGCCCCGGGCACGCAGGCGTCGCCGCCGACCTGGCCGCGGTGTTCGAGGGATGCCGGCCCGAGGTTCTCTATCTCCACAACCCCGCCGACAAGCACGACACGCACATCGCGGTGCTGACGCGTTGCCTGAAGGCCCTGCGCGAATTGCCGGCGGAGCAACGCCCGGGGCGCGTGCTGGGTTGCGAGGTGTGGCGCGATCTCGACTGGTTGCCCGACAACGAAAAGGTCGCGCTCGACGCAGGCCGCCGCCCAGATCTCGCCGCCCGGCTTCTCGCCGTATTCGACTCCCAGATCTCCGGGGGCAAGCGCTACGATCTGGCCGCGCTCGGCCGCCGGGCGGCGAACGCGACCTTCCACACCTCGCATGCGACCGACCGCCTCGCCGGCATCACGTGGGCGATGGACTTGACGCCGTTGCTGGCGGAACCGACCCGCGACCTGGCGGACTTCGCCGCCGGAACGATCGATCGGCTTCGGAGCGACGTGGGCGATCGGATCAGGCGTTTCTCGTAGCCGCTCAGGGGGTACGCAGCCGCGCCAACGCGATCGCCGCCGCCACCGCGATCAAGCCGCCGAACAACGACCGCGGCTTCGGTCGGTCGCCCTCGAACCACCAGCTGATCGGGATGATCACGACCGGGCAGAGCGCGACGATCGGCAACACGACACCGCTGGGCGCGGTGGCCAACGCCCACTGGTAACAGCCCACGCCCACCACCGGACCGAACAACGCCGCGGCGAACAGGGTACCAGTGAAACGCGGCAGCCGGAGATTTTTCGTGAGCGTCGACCATGGCCGCTCCGCCTCGCGGCGACGGAGGAGCCACCAGGCGAGCGCACCACAGACCAGCCCGCCGAGGGCGCGCTGGAAGGCCGCACTGCCGCCGTCGACAACCACGCCCGAATCGAGCGAAAGCGCATAGGCCTTGCGGCTGACGACCGCGCCGAGACCTTGTCCGATAGCGGCAAATACGCCGAAGACGATTCCGCTCCACAGGGTCGCGCGCGGCAGGTGCGGGTTGTCCTTCGGCAACAGCGCGAACGAGACCCCGAGCAGGACGCCGGCACCGCATAGCAGCTGCGCCCACGTCAACATCGTGCCCAGCCAGCACCACTCGAGCAGGATCGCGAACGGCGCCGCGAGGCACTGGGTGAGCAGGATCGTCAGACGCGAGCCGAGACGCGCGAGCGCGAAATAGAGCGTAATGTCGCCCAGACCGAAGCCGATCACGCCGCTGAGCACGTACCAGCCAAAGCCGTCGCCACGCACGCCCGCGCCGAGGGCGAACGCCCACAGCGCCAGCAGCCCGGTCGCCACGAGCAGCCGGGCGAAGTTCGCCAGAGTGCTGCCGAGCACGTCGACGAGGCGGCGCGCGAAGATCGCACTGAACGACCAGAGCAGGGTGGTGAGGAAGGCGAAGAGCATGGTGGGCGGCGTCCACCGACGGAACGGCACAACGGCCCGGGGGCACAAACCGCAAAACGGGCACCGGGCCGTCCGTCCGACTCGATGATCCGGTTGGCGTGATCCGGCGGGGTGCTGGTACGCGCCCGAGCGACGCAGCAAACACGCCGCCCCACAGCCTCACCGTTGGCACGGGCCCGCTCGCTCCGGGGCGGGCGGCAATCACAGGGTTGCAGCTCAGCCGCGGCGGCGGCGCAAGCTGCGGACTCCGGCCAACAGGAGCGTCGCGCCGCCGAGCAACGCGGCGTAGGTCTGGGGCTCGGGAATCGCCGTGGGGGTATACACCAGACTCAGGCTCCGGCCATCGTCAGATATATCCACGGAGAAAAGACCGTTGTACGCATTGGCGAAGCCCGAAAGGTCGACGGTGAACTTCTTCGAGTTGAATCCCGTGATCGCCTGCGAGGCGGTCACGAACGTCCAGCTGTAGGCCGTGGCGCTGTCGAAGTTCGAGACCAGGCCGGTGCCGCCGGTCGACGAAAGCAGGCCGATCACAGCGAGGTCGAACTTACCGTTGCCCAGGCCCTTCAGTTTCAGTCCGTTCGAGAGGGAGAGAAAGTCGTACCCGATCCCCGGCGCTCCGGTCGCATCCCAGAGGTTGAAGTTGAAACCGCTGTCGGCGCTCCACTCGCTCTCGCGCGCCGTCATCCCGTTCACCGCGCCGTCGCCCCCGGGGGAAAGGATGCCGCCTTCGAGGCTCACGCGCGCGTTCTGGAACTGGTAGCCCGACGCGCTCAACACGCCCCCGGACACCGTCACGCTGCCGGTATTCAGGACCGTAGCACCGGTGAGGTCGAGCAGCCCGCCGCTCACCGTGATCGCATGGTTGTTCATGTCGGCGGTGTTGAAGAGGCGAACGGTGCCGGCACCGCCCTTGCTCAGGCCGCCGTTGGCCTGCAGGTAGACGGAGATCGTGCCGTTCTCGACATAGACGGGGGCATCGGCGTCGCTGGCCCGGAGGGTGTTGCCGCCCGTGATCGCGCCGTTGAGAAGCGAGACGCGGGGCGCGGTCTGGGAGAAGCCGGCGAGCTGGAGCGTGCCGCCGTCGACCACAACCTCGGCATTTCTGCTCAGCGCGTTCGAGCCCGCCAGCATCAGGGTGCCGCCGAGGACCCGGGTCGCACCGGAGTAGTCGTTGTTGGCGTTGCCGCTGATGGTCACCGTGCCGGCGGTGGTCTTCATCAGACCGCCCGAACCATGCAGGGTCGCGGTGATCTCGCCGCTTTCGACCGAATACAGCGCCGCGGTGATGGCGCCGCCCTCGTTCATGGCCGCACCCAGACGCCCGTCCCTGAGCAGCACCGAGGAGACCGTCTCCGCGACCCCGAGCTCGAGCGTCGAACCGCCGTCGATGGCGAGGGCGATCGAGTCGGCCAGGCGCTCGGAGGAACCGAGCTTCATCGCGCCGCCGCCATCGAGCCGCAACGACGCCCCGGCGACCGCGACATTCAGGTTGAGACGGAGGCCCGCGCCGACCGAGATCGTGGGCACGGAGCCGGTCAACGACAACCGGGAGCCGGGGGAAGCTCCGCCCAGCGTGTAGTTGTCCGCCACGAACGCGAGGCGGTTCGCGGAAAGGGTGGAACCACCGGCGATCGTCACTGTACCGGCGATACCGCCGAACACCGCCTCGTCGAGATTCGGGCTGCTTGCCGTCCAGGAGGCGAGCGGGCCGGCCGGAGCGCCCGTGCGAAACAGCGCCGCGGTCGTATCCCAGATACCAGTGCCGCCCGTGCCGTCGAGGTCGGCGTTGGCATCCCAATACAGGACGGCGGCGCCGGCCGGCGACACGCCGGACACCAGCCCCGCGCAGAGCGCCAGAAAGGCGAGTCGGAGCGCCCGACGAACAGATCCTGGAAGTGAGCAAGCCATTGGAAGGAGACGCCAATGGCCCCGGATGCGTGAGCTGAGCTTCACCGCATTCTGCAGCCAGCTTGACCATCGCGTGGGGCCGATGACGGCATGAGCCGTGATAGGGTTTATTCTCAATGGCAAGCAGGGAGAACTCCCTAGGTAAACCGCCCGACGGCCGAACTAGGTGTTTCTCCTCATCCCGCAATCCGTGGCCGGCCTGCCGAACAGCAGGCTTGGGCTCATCCGCCACGGCGATTCGGATGTCGCGTCGGCCGGCACGCCGACGGAGCGCGTGCGAGCCCGCGGGCCGACAGTTGGGGGCACTGTCGCTGGTGGGGTGGCGACAATGGTATCCTCGGCTCAACGCGGATCGTGCGCTCGCAGCGTTGCCGGTCGACTTGCGCACGCCCGGTTCCGCACCACCATGCACACATGAACCGAACCATGGGGACGATTTCCCCGGCCGCACAGAGGCGCACCGGGATCCGGGGGCCCCTGCCGGTGGCGTCCCCCGGACCCGGAAACCGCGCCGCGGCACGGAGGTTCCCCAGAGTGCAGGGAGAACGAGTTCCCGGCCCGAGGAGTCCACAATGTGCACGCGCTACCTGATTCGGCGGGCTGCCGCCGACGTCGCCCGCGCCACCGGGGTGGATACATTCCCGCTTCCACATCCCCGCTACAATGCAGCGCCCAAACAGACGCTCCCCATCGTGCGAAAAGGCGCAGGAAGCGCCGCGCGGGAGGCGGCCTTGCTCCAATGGGGGTTGGTTCCGGCCTGGAACCCAAGCCGCCAAACCTCCGGCCTGCTGATCAACGCCAGGGCCGAGACCATCACGGAGAAACCGTCGTTTCGCGCTGCATTCCGGCATCGGCGCTGTGTCGCCCCGGCGGACGGTTTCTACGAGTGGAAACCGACGGCCACCGGGCCGCGGCCCTGGCTCTTCGAACCGAACGACCCCGAGGCGTTGTTGTTGCTCGCGGGAGTCTGGGAGCGCTGGGAGAAGGTCGATGCGGCACCGCTCGAGTCGTTCGCGCTGATCACCACAACCCCGAACGCCGCGGTCGAGCCCTTCCATGACCGCATGCCGTGCCTGATCCCGGCGGAGCAGCTCGACGCTTGGCTCGATCCGCACACACCGGAGCCGGTGCTCCGGCGCCTGCTGCAACCATGCAACGCCGAACTCCTCCGCTGCCGTCCGGTCCACCCTCGCCTCAACGACGTGCGGATCGACGATCCGTCCTGCCTGGACACCGCCCCCCCGCTGCCCCCCACCGACCACCAGCTCGCGCTCGGGATCGGCTGAACCTCACGTTCGACACCGCAGAGTCGTGGCCCGGCGGGGCTCTGCACGCCGTGACACAAAAAGGCGTGGCCACGATGGGCCACGCCTTGGGAAGTCGGTCTAGACAAGCCGGTCAGGCGATGTCGTAGGGCTGAAGGAGCTTGTCGACCCGGATCTTGTCGAGGCGGACGAAGGCGGGCAGGCCGTTCTCGAATGGAACCGGCACTTCACCCTGAATCAGCGGCAGCGCATAGCGATGGAACTGGAAGTTCATGCTGATGCCGTCTTCGTTGATCCACTCCTTCGGCAGATGCTTCACGCCGTTGGCGATCTCGGAAAGCGGAACGAGCGTGGTCTCGCAGGAATACTGATCGGTGTCGCCACGAACGAGGATGACGCACTTGTCGGTTTCACCCGCGACCGCGGCGCGAACCGCGGCCTGACCCGCCATGAACGCCTCGTCGCTGTCCGCCTTGGAAGCGGAGACCGCCGCGGCACGCTGGGCGTGGCCGAAACGGGCGACCCGCGACTTCACGCCGGGGATACCCTGATCGACCAGACTGGCGAGGTAGTCGCCGGCGCCGCCGAGCTGGGCGTGGCCGAAGGCATCGGTGCCGGTCGTGGTCGAGACGTAGTTGCCGTCGTTGTCGACGAGGCCTTCGCCGACGACGACAAGGCAGTACTTCTCGCGTTTGAGAACGCGGCGCACGTCGTCGAGGAACTTCGCGGAATCGAACGGGACTTCAGGCAACGCGATGATGTGCGGCGGATCGTGCGGGTGGTCGCGGCGCTTGGCCAACGAGGCACCGGCGGCAACCCAACCGGCCGAGCGGCCCATGACCTCGACGATCGAAACCAGATCCCCCTGGCCCATCGCCTCGTGGTCGCAGGCCAGTTCGCGGACGATCGTGGAGACGAACTTGATGACCGAGCCGTAGCCCGGGCAGTGGTCGGTCGAGACGAGATCGTTGTCGACGGTCTTCGGCACCCCGATCACACGCATCTCCCAGCCCTGCTGCTGGGCGAGCTTCGAAATCTTGTCGGCCGTATCCTGGGAGTCGTTCCCACCGGCGTAGAAGAAATAGCGGATGTTATGCGCCTTGAAGACCTCGATGACGCGCTCGAAATCCTGCTGTTTCTTGAGCTTGTAGCGGCAGGTGCCGAGAGCGGCGCCGGGGGTATGGCGAAGACCGCGGATGGTCTGCTGCGATTCCGAAGCGAGATCGACGAAATCCTCGTTGAGGATACCGAGCACGCCGTTGAGACCGCCGTAGATCTCCTCGATGCAGGAGTGGTTGAGGGCTTCGGTCACAACGCCGGCGACGCTGGAATTGATCACCGCTGTCGGTCCACCGGATTGCCCCACTAGAAGATTGCCCACGAGTTCAGCCATGGCAGTGCAAAATTTGGTTGTTGGAGATGAGAAAGAAGGAACGAAACGCCCCGCAAAATGGAGTGGCAAACCAATTCTCCAAGATCGGGGAAACACGCCCGATCCGCCCCGGCCAAGGCGAGCATCCGGGGCCTGCAACCCCCAACTCGGGCCTGCCCGTACGGCCCGGGCGCCGACACCGCGCCCTCCCGCGCGCCCAGGGTCCCCGGGAGGCCGCGTTTCGTTGGGGGTATCCCAGCCACCGGGAGCCGTGCGCTCACGGACACAAGAGAGCCCGGGAAGGCGGAGACGCCGTGTGCACCGACGCCCGATACCGGCCCGCCGTGGCGACCGCCGCAGCCAACCGACCTGGCGACGCAAGCAACCTCACACCAGCAGGTTGCGCGGGTAGCCGCCCGCGAATGCGCTCAAGTGACCGATTGAAAAACCGAAGGAAAGAGTCGAAAGCCACCCCCAATCGCTTCCCTTTCCGTCCATGGCCAACGATCCAGCTCCCACCGCCGCCAACTCCGACAGTCGCGACCAGCGGCCGCTGCAATCGGTCGACCTGCTCCAGGCCCTGCTCGAAGGGTCGCCGGACGCAATCTACTTCAAAGATCGGGAGAGCCGCTTCGTCATGATCAGCCGGGGACTGGCCCGCCTGCTCGGGTTGGCAGATCCACAACAGGCCTACGGCAAGACCGATCGCGACTTCTTCGCTGGCGAACATGCCGAACAGGCGATGGCCGACGAGAAGCGCGTCATGGAGACCGGCGAGCCGGTGGTCGACCTGATCGAGAAGGAAACCTGGCCGGACGGGCGGATCACCTGGGCCTCCTCGACAAAGCTTCCGCTCCGCGATGCCGCCGGCCGGGTCGTCGGCACCTTCGGCATCTCCCGCGACATCACCGCACGCAAGGTCGCGGAGCTGCGGCTCGAGCAGGCGCAGAAGGATCTGGTGCTGAATGCACGACGCACCGCGGTGACGGAGTTCGCCGCCGACGTCTTCACGCGGGCACTCGGCGTCCTGGAGGCCGCCGAGATCAAGACCGAGCGCATGCATCGGCGCAGCAACCGAACCTCCTGCGAGGCGATGAACCAACTGGCCGGACGTCTGGCGGCGCAGCTGGCGAACGGCACGCCCGAACACCAGCTTGCGGTCGACCTCTGCGGACTGGCGGCGGGCCTGAGCTGCGAACAAGCCGCGCTGGATACAGACTTCGAGGAAGTCCTCCGCGGCCTCCGCCAGGCGGCGGAGATCCTCGAGGTGCCCAAAACCTGAATTCCGCCCGACGCGCAACGGCATCCCGAATGCCGGGCGCACCACGAAAAAGGCCCGGATCGGTGGATCCGGGCCTTCGAAAACTTCGGTGCGATCAGCTCGCCTCGTCGGCGGCCGGGAGCGGCTCGCCCTCGGGGATCTCGCCGCCGAAGGGCAGCGAGATGCGGAGCTTCTTGTAGATCGGCAGACCGGTGCCGGCCGGGATGAGGTGACCCATGATCACGTTCTCCTTGAAGCCCTTCAGGCCGTCGACCTTGCCGAGCGTGGAGGCGTCGGTGAGCACGCGGGTCGTCTCCTGGAAGGAGGCGGCCGAGATGAAGCTCTCGGTCTCGAGCGAGGCCTTGGTGATGCCAAGGAGGATCGGCTCGCCCTCGGCGGGCTTGCCACCGGCTTCGACGATGCGGCGGTTGTCGCGGATGAAGGAACCGCGGTCGACCTGCTCGCCCCAGAACCACTCGGTGTCGCCCGGATCGGTGATGCGGACCTTGCGGAGCATCTGCCGGATGATGACCTCGATGTGCTTGTCGTTGATGGTGACGCCCTGGAGACGGT
>JAEZUE010000089.1 GCA_023443455.1 Verrucomicrobiota bacterium
CAGGGCGAAAACGATCCCGGTTCGACCTTGCTCATGGCTGGTCGGCTTTTTGTGCCTTCTGGTGCCTTTTCGTGGCGAACGGTTCCGGGGCTGGAGCGCGGAGGGGCCAGTCGGAGACGTGGCCCTATTTTTCGGAGCGCGGCCCAAATACAGAATTCGAACTTCAAACTTCCCCGGAGGGGCTGCTTCGGTGAGCGACGACCCTACGCTTCGACTAAACCGAGCGAGATCGCCTCGATCCAGCCCAGGCTGACGAGGTCGCCGTAGACGCGGCTGCCGAAGATGGAGTCGCGGCCATGGTCCTGCTTGAGCGCCGGGAGGATTCGGCGTAGCCGCCCGTAGAGTTCCCAAACTTGCTTGGCGGTGGGGTTTCCCGAGGGGCGCTCGAGCACCTCCAGGATCGCCGCGATTGCGGCCCGGGCACTCCCGCCGTGAATCTTCGGATCGATTCCTTTGAGGTCGCTGAGGGTGCGGTCGAGCCGGTGGCGTTTGCGCTCAAGGACAAGAAAGTCATGCGACCCGGTTTGTTCCTTCAGTGCGCAGGCGAGTCCGAGTTCGAATGGCATGTTGAAACGGACGGGCAGGCCGACGGCGGACAGGTCGTGGATCGACACCGGACAGGACTTCAACAGATCGAAGATCCGGCGAAGCCGCCCCTGGCCGCCGTCGGGGACCTGAAATGTGAGCTGGGGGTCGCGGCCGAGGGCGATCAGCGCCGCCGTGATCGCCACCAGCACCTTCTCGTACGCGGCGTCGTACGGGACGTTGAGGAAAACGCGGGGCTTGGCTGGCCCAAGGAAAGCGTCACCCGGCGACGGCATGCTCGCGTTTCAGGAGCCGTTCCAGCTTGGCCCGCAGCGCCCGCACCGATTTTTCGGTGTGGCCGTGGGCCTTGAGCACGTCGGTAAAGCGGGCCGGCTGGGCAACGTGCTTGAACGCCGGGCGCTGAGCCGCATTCGCCTTACGACCTGCTCCGGTGGCTGCGTTGGTGCTCGTTTTCTGCATTGGAGAAATCAAGTCCGCGGGTTGAGGTTTGGCAAGGGGGAGGTTTCGCGTGCCGCGAAACCTTAGGCTTTGCGGCATGCAAAGTCGGGCTGAAGGAGGCAAACGCATGCCCTCATGAGCAGTGCCACGGGCGCCAGTGACCAGTTGCCGGTGGTCGGAGGGCGGTCTCGACACCCGATACGCGGCGCATGACTGGTGCGCCCATCGGCCATCCCCCATCTCCGATCGGCCATGGGATTCCGGCCCTCGACGCTCGTCGCTGGTCACTCGACCGCATGCTGACGACTGAGCGTGATTGGACCAGTCGGAGACATGGTCCTACTGGCGCTCGTCACTGGTCGCTCGACGGATCGGTCGGGCTTTCGCGTTTCGAGTTTCCTGTTTCGGGTCCACACCGGCCTGCGGGTTTCCGGCGTTGCGTTGGGCGGGGGTGGGGCGGGATAAACGGCGACTCGCCGCCGTGTCCGCTTCCGCCCTCCCGATACCGCATCGTTCCTTCGCGCCGCCGCCCATTCCTAGGGCGGAGCGCTGGCTGGTGGTGCAGACCTGCGTGGCGGTGGCCGCGACGGCCGGCGCGATCGGGGGGCTGGCTTCGTGGGCGCCGTGGGCGATGGGCTTGTCGGTGGGGCTGGCGCTCGGTCCGCTGTGCTTGGCGGCGCGATCGGCGGTGCGGCCCGTTTGGGGGGCGTTTGTGCCGGCGGGCTTGTTTCTGCTGTATGTGATCCTGCAGCTGCTCAACCCGAGCCATGTCGAGGTCGCGGGGGCGGGGTGGTTGCCGCGCCGGGAGTGGATCCCGTGGCTGCCGACCACGATGGACCGCTCGCGCACGCTCGCGGCGGCCCTGCCCTGGCTGCTCGCCCTGCTGCAGGCCGGTGCGCTCGGGGCGGTGCTGCGTTCGCGCCGGGCGGTGCGGTCGCTGGCGTTGGGGCTCGCGGGGGTGGTGGCCCTGTTGGCGTTTGTCGGCGCGGTGTTCTGGTTCTCCGGCGCCAAGCTGCTGCTCGGCGTGTTGGCGGTGCCGGGCGGGCAGTTCTTCTCGACCTTCGTCTACAAGAACCACTGGTCGGCCTTCGCGATCCTCGGTGCGCTCTCGGCGGCCGGGCTGGGCTTCTCGGCGTGGAGCCGGGCGGCCGACGACCGCCGCGAGCGCACGGTGCGGCTCTTCGCGTTCTGTGCGGTTGTCATGATTCTTTTGACACCGCCGTTGCCGGTGTCGCGGTCGGGCACGGTGCTGGCGGGGCTGGTGGCGCTGCTGGTCGCGGTCGCGGCGTTGGTCCGGCTGGTCCGCGGTTCGGCGGGCGGCTGGCGGCGGGCGTTGTGGCTGGGCGGGCTCGGCCTGGCGGTGGTGGCGCTGATCCTGGGGCGGGTGCTGTGGCTCTCGCAGGGTTCGCTCGCGACGGGCTGGGAGCGCACGGTGCGGGAGTGGCGGCGGGTCGAGGAGAAGGGCGAATGGAACACGCGCGTGTACGTGGCGCAGGACACGTGGCGCATGGTGCAGGACCGCCCGTGGTTCGGCTGGGGCGCGGGCGGCTTCGAGCCGGTTTTTCCGCTCTATCTGGGCAACTACACCCGCAACCGGAAGGGGGAGCAGACCGCGACCTGGGACCATGCGCACTGCGACTGGTTGGAGGTGACGGCCGAATACGGTTTCGTGGGCCTGGCGCTGCTGGTGGGAGCCGCGTTGGCGGGGGTGTGGCGGGTGCTGCGCGCCGGCAGCCGTTGGGGGCGGTGGACACTGCTCGGGCTCGGCCTGGTCGCGGTGTACGCGGTGGCGGAGTTCCCCTTCCACAATCCCGCGGTGTTGCTGCTCTGGTCGGTGCTGCTGGCCGCGGCCGGGACCGGCGCGCGGGCCGGCCGGCGCGAGGAGCGTGCCTGACGCGGACGAGGCGATCGCCGGTGCGGGGGCGGAGGCCGTTGGTCCGGCCTGAGCCGTAAGCATTCGGTCGAGTGACGAGGGACGAGCGTCGAGGGGCCGATCACAGAGGAGAGCGGACGAAGCACTCGTGCTGGAAACTCGCCACCGATGCTTTGGCGCTCGTCCCTCGATGCTCGACTCTCGTCACGCGTGGGGGGATCGCCCTTCCTTCCCGGTGGCGGTCGGGGTTCCCCCGCCGAATGGGCATTGCTTCCCGCAACACACTTCGAATCACTTCCGCCGGTTCCCCGGGTTTTCAGCGGCGCGCCTCGGTCGCCGGCCGGAGAGTTCCTCCCCTTCCTCCTTCCCTTTCCCATGCACGGATCGATCCGGCGGCTGCTTGACGACTATCTGCGAATGTATGCGAACCGCGACGACAGTCTGACGGGCCGCTTCAGCGCGAATTTTTCCGGCTTCACGGGCGGGGGCGCTTTTCTGGTCAAGGACCTGGCCGAGTGGGTCGCGATCACCCGGCAGGACTTCGCGCAGGTCAAAGAGCCGCTTCGGCTCGAGCTCAAGGATGTCTGCCTTCAGCCGCTCACGGACGATGTGGCGATCGCGACGAGCTTTTTCACGATCCATCTGCCGATCGAGGATCATGTGCTCTCGCGGGAGACCGCGCGCCTGGTCCTGGTTTTCCGGAAGGAGGCGGCGGGTTGGCGGATCGTGCACAGCAGCATCTCGATACCCTACGGGCTGGTGCAGGAGGGCGAAGTCTACCCGTTGAAGAAGCTGGTCGAGCGCAACCGGGTCCTCGAGGAGCTGGTCGCCGAGCGCACGGCGCAGCTCTCCGCGGCGAATGCGCAGCTCCGGGAGGCGAACGCGCACCTGGCGCGCGAGGTGGCGGAGCGCGAGCAGACCGCGGCGGCGTTGCTGCGGAGCGAGCAGCGCTATCGTTCCATCCTCAACGCGTCGCCCGACGACATCACGATCACCGACAACGCGGGGCGCGTCGTCATGGTCTCCCCGGCGGCCCGGGCGATCTTCGGTCACGCGCGCGACGAGGAGGGTCTCGGGCGTTTGGTGACCGATTTCATCGCCCCGGAGGACCGCCCCCGGGCGATGGCCCGGGTGCGGGATCGCCTGCAGGGAATCAGTTCCGGACCGGCGGAGTACCGTGGGTTGCGGGCCGACGGCAGCGCGTTCGACATCGAGGTGAACAGCGACTTCATCCGCGATGCCGCGGGCCGACCGGACGGCATGGTCGTGATCGTGCGCGACATCAGCCGGCGCAAGCGCGTGGAAGCCGAGCAGCGGCGGCTCGAGGCCCAGAATCGCCAACTCCAGAAGAGCGAGTCGCTGGCGCGGATGGCCGCGGCCGTCGCCCACCATTTCAACAACCAGCTCCAGTCCGTGTTGATGGGGTTGGCGCTCGCCGCCGATGACCTCCCGCCGCAGTCGGAGGCGGCCGAGTCGCTGCGGGCGGCGACGCGATCGGCCCGGAACGCGGAGGAGATGAGCCGCCTGATGCTCACCTACCTCGGCCATTCGCCGGCCCACCGCACCAGACTCGATCTCGCCCGGGTTTTGCCGCAGGAACTCGCCGCGCTTCGCGCCGTACTCCCGGCGACGATCCGCCTCGTCGACGAGCTGCCCGCCGCGGGGCCGAGCGTCGAGGCCGATCCGGAGCAGCTCCGCGCGATCCTGACGAATCTGGTGACCAACGCCGGGGAGGCGACCGCCGCCGGGTCGGCGGTCGTGCGCGTGCGTGTTTCGGTGGTGGCCGCGGCGGCGATCCCGGAGCTGCATCGCTTCCCCGTGGATGCCCAACTGCCGGCTTCGGACCATGCCTGTATCGAGGTCTGCGATGCGGGGTGCGGCATCCCGGAAGCCGATGTCGAAAAGATCTTCGACCCGTTCTTCTCCCGCAAATTCACCGGGCGGGGGATGGGCCTGGCGGTCGTGCTCGGCCTCGTGCGGGCGCTGGATGGCGTGGTCACGGTCGAAAGCTGCACGGGAAAAGGCAGCAGGTTCCGTGTCTTCCTGCCGCTTGCGGTCCGAGCGGGATGATGTGGTCGAGAGGCGGGCGTCGAGTGCCGAGCGCCAATCCAATTGTGAACAAGGCGATTGCCCGAGGGGGCTCTCGATCTGCCTCCAAAACTCCGGCCCTCGACGCTCGTCCCTCGTCACTCGACTGAATGACTACGCCTGAGGCCCCCGCGGTGGGCGGCCGGGGCGGCCCTACTTTTTCTTCGCCTGCATCTGGCGCTTGAGCTCGCGCCAGCGGGCGAGGCGCTCGGCGGTCTTGGCCTCGAAGCCGACGGGTTTCGGTTCGTAGAAACGCTGCGGCTTCTCGAGGTAGTCCTGCCCGCTGATGTTCTCGGGGAAATCGTGGCTGTAGAGGTAGCCCTGGCCGTGGCCCATGCGCTTCGAGGCCTGGCCGCCCTTGTCGCGGATCGCGGCGGGCACCTGCTGCAGCGGCGGTTGCGCGACGGCGGCCTTGGCGGCGTGGAGCGCGAGGGTGACGGAGTTGCTCTTCGGCGCGCTGGCGAGGTGCACGGTGGCGTGGGCGAGCGCGTATTCGGCTTCCGGTAACCCGACGAACTCGCACGCCTGGTGCGCGGCCACGGCGAGCGGCAGGCCGAGCGGGTCGGCGAGGCCGACGTCCTCCGAGGCGCTGATGACGAGGCGGCGCGCGATGAAGCGCGGGTCCTCGCCGCCGGCGAGCATCTTGGCGAGCCAGTAGAGCGCGGCGTCGGGATCGCTGCCGCGGATGCTTTTGATGAAGGCGGAGATGGTGTCGTAGTGCTCGTCCTCGTCGGCGTCGTAGCGGATGCGGCGTTCCTTGGCGAAGACCTCGAGCTGGGCGGAGGTGAGCTCGCCCTTGAGCGGCAGGCCGAGGATGAGCGTCTCGAGGGCGTTGAGGGCGCGGCGCAGGTCGCCGTCGCAGAGGGCGGCGAGGGCGCACAGCACGTCGTCGCCGGCGGTGCAGCCGGTGTGGCCGAGGCCGCGCTCGGGGTCGTCGAGCGCGCGTCGCAGGACGGCGGTGACGTCGTCGGCGCCGACGGGGTCGAGGCGGAAGAGGTGGCTGCGGCTGAGCAGGGGCGGGTTGACGTAGAAGCCCGGGTTGTGGGTGGTGGCGCCGATGAGGCGGATGTTGCCCTGTTCGACGTCGGGCAGGAGGAGGTCCTGCTGGGATTTGTTGAAGCGGTGCAGCTCGTCGATGAAGAGGATGGTGGTCTCCTGGCGATGGCGGGCGATGGCGAGCACCTCGCGCAGCTCGGCCACGTTGGAGAGCACGGCGTTGAGGCGGACGAAGCGGCTGTTGGTCTCGCGGGCGATGGCCTCGGCGAGGCTGGTTTTCCCGCAGCCGGGCGGGCCGTAGAAGATGAGGGAGCCGAACTGGTTGCTCTTCACCAGGCGGGGCAGGAGCGAGTCGGGCTCGAGGATGTGGCGCTGCCCGGCGATCTCGGCGAGCGAGCGCGGCCGCATGCGCGCGGCCAGGGGTTGTTTGCGTGGCGCGGCCGGCCACTCGGCGCCGCGCGGGGCCGACGACGCGGTGTCGGCGGCGGCGAAGAGGTCGGGCTGGTCGTCGGCGGGCATCGCCGCCATGAGGCCGGAGTCGGCGCGCGCTGGCAAGCGCCCGCCGAAGTACCCGGTGGCCGGTGGGGCGGGTTGGGAGCGGGAGGCGGGGGCGCCGGCGCTGGCGGTCGGGCGCGAGCGTGCTCGTGCCTCTCGTCGGAAATCCGGCGTGGCGCGATCTGCACTCTTGCCGACCCCGGCGGAAACAGTCTCCAATTTTCCCATGTTGCTCCCAAAACGTGGATGGATGCCCGCCGTGCTCGCGGCGGGGCTCGCGGTCGCGGCGGCGGCCAAGAACGATTATTCGCTCAAACGGATCACGCCCGTGGCGGCCGACGAACCGGTGCCCACGCTCGACTTCTTCCGGCCGGCCCTGTTCCACAGTCCAAAGATCAACGACGCCGGCACCCGCTTCGCCGCGCTGATCACCGGCGGAGTCGACCGCCAGGAGATGATCGTCTACGACCTCGCGACCTCGAAGTCCGACGGGCTGCGCGGCGTGGGGAAGAAGGACATCTACGGCTTCGACTGGCTCGACGACGACACGATCCTCTTCAGCGTGAATGCGGAGAAGCGCTACGCCGAGGGGCTCTATGTCACCGCGGCCTCCGATCTCTCCTCCTCCTACTATCTCGATCTGCACAACGTCGCGTTCATGGTCGCCCGGCCGGAGAACAACCGCCGCCACCCGATCGTCTGGATCAAGCACAGCGCCTACGACAGCGGCAAGGACGGCGGGCTGGTGCAGATCAACACCAAGGTGAAGCCGAAGAACCCGTTCACGGCGGCGGCGTATTTCGACCCGCGCTCGCTGCCCTACGGCACGATCGCCGCCGTCGACCGCTCCTGGCCGAGCGCCGGGCCGGGCATCCCGACGTGGTACTCGACCGATCTGCACGGAAACCTCGCGTATGCCTACACCACCGACAACGGCGTCGACCGCATCTCCCGTCTGGTCGGGGAGAAATGGGAGACCTGCCCGATCGACCTGGACGAGATCGACGTGCTCGGTGCCGCCGAGCAGCCCGGGGAGCTGATCGTGCTCGGGCCCCGGCAGGAGGGGCAACCCCGCGCGATCCAGCGCATGGATGCGGCGACCGGCACCCCCGGCGAGGTGCTCCTGCAGGATTCGCGCTACGACCCGAGCAACTGCCACCTCTACCGGCATCCGGTGACGAAGGAGCTGCTGGGCATCCGGTTCGACCGCGGCATGCGGGAGACGATCTGGTTCAGCCCGGGCTACAAGGCCATCCAGAAGGCGATCGAGCAGTTCCTGCCCGGCAAGGTCGTGCAGATCCTCGGCTCGGACTGCGCCGAGCGCCGGTTCTTCGTCTCCGCGATGTCGGACCGCAGCCCGGTGACGTATTACGCGGTGGATCTCGACAAGCGCACGCTCGGCCTGATCAAGAACTCGGCGCCGTGGATCGATCCGGAGCGCATGCGGCCGACCGGCATCGTGCCGTTCAAGACCCGCGACGGCATCGAGCTCGAGGGGTATCTGACGATGCCGGCCGGGGCGTCGAAGACGAGCCCGGTGCCGCTGGTGGTGCTGGCGCACGGCGGCCCGTTCGTGCGGGACACGTGGGGCTTCGACGGCGAGGTGCAGTTTCTCGCCAGCCGCGGCTACGCGGTGTTCCAGCCCAACTACCGCGGCTCGACCGGCTACCAGTGGCGCACGGCGGTGGACGAGCTGTATGCCTTCCGCCGGATGCACGACGACGTGACCGACGGCGTGCGCCGGCTCCTGCGGTCGGGCCTCATCGACACCGACCGGGTGGCGATCATGGGCTGGTCGTTCGGCGGCTATCTCGCGCTCAGCGGCGCGGCCTACGACGGCGAGCTGTACCGTTGCGCGGTGGCGCTTTCGGGCGTGTACGACTGGGAGCAGGTGATCCGGGAATCCCGGCTCGAGGAGGCGATCCGCGGGCGCCACGGCTGGTTGTTGCGCAATCTCGGCGACCCGAAGAAGAACAAGGCGAAGTTCGACGACATCTCGCCGCTGCGCCATGTCGCCAATGTCAAGATACCGATGTTCGTCGGGCACGGGAAGGCCGACGTGATCGCCAACGTCAACCAATCCCACCGGCTGGTGTCGGAGCTCAAGAAATGCGGGGTGCCGGTGGTCACGCGTTTCGAGAGCGGCGAGGGCCACGGCATGGCGCAGATGAAGAACCGGGTGGAGATGTACGAGGCGATCGAGGAGTTCCTCGCGGCCAACCTGGCCCCGCGCTCGCAGCCGCTGGCTGCGGCGGCGCAGTAGGGCGGGGCGGTGGTGGTGCGGTCGCGGGGCGTGTTTTCGGGCTTCGTTTCGCGGCCGCTTCCGGTGTATTGCGTTTTCCCCATGAACGACCTTCCCGTGGCCCTCTCGATCGCCGGCTCCGACAGCGGGGGCGGCGCGGGCGTGCAGGCCGACCTGCTGACGTTTGCGGCCAACGGCGTCTTCGGCACGACGGCCATCACCTGCCTGACCGCGCAGAACCCCGACGGCGTGAGCGGCGTGAGCGCGGTGGCGCCGGAGTTCGTGGTGGAGCAGGCCAGGCAGGTGCTCGACTTCTTCGCGGTGCGCGCGGTGAAGACCGGCATGCTCCTCGACACGCCGATCATCGAAGCGGTGGCGGAGCTGCTCGGTGGGCGGCGCGGCCTGCCGCTCGTGGTGGACCCGGTGATGGTGGCGACCAGCGGGGCGGCGCTGCTCAAGCCCGAGGCCGTGGCGGCTGTCGGCGGGAAACTGCTGCCGTTGGCGGCGCTGGTGACGCCCAACCTCGACGAGGCGGCGGTGCTACTCGGGTATCGCCCGGAGACGCCGGCCGCGATGCGGGCGGGTGCGCTCGAGCTGGCGAAACGTTTCGGCGTGCCGTTTCTGGTGAAGGGCGGGCATCTGGGCGGCGCGGAGCTGGTCGACGAGCTGGCGTGGCCCGACGGCACCGGCGAGCGTTGGGTCGGTCGCCGGATCGACGGGATCGATACGCATGGCAGCGGCTGCACGTTGAGCTCGGCGATCGCGGCGCATCTGGCGCGCGGCCTGCCGCTGGTCGACGCGGTGGCGGCCGGCCGGGCCTACCTGCGGCTCGGGATGGAGCGTGCGGTCGCGGTGGGCGGGCGGCGCTTCATCGCGCATCTGGTGTAGGAAATTCTCGGATCCGAGGGGACGGGCGGAGCGGAAACACGAAGACCATGGAGCGGAGCATAGGGCATCGGGCGCCGGTGTTGTGGCTGCTGCTGCCGACGATGGGCGGCTTCGCGCTGGCGCGCGCGCTGCCGGTGGGCTGGGGCGGCGCGTGGTGGTTGTCGGTGGCGGTGCTCGGGCTGGGCCTGGCGGTGGCCGGGATCGTGTTGCGCTCGGGTGCGGGGCCGGTCCTCGACCGGCTGCGCCGGGCTGCGGTGCGCACGATCCCGCCGGGAGGCCGGCCGGCGACCGGGCCGACCCGCCGGCGTGGAGGGCCGGCGCGGCCGGGGTGGGGGGACGGTTGTTGGGCGCTCGGGCTGGTGCTGGCGGTGGGCGGGGCGGCCGTGGTGTATTTTCAATTGCGCGAGAACCGGCTGGCGGTCTGGGACGGGCTGCCGCCGCGGGAGGCGGAGCTGGTGCTGGCGGTGGAGCGGGTGTTTCCGCGGGTGCCCGGGCGGGTGACAACGACCGGACTGGCGCGGATCGTCGCGGCGCCGCCGCTGGTGGCGGAGACGGTCGGGCAGCGGGTCTTCTTCGCGGTGCAGCTGCCCGACGCGGCGGCGCCGGTGGTGGTGTCGGAGCGGTTGCGTGCGCGCGGGGTGCTCGGCCCGCTGGACCGGCGGAAGGTGGAGGGGTTCGACGGATACCTCGCGAGCGCCGGCGTGGCGTTCAAGTTCAACCGGGCGCGCTGGGTGGGCCGGGAACGGCCGGCGAACGCGTATCGTGTCTTCTGTGCCGGGGCGGCGGAACGCTTCGAGGCGATCCTCGGGGCGGGGCTGGTGGACCGGCCGGGGCTGCGGGCGGTGCTGGTGGCGATGTTGCTGGGGCGGCGGGCGGAGCTGGACGGGGGGCGGCGCGAGCTGTTTCTCAACTCGGGCACGATGCACCTGTTCGCGGTCTCCGGATTGCACATCGGGGTGATCTGGGCGGTGTTGGCGATCCTGCTGGAGGTGGCGCGGGTGCCGCGGCGGGCGGGAGTGGTGGTGGGGCTTGCGGTGTTGTGGCTGCACGTGCAGATCACGGGCGGCTCGCCCTCCGCGGTGCGGGCGTGGCTGATGATCGCGTTCGTCGTGGGCGCGCGGGCGCTGCGGTGGACACGCAATCCGCTCGCGGGCATCGCGGCCTCGGCGTTGGTGGTGCTGTGGTGGGAGCCGTGGCAGCTGTTCGGCCTCGGGTTCCGCATGTCGTATTCGGTGGTGGCGGCGCTGTTGCTCTACGGGCTGGTGCTCGACGAGCGCTGGCAACGGTATTGGCGGCCGTGGGTGGAGCTGCCCGCCGCGGAGTGGCGGTGGTGGCATCGCGTGGTGCGCGCGGCGGGCAAGCTGGCGATCGCGGGCGCGGCGTTGTCGGTGGCGGCGACGTTGGTGAGTCTGCCGTTTTCGGTCGCGCTGTTCGGCGTGCTCACGCCCGGTGCGCTGGTGGTGAATCTGATATGCATCCCGCTCGCGAGCCTCGTGATCATGGCCGGGGTGGGCTCGGTGTTGGCGGGGCTGGTGGGGCTGGGGCCGTTGAGCGTGTTGTTCAATCACGCGGCGGCGGTGGTGATCGCGGCGATCGAGCGGCTGCTCGGGGCGGCGGTGGCGGTGCCCGGGGTGTATTGGCCGGCCCAATTCCGGGCGGAGTGGCTCGGCACCGCGGTGCTGCTCGTGCTGCTGGTCGTGCTGGCGGCGGGTTATGCCCGGCGGTGGCGGCCGCGATGGGTGCTGTGGGTGCCGGTGGCGGTGCTGGTGGTCGGGCTGGCGCTGGGGGTTCGTTCTGTTGCCGCGGGTGCCGGTGGGGCGGAAACGGCGGCGCCAGTCGGATCGTTTGCGCCGCCGCGTTGAACGGTCGTCGGGCCGCCGCGCGGCGCCGGGAGCGCAGCCGGGTCCCCGCGGGAAGACGCAAAACCATGTCCCGACCGGGACGTGCGTTTGCGTCTTTCTCCGGAACGGCGGGGCGGGGGAAACTTGCCAGTGGCGGGGGCGGGCGTTATCGCCGCTGCACGATGAAAAGCGCCTACGAACTTGCGATGGAGCGACTGAAGGGCTCCGAACCGGAAGCCAAGCCGTTGACCCAGGAACAGAAGGAGCGGCTCGCCGATCTCGATACCCGCTACAAGGCGAAGATCGTCGAACGCGACATCTTCCTGAAGAAGGCCTATGACGAGGCGCTCGCGCGCGGCGAGGGCGAGGAAGCGGTCAAGATTCGACAGCAGATGGCCAACGAACGCGCCCGCCTCGAGGACGAGCGCGAGACCGAGAAGGAAAAGGTGCGGCGCGGGAACTGAAGCGGAATCCGGCTGTTGGAGACCGCATGGCTGCGCCATCCTGCGGCCGGAGGTCGAAGCGCCGGCGGTTTCCGCCCCTCGCGGTCACTTGTATCCGGGAAGAAAATTCTTTTCGGCGCGGAAGAGCTCGAGCGTCATCGCCTTGATCTGGGCGGGGGTGCAGAGCGCGGCGGTGAGCGGGTCGAGCAGGAGCGCGTGGATCGCCTTCTCGACGCTGCGCTCGATGGCGGCCTGCGCGCCGAGGTCGAACATCGCCATGTTCGACGCGCAGAGCGCGGCCATCTGGGGCGGGAGCGCGCCGTGGCGCGTGGGCGAGACGCCGTTGCGGTCGACCAGGCAGGCGACCTCGACGCAGCCGTCGGCGGGGAGGTTGGTGATGAGCTGCCCGGCGCCGCTCGGTTGGTATTTCGAGGGGTAGGACCGGTCTGCGACCGGCTCGGTTGGACTCGAGCGGCCAGACCGGTGTGGAAACGGAGCCGGGATGATCCGGTCGGAGACCGGACCTACGGGGCTGTTCATCACGTTGCCGTGGATGCGGAAGGGGGTGTCCTTCTCGCGGGCCTCGACGATCCAGGAGGCGTATTCCCAGCTGCGTTCCCAGTCCATGGGGACGCGGCCGGCGAGCATGCCGGCGCGTTCGCGGTCGGCGGCGCGGCGCCATTTGGGCCAGTTGGTGGCGTAGAAGCGCGAGCCGCCGTCGTAGCCGAGGCGGAGCAGGTTCCGGCCGGCCTCGCTCTTGCGGTAGTAGGGCAGGTATTCGGAAAGATGGCCCGAGCTCTCGGTGATGAACGCGCCGAAGTGCAGGCACATGTCCTTGCGCACGAGGTCGCGCTGGCGGTAGGGCAGGGCGTCGACCTCGGCCCTGATCCAGGGCTTCACGTCGGTGGCGTCGGCGCTGGTGAGGCCGGCGCGGCGCTCGCGCTCGGCGGCCGCGAGGTCGGCGGCGAACTGCCGGTGGAGCTGCGGGTAGAGGTCCCGGCCGCGGTGCTCGAGGCGGGTGAACCAGGCGAGGTGGTTGATGCCCGCGCAGGCCCAGTCGAGCTCGTCGTAGGGGACGCCCGCGTATTCGGCGAGCAGGTGGCCGGTGCCCTGCACGCTGTGGCAGAGGCCGACGACGGACATGCCGGAGGTGCGGCCGGCGGCGAGGCAGAGCATCGCCATCGGGTTGGTGTAGTTGAGAACCAAGGCGCGCGGGCAGAGGCGTTCGCAGTCGCGTAGGACGTCGAGCCACACGGGGATGGTGCGCAGGGCCTTGAAGAGACCGCCGGGCCCGATGGTGTCGCCGATGCACTGGTCGATGCCGTATTTGAGCGGGATGTCGTTGTCGAAGCGCACGCAGGCGGTGCCGCTGACCTCGATGCAGTTCACGATGTAGTCGGAGCCGGCGAGGACGGCGGTGCGGTCGGGCGAGGCGACGATCTTCCAGTGCGTTTTGCCGAGCTGGGCGGCGAGCCGCTCGATCACGCGCTGCATCGTGGCGAGGCGGTCGCGGTCGATGTCGACCAGCGCGATGGTGCCGCCCTGTTCGCCGGGGATGCGGAAGAGGTCGTTGACGAGGCGCGGGGTGAAGCCGCTGCCGGCGCCGAGCAGGGTGAGCTTGATGGGGCGCGGCAGAGTGCCGGGCAGGCCGCGGGTGGCGGCGTCCTGGGTGTGGGCGGCGTGGCCTCGTTTCATGGCGGATGGGGGATGGGGGCGTTGGAGGAGGGACGGGAGGAAACGCCGCTCTGGCGAGCGGCGCCACGGGGGCGGCGATGGGGGGCGCTGGGGCCAGGACAGGACTAGGCCGCGATGATGCTGTCGAGAGGCGAGCGTCGAGGGGCGAGCGCCGAAGCATCGGTGGCGAGCTTCCAGCACGAGTGCTTCGCTCGATCTCGTTTGTGATCGGCCCCTCGACGCTCGTCACTCGTCGCTCGACCGAATGCTTGCGGCGAAGAAGGGCGGGCTGAAGCGCCGCCCCACGGTATGAAAAAGGCCGGCACGCGGAACGGGTCCGGTGCCGGCCGGTGCGATTCTGGGCCTCGTGCAACTGCGGGCCGAAACTCTTGGCGAGTTCCGCTACGGCGAGGTCCAGGTGCCGGGGGGCTACTTCTTGATCGGCTTGAGGCGAAGCAGGGCCACGTCGTGCGCGGCGAGCTTCTTGGTGAAGGATTTCGCGGTGGTGCCGGCGGTGGTCTTGTCCCAGAGGTCGCGGATCTCGCAGGTGCCGCCGAGGAACCACATGTGGTGGAAGTCGACGGAGAGTTCGGCGGGCGCATCGCCGGTGTTGAGCAGGGCGAGGGCCCAGTCGCCGTTGGCGAGCTCGCGTACCCAGATTTCACGGCCGGGCTCGGTGCGGAAGGGCCAGGCGGCCTTGCCGAGCGGGTCCTGGTCGATGGCGAGCACTTCCTTGTCGGTCATGATCGCGAGGATCTCGGGGGACATGTGGCGGACGTCGTTGCCGGCCATGAGGGGGGCGGCGAGCATGCACCACATGGAGAAGTGGGCGCGGGATTCGGCGAAGGTGAGGCCCTCGTTGCCGACCTCGAGCATGTCGGGGTCGTTCCAGTGGTCGGGGCCGCCGTACTGGCCGATGCCGTTACCCTGGCCGTCGTTGGGCTGCACGAGGGTGCGCTGCAGGTCGAGGATCACCTTCCAGCCGCGCTCCCAGCGCTGGGTGCAGTCGTAGCAGTCGGTGATGTCGCCGGTGGTGCGCCAGAGGTGGCCGACGTCCTTGGCCCATTCCCAGGGCTTGCTGTTGCCCCACTCGCAGATGCTGAACACGACGGGGCGTTTGGCGGCGAAGAGGGCGTCGCGCATGGTGGTGTAGGCCTCCTTCGGGTCGCGGGTGTTGGTGAAGCACCAGTCGTACTTGAGGTAGTCGACGCCCCAGGAGGCGAAGAGGAGGGCGTCCTGGTATTCATGGCCTTGCGACCCCGGGTAGCCGCCGCAGGTCTTGGCGCCGGCGCAGGAGTAGATGCCGAACTTGAAGCCGCGCTCGTGCAGGTAGTCGCCGAGGGCCTTCATGCCGGAGGGGAACTTGACCGGGTCGGGCACGAGGTTGCCCTGGGCGTCGCGCTCCTTGAGGGCCCAGCAGTCGTCGAGCACGATGTAGTTGTAGCCGGCGTCGCGCATGCCGTTCTTCACCATGGTGTCGGCCGTCTCCATGATGAGCACCTCGTTGATGTTGCTGGCGAAGGTGTTCCAGGTGTTGAAGCCCATCGGCGGGGTGAGGGCGAGGCCCTCGAACTTCTGGGCGAGGGCGGGCAGCGCGGGGAGCGCGGCCGCGAGAAGGAGACTGAGGATTTTTTTCATGGGATGGATGCTGGAGGGATTTTCGCTTGGGGCGAAAAGTGATGATGCGATAGGGGAGGCCTTACTGATGGCGGAAAATTGGCTCGGGGCGAGGGTCGAAGATTGATCGGAGGCGTGCAAAATGTGATATTGGTGGCCATGTCCCAACGAGCTGCCCAATCCCCGGTCGATCCCTTCGCCGTCGTGCACGGTGCCGCCGAGGAGGTGCGCCGGGATACCGGCTATTTTTTGGACAACAACACGCGCGGCGATCCGGACCAGCTCGTGCTGCAGCGCACGCTCGAGGGCGCGGGCTTTTTTCGCGATGCCGCGGGGGAGCGGTTGGTGCCGGCCGGTCACGCGATGCTGTTCACCCAGCGCGAGCCGAGCTGCTACGGCTATCCGGCGGAAGCGACGGAGCCGTACCGGCTGCGTTTCATGGCGTTTTCGCGCACCGGGGTGCGGTTGCTCTTCGAGCGGATCCGGGCGGATTTCGGGTCCGTGGTGCGGCTGCCGGAGGAGTCGGAGGTGGCGGCGTTGTTCGACGAGCTCTACGACGGGGTGCGCGGCGGCAAGCTGCGCGACCGTTTCCACGAGTCGGAACTGATCTACCGGTTGTTGATCGCGCTCTACCGTGAGCAGGTGCAGGGCGCGCGGGAGCGGGACCCGGTGGAGTTCGGGCTGCACTACCTGCGCAGCCATTTCCGCTCGCCGATCAATCTCAAGGAGGTGGCCGCCAAGTGCGGGATTTCGCGCGAGCATTTCATCCGCGAGTTCGGCGGGCGATATGGGGAGTCGCCCGGGGCGCTGTTGCGGCGGCTGCGGCTCGAGCACGCGCGTACGATGTTGGCGGCGACAGCGCTCGGGGTGGCGGAAGTGGCGCGGGCGAGCGGCTTCGCCAGCGCGAACACCTTTGCGCGGGCGTATCGGGCGCGTTTCGGGGGGAGTCCGGTCGCACGCGCCGAGCGAGGCCCCGACGGCTCCCGCCGGAAGCGATGAAAACCACCGTGGGGTGTCGGACGGGCGCCGCCGCCGGGGGGCGTGGGCATGGGCGGCTTTCGCGACCTCTCGCGGCACCTCACGTTTGAAGTGCGAACGTTTCGGGTGAAGGCGAGCGGAGCCGGCAAAGAACGATCTTCCGGTGTGCTGCCCACCGCCGCTGGCGGGATCCGGTGCCACCCTTGCGCTCCGGGAAAAATAGAATGACGACCGTCACGCTATTTTGTCGCGAGTGGGTGCGGGCCCGCGGAGGGGATTTTTCTGAGGGCGTCAAAATAGAATGACGACCGTCACTCTATTTTCACAAGCAATAGAGGGATAAGGGGTTGGGTGAGGGTGGTTCCGGTGCCGGGGGGGCGGAGGTTGGGGTGGGGCGTTGCGGCCGACGCGGATTGGGGGAATGCTCCGGGCATGTGCCCTCGTTTCGCACCGGAAGAGGTCGTCATCCGTCGGGCGGTCGCCGCCGATGCGGTGGCGACCCACGAACTCCAACAGCTCGCCTACCGTAGCGAGGCGGAGCTCTACGGGGATTGGTCGATCTCGCCGCTGGTGGAGCCGCTCGAGTCGACCGTGAAGGCGGTGGCCGAGCAGAACGTGCTCAAGGCTACGCATGGCGGCCGGATCGTCGGCTCGGTGCGGGGGCGCCAGGTGGGCGAGGATTGTTTCGTCGGCCGGCTGATCGTGCATCCGGAGCTGCAGGGGCGCGGCATCGGGTCGTGCCTGATGGCGGCGCTCGAGGACGCGATGCCGCGGGCGAGACGCTTCGAGCTGTTCACCGGGGAGCGCAGCGAGCGCAACATCGGCCTCTACAAGAAGCTTGGATACGCCGAACTGCGCCGGGCGCCGCTGACAGACAAGGTCGTGCTGGTGTATTTGGAGAAGGTGCGCACCGGCGGTTGAGCCGTAAGCATTCGGTCGAGTGACGAGGGCCGAGCGTCGAGGAGCCGATCACGGAGGAGATCGAGCGAAGCACTCGTGCTGGAAGATACGTCACCGGTGGTTTGGCGCTCGTCCCTCGACGCTCGCCTCTCGACCGCATCATCACGGCTGAGCGGCGCCGGCGTGGGCGGGGTTCGTGGATGGCGGGGATTGGGGCGGGGGGCGCGCTGGGCGCTTCCCTCGTTGACTCCGGGAGCGGGAATTTCGTCTGGTGACGGTTTCTGCATCCATGAGCGACAAGTTCCTACCGTTTACGTTGACCCAGTTGGAGAGCATCGCCGCCGAGGTGGGCACTCCGTTCCATCTCTACGACGAGCAGGCGATGCGGGCCAACGCCCGTGCCTTCAACCGCGCCTTCGCGTGGGTGCCCGGTGGCTTCAAGAATTTCTACGCGGTCAAGGCGCTTCCCAATCCGCATGTGCTCGAGCTGCTCAAGCAGGAAGGGTTCGGCGGCGACTGCTCCTCGCTGGCCGAGCTGCGGCTGTGCGAGGCGGTGGGCATCACGGGCGAGGAGATCGTGTTCACCTCGAACGACACGCCGGCCGAGGAGTTCGTCGAGGCGCACCGCCTGGGGGCGTTGATCAACCTCGACGACATCAGCCACATCGAGTTCCTCGAGCGGGCGCTCGGCGGCCGGCTGCCGGAGTTCCTGTGCTTCCGCTACAACCCCGGCCCGCTGAAGGCCGGCAACGCGATCATCGGCAAGCCCGAGGAGGCCAAGTACGGTTTCACCCGCGAACAGATCCTCGAGGGCTACCGCCTCCTGCGCGACAAGGGCGTGAAGCGCTTCGCCCTGCACACGATGGTGGCCTCGAACGAGCTCGACCCCGACTACTTCGTCGAGACCGCGCAGATGCTCTTCGACCTGGCCGTCGAGGTGCACGCGAAGCTCGGCGTGCGCATCGAGCTGCTCAACCTCGGCGGCGGCATCGGCATCCCGTACCGGCCCGGCCAGAAGGCGGTGGATCTCGAATACGCGGGTCGCGCCATCCGGGAGGCCTACGAGCGCACTCTCGTGCCGGCCGGCCTCGCGCCGATGCGCCTGACGATGGAGTGCGGCCGCATGGTCACCGGCCCGTATGGTTATCTGGTGACGCGGGTGCTGCACAAGAAGGCGACGTACAAGGACTACGTCGGCCTCGACGCGTGCATGGCGAATCTCATGCGCCCGGCGCTCTACGGCTCGTACCACCACATCACCGTGCCGGCCCGCGAGGGTGGGGCGCGCAAGGTGTACGACGTGACCGGTTCGTTGTGCGAGAACAACGACAAGTTCGCCATCGACCGGGAGATCGCGGATCCGGCGATCGGCGACCTCGTCGTGATCCACGACAGCGGCGCGCACGGCCATGCGATGGGTTTCAACTACAACGGCAAGCTGCGCTCGGCCGAGGTCCTCTGGCAGGGCGGCACGGAGTACCGCCTGATCCGCCGCGCCGAGACCTATGCCGATCTCTTCGCCACGCTCGACTACCCGGGGCTGAAGGCCTGAGCCAAGCATTCGGTCGAGTGTCGAGGGGTCGAGCGTCGAGGGGGCGATCACAGAGCAGATCGAGCGAAGCACTCGTGCTGGAAGCTCGCCACGGATGGTCTGGCGCTCGTCCCTCGACAGTATCCTCACGCCTGAGGCGTGAGGATGCAGACGAGAGACGAGCGCCGAGAGGCGAGCGCCAATCCAATTGGGCACAAGGCGATTGCCCGAGGGGGCTCTCGATCTGCCTCCGAAACTCCGGCCCTCGACGCTCGTCCCTCGTCCTTCGACTGAATGACTACGACTGAGGCGCCCGGTCAGCGCGCCAACCCATGAGCGGCCTTCTCGTGCGAGAGGGCCGCGGGCGAGGCGGGCCGGGCGGCGGCTTCACTTCTTCTTCCGGTAGCCCTGGACCTCGAGTTCGCCGATCCAGGCGTAGAGCTCCTCCATGTCGGTGCGGTGGGCGAGGATGAAGGGCGAGAAGATGCCGATGCCGTTTTTGGTGAAGACGATGTCGTCGGCGATGTACACGGCCATGTGCACCGGCTCGATCCCTTCCTCGTCCTGGGAATAGTAGAGCAGGATGTCCCCGAACCCGTAGGGCGGTCCGACCTTTCGGTAGCCGGATTGTAGCGAGGAAACGACCACGTCCATGACCGCGGCGTCGTCCTTTTCGTCGGGGAGAAAGCGGTTGTCGGGGGTGACGGCGAAGAAGTTGAGCGAGGACCAGAAGCAGTTCGCCATGGCGGGGCAGTTGGCGCCGTCGGGAAACCCGTTGAGGAGGCGCTGCGGGAGCGGTGGCAGCAGGTGTTGCAGGTCGACGGAGGCGAGTTCGGGGTTCTGCTCGAAGCGGCGCAGCACGGTGTCGGCGGTTTTTCCCGACGGCTGGCGCCAGTAGGCGACGGCCTCGTCGCGTCGCCCGAGGCTGGCGCGGGTGAGTTCGACGGAAAGGGTGCGTACGCTGAAGAGCAGGCGCAGCAGGCGGACCCGTTCCTCGGGGGTCTGCACGACGGGCATGAGCAGGTCGGCGTCGACGATGCAGCGGCGGTCGCCGCGCATGAAGGTGAGCTGTCGCATGCGGGCGCGCAGTTCGGGATTGAGGTTGGCCTTCTCGATCGTGGCCTCGGGCGGGAGCACGAAGGGGATGCCGTACCGCGAGGTGCCCGCTTGTCCGGCGAGGAGGTCGTAGAGGTGGGCGCGGGCCTCGGGGCCGAGTTCGAGGCGCACATCGTCGGGCACATCGATGATGCGCACGGTGCCGGTGGGGTCGACGGAGCGCCGGGCGGGATCGGTCAGGGCGGCACGGCGGGCGGGGGACAGGGTGAGGCTGGCCAGCTCCGCGTCGATCTCGGCCCAGGTCGGTTTGGTGAAGCGCCATTGGCCGTTTGCGCGCACGGGGCGGTCGGCCACGACCGGCACGGGCGGCGAGAGCCGGAAGGCGGTGCGGCGGAGCTGGCCCCACGGGCCGAGCCTGCCAGTGACGGTGGCCGGTTCGTGGCCGGCCGCGAGCGCGGCGATCGCGGTAGTGCCGAGTAGGGCACACCGCACGAGGGTGCGACGGAGGTTCATGGGGCGGGCGGGGTCGCCGGCGGGGTGGAGCGGACACGGCGGAGTTCGAACCTCGCGCCTTCGAAATGGGGGTTGCGCCGGAGGATCTCCTCCGGGGACATGAAGCGCCAGAGGCCCAGCCCGACCGGATCGCGGGCGAAGACCAGGCCGCCGACGACATAGGCGCAGGCGTAGGGCGCGACCACTTCGCCGGGGTACTGCAGGACCAGGAGGTCGCCGAAGCGTTCGGGAGGGCGTGCGGCCGTGTATTCGTCGTCGAGGCGCTGGAGGAAGGCGTTGATGTCGGGCAGCGGCTTGGGCGGGAGGGCGAGGCTGCTGGAGATGATGAAGCTGACCAGGGAGATGTCGCGGGGCAGGTCGGCCGGGTCGAGGTTGTAGGAGAGTTCTCGTGATGCTCCGGGGAGGATGGTCGCCAGGTCGACGCCGTCGGGCAGGTCGGCCTCCTGCAGGGCTTCGAGCAGGGGCAGGGTGTAGGGGTTGCGGGTGCTGGCGGTCCAGTAGTCGAGGACCTGGGCGATCGAGGCGGCGCGGTGGATGCGCAGCCGGGGTATCGTGGTGTCGACCGCCGAGGTGGCCGCCAGGAAGCGCAGCAGGCGCTCCCGGTCGGGGAACTCCGCGGCGACGACCGAAAAGTCGCTGAAGGCCCAGCCGCCGGTGAAGCGGTAGCAGAGCGCGCGGACGCGGGCGATCAGGGCGGGTTCGACGCCGGCGGCGGCCAGGCGGTGGAAGGCCGGTTCGTCGGCAAAGACCAGCGGCCAGCGTTCGGGGCGGTTGGCCTTCCAGTGGGCGAGGAGCCGGTAGAGCGCCCGGCGTTCGGCCTCGGGCAGTTGCGCGAGCAGGGCGGCGGTGGGCCGGATCGTGAAGCCCCGGCCTTCGGTCGCGGGTGCCCACAATTCCATGTCGGTGAGGGCGGCGATCGTCGCCGCCGAGAGGCCCGCGGCGCGCAGGCGCGCCTCGAAGGCGTCGGGCGAGGCCAGGGGCACGTGCCAGGTGCGGGTGGCGAAGGTCTCCAGATATGCGGCACAGGCGGCATCCGGTGCCTCGAGGTGCACGGCCTGGGCCGTGATCGTGCCCTCGGGCCGTTCCATGACCGTGGGCGGGTCGCCGGCGGCCGCGGGAAGGCGGGCGCCACCGAGCAGGAGGACGCCCGCCAAGGCGAGGTTTCGGAACGGAGCGGATGGGCGAGGAGATTTGGGCGGAGCACCCGGAGGCGGCATGCGGCGGATGACGTGCCGGCTCTCGATCCGGTTGCAGGAACGTTCGCCAATTCCGATCCCGGGCGGGGCCGGCCGGTTGTGCCCAGACGAAGGGCACGGGGGGCTAGCCGTGCGGGATGTCGGAGCGGTTGAGCGCCTTCTGCAGGGCCTCGCGCAGGGTGGGGGTGGTGAAGGGCTTCGGCACGATGCCGGCGAGCTGGTCCTCGCCGAGCTGTTCGCGCAGCTCGCCCGAGCCGTGGCCGCTGATGAGGAGCACCGGGGTGTCGGGCCTGAGATGGTGGATCGCGCGCAGGGTCTCGACGCCATCCTGGCGGGGCATCGACACGTCGAGCAGCACGGCGGCGAAGCGGGCGGGATTGAGGCGGAAGCGGTCGACCGCCTCGACGCCGTCGTTGGCGGCGACGACCTCGAAGCCGAGGCGTTCGAGCATGTTGGCGAGCACATCGCGCACGGGCTCCTCGTCGTCGGCCACGAGCACCGTGCCGGTCCCGTGCCATTCGGGGTGGGCGGCGGGCGGGGGCGGGATGGCGGTGGCGGGGGCGAGCGGTGCGACCGGTGCGAGGGGCAGCAGCACGGTGAAGGTGGTGCCGTGGCCGGGTTCGCTGACGACGTCGAGGGCGCCGTTGTGGCCGCGCACGATGCCGAGCACGGCGGAGAGGCCGAGCCCGCGGCCGGTGAACTTCGTGGTGAAGAAGGGATCGAAGATCCGCGAGAGGGTCTCGGGCGGCATGCCGCAACCGGTGTCCGCGATCCGGACTTCGAGGCTGGGCCCGCTCGGGTGCTCGCCGGTGGTGTGGCACGAGGCGAGGCGCTCGGGCGTGGCGACGGTGGTGCGGGCGGTGACGGTGATGCTGCCGGCCTGTTTGCCGATGGCCTCGGAGGCGTTCATGACGAGGTTCATGAACACCTGGCGCAGCTGGGTGGAGTCGCCGAGGATGGCGGGCAGGTCCGGTGCCAGATCGAGCGTGAGGGTCGCCTTCTTGCTGAGCGAAAGGTGGAGCAGGCGGGCGGTCTCCTCGATGAGCCGGTCGATGTGGATGGGCTCGACGACGAACTGGGCCTTGCCGGAATAGGCGAGCATCTGGCGGCAGAGGTCGGCGGCGCGGAGCGCGGCGGTCTCGATTTGGCCGATACTCGCCTCGATCGGGGTGCCGGGCGGGGAGTCGAGGCGGGCGAGGGAGGCGTTGCCGAGGATGCCGGTGAGCAGGTTGTTGAAGTCGTGGGCGATGCCGCCGGCGAGCACGCCGAGGCTTTCGAGCTTCTGGGTCTCCTGCAGCTTGCGCTCGAGCGCGAGGCGATCCTGTTCGGCCCGGGCGCGGCCGGTGATGTCGCGGGAGATGCCGAGCACGCCCACGGGGCGGCCGTCGCGGTCGAGAAAGCGGGCGAGGGTGGCCTCGGTGAGCACGCGGCCGCCGTCGCGGCGGTAGTCGTTGTATTCGCCCGACCAATCCTGCCCGGCGGCGGCGCGGTGCAGGCGGTTGCGCAGCTCGGCGGCGGCCTCGGGCGGGAGCCGGTCGGCGAGGGGGTGCCCGAGCAGTTCGGGGGCGCGCCAGCCGAAGAGGCGCTCGGCGCCCTCGTTCCAGAAGGTGACGGTGCCGTCGAGGTCGGTGCTGTAGACCGCCTCCGGCAGGCGGGAGAGCAGGAGGGCGGCGCGCGCGAGCGTGGATTCGGTGGCCTTGCGGACCGAGACGTCGCGGATGTAGCCGGTGACGTATTCACGGCCTCCGTGCAGGAAGTGGTTGGCCGAGAGCTCGACGGGCACGATGCTGCCGTCGCCGCGCAGATGGATCGTCTCGAGCAGGGTGGAGCCCTGGGTGCGGAGCTGGTCGCGCAAGCGCGCGGCTTGTTCGGCGCCGAAGGTCGGGTCGATGTCCTCGAGGCCGAGGCCGACCAGTTCGGCGCGGGAGCGCATGAAGTGGCGGCAGCAGGCGTCGTTGACCCAGACGAAGCGGAAGTGGTGGGTGGGGTCGATCCAGTAGACGGGGTCCTGGCTGGATTCGGCGTTGAATTTGAACGCGGTCGCCTCGCGCTCGAGCTCGCGTCGGCGATGCACGCGATCGACGCGGGCGCCGGCGATGCGCAGCCGTACCCGGAGCAGGGCGGGAGCGATCGGTTTGGTGAGATAGTCGTCGGCGCCGGCATCGAGCACGGCCGCGAGGTCGGCGGGGTCGGTGCGGCCGGTGCAGACGATGATCAAGGTGTCGTTCCACTGGGGGTCGCTGCGCAGCTCGCGGCAGAAGGTGAGCCCGTCGACACCGGGCAGCCCGAGGTCGAGCAGGAGCAGATCGGGAATCGAGGAGCCGTTCTGCACGAGCGCCTCCTCGGCGGAGCGGCAGGTGGCGACCTGCCAGCCTTCGCCCACCAGAACGCGCTCGGCGATGCGGCTGGAGGCGGGATCGTCTTCAACGATGAGGCAGCGGCGGTGAAACAGGATGGGCGGCATGGTCGGCGGGCCGGTCCCGTTCTGGGATCCGGCGTGGGGAGGCGTCTGCCAGAAATCGGCGCCGATCGCCCGGGCTGAAGGGCTAAAATAGGGAGGTGCGCCCGAAACTCCTGGGGTGTTTCCCTCGCCAGCCGTGGCTCGGGCGCGACGGTCCAGCTCCACCGCAACTCGTGGATTTTGCCCGGGATCGGAGAAGCAGGGTTGGCGCGGGGCTTTCGGCGCTCGCCCTTGTCGGAGCGCCGGCGTCGTGGTTTGGCGTGCCGGCCGAGTAGGGCCGGTCTGTGCCCGGTTCATGGCGGGCGCAGCGGATCCCTTGTGTTTCGCAGTCCATGGAACTTAGCCGTAGTCAGGAGTCGAGTGGCGAGGGACGAGCGTCGAGGGCCGGAGTTTCGGAGGCAGATCGAGCCCCCCCCTCGGGCAATCGCCTTGTGCACAATCGGATTGGCGCTCGCCACTCGACGCTCGACTCTCGTCTGCATCATCACGGGTTAGCGCGGTGGAGCCGCAACCAAACCCGATTCTGGCCACGAAAAGGCACAAAAATGCACAAAAGCCCGCCTGCCGAGAGCAGGGGCGAACCGGGATTGTTTTCGTGGCTTCTCGTGCCTTTTTGAGGCGAATCCACATGACTTTGTGATCGAGGGAAGCCGTGCAGAAAAGGGAGCGTTTTTTGGGATAGCTGTACCGCGAGCAGGACCGGGCGTGGCGCCGGCCTCCGTGCCGGCGGTGTCGGGTGTGCCCGGAGAGGAAGGTGCTTTGCGGTCGAGAGCGCGGTATCAACGCGGCCGATCTGTCGACACGCGGCGCCAACTGGCTCGCGATCTACCTCGGATCGCGGCGGCACTTCACGGCAGATCCCGTCGTAGGCGTGCTTTGGCCTCGTCCCAATCGCCATACTTGGCCTGCCCTTCCTCGACGGCCTTCAGGCGGTCGGCGACCACGGCGCCGTGCCATTCGGGTGACGGCAGGTCGCTTTCGTTGGCGCTCAAATCGGCCCACAGCCGCTCCATCAGGTCCAGTTTCTGGGCCACCGAGAGATCGGCGAGAGGAAGGTCGATGCGGGTCATGGCGATCAGGAAGACAACGCGGACGCTAGCGACGAACGCCCCGAGGACAAGGCGGCAACGACTCGACTCCGAGGTCGTGCAGGTAGAGCGAACGAATTTGGGTAGGGCGAACCGCCCCCGGTGAGCCGTGGCGCGCGAATCGGCTCCCGGTTGCGGCTCACCGGGGACGGCTCGCCCTACCTCGGTCCGTCCGCCGTTCCGCTCGTGGCTTCTTCCCGCCGCGCGACAAAGGCCTTGTTCACCACGGAACGGCCACTACGCTCGCCGGCCGTGAACCCTAACGCCCACGGATATGCCGGGAACGCGAACGCCCGAAATCCGCTCCGCGACGCTCAGGTCAGTTGGGCGTCCATGGCGCTGTTTGCTTCTCTCGTTGCAGGTTGCCTGCAGTGCAAAGTGCGAAGTTTGACCCCCTCAATCCCCTCTGCAACGCCGCCGCACCTACGCCGCCCGGAAGGCGCAGCCACAACCTGGCCAGCGGCGGGTCATGCAGGTGTCCCGGTGAGTTTAGCCAATGGCTAGAACTGAGGAAGAGCGCAGTTCGTAGCCTTCTCCCCGCTCTTCGTAGATGCCTGCGATTTGCGAATCAGTCAGTTCGCCGTGATGGATTGTCGGGGCGCGAGAAGGGATTTGATACTGCAAGCGGAACCTGCTGTTCGGGCGCTTTGGTGTTCCGTGGATATAGATGACAAAGTTGTGGACTACCTGGGATCCGAAGAGACTGATGGATGTTAGCAGCCGCCGTTCTCCAGGGTATGGTTCGTGTGACTCGGGAAGAAGGATCAGTGTTTGCATGGGTTATATTTTCGTTGAGCTCTGAAGCTTGCCAGATGGACGGAGCCAGCGGTGAACGCTGGCTCCGTCATCTTCAGTGTTTGAGTGCTGCGATGGTTTCAGCGACTGCAACAATAAGACCGATACTCAGGCTGACCTTCAGGTCGATGTGAGCATCGTTCAACTCGAGGCGGATTCTCAGGATCATGGTTGGATCCCTCCGATTTATGATTGTGCCATCTGACCAGAGACTTGACCCGCAGCCAGGCGTCGACGATGGTTCTTGCGCGAACAATGAACCTCGCTCCTGGGCTTCCGGGATTCTCTCTCGGATGGCTTACGAGCAACGTTTTCGGCCGAGGCGTGAGCCTCGGCCTTTTCGTTGCTCGGTTGGCGCCACGTGATGTTTCTCCCACGTGCGTCATGCATACTTTGCGTTTTTCGATTTATTTAGTCAAGGAGTCCGAAGCGCCTGTTTAGCAACGGCTTGCATGCAACGATTGGAGAGGCTGGTTAAGGGGCGAAGTTCTCTTCGCCGCCTTGTGAGCTTGTACTCTCACCTCGACCGTATTTTTCAGGACACTGCTCGCCCTTAGCGGGTTGATGAAGCGGGGATAAGGGGGGAATGTTGACGAAGGCTTGTGGGCCATCCGTCGCTGTTCGTTTGGATGTCGCTCACGTCTGCCTGTTCCTGAGTCCATGAGTTCCAGATTCTCCCACGGGATTGATCGTTGGCGGTGATGGGCCGGGCGGCCTGAAGGCGGCGTCCTTCGGGGTTGCTGCGTTTGCCGCCGCCCCGCCCCCCTGACGCAATAACCGCCCGGGACATCGAGCTGCCGAGCGCTTCCGGGGTGGACAGGGGCGCGGCGGACGCCCGAAGCTGCACCCTCAGTACCTCCCTCCCATGCAATACGGCCACTTCGACGACAAAGCCCGCGAATATGTGATCACGCGCCCGGACACTCCGCGCCCGTGGTCCAACTACCTCGGCTCGACCGAGTACGGCGCGATCATCACCAACCACGCCGGCGGCTACTCCTTCTACAAGAGCGGCGCCACTGGCCGTTTCCTGCGCATGCGCTTCAACAGCACGCCGCTCGATCTGCCGGGCCGTCTGCTCTACATCCGCGATCAGGACAACGGCGACTTCTGGTCGGCCGCGTGGCAGCCCGTGGCCAAGCCGCTCGCGAAGTACAAGTCCACCTGCCGCCACGGCATGGGCTACACCATCATCGAGAGCCGCTACGCCGGCATCGCCAGCGAGGCCACCTACTTCGTGCCGAAGGGCCAGACCTTCGAATACTGGCGCCTGAAGCTGACCAACAAGACCAAGAAGGAGCGCAAGCTCTCGGTCTTCACCTACTGCGAGTTCGCCAACCTCTGGAACACCACCCAGGACCTGGTCAACCTCCAGTACTCGCTCTTCATCACCCGCGCCACGCTCGAGGACGGCATCCTCGGCGTGACCTGCAACCCCAACTACGACTTCGACGGCAAGGACCTCACCGGCTGCAACCGCA
>JAEZUE010000090.1 GCA_023443455.1 Verrucomicrobiota bacterium
CAGGGCGAAAACGATCCCGGTTCGACCTTGCTCATGGCTGGTCGGCTTTTTGTGCCTTCTGGTGCCTTTTCGTGGCGAACGGTTCCGGGGCTGGAGCGCGGAGGGGCCAGTCGGAGACGTGGCCCTACTTTTCGGAGGGCGGCCCAAATTCAAAATTCGAACTTCAAACTTCCAAGGAGACGGTCCGCCGGCGAGCGACGACCCTACGCGCGTGCTCCGACTTCTCCCTTGGCGCTTTCCACCGGCCGGAGCGCTTGCGTGGTGACCGACCAGAGGAACTTGGCGTTGCCGATGAGGTACCGCTTCCACAGGCGGCGGGGCTCGCGGACGAGGCGGTACAGCCACTCGAGGCCGAGCCGGATCATCCACTGGGGGGCGCGCTTCACGCTGCCGGCATAGAAGTCGAACACGGCGCCGACGCAGCAGATGTGGCCGGCCTGGAGCTGCTCGAAGTGCCGGTAGGCCCACTTTTCCTGCTTGGGTGCGGTCATGCCGAGGAAGAGCACGTCGGGCACGAAGGCGTTGACGGCCGCGAGCATCGCGCGGTTGTCCTCCTCGCTGAACTCGGGCTTGTAGGGGGGCGAAAAGACGTGGATCTGCACGTTCGGGTACTCGAGCTGGGCACGGTACACGATCTTGCTGAGGGTGGGACCGCAGCTGCCGAGGAACATCACCTTGCCGCCGGTGCGGTCGAGCCGGGCCATTTGGTGCGCGAACAGGTCGGCCCCGGCGATCTTCTTGAGCGGCTTCCCGTGCAGGATCCGGGAGGCGAGCGTGATGCTCACGCCGTCGGGGATGAGCACGTCGGATTTCTGCAGGGCCTCCCGGAAGGCCGGGTCGTGCCGGCTGACGTTGTACGAGTGGGCATTGATGGTGGAGATCAACACCTTGCCCGTGGGGAGGCTGCTCAGGTCGTCACTGAAGAGCTGGTAGTGTTTGAGCATGGGGAGGCGCGCTGGCGCGCGGGTAGTTGGTCGCGTAGAGGGCTGCGCCCCACGCGATTTGGTAGTTTGAATTTCGAAGTTTGGGAGGCGCCGGCCGCGCCGGAATTTGGAAATTTGAAGTTGGGCCGGAGGCCGGAGCGGCGCGGTAGTACGTATTTAGGAATTGGGAGAGCCGGAGGCGTGGGATCCACGGATTTGGGGACCACTAATGGGCACTAATTGGCACTGATGACCGGAAGTGATGGCCACGAAGAGGCGCGAAAATTCACGAAAAGGGATCGGTTTTTTGTGTCTCTTGGTGCCTTTTTGTGGCGACGTCCGGGTTCGGTTTGTTCGTCCTTTGCGCTCTATGCGTTCTCTGCGGTCGACCAATTCATAGCCACCTCGGCGCGGTGGCCTACAGGGCTGAACTCTGCTGGCCAGCAGAGTCGTCCGGCTACGACTCGGGAATCGCTGCTCTGCGCGAGCAGCGCCACGGGGTGCTCCGGATTAGTGGTCATTTGTGTGTGTTAGTAGTCTGGAATATGAAGTTTGGACGGTGGCGGGAGGCGGTGTTTTGAGCTCGGAACAAAGTACCAACTTCCAACTTCGAATTGCTCGCGCCGCGCGCCTCAATACGCCGACTTCGGCGGCGCGATGACTTGGCGCGCGGTGCGCAGGACAATCTTGATGTCCATCCAGAGCGACCACTTGGCCACGTAGAACATGTCGTAGCGCACGCGGTTGAGCAGCGCGGCGTGCTCGGTGATCTCGCCGCGCAGGCCCTTGCACTGGGCCAGGCCGGTGATGCCGGGCTTCACGAAGTGGCGGACCTTGTAGGACGCCACGGTCTTGGCGAAGAGCTCGTCGTGGTTGATCAGATGCGGCCGCGGGCCGTTGATGCTCATCTCGCCGCGCAGGACGTTGAGCACCTGCGGGAGCTCGTCGAGGCTGGTCTTGCGGAGGAGTTTTCCGAACGGGTAGATGCGCGAATCGCCCTTGGTGGCCTGCTTGGCGATCTCGTCGTTGAGGTGCATCGTGCGGAACTTGTAGATGTAGAAGCGGCGGCGGTTCATGCCGGTGCGGGGCTGCCGGTAGAGCACCGGCCCGGGCGACTGGATCCGCTGCATGAGTGCGGTGAGCAGGGTGACGGGCGGCAGCACGAAGAGGATGACCGGGACCGCGACCGCGAGGTCGAAGGCGCGCTTGAGCACGCGGTTGAGCGGGTTCTCCAGCGGCTCGGGGATGTAGCTGGCGAAGGAGTACTCGCCGCAGTGCTCGCTGCGCACCGGCATGTCGGGGAAGAGCGCCTCGATGTTGAGGAAGAAGCGGGTGCGGGCGCCGGCGTGTTCGCAGGCATCGGCGAAGCGGAGGGCGTCGGCCTTCGAGAAGAGGTTCTGGTCGGCCACGACCTGGTCGATGGTGGCGGTGTGGATGAGGCGCTCGAAGTCGTGGCGGGCGCCGAGGTAGGCGAGGCGGGAATTCTCGGGCTGGCGCCCCTCGTCGTTGCAGTAGCCCAGGACCGCGATGCCGTAGTCGCCGTGGGCGTCGATCCAGTCGGCCAGCTTGTGGGCGTCGGCCGCCGAGGCGTAGAGCACGGTGCGCAGCGGGCGCGCGCGGAAGAAGGCGCGCGTGAGCAGCCGGGGGACGACGAGGTTGGTGAGCAGGATGATGCCGCCGAGCAGCGCGAAGTAGCTCAGGAAGAAGGCGCGGGAAACGGCCGCGTCGTGGGTGGCGAAGGCGAGGGCAACGAGTGCGCCGATCACGCGGGCGGTCTGGTGGATCGAGAGGCGGAGCACGGCGGACAAAGGTAGGGCGCCGAGACGGGTGTCGCCCGAGTTCATCTTGTGGCAGGCCACGCCAGCGCCGACCGCGAGGGCGAGAAAGTAGAGCTCGGGTTTGAAGTCGCCGGGGACGAGGTGAATGCCGACGGCGGTGTAGAGGAGGTAGTACCCCCAGAACGAGAGCGTGATGGCCACGAAGAGGATGGCCTTGTGCAGACAGGCGAGTCCTTTGATGCGGTGGGCGATCATGGTGTTAGGCGCCGGAGGCGCCGTAGTTGGAATTTGGAAATTTGGGCGGAGGCGCGGGACGCGCCCGAATTTGGAATTCCGAAGTTTGAAGTTTGGGCGGAAGAACGAGAGCCGGCCGGAGGGACCAGTCGAAGACGTGGTCCTACTTCTCCTCCGGAGGGCGAACCGTCGAAACGCTTGGCGAGTTCCGCTGCTGGGAGAGACCCTGAACGAACTTCAAAATTCCAACCGCGAACTACCCGGCGCGTCCGCGCGTTCTCCTCCGGCCCAACTACCAATTTTCCCATTTCAATCCGTCGAAACGCTTGGCGCGTTCCGCTACGGCAATCACGTGGGGCGCAGCCCTCTACGCGACGAATTACCCGGCGCATCGCGCCGTCCCGCTCCGACCCAACTACCAAATTCCAACTGCCAACTACCCGGCGCGTCTGCGCGCCGTGGCACAGCTTCGCCCCGTCGCTTCCCGGCTCGTGCGGGCGACTGGGATGGAAGGAGGCCATGAGTGCGGAGCACGGCGGGCGGGATTTGGGGGTGTCAAGGGGGCGGGGGAGGAAGTTGGGAATTGGAAGTTGGAAGTTTGGCGGAAGGAGTTGGTAATTAGTAATTTGTAGTTGGGTCGGCCCGGCGGAGATTGTTCGGGCGGGCCCGGTTCTGGCCGCGGGGCACTGGCCACCGGTCACCGCTCACCGAGCACCGGTCGGCCTTGGTCCGGCGGAGGTGCGGGATGGTCCTGCGAGACTGCCATCCGTCATAATGGGGTTTCCCCCCCACGGTGTTTTACCCTTTAGTGATGAATTCGGAGGTTCCGCGTGCCGCGTAACCTTAGGCTTCGCGTTCCGCGTAGCCGGGGAGGGGGGCGGGCCATGTCTCCGACGGGTCGCTCCGACTTCCAACCTCTGGCGCTCGACTCTCGACTGCTCGACCTTCGACCCTCGTTTCTCGACGCTCGCCTGAATCGGCATCGCTGCTCGGGCTCTGCCGTTCGGCAGAGTGAACTGAGCAGCGCCACGGGGGGGCACTGAAATGGCGGCAAAATCGGGATTTGCCATCAGAGTGCGATGGACGATGGTGGACGCATGGCAACCACCTTCAGACTGGAACCGAGGGTACAAACGGCGTTGCAGACGCTCAGCGCCGTAAGCAAGCGCCCAATGAACAAGCTCGTGAACGAGGCGGTCGCGGCCTACGTCGACCAGCGTAGTCGGATCGTGGAGCAAGAGCTGGAGAGCATGGCGGCGGCCTTGCGGGCGTGTCGGGCGGCCGACCCCGACGACGAAAACGCCATCGCGGCCTTTGCCGAGGCGGAGGTGGCGGGGCCCGATCCGGTTGAGGGGAGTGTGGTGCTCCGGCGCAAAGCCCGCGCGGCGCGCTTGAAGGTGACGTCACCGGCCCATGCCTGACTGGGATGAGCCGAGCCGGGAGCTGATCGAGAACTTGGGGCGGACGCTCCGTGGGGTTCGTAGCGATGCCTTGGCACCAAACCTAACGGGTCAAACCCTAATGTCTGCGATCCCGGGGATAGTAACCCCAAGTCGGCGCCGGGCGCTCGACGGCTGCCGGTCCGTCCTCACGTGACGATGCGGTCGAGAGGCGAGCGTCGAGGGACGAGCGCCAAAGCATCGGTGGCGAGCTTCCAGCACGAGTGTTTCGCTCGATCTCCTCTGTGATCGGCCCCTCGACACTCGTCACTCGACGGCATGCTGACGACTGAGCGACTTCGTCGCCCAGCTACGGCTCACCGGGGACGGTTCGCCCTACCTTTGGCGCGGGGCGCGCTGTAGTTGGAATTTCGAAGTTGGAAGTTGGGGCGCAAGAACGGGGGAGCGCACCGTACGGTGCTGAACGGCTCACCGGGGACGGTTCGCCCTGCCTCGGAATCGCTGCGCCACGGCCGACCTCCAAACTGGACCAGTCGGAGACGTGGTCCTACTTCAACGCCGCCCCGACCCGGGCGTTTTGCACCAAACAGAACGGGTCAAACCCTAATGTCTGCGATCCC
>JAEZUE010000003.1 GCA_023443455.1 Verrucomicrobiota bacterium
CCTCCACCCTCCCATTAATTTGCTCCGGTTGCGGCCGGGAATCGGTCGCTTCGCTCCCTCTCCCTCATGTCGACTTCTAGTTGTCGTTGAGGCCGGTTTCTAATCGTCGTTGACGGGTTCGATCGCCAAGCGGCGCACCCCGGGGCGCGCATGGAATGCTCCGCCCCGATGGGGCATCTTCGCCAAGGATTCGGCCAACTCGACCAGATCGAGCGCCACACGCTCCGCGACACTCGGGCTATCCTGCGCGATGTACCGGGCGATTTCTCCCAAGTCGCGCAGCGAGGGCCGCGATAGTATCACTCGATAATCCATTTCCGCAGATCCCGACGGACGTCCGCTACGGGAATCCCCCCCTCCTCGACCAACGAGCGTTCGGCCTCATCGATCGCCGCGAGCATCGCCCCACGTTCCGGCCAAAGCCGCGCTTCGAGCCACTCAGCCACGGCCCGCTGTTGTTCGGCGGGGAGCTTCGCCAACGCCGACTCGATCTCAACCACTGTGCTCATGGGCCATGATCCTGTGCGGCCAACTCACACTCGCAACCTGAAGTTGCTTCGCCGTTCGCCACTGAACCTCGCGCACCGACATTTCACCATCCGCCTCAGACAATCGGGCGAGGCTCGTCGGTAAACAGCCCCTAAACCCTCGGCCACGAAGCCACCGGTCGACGGCCCGAATTGCCTTGTTGGGCATTCTCCCATCCCGGAGTCGATTCCGCGGTCGCTCATACCCCCGGATCGCACTGTGCAGATCACGCAGTTGACGCGGTGTCCTCATCGTTGGCCATGCCCCCTCCCGCGTGCGCCAATAGCTCAGTAGACAGCCCTTAGACAACCTGCCGCCATCTCCAGGAAGGCCGAGGTCTTAGCCATCGGCCTAAAATTATTAAATCCAGCGACTAAAGTCATCCCCGAAAAGCCTGCCTAATGATTCTAGACAAGAACTTGCTTTCTTAGACATTACCTAGACATTGCGTCCCGTCAGCGACCACTTCGGTTCGCTCACCCACTCAAAGCAGAAACCAACACCATCCATGAAATCCTCCGCTTCCCTCGCCCTCGCCGCTCTCGTCGCCACCGCCGCCTTCGCCCTTCCGGCCCACGCCGGTTCCTGCTCCGCCGGCAAGGCGACCTCGGTCGCCAAGGCCCAGCCCGCCGGAGACATCGTCGCGGTCGCCTCCTCGGCCGGGAGCTTCAACACCTTGGTCGCCGCCGTGAAGGCCGCCGGCCTTGTCGAGACCCTCCAGGGCAAGGGACCGTTCACGGTCTTCGCACCGACCGACGAAGCGTTCGCCAAGCTCCCCGCCGGCACCGTCGAGTCGCTGCTGTTGCCCGAAAACAAGGGCAAGCTCGTCGCCATCCTCACCTACCACGTGGTCCCGGGCAAAGTCCTCGCCGCCGATGTGACCACCGCCCAGGCCGCCACGGTCAACGGCCAGAAGCTCCCGCTCGTCGTCGCCAACGGCAAGGTCACCGCCGGCTCCGCCAACGTCGTCGCCACCGATGTCCCCGCCTCCAACGGCGTCATCCACGTCGTCGATTCCGTCATCCTCCCCCTGTAACCGCTGCCACTGAAAGCCTCCTACCATGATCCTCTCACTACTTCTGGTCGCCTACGTCGTCGCCGGTCTCCTGCTGGTGGCCGCAAACGACTACCGCACGGCCTGGAACTGAACGGGCGAAGCATCGGGATTCTCCTTCGCGCCCGCTGAACGAGAACCCGAAGCATGCCTTCCGCCCCATCCCTCCAAACCAGTTCCGACCCGTCCACCTGGTGAAGCAAAAACCGATTCGCGGTGAAACAACTTCGGAACTACATAGAGGCCCCCTCATGAGCACCGCAGCACGCCCCCGGCTCGTTCTCGTCACCGGCGCCACCGGCTATGTCGGCGGACGCCTCGTGCCGCGCCTGCTCGCCGCCGGGTACCGGGTGCGCTGCCTCGTGCGTGATGCCGCTCGCCTGCAAGGGCGCGCGTGGCTGCCGCAGGTGGAGGTGGCGACGGGCGACGTGTTGAAGGAAACGACGCTGGCCGGCGCCATGCAGGGGGTGGACGCCGTGTACTACCTCGTGCACAGCCTCGGCGCCGGGGGCGATTTCTCGCACCTCGATCTCGTCGCCGCGCGCAATTGCGCCGCCGCCGCCAAGGCGGCCGGGGTGCAACGCATCCTCTACCTCGGCGGACTCGGCGATCCGCAGGCTGCCCTCTCGCCGCATCTGCGTTCGCGACAGGAAACCGGAGACGCTCTGCGCGAGGCGGGCGTGCCCGTGACCGAGTTTCGCGCGGCCGTGATTGTCGGCTCAGGCAGCCTCTCCTTCGAGATGATCCGCTACCTCACGGAGCGCCTGCCCGTGATGATCTGCCCACGCTGGGTGTTCACGCGGGTGCAGCCCATCGCCATCCGCAACGTGCTCGACTACCTCGTGGCCGCGCTCGACTGCCCGGAGAGCGCGGGCCGCGTGCTCGAGATCGGCGGCGCGGATGTGCTCACCTACGCCGGCATGATGACCGGCTACGCCCGCGCCCGCGGGCTGAAACGCCGCCTGCTCTCCGTGCCGGTCCTCACGCCGCGCTTATCCTCATACTGGGTACACCTCATCACGCCGATCCCGGCCACCATCGCCCGGCCGCTCATCAAGGGCCTTGGCAACGAGGTCGTTGTCCGCGACGACACCGCCCGACGCCTCTTCCCCGCGATCGAACTTTTCGACTACGCCACCGCGGTGCGCCTCGCCTTGGGCAAGCTCGAAGCCCACGATGTTGAGACCGCCTGGAGCGACGCCCTGACCTCCAGCCAGGGTCAACGAACCCCGGTCGAACTGATCACCAGCGAAGGCATGATCCTCGAGCGTCGCCAACAAACGGTGTCAGCCGATGCCGCCGCGGTGTACCGGAGTTTCGCCTCGCTGGGCGGGCGCCGCGGCTGGCTCTATCTCGATTGGACGTGGCAGGTGCGCGGCATGATCGACCGGCTCTTCGGCGGGGTCGGCATGCGCCGCGGCCGGCGCGACCCGGAGGACCTGCGTGCCGGCGACGCGCTCGATTTCTGGCGCGTCGAAGCCGTTGAACCGGGGCACCTGATCCGGCTCCGGGCCGAGATGCGCGTGCCCGGTCGAGCCTGGCTCGAGTTCCGGTCGGTGGAGACCGCAGACGACGCCACGCTGCTCACCCAGACGGCATACTTCGAGCCGAAGGGGCTGCCGGGCCTGCTGTACTGGTACGCGTTGTATCCGGTCCACGCGTTGATCTTCAGCGGTCTCATCCGCTCCCTCGCCCGCGATGCCGCCGCACGCGCCCACCATCGAGCACCGAAGCCGACCCTCCCCATTTCTCATCCCGCCTGATCCACCATGCCCTCCCTCGCCATCATCGGTTCCGGCATCTCCGGCCTCGGCGCCGCCTGGTTCCTCCGCCACCGCTACGACCTCACCGTCTTCGAGGCCGCCGACTACATCGGCGGCCACACCCACACCGTCACCGTCGACGAGGACGGACGCGCCGTGCCGATCGACACCGGCTTCATGGTGTTCAACCACGTCACGTACCCGCACCTCACGCGGCTCTTCGACACGCTCGACGTGCCAACGAAGCGCACCGACATGTCGTTTGGCGTGCAGCACGTGCCACGGGGGCTCGAGTACCGCGGCAGCAGCCTCAACACCCTCTTCGCCCAGCGCCGCAATCTGCTCAGCCCGTCGTTCTACCGGATGTTACTGCAGATCGATCGCTTCAACCGCGAGGCCCTCGCCGCGCTCGACGATCCCGCGCTCCGCGGCCTCACGCTCGACGGCTACGTGCGCCACCGCGGTTACGGAGAAGACTTCCTCAAACTCTACCTGCTCCCGATGAGCTCCGCGGTGTGGTCCACGCCGCCCGCCCAGATGCGCAGTTTCCCCGCCGCCACGCTCCTGCGCTTCTTCCACAACCACGGCTTCCTCGGCCTGCACACCCAACACCCATGGTGGACCGTCGACGGCGGCGCGCACCAATACGTGCGCCGCCTCACCACGCCGTTCCGCAACCGCATCCACCTAGGCACGCCGGTTCGCGCCGTGCGCCGCCTCACCACCGGCGGTGTGGAGGTCGCGACCGCCACCACCGCGACCCGCTTCGACAAGGTCATCCTCGCCTGCCACGCGCCCGCCGCCCTCGCGCTGCTCGGCGCCGACGCCACCGCCGAAGAGCGCCGCCTGCTCGGCGCCTTCCGCTACCAACCCAACCGCGTCACGCTCCACACCTCCGCCGCCGTGATGCCGCGCACACGCCTCGCCTGGTCCGCGTGGAACTACCGCCTCGACGCCCCCGCCGATGCCGCCGCGGACGACAACGACCTCCGCGTCTCGACGCACTACTGGATGAACCGCCTCCAAGGCGTCTCCGACCGGCGCAACTACTTCGTCACCCTCGACGGCGAACACCTGCTCCCGCCCGATGCCATCCTCCGGCGCTTCGACGAGGAGCACCCGCTGTTCGACGTCGCCGCCACTCAAGCACAGCCCGAGATCCCGGAACTCAACGCCGCCGCCATCGGCCACACCGAGACCTACTTCGCCGGCGCCTGGCAACGCTACGGGTTCCACGAGGACGGCATCCTTTCCGCCCACACCCTCGCCACGCTCCTCCTCGGCCACGACGCCTGGGACTCTGCCCTCGACGGCACCCGCCAATCATGACCGCGCCCGCCGCCAGCACAGTCGCAACGCCACAGCCGCCGCGTTCCGCACTCTACGAGTGCACCGTGCTGCACGAGCGTTTCACGCCGCGGCGCCACGCCTTCAGCTACCGGCTTTTCTACCTCGCACTCGACCTCGACGAGATTCCCGCACTCGCCCGCCAACTCAAGCTACTCTCCTTCACACGGCCCAACCTCTTCCGCTTCGATGAGCGCGGCTACCTCCCGCTCGCCGAGCCGTTGCACAACGCCTCGCCCACCGATCCGACCCTCCGACGGTGGGGCGGGCTTCACGCCCGCCAAGGTGCCCCCGCCGAACTCGCCACCCTGAAGTCCCGCGTGCGCGCCATCTGCGCCGCGCACGGCGCCGATCCCGGCCCCGGCGGCCGCGTGCTGCTGATCACTCTGCCGCGCGTGCTCGGCTACCAGTTCAATCCGGTTTCGTTCTACTTCTGTACCGATGCCGTGGGCACGCCCATCGGCGCGATCGCCGAAGTCACCAACACCTTCCACGAGGTGAAACCGTACTTCATCCCCGTCGCCACGTCCGGCCGCGGCGGCGTGTTCCGGCTCCGCGTCCCGAAGCACTTCTACGTGTCGCCCTTCTCCGGACTCGACCTCGAGTTCGACTTCACGCTGCACGTCCCCGGCGACCGCCTCGCCGTGCGCATCGACGACCACGAGGCGGGCCGCCGCGTGCTCCATACCACCCTCTCCGGCCGCCGCGCGGCGCTCACCGACGCCCGCCTCGCCTGGTTCCTCGTGAAGTATCCGTTCGTCACACTCGCCGTGATGGCCCGCATCCACTGGCACGCGCTCCGTCTCTGGTTGAAACGCGTTCCCTGGTTCGCCAAGGCCGCCAGCGCCGCCGACCAGCGCGACCTCTACCGGCCACACCCCTCCATCGCCCCCAACCGTTCCCAAGCATGAACCCGCCCGAACACACCGCCCCCTCCACCGCCGCGGCGTCCGCCTCCAGCACGGAAGCCTCCGGCGGACTCTACCAACGTCTCACGCTCCGCGCCCTCGCGCAGATGCCGCGCGGCCTGCTCCACCTCGAACTGCCCGACGGCACCGTGCACCGTTTCGGCGGACGCGAGGCCGTGCAGTGGCACGCCACCGCGCTCGCCCCCGCCGCCCTCGCGATCCCCCAGGCCGCCGCGATCAAGGTCAACCGCGCCGCCTTCTTCGAACGGTGTGCGCTTTACGGCGACATCGGCTTCGCCGAGGCGTTCATGGAAGGCGACTGGGAGACGCCCGACCTCGCGGCCGTCATTGCCTGGTTCGTGCTCAACGTCGATCACTCGCCTTCGCTCTCCGGCTCCAGAGCCAAGGCCTTCGGCGTGAATCTGCTCCGCGCCGCCAACCGCCTCGTGCACCAGCTGCGCCCGAATTCGCGCCGCACCGCGGCGCGCAACATCCGCGAGCACTACGACCTCTCCAACGACTTCTTCCGCCTCTGGCTCGACCCCTCGATGATGTACTCCAGCGCGCGCTGGGACCGCCCCGAGTTCACCCTCGCCGAGGCGCAGCGCGCCAAGAACGACGCCCTCTGCCGCAAGCTCCGCCTCACGCCCGCCGACCACGTGCTCGAGATCGGCACCGGCTGGGGCGGCTGGAGCCTGCACGCGGCGCGCGAATACGGCTGCCGCGTGACTTCGCTCACGATCTCGCAACAGCAGTACGACCTCGCGCGCGAACGCATCGCCGCCGCCGGCCTCGCCGACCGCATCGAGGTGCGCCTCCAGGACTACCGCGACATCCCCGCCGGCGAACAGTACGACAAGCTCGTCTCCATCGAGATGCTCGAGGCCGTGGGCCACCGCTACCTCGAGGACTGGTGCCGCGCCGTCGCCCGTGCGCTCAAGCCCGACGGCTTGATGGCGCTCCAGTTCATCACCTGCGCCGACGCCCGCTACGCCGAGATCCGCCGCGGGGTAGACTTCATCCAGAAGCACGTCTTCCCCGGCTCGCTGCTGCTCTCGCTCAACCGCCTCAACGGCCTGCTCGCCCGCCGCGGCGGCTTCGTGCTCCACGCGCTCGACGACCTCGGCCAGGACTACGCGCGCACGCTCCGCGAGTGGCGCGAGGCCTTCAACCACCGCACCGCCGAGGTGCGCGCGCTCGGCTTCGACGACCGCTTTCGGCGCAAGTGGAACTACTACCTCGCCTACTGCGAGGCCGCCTTCGCCCTGCGCAACATCTCCGTTGTCCAAACTGTGCATACGCGCCCCAACAACCTCTCCTTCCGCTGAAAGGAATGTTCCACACTCCAAGCGAGGCCCAGGACGGGACTTCGTAGCGGAATTCGTGAGAATTTCGAGGCCTGTCCCGGACGAAAGCCTTACGGCTTCCGCCACAATGTGGAAAACGCGGCCCAACCCTCTCCTTCCCGTCCCCCCGCCCCCTTCCCGAACCCCTCCTCCCATGCTCTGGTTTCTCCGCCTCCTCTTCGTCGCCGTGTTCGCCGCGATGGTCTCCGTCACCACCTGGGCGAGCTTCCAACAGTCGATCTTCGCCATCCCGCGCGAGGTGTTCACGAACCCGTGGTTCATCGCCACGCTCTTCGACGCCTACCTCGGGTTCCTCACGTTCTACGTCTGGGTCGCCTGGAAGGAGCCGCGCTTCGGCGCCCGTCTGCTCTGGTTCGTCGCCATCATGGCGCTGGGCAACCTCGCCATGGCGCTCTACGCGCTCGTCGAACTCTTCCGTATCCGCGAGCCGGCCGAGATCAAAGACCTCCTCTCCCGCCGCAACCCCGGCAGCCTCGTGCTCCCGGGCATTCTCGTCGCCCTCTCGATCGCGGTCTATTGCGCCGCCTGAACCATGATCAACACCCGGCCACGTCGTTCGGTGCTCGTATCCGTTGTAGGAGCCTGCTTGCAGGCGATCTGCGCACCGAAAACCGGGCACCGGAATCGCCTGCAAGCAGGCTCCTACAGATGAACCGCTGCGCCAATCCGCCGCCCACCGTGCCTCCGCTTCCCAAACACACACCGCATTCCCCCTGGTGGCGCCGCCGGGTCGTCGATCCGCTCGCGCGCCAGCTCACGCAGGGACTCTCCCCCGAGCGCCTCGCCCTCGCCTTGGCGATCGGCGGCGTGATCGCAGTGAACCCGTTCCTTGGCACCACGACACTCGGCTGCCTCGCCGCCGGCGTCGCGCTGCGGCTCAACCAACCCGCCTTGCAGATCGCCAACCTGCTCGCGGTGCCGTTCCAGCTCGCGCTGATCATCCCGTGGGTCCGCGTCGGCGAATGGCTCTACGGAGCGACACCGATGCCGCTGAATCCGACCCTGCTGGCCGAACAGTTCGCCGCCGTCCCACTCGGATTCCTGGAGCGCTTCGGCTGGACCGGCCTCCATGCCGCCAGCGCGTGGCTGCTCGCCACACCCCTTCTCGGTGCAGGCCTGTACTTCACCCTGCGGCCGGCCCTGCGCGCCCTGAGCAACCAACTCGCCCGGCGCCGCGCGCCCGCGCTGACCTGACCGGACCTCCCGCCATGTCCACGCTCACCCTTCTCCTCATCGCCCTCGCCGCCGCCTGCGCCGGCTTCGCACTGCTCTACTTCGTCGCGCGTCGGCTGGACAACTACGGCATTGTCGACGTCGCGTGGTCGCTCGGCTTTGCACCGGTGGCTGCGTTCTACGGGCATTTCGCGGGCGGCACCTTCCCGCGCCGGCTGCTCATCACCGCGATGGGCGTGCTCTGGAGCCTGCGCCTCGGCGGCTACCTCGCCCGCCGCGTGCTCGGCCACCTCCACACGGAGGACGGCCGCTACCAGCAACTCCGCCGCGACTGGGCGGACTCCTTCGGCCCGAAGATGTTTCGCTTCTTCCAATTCCAGGCGCTGGTGCTCGTCGCCCTCTCGGTGCCCTTCCTGCTCGCCGCCCAGAACCCCGCGCCCGCGTTGCACCCACTCGAATACGCCGCCGCCGGGCTGTGGTTGCTCGCGTTGCTCGGCGAAACCCTCGCCGACGCCCAGCTCGCGCGCTTCAAGCGCGACCCCGCTAACCGCGGCCTCGTCTGCGCGACCGGCCTGTGGGGCTGGAGTCGCCATCCGAACTATTTCTTCGAGTGGCTCGTGTGGGTCGCGTTCGCGCTCTTCGCCCTCACCGCGCCGTCCGGCTGGATCGCACTCTACGCCCCCGCGCTGATGCTGTTCTTCCTGCTGAAAGTCACCGGCGTCGGCTACACCGAGGGCCAGCTCCTCCGCTCGAAAGGCGACACCTACCGCGCCTACCAGGCCCGCACCAGCGCCTTCATCCCCTGGCCACCGCGCCGCGACGCAATCGCAACCACTGACGTCCGCTGAGCACTTGCGCCAACACCGCTCCCGCGCACGCCCCTCCGAACGACCAACTACAAACTTCCAACTACCAACTTCGAATTTCCACACGCGCCATGATCGACACGCTCCTCGAAAAGAACCTCCTGCCCGACTTCGCGCTCCGCTTCGGTATCCGCCGCCTGCTGGCGCAGCGGATCCGCGAGGAGACGGCCCCCTCCTCCGTCGAACAACACCAGCGCCTGGCCGCCTTCGCCGAGGCGCTGCGCACGCAGCCCATCGCGATCAACACCGCCGAGTCGAAGGAGCAGCACTACGAGGTGCCGACCGCGTTCTACCAGCGCGTGCTCGGCCCGCGGCTGAAGTACTCCTGCTGCTGGTTCGAGCGCGGCGACGAGTCACTCGCCGAGGGCGAGGAGGCAATGCTGCGCCTCTACGCCGAGCGCGCCCGCCTCGCCGACGGTCAGGAGATTCTCGAGCTCGGCTGCGGCTGGGGTTCGCTCTCGCTCTGGCTGGCCGAGCGCTACCCGCACTCGCGCATCACCGGAGTGTCCCACTCGCGCACGCAAAAGGAGTTCATCGATGCCGAGGCGCAGCGCCGCGGTTTCACCAACCTCACGATCGTCACCTGCGACATGAACGACTTCGACACCACCGCCGGCCGCTTCGACCGCGTGGTGTCCGTCGAGATGTTCGAGCACATGAAGAACTGGCCGCGCCTGCTGGCCAACATCGCCCGTTGGCTCAAGCCCGGTGGTCTGTTCTTCCTGCACATCTTCACGCATTCGCGTTTCGCCTACCATTTCGTCGCCCGTGACGGCACCGACTGGATGAGCCGGTACTTCTTCACCGGCGGCATGATGCCCAGCGACGACCTCGTCACCCGCTTCCAGGACGACCTCAAGCTGCTCGGCCACTGGCAGGTCAACGGCCGCCACTACCAGCGCACCGCCGAACTTTGGCTCCAGAATATGGATCGATCCCGGAGGGAACTGCTCCCGCTCTTCGCCGCCACCTACGGCGCCCAGCACACGACCAAGTGGTGGTCCTACTGGCGCGTGTTCTTCCTCTCCTGCGCGGAGCTCTGGGGTTTCCGCGCCGGCGAGGAGTGGCTGGTGAGCCACTATCTGATGGAGAAACCCACCAGCGCCGGGGACCAGGTTCGCTAAAGGACGCGGCGCTCTGTATCAGATCCGACATCCCGCCAAGGCCTACTCGGCCAACAGGCGGGCCGCCTCGGCCTTGAAGTAGCGATTCCAGGACTTGTTGCCTCCGAGGGCTTCAAGATCCCGCTCCGCCACCGCCATCAGGTCGGCCCGGCCCGCCGCGCGCTCGCCCACGGCGGGATAGAAATACTTCCCCCGCCCCCAGCGGGGCAAAGCTCGGTTGGCGCCCAGGGCAACGGCGCGATCAAAGCATTCGCGTGCGCGCGCCTTGTCTCCGCCTCGGGCCGCGGGCATCGCAAGATAGTAGATACCCCAGGAAAAGGTGGTCGTGTGCTCCTCCCATGCCGGGTCGATCGCATCCATGTGCTGCAACATCGTTTTCGCCGCCTCCATCTTCCCCACGTTGGCGATACGACCGAACAGTCCCAGGCAGTCGCGAAAGATGTAGAAGATCCCGGTCGACCAGAAATGCATGGCGCCCATTTCGCGCGGCCCGAGGGCGGCGGCCGCCTGCCAAGCGGGCTCTCCGGCCTGCACGCGCCGCAGAAACTCCGGGTTCGTCGCCATCGCCCGTTCGCAGGCCTGGATTCCAGCGACATAGCAGCGGAGCCGTTCCCGGCTGCCCTGCCGATAGGCGGCGCCCTCCAGAAGCCGCAGGCAACCGAGCTCGACCCACGCTTCCGGCTCATCCGGCTGCGCGGCCGCGATCGCCTCCCAGGCGCGGATCGCCTTCGCGGCGGAGTCGGGGGAATCGATCGCGTCGCCCAACCGGCGGGCCTCGGCTCGTTCCTCGGCGGCAACTAGCCGGCGTTCGCCGGCCGCTGGCCCGACCCAGCCCGGCGCCCAGCTTGCCGAGCGCGGAGTGGTGCAGCCGCCCAAACCGAGCGCGACCATCGCCAGCAGAACAAGAAATGAGGGCTTCATGGGATTGCCTTCGGTATCAATGTGACGAATTCAGACCCGCTGAAGGCTGGGCTGCCCCGGCGAGCTTTTCCGCGTGAAACAGGTCGGAACCGGAACAGACCTCCCGCCACAAGGCGCGCCAGGTCGGCCAGTCGTGGCCACCCGCCATCGTCCTCACGCGCGACGGGGGCAACAGTGCAGCGAGAACGCGATGGCCTTCTCCCAGCGAATCGTTGCGACCGCAGAGCAACCAAGTCGGCGGGAGGCGGGAGGCTTCCGCGCCGAGAAACGCCCAGATCTGCTCCTCGACTCCGCCCGCGCGCCCATCCCGCCCGGTTGCCCAGGCCTGCGGCCCACCCGCCGCAGCGATCCGCCCAAACAAACGCCGGTCATCGCCCAAGTAGGGTCCCAGGAGCACGATCGCCTCGACCGAGCCGGGGTGGTCGCGTTCGTTCAACAACGCACCAAGACCGCCGAGGGAGACCCCCACCAGGACGATACGGCGATAACCCCGGCTCCGGGCCGGCTGGATCACGTCGGCCTGCAGCCGCTCCAGCACCGTACGGTTGAAATAGTAGCCGAGGTGGGCGTCCACCATGATGCTGTCCGCCCGCACACCGGCGTCCTGCATCGCAGCCGGGAAGCCCTCGCGTTCGAAATCCGTCATCGCGCCGCCCCGGCCGGGCAGAAAGACCACCAACGTCTCGGCGGGAGCCGGGAGCGCCGATCGGATCTCCCTCGTCGGGATCGGCGCCGGGGTGGGGCGAAAGACCAGGTTGCAGCCGGCCAGCGCCAGCGCGCCGAGCGCCAGCCCGACGACGGACGCTCTCCGTGCCCAAAAACCGAAAACAGCTTCGCGGACACCTGCCGTGGCGACTTCCATGCATTGCGGTATATCCATGTCGTCGAGACCGTCAACGGCCGGGCACGAAAGTCGTCCGCCATGGCGCCGAGCACACGGCCGGATCGTGGGGCCACCGGCGCGGGTACTTCCCTTTCGGCGCGAAACGCCGCCGCTGCCGCGCCGCAACCGCCACCCGCGGCGACACCGAAGCGATCCCGGATCGGGCGGGGCTGCACACCTCGGCCCGCCCCTCCCCGAGTCCCCACTCGGCGGCCCCTCGGCGCAGCGTGCGATTTCTTCGCCTCGGGTCGATTTGCGGGCTTGCACCCGGGCGGATCTCGTGGAGCCTCCCGCCGTCCGATTCGCAGTTCAATTGTCCGGTTTGTCAGATCAGGTCTGAAGACTGTAGGTTGAGCCCGCGCCGCCAGGCGGCCGGGGTTTGTGCAAGAGTACTTCGTCAGAGGTCGTTGCCAGAAGACTGAATCGATCAGGTGTCCGTATCGCGGCGTCCGCGCCCGTGTCTCGCAATTGCGTTCCGCAACGCGCGTCCTTCTCCCGCGCACCGAGGCTCGCGCGTCGACGCCAAAGCAGGCCCCGGAGTCGCGTGACCCGCTTCGTTCGCGAAGCGCGCCACGGCCCACCGGGGGAAACCATCCGTGCAGGTCAACCAGTTGGGAATTCTCCTCCCGTGAAAATCTCCAAGCTTCTCGACTCCCACCGCGCCCTTCTTCAACAAGCCCGGCTGGCCAATCTGGCCCAGGCTTTCCTCACGCTGCGGCACCTCGCCGAGCGCGTGCACCAGGCCCGATTGCGCGGGCTCGTGCGACTGCGCCAGCCCGACGCCGCGGAGGAACGCTTCTGGGCTTCGCTCACCACGCTGGAAGGCAACCAGTCGGTGATCGAGGAGCATTTCCGCGACGAGGAACTCATGGAGTTTGCCGACGCCGTGGCCTACGTCCGCGACACCGATGCGCTCGACCTCACATTCCGCCTCGAGCACACGGGCGGCTTGTTCGTGGCACCGCTCGAAGCCGAGCTGCGCCGCAGCGGGGTCGAGTTCGACCTCGACCCCGAAGAGTTCGGGCCCGCAGCCGGTCCGGAGGCCGACCCGGCGCCGTTCGCCGACCGCCACCGGGGCGAAGCGCCGCCGCAACAGTGAGCCGGCCCGGGGCGCGTGCGCTCAGGCCGCCTTCGCGAGCGGGATGATCTTCTGCACCTTCTCGACCAGCGCCTCGTTCTGGAAGGGCTTGGCGATGTAGTCGCTGATCCCGAGATGACTCGCCTTCTCGATGCTGTCGGCGCCCCCCTCGGCGGTGAGCATCATCACCGGCGTATTGTCACCGCGGGCACGCAGCTGCGTCAGCATCTGGATGCCGTCCATCTGGGGCATGGTGATGTCGAGGATGATCAGGTCGGGCTTCTGTTCTTCGGCCACCTTCAGGCCCTCCTCGCCGTTCGATGCCTCGACCAGGGTGCAGGCATAGCCGTTGAACGCGCGTTTCAGGATGAGACGGATGGTCTTCGAGTCGTCGATGGTGAGCAGCTTGTGCATGGCAGGAATCAGTCTTCTTTGAAAATCAGGTCGGCCACCACGCTCATGCCCTCGACCCGAAACACGTAGGTGCGCCGGACGGTTCCGCGCATCGGCTGGATCGTGATGCCGTCGCCCCAGACAACGGTGGGGATCGTCAGCTTGCACGGGTAACCGAGATCGTGGATCCGGTTCTTAAAGACACCGACGGTCATGTTGGAGAGTTCGCCGACCGTGTCGGACATGCACTCCCGGCCGCCCTCGTCGACCTCGGCCTCGGTCATGCCCAGCATGCCCTGCGTGACGATGTGGGCCATGCGCTCGGACAGGTAGATGTAGACCAGCCCCGTGATGTCGCCGGCGAAGCCCACGCTGCCGACCGCGAGCACACCGGTCAGGTCGGGTGGCCGGGTCCAGGGATCGTCCGCGGGCACCGGCGTCTCGCCGCTCACCGGTTCGGCCGTCTTCTGCAGCATGGTCTGGAAGACCTTCTGCACGGCTTGTTCAATGCATTCCTTGAAAAGGTCTTCGGTAAGTGCGGCGGGCATCTGGATGAGGGATCGTGCCGGTATCATCGGCCCGCCGGCCGGGAACTGAAACCCGGAGACCGAACAAATGCGCGTCCGGCCGCCGCCGGATCAGGGCCACAAATACCAAAGATAGCCGCCGTAGCCGGCCAGCAGCAGCAGGCCCTCCCAGCGATGGACCCGGAAGCCCGTGCGCGCCACCAGCAGCAGCGAAGCCGAGATCGCGACCATCGCGTATCCATCGATCGGCGAAACGCCCTGGCCGGAGAGCGGTCCCGCCACCGCGCCCGCGCCGCCCAGAATCGCGAGGATGTTGTAGATGTTCGAACCGATCACATTGCCGATCGCGATGTCGGGCTGGCGGCGCAGGGCCGCCACCACCGAGGAGGCCAGCTCCGGCAGGCTGGTGCCGAACGCCACCACCGTGAGCCCGATCACCGCCTCGCTCACCCCGAAAACCCGCGCCAGATCGACCGCCCCCACCACGAAGAGGCGGGAACCCACCACCAGCAGCGCGAGACCGGCCAGCACCAGCAGCACATCGATCCACGGCGAGGCCGCCGGCCGCGGCACACTCTCGTCGAACTCCCGCGCCAACGCGCCGGCCTGCCGCCGCGCCAACCGGATGTTGATCGTCACATAGGACAACAGGAGGGCGAGAAACACCCACGCCTCCCAACGCTCGATCGAGGCGTCGCGGAAGAACCAGAGGAACAACAGCGACACGCCGACCATCACCGGCGTGTCGAACTTGAGCAGCTGCGACTGCACCACCAGCGGACAGATCACCGCCGTGAGCCCGAGAATCAGCCCGATGTTGACGATGTTCGAGCCGACCACGTTGCCGATGGCGATCGCCCCTTGGCCGTTCAACCCGGCCGTCACACTCACGACCAGCTCCGGTGCGCTCGTGCCGAACGCCACCACGGTGAGCCCCGCCAGCAACGGCGTCACCCCGAGGCGCAGCGCGAGGGCGGCACCGCCGCGCACCAACCACTCGGCACCGAAATACAGCGCGACCAGACCGGCGAGAAGAAGGAGAACAGGAATCATGGGAGGATGCTCGGCGAACTCACAATCCCAGCACTAGAACCGCCCGCGCAAGGCCAGAGAACAATGCAGCGGATTCCCCGCCTCGAGCTCCAGTCCGCGGTCGGCGTATTCGAAACGTTGACTGATCGCCTTTCCGACCTCCGCGCGCAGGGCCAATCCGCCCCCCAGGTCGATGTCGGCCGCCAAGCCGCCACGCACGTCGCGATACTCCAGCCAGTCGCCGGCGAGCGTGCCTCCGGCACGTTGCGCCACCGGCCGGGGATCCTCGTCGACACGGAAATCGCCCCCGACGACCGTGACCACCGCACGCAGGGTCAACCGTTCGCCGGCCCGGAACGAAACCCCCGACTCCGGCCACGCGACCGCCAGTTCCCAGGCCGGGGCGAAGCGCCACCGCACCCCGGCGATCGGCAGCAGCTCGATCTCCGAGCGCGCGCCGTAGCGCAGGCCGAAGCTCCACGCCAGTTCGGGCGAGGCGGCATAGGTCGCAAGCGCCAACACCGGCGCATCGAACCCCCTGCCCGCTCCGCCGCCCTCGCCGGCCAGCCGCGGCGACACCGTCGCCAGCAACTGCCAACGCTCGTCGAAACGATGCCGCACGCCCAGCGGAAGCGACCACGCCTCAAGCGTCTCCGGCAGCCACGCCTCCCCGGCGAGGTCGAGTTCGTGCCGTTGCCATTCGACTCCATACAGCAACGACGTGTCGTCGCCGAGGCGCGTGCTGCCGCGGCCGCCCAAGGTCCAGGCCGAGACCCCGACCTCGGCACCGGCGGCACCGCCGTCGAGGCCGGAACTCGCGGACCAGGAATGGCGGGCCGAAAACTCGACGCCGCCCCCGGTGCCGGGCTGGCCGGAAGCGGAGACGAGACCGACCAGGAGCAAGCCGGCGCCGAGCACCGACGAACGCAGAAGCGATGTATTCATGGATTGAGATTCCAAAGGGTGAACGTGAGGAAGGTGGCGAAGGAGACCCAGGCGAGATACGGAGCAAGCAGCCAGGCGGCAACCCGGCTCGAGCGGGCGAAGGCGCCGATCGTCGCCAAGATCGCCACCCAGAGCAGCAGAATCTCGCCCAGGGCCAGATCGATGCGATGCAGGCCGAAGAAGAGCGGCGTCCACAGCGCGTTGAGCGCCAATTGCGCGCAGAACCACGACAGCGCCCGACGTTGCCCCCGCCAACCGCCGCGCCGCCAAACCAGCCACGCCGCCACTGCCATCAGAATGTACAACGTGGTCCAGACAGGGCCGAAGACCCAGCCCGGCGGATTCCACGAGGGCTTGACCAGCGCCGCGTACCAGGAGTCCGGCCGAGCCCAGATCGAGCTCAGGGGAGCCAGGAAACAAAGCGCCAGCCAACCCGCCAGACCGGACAGAGGACGCTGGACGGCGCCGACGGAGGATGGCTGAGTGTGCTGCATCGCGGACACCGTGAGCTACCCCGCATCTGTGGCAGCCTCGGCCCGTGGATCAGGCGGCCTCTGCGGGCACCTTCCAGCCGTTGCGGATCGCCGAGCTCCGCACCGCCGCCGCCTGCCGCTGGAGCACCAGTTGCGCGACCACGGCATCGTCAAGATATCCGATCTCCGGCACCGAATCCGGAATCCGGTCGACCCCGTTGAGGAAATACAGCAGCGCGAACGCGATCTCCCGCGTCGCCCGACTGCGCTCGTGCCCATGGGCGCACGCATCCTCGAACACCGCGGCGAGCAATTCGATCCGGCCGCCCAGGCGCTCCATCTCGCCCAGGCCGGCGATCTTCTGCCGCAACTGCGCGCTCCGGCCCCGCAGGGCCGCCACCGCCTCGTCGCCGACGAGCGACGCCCCGTTCTCGATGAAGGCACCCACGCCCGACAGGCCGGCCCCGGCCCCGCCGGCGAAGTGCAGCAGCAGCGACCCGGGAATCGGCGTGGCGGCGGACCCGGAAGGAAATTCGAGCAGGGCGGATGAGGAAGAGGATCGGGAGTGGTTCATGGGCCGACGATACTCGAATCCGCGTTGTTCGACCATTACGCAGTCTCGAACGAACACTTCGATATTTCCTAATCGCCGACCGGCGCCCGCGCCATCCGCCCGGCCCGCCGCCCGCGGAGGACGCCGCGTCGGACATAAGTATCCAAATACAAAGCCCCCGGCGGATTCCGCCGGGGGCCGGGGGCCGCAGCCCGCTGCCGGAGGCGGGGCTAGTTGCGGCCCGCCGCCGAACGGACACCGCCCGCCCGCAACCGGGGAACGCCCAGCAGCTTCCGCAACCGGCGGGCCACACGGTGCACCGCACCGTCGCGCAACCGGGCGAACGCCTTGGCCAGCGCGGTCTGCGGCGTGTGGTCGACCGCCTCGACCCGCAGGTCCGGCCCCGGGATCACGAGGTGCGCCGACACACGGTACGCCGGACTCGCCTCCGGCACCCGCTCGATCAGCACCCTGGCCTCCTCGATCCGGACCAGCGGGAGCAGTTCGCGCAGGCCCGCCTCGACCTCGCGGTCGCAACGGACGGAAGGATGCAGATTCGTATGTATCAATTGGATCTTCATGGGATCTGATGATTGGTGTTTTCGATGGGGGTGATGACCGACACCAACTCATACCGCAGTTTCGCCGTTTCGTTTCATACTCCTTTCCTTGCATTCGTTTAGCTTCTCCCTAAGCGGATCATCGCATGGAATGGCTGAACTACCACCACCTCCGCTACTTCTGGACCGTCGCCAAGGAGGGTGGGCTGCAGCAGGCGGCCGAGAAACTCCACGTCTCCCCGCCCTCGATCTCCGCCCAGGTCCGGGAACTGGAGGAGGCGCTCGACGTGAAACTCTTCCGCCGCGTCGGCCGACGCAACGTCCTCACCGATGCAGGACAGATCGCGCTCCGCCACGCCGACGAAATCTTCGGGCTCGGCAACGACCTGGTCAGCTCGCTACGGCAGCGCCCGACCGAGCGGGCGATGAAGCTCCACGTCGGCGTGGCCGACTCGCTGCCGAAACTCGTCACCTACCAGATCCTACGCCCCGCGTTGACGATGCCGGGCGTCCACCTGATCTGCCGCGAGGGCAAGATCGACGAACTGCTCGCCCAACTCGGCTCCCACCGGCTCGACATCGTGCTCGCCGACGAGCCGGCCTCGAGCAGCGTGAAGTTCCGCGCCTTCAACCACCGCCTGGGCGACTCCTCCGTCGCGTTCTGCGCCACCCCGGCATTGGCCAAACAGCTCCGACGTGGCTTCCCAAAATCGCTCGACGACGCCCCCGCGCTGCTCCCGGTCGAACAGACCCCGTTGCGGCGCGCCCTGGAAAACTGGTTCCGCGCGCGCAAGGTGGCCCCGCGTGTCGTCGGCGAATTCGAGGATCTCGCACTCATGAAGGTCATGGCCGCGGAGCAACAGGGGTTCGTGCCCGTACCAAGCGTCGTGCTCGAGGAATCGGCCCAGCGCTACGGTCTCGCCAAGATCGGCGCCGCCGAGAATTGCCGCTGCGAGTTCTTCGCCATCACCGCCGAACGCAAGATCACCCACCCGGTCGTCTCGCTCCTGACCGACCGCGCACGCGAGTTGATCTTCGGGTGAACGACGACCGCGGCCCGGGGTAACGGGCCCCCGGCGGGGTGCGGCCGGGCGACCAGCGCCTCCGCCTCCCGCGCCCGGCCACGCCGCCCCCGATCGCCGCGAACGCCGCCGCCACGTTGAAACAGAAAAGGCGACGATTACGGTGTCCTGCCCCGCTCTGCACGCCCGCCGCACTCCCTCCCCGCCGAGCCCCCCAGGAAACCCCGTCGCACCATGAGCACACCAAACACCACGATCTCGCTGGGGTTCGCCGATGAACGCTTCCCGGCCGGAGTCCACATCTGCCAGGTCTTCTCGGACGACCCCGAGCGCGAAGACGCACTCCTACGCTTCCTGCAAAGCGGCCTCGAGGCCGGCGAGCGCACCACCTGTTTTTCCGACCGCGAAGATCCCGCCTCGATCGCCGCCCACCTCGGCCGGCACGGGTTGTCCTACGAAGCGAGCACCGCCACCGGCAGTCTCACCGTCGCGGCGACCAGCGACGTCTACTTCCACGACGACCGCTTCGATCCCGACCGCATGCTCGACCTCATCGCCCGCTACCACGACGACTCCGCCGCGCGGGGCTATCCCGCCGCACGAGTGATCGGCGAGATGGCACCTGCCGTCCAGCACATGCCGGGCGGTTCGCGACTTTTGGAATATGAATCCAAGATCACCGTACTGCTGCGGACCCACCCTGTAACCTGTGTTTGCCAGTACGATGCCAGCCGCTTCGACGGCGCGACGATCATGGACGTCCTCAAAGTTCACCCGCTCATGGTGATTCGCGGAGCCGTCGTGCGAAATCCGTTCTTCATCCCCCCGGAGGAGTTCCTCACCCGATGAACCCCGGCCCCGGCTACCCCGCGGCGCAGCACACGGCGGAGCCCCTGCGGGCCAAGGTGCTCGCCCAGTTGCTGCTGATGCAGAATGTGCTCTGCAACCTGCCCGACGAGCGCACCATCATGAGCTTCGTCTGCCGCGGCCTGGCCGACATCCCCGGCCTCGACGAGGCGCGCCTCGCGGAATCCGGCACACTGGAAACCGCCACTTGGCTGCGGCACCCGATCCCCCTCGGCGGAGGGCCACACGTCGACCTGCGCCTCAACATCTCGGACCCGGCGGCGTTCGCCCCGTACGAACCCTACCTGCGCAACTTCCTCTCGATGGTCGCCATCATCCTCGACGGGCGCCGCCAGCAGCGCGTGATCGCGGAGCACAGCTCCCAGCTCGAGCAACGCGTCGCGCTGCGCACCCACCAGTTGACCGACGAGATCGGCGAGCGCCTCAAGATCGAGGACGACCTCCAGCGCAACCGCAACATGCTCGCCCACACCCTCGACGCGATCCCCCAGGCCGTGTTCTGGAAAAACCGTGACGGCGTCTACCTCGGCTGCAATGCGGTCTTCGCCCGCGCCGCCGGGCTCGACTCGCCGGAGGAGATCGTCGGCAAGACCGACCTCGACCTGCCCTGGCCACGCGGCGAGGCCGAAGCCTACCGGTCCGACGACCGCGCCGTCATCGATGCCGGCCAGTCCAAGCGCCACATCATCGAACCGCTGCAGCAGGCCGACGGCTCCCGCCTCTGGATCGACACCTCGAAAGTGCCGCTACGCGACAAGTCCGGCGAGATCTACGGCGTGCTCGGCGTCTTCGACGACATCACCGAACGCCGGCTCGCCGAAGAGGAAAAGGCCCGCATGCAGGCCCAGCTCACCCAGGCGCAGAAGATGGAGTCGGTCGGCCGGCTGGCCGGAGGCGTGGCCCACGACTTCAACAACATGCTGCAAGCGATCATCGGATACACCGGCCTCGCGCTCGAACAGGCCAGCGGCAACCCCGACGTCACCGAACCGCTCGACGAGGTGCTCAAGGCCGCCCGCCGCTCCACCGAGCTCACCCACCAGTTGCTGGCGTTCGCGCGCAAACAGACGATCCAGCCCCGGGTGCTCGACCTCAACGAAACCGTTTCGAGCATGCTCAAGATGCTGCACCGGCTCATCGGCGAAAACATCCGCATCGACTGGCAACCCGCCGCCCACCTCTGGCCCGTCCGGATCGACCCCGTGCAAATCGACCAGCTCCTCGCCAACCTCACCGTCAACGCCCGCGACGCCATCGGCGGCACCGGCACCATCACCATCGCCACCGGCAACCGCACCGTCGGCCCGGGCTCCGAGCCCGGACTCGCCCCCGGCGACTACGCCACTCTCTCCATCCGCGACACCGGAGCCGGCATGGACGCCGAGACGCTGACCCACCTCTTCGAACCATTTTTCACGACCAAGGCGCTCGGCCACGGCACCGGCCTCGGCCTGGCGACCGTTTACGGCATCGTGAAACAGAACCTGGGCCACATCGCCGTGCAAAGCACCCCGGGGCACGGCACCCGCTTCACCATCAGCCTTCCCCGGCACGACGCCCCCGCGCCCGCCGCGCCGAAGCGGAGCGACACCGCCGTGCCCGGCGGCGCGGAAACCGTGCTCGTGGTCGAAGACGAGGAGACGATCCTCCAGCTGGCCTGCCGCATCCTCGGCCAACACGGCTACAAAATCCTGGCCGCCCACAGCCCCGACGAGGCGCTGCACTTGGCCACCGCGCACCACGGGCCCATCGACCTGATGGTCACCGACGTGGTCATGCCGGGACTCAACGGCAAGGAGCTGTTCTCCCGCCTCGCCACCACGCACCCCGGGCTGCGCTGCCTATTCATCTCCGGCTACACCGCCGATGTCATCGCCCACCAAGGCGTGGTGGAGGACGGGCTCCGCTTTCTCGGCAAACCCTTCACGGCGGCCGAACTCGCACGCAAAGTACGCCGCATCCTCGACGAACGGGCCCCGCCGCGGAGCGCGGCTTGAACCCGGCCCCGGAATTTTTCTGGTCACACCGGCGGCTCGGCCTTAAGCCACACCGCTCTCCACCAGTGAACCGGCCCGCGTTTGTCATTGCCAACTCATCACCTTTCGCCGCCACCGCGGCGCGGTTGGCGTGCGCGGGCGGCCTTTGATTCGCAATGGACATTGCTGAGATCACGGCGAAAGCCCGGGTGCTCCTCGAGGCCCTTCCCTACATCCAAGACTTCCGCGGCTCGACCTTCGTCGTCAAATACGGCGGGAGCTTCATGGACGACCCCAGCCCCGAGGTGCGCAACCGCGTGGCCTACGACATCGCGTTCCTCGCGGCCGTCGGCATCCACGTCGTCGTCGTCCATGGCGGCGGCAAGGCCATCACCAAGGCCATGGCCGAATCGGGCCTGAAGGCCAATTTCATCAACGGCATGCGCGTGACCGACGAGGCCACGATCCAGATCGTCAAGAAGACCCTCGACGAGGTCGTGAACAAGGACGTCTGCAACGCCATCACCCTCGCCCGCGGCAAACCGTCGGGCCTGCCCGGCGACAGCGTGCTGCTCTGCGAGAAGCTCACGGTCGACGACGACGGCAACACCGTCGACCTCGGCTACGTGGGCGATGTCACGGAGGTTCGCGTGAAGGTCATCAAGAAGGAGATCGCCGAAGGGCTCATCCCCGTGATCTCGCCGGTTGCCGAGGACGAGGACGGTCACCCGTACAACATCAACGCCGACGTCGCCGCCGGCCGCGTCGCCGCCGCCCTCAACGCCCGCCGCCTCGTCTACATGAGCGACGTGCCCGGCCTGCTCTCCGATCCCTCCAATCTCGACACCCTGATCTCCACCCTGAAGGTCAGCCAAGTCGAAGGGCTCAAGAAGACCGGCGTCATCGACAAGGGCATGCGCCCGAAGGTCGCCAGCGCCGTGCGCGCGCTCAACGAAGGCGTGCAACGCGTGCACTTCATCGACGGCCGCCTTCCGCACAGCCTCCTGCTCGAGATCTTCACCGACAAGGGCATCGGCACCGAGATCGTGCACGGATGAGGAACGCGCCTGCGGCGCGTTCCTGAGGCCGCGACTCCGAGCAGTCGCGGCCGGTCGGAAAGGCCCGGAAACTCTCCCAGGCGGCGCCGGATTGCATTCCGCGCCGCCTGCGCCGTTTAGCGACCTTGTCACCGTGTCCCGTTTCCTGATCCTCAGTCTCCTGCTTCCGTTCTTTATGTTTCCTGCCAGTTCCAGCCACGCCGTCTCGGCAGAACTGAATTGTTGACCGCAAAGAACGCAGAGATCGCACAGACTTGGTCCACTTCCGATCTCTGAGCTCTTTGCGTTCTTTGCGGTCAAGCTCCTTCTGTCGTCCGTCTTCCGCTCTCCGTGTCCTCCTCCCCCTCTGCGCCCTCTGTGACCTGTCCGTCCGTTCCGTTTCCTGATTCCCACAGTCGCCTCTCCGCACTCCGTCGTTCGCCCATTCCGCAATCCGCATTCCGAAATCCGCAATGAATAGCCAGACCTTCGCCCCCGCACCTTCCATCACCGCCGCCGCCACCGAGGCGCACTACGACGCCTACGTGATGAAGAACTACGGACGCCCCGCGGTCACGCTCGTGCGCGGCGAAGGCTGCCGGGTCTGGGACGACCGCGGCACCGAGTATCTCGATTTCACCTCCGGCATCGCCGTCACCGCGCTCGGCCATTCGCACCCCGCCTGGGTGAAGGCCGTGCAGGATCAGGCCGCGCAGCTCGTCCACGTCAGCAACCTCTTCCGCAACCCGCTCCAGGGCGAACTCGCCCGCCGGATCGTGCAGAAGGCCGGCCCCGGCCGCGTCTTCTTCTGCAACAGCGGCGCCGAGGCCAACGAGGCCCTGCTCAAGCTCTCGCGTCTCCACGGTTACAACACGACCCACGAGGAAGGGAAGCGCTTCAAGGTGCTCGTCGCCAAGAACGCCTTCCACGGCCGCACCTTCGGCAGCATGGGCGCCACCGTGCAGGAGAAGATCCAGAAGGGCTTCGCGCCGATGCTCCCCAGCTTCGTCGCCGGCGAGTTCAACAACCTCCAGAGCTTCGTCGACCTCGTCGACGACGCCACCGCCGCCATCCTCGTCGAGACCATCCAGGGCGAGAGCGGCGTCACGCCCGCCACGCCCGAGTTTCTCACCGGCCTGCGCCGGCTCTGCGACGAACGCGGCCTGCTCCTGCTGCTCGACGAGGTCCAATGCGGCGTCGGCCGCACCGGCGCGTTCTACGGCTTCCAACACTACGGCATCCAGCCCGACGCCATCTCCATGGCCAAGGGCCTCGGCGGCGGCATGCCGATCGGCGCCGTGTGGGTGCGCGAACCCTTCGCCGAATACTTCCAGCCCGGCTCGCACGGCACCACCTTCGGCGGCACGCCGCTAGCCTGCGCCGCCGCGCTCGCCGTGGTCGAGACGATCGACCGCGACGACCTCATGGGCAACGTGCGCCGCAACACGCCGGCCTGGCATGCCGCCCTCGCGCAGCTCGTCACCGATTTTCCGACACTGCTCAAGGCCGTGCGCGGCCTGGGCTACATGGTCGGCCTCGGCTTCCACGCCGATCCGGCGCCCTTCAACGCCAAGCTGCGCGAGGCCGGCCTGCTCTGCCCGCTCGCCGGCGGCAACACGATCCGCTTCCTCCCGCCCCTCACCGCCACCCCCGCCGACCTCGCCCGCAGCGTCGAGATCGTGCGCCGCGTGCTGAGCCGTAGTCATTCAGTCGAGTGACGAGGGACGAGCGTCGAGGGCCGGAGTTTCGGAGGCAGATCGAGAGCCCCCTCGGGCAATCGCCTTGTGCACAATTGGATTGGCGCTCGCCTCTCGCCTCTCGACTCCGTCTCTCGTCACGGCTCAGCCAAGCCTGAGGCGTGCTGCGTAGCTGGATGGCGAAGCCATTCAACCCGTAGGGCCGGTCTCCGACCGGCCCATTGTTCGTTTGCTCGAATCCAGGTTCCGGCCGGAGCCCGGGCCTGCTTCGATTGCGCCTTGGTCATCGGAAAGAAACCGATCAGGGTGCTCGCCCATGACCGACTACGCCGCCGACCAACGCATCGTCATGACCCTCGACGCCGGAGGGTCCAGCTTCCGCTTCTCCGCCCGCCGCGGAAAAGAGCGCATCACGGAAGTGGTGACGCTGCCCACCGAGGGCGACACTCTCGAGCGTTGCCTCGGCAACCTCGTCGCGGGTTTCGCGACCGTGCGCGACATGTGTCCCGAGCCGCCGGTGGCCATCAGTTTCGCGTTTCCCGGGCCGGCCGACTACCCGGCCGGAGTCATCGGCGACCTGACCAACATTCCGTCGTTCCGCGGCGGCATCGCGGTCGGCCCGATGCTCGAGGCCAAGTTCGGCCTGCCGGTCTTCATCAACAACGACGGCGACCTCTTCGCCTACGGCGAGGCCATCGCCGGCTTCCTGCCGTATGTGAACGGCCTGCTCGAGCGGGCCGGCAGCCCGCGCCGCTTCAAGAACCTGCTCGGCGTCACGCTCGGCACCGGTTTCGGCGGCGGCATCGTGCGCGGCGGCGAGCTCTTCGGCGGCGACAACTCGATGGCCGCGGAAATCTGCATGCTGCGCAACAAGCTCGACCCGCACTGGAACGCCGAGGAGGGCGCCAGCATCCGCGCCGTGCGCCGCGCCTACGGCGAGAAGGCCGGCATCGACTTTTCGGACACGCCGAACCCGCGCGAGATCGAGGACATCGCCCTCGGCAAACGCGAGGGCGACCAGGCAGCCGCGGTCGAAGCCTACCGCCGCCTCGGCGAGGTCGTGGGCGACACGCTCGCCCAGCTGCTCACCTTGGTCGACGGCCTCGCCGTGATCGGCGGCGGCATCAGCGCCGCCGCGCCGCTCTACATGCCCGCCCTGCTCGGCGAGCTCAACGGCACCTTCTCCGACCCGACCCGCGGCACACGCCGCCGGCTCGTGCAACAGGCCTTCAACCTCGAGGATGAGGAGCAACGCGCCACGTTCCTGCGCGGCGCGACGCACGAGATCGCCGTGCCCGGCACCGACCGCAAGATCGCGTACGATCCGCTGGCCCGTATCGGCGTAGGCCTGTCACGGCTCGGGACCAGCGAGGCCATCGCGCTCGGCGCCTACGCCTACGCGCTGCACCAGCTCGAGCCGCGGTGAGCCCATTGGTAGGGCGAACCGCTCCACATGGAGGAGCCCCAGCAGCAACGTGGCGCCACTCGCCGAGAGCGGCGACCACACGCGTCGACGCCAAAACAAAAATCCGCGCCGCCCGGAGCCCGCAGGCTCCGCGACGACGCGGATGCAATTGAACCGAATCAGACCTTGGCCTGCGGGCGGCCCTTCGCCGGCCAGTCGATGTGGAAGAACTCGCCGCGAGGGCAGTCGACGCGCTCGTAGGTGTGCGCGCCGAAGAAGTCGCGCTGACCCTGGAGCAGGTTGGCGGGCAGACGGGCGGCGCGGTAGCCGTCGTAGTAGGCGAGCGCGGAGCTGAAGGTCGGGGCGGGGATGCCGACCTGCGCGGCGGTGGCCACGACGAGGCGCCAGTTGCCCTGCGCCTTCTGCACGGTCTTGTTGAAGTACGGATCGAGCAGGAGGTTCGCGAGGTTCTTGTCGGCGGCGTAGGCCTCGGTGATCTTCTGCAGGAACGCGGCGCGGATGATGCAACCGCCGCGCCAGATCTGCGCGATCTTCCCGAAGTTGAGTTTCCAGCCGTACTCCTTCTGGGCCTCGCGCATGAGCTGGAAGCCCTGCGCGTACGAGCAGATCTTCGAGCAGTAGAGCGCGTCGTGGATGGCCTTCAAGAAGGCGGTCTTCGAACCGGTGAACTTGGTCTTCGGGCCCTTCAGGATCTTCGAGGCGGCAACGCGTTCCTCCTTCACCGCGGAGAGGCAGCGGGAGAACACGGCCTCGGCGATCGTCGGCGCGGGCACCCCCATGTCGAGGGCGCTCACGCTCGTCCACTTGCCCGTGCCTTTCTGGCCGGCCGTATCCAGAACGATGTCAACAAAGGGCTTCTTCGTGACCGGGTCGGCCTGTTGGAGAATGTCGGCCGAGATCTCGACGAGGAAGCTGTCGAGCGCGCCCTTGTTCCACTTGGCGAAGGTCTTGCCGATCTCGGGGGCGGTCATGCCGAGCACGCCGCGCATCAGGTCGTAGGCCTCGCAGATCATCTGCATGTCGCCGTACTCGATGCCGTTGTGGACCATCTTCACGTAGTGGCCGGCGCCGTCGGTGCCGATGTAGGTGCTGCAGGGCACGCCGCCCTTCACGGGCTTGCCGGGCGCGGCGCCCTCGAGCGGGCGGCCGGTCTTGCGGTCGACCTTCGCGGCGATGGCGTTCCAGACCGGCTCGAGGAATTTGAAGGCCTCCTTGTCGCCGCCGGGCATGAGCGCCGGGCCGAAACGCGCCCCTTCCTCGCCACCGGAAACACCGCTGCCGATGAAGCGGAAACCCTTTGCGCAAAGGTCCTTCTCGCGGCGGATGGTATCGGTCCACTTCGCGTTGCCGCCGTCGACGATGATGTCGCCGGGCGCGAGCAGCGGCAGGAGCGAATCGATGACGGCATCGGTGGCCTTGCCGGCCTGCACCATGATCACGATACGGGCGGGCTTGGCCAGCGAGGCGACGAAGTCCTTCAGCTCGGGGAAGCCGACGAGGCCGCCGGGCGTATTCGGGTTGGCGGCGACAAACTCCGCGGTCTTCGACGCGGTGCGGTTGTACACCGAGATGCGGAAGCCGTGGTCGGCGATGTTGAGGGCGAGGTTCTGACCCATCACGGCGAGGCCGATGAGTCCGATTTCAGACAGTTGGTCGGGCATGTGGTGCAGAGAGCGGAACGCAGACTGGGTAATCGATTCGGTTGGCGGCCCACCTTTGGGGGAGCGCCCGGAGCAACGGCCCTGACGGTAACCGGCACCGGAAGCGGCGGCCGAGGCGGGAGAGTGCCGACATTGCGCATCCACGCAAGCGCCACGCTGCGGTTGCGACCACGAAGATGCGCAACACGTTGCCTTCTCCCCGCTCCGTCGCCCATGAAGCACTGGATTCCCGTCGACACCTACCGGCAGTTCCTCGAATGCATGCCCATCGCCTGCGTCGACATCGCGATCGTGCACCGCGGCGCCGTGCTGCTCGTGAAACGCAAAGACGCCCCCGCCCGCGGCGAGTGGTGGGTGCCGGGCGGTCGAGTCTGGAAGGGGGAGACGATGCGCGAAACCGCCGCCCGCAAAGCGCGCGACGAAGTCGGCATCGAATGCCACGTCGGTCCGATCATCCACACCGCCGAGACGATCTTCCCCGACGGCCCCGGCGGCGTGGCCGTGCACTCGATCAACACCTGCTTCTTCCTCTACCCCGCCGCGGCCACCGTGCGGGTGCGCCCCGAACTCGACGCCCATCACGGCGGCGCCAAATGGGTGCGCGCCATCCCCGAGGGCCTGCATCCCTACGTCGTGCGTTGCCTGCAAGGCGCCGGACTGGAAGGTGCGCCGCCACCCCGCAAGCGCAGCAACCGCTGACCCCGCCCCCCCGCACTTCATGGCTCTGTCGTTTTAAGCGACCAACCCGCGCTTGGCTTCGGGCCGAACAACACCCATATCGGACGCTGCGTCCCATCGCCCCCTTAATGCAAAGGGTTCAACTTGGCTTTGCGGACCCCCACTCCAGCTGCTCCGGTAGTTCTCCCAACCTCTTCATTCCCCCGATATTTATGGCTAAATACGGCTACTTCGACGACGCGAACCGCGAGTTCGTGATCACCCGCCCGGACACTCCGTTGCCGTGGCTCAACTACCTCGGCCAGGACGAGTACTTCGGCATGGTCACCCAGACCGCCGGCGGGTACTCATTCTGGAAGGACGCCAAACTGCGCCGCCTCACGCGCTATCGGTACAACAACAACCCGATGGATAACGACGGCCGCTTCCTCTACGTGAAGCAGGGCAAGTCGGTCTGGAACCCGGGCTGGAAGCCGACCCGCACCAAGCTCGACGCCTTCGAGTGCCGCCACGGCATGGGCTACACCCAGATCACCGGAAAGAAGGACGGCATCGAGGTCGAGCAGCTCATGTTCGTGCCGCCGCAGGAGAACCTCGAGGTCTGGAAGGTCTCCGTCCGCAACAAGACCAAGCAGCCCCAGAAGCTCTCCCTCTTCTCGTTCGTCGAGTTCTGCTCCTTCGAGGCGCTCAACGACATGACGAACTACCAGCGCACGTATTCGATCGGCGAAGTCGAGATCGAGGACGGCGCGATCTACCACAAGACCGAGTACCGCGAGCGCCGCAACCACTACGCCCTCTTCGGCTGCACCCGCAAGGTGAAGGCCTACGACACCTCGCGCGACGCCTTCGTGGGCGTGCACAACAGCCTCGGCGACCCGAAGGCCGTGCTCGCCGGCAAGTGCACCAACTCCCGCGCCCACGGCTGGAACCCGATCGGCGCCCACCAGATCGACCTCACCCTCAAGCCCGGCCAGGAGGAGACCTTCGCGTTCATCCTCGCCTACGTCGACCAGGGCGACCTGCCGAAGTTCGACGCGCCCTTCGTCATGAACAAGACCAAGGGCCGCGAGATCCTGAAAAAGTACTCCGACCTCGCCGTCGTCGACGCCGCCTTCGCCTCGGTGAAGCAGCGTTGGGAGGACCTGCTCTCGATCTACCAGGCCACCAAGGTCCCCAACGAGCACCTCCAGCGCATGGTCAACACGTGGAACCAGGCGCAGTGCATGGCCACCTTCAACCTCTCCCGCTCCGCCTCCGGTTACGAGACCGGCATCGGCCGCGGCATGGGTTACCGCGACTCGAACCAGGACATCCTCGGCTTCGTCCATCTCCTGCCCGAGCGCGCCCGCCAGCGTATCCTCGACATCGCGTCGACCCAGCTCTCCGACGGCACCTGCTTCCACCAGTACCAGCCGCTCACCAAGAAGGGCAACGCCGACATCGGCGGCGGCTTCAACGACGACCCGCTCTGGCTCATCCTCTCGACCTGCGCCTACATCCGCGAGACCGG
>JAEZUE010000012.1 GCA_023443455.1 Verrucomicrobiota bacterium
CGGCGAGGATCTCGTCTCGTGTCGCAGGATCGGACATGACTGCAGGCTGGCGCCTATACTAAGGTCTGTCACTCTAAATTTAAGACCGACCTCGATTCTGAAATTGGCCAAACTCCAGGGACCGGTCTGCGACCGGTCCCTCCGGGCTCGGGCCGGAGGTGCTGGCGTGAGTCTGCCGGGTCCAGTCGAAGACGTGGACCTACGGGAAGGCGCGTATGTAGGACCGGTCTGTGACCGGTCCCCCCGGGCTCGGGCCGAAGGTGCTGGCGTGAGCCTGTCGGGTCCAGTCGAAGACGTGGACCTACGGGCCGGGGCTCTGAGTGTGCCTACGAGTTGTCGCCGTCGAGCAGGTTGCCGAGGCCGCCGAGGATGGAGCCTTCTCCCTTGTTCTTGCCACCGCCCTTGCTGGCGGCGGCGAAGATGCGGTTGGCCATGCGGCTGAAGGGCAACGACTGCAGCCAGACCTTGCCGGGGCCGCGCAGGGTGGCGAAGAAAAGGCCTTCGCCGCCGAACAGCGCCGTCTTGATCCCGCCGACGAACTTCACGTCGAAGTCGACGCCCGGCTGGAAGGCCGCGATGCAGCCCGTATCCACCCGGAGCGTTTCGCCGGGGGCGAGCGTGCGCTCGGTGATCGTGCCGCCCGCGTGCAGGAACATCCAGCCGTCGCCGGTGAGGCGCTGCATGATGAAACCCTCGCCGCCGAACAGGCCGGCGCCGATCTTCTTGTTGAAGGCGATGTCCACGCTCACGCCCTTGGCGGCGCAGAGGAAGGCGTCCTTCTGGGCGATGATCGTGCCGCCGAGTTCGGAGAGATGCATGGGGACGATGCGGCCCGGGTAGGGGGCGCCGAACGCGACCTGCCGCTTCCGGTCCGAGCGGTTGAGGTAGACCGTCATGAAGAGCGACTCGCCGGTGAGCAGGCGTTTGCCCGCGCCCATGAGCGCGCCGAGGAAGCCGTCGTTCTTCTGCGAGCCGTCGCCGAAGATGGTCTCCATTTCGATGCCGTCCTCCATGAACATCATGGAGCCGGCCTCGGCGAGGGCGGCCTCGTTGGGGTCGAGTTCCACCTCGACGAACTGCATGTCGTCGCCGTGGATCTTGTAGTCGATTTCGTGCATTGCGGACATAAGAGGGTGAAAGGGTTCGGGGTTGAACACACGTTGGCCGGACAAAAAGTCGCAACGATCCACCTAGCCTCAGCCGTGATGATGCAGCCCCGACGAGAGTCGAGCGTCGAGTGGCGAGCGCCAATCCAATTGTGGACAAGGCGATTGCCCGAGGGGGCTCTCGATCTGCCTCCGAAACTTCGGCCCTCGACGCTCGTCCCTCGTCGCTCGAGTGAACGATTACGCCTCAGCCGCAGAGGTGCCCGGCCGGCCGGCCCTCGTCGGCGTCGAGATAGTCGAACATGGTGTGTACGTTGGTCGGGTCGAGGCCCGACTCCGCCACGCGGAGGCGTACCCGCTCGGCCACGGCGTCGCGCCAGCCGAGTTTGCTCATGTAGCCGTTCCAGATCTCGCATTCCTCGTCATCGCGCGGCGTGCCGTGCTCGTGGGCCCAGGCGAGGATCTCCTCGTCGGAGCCGCCCCGCTGCACGCGGGCGACGAGGTCGGTGTGGCGTACACCGAGGAACCGGCAGCAGCGGGCGTCGAAGACGCGCGGGTTGGTCTCGCCGAGGTTCTCGACGTATTCGGGCGGCAACTTGCCGGCGGCATGCAGGCGGATCTTGTCGAGCATGCGGCCGAAGTACACGAGCCGGCCGACCTTGTCGTGAGGGGAACGCAGTCCGGAAATGTTGGGCATGACGTGCGGAGAGTACGGCACAACGAGCGGGCGTGGACACGAGATTCTCGAGGGAACTTCCGTGCGGCGAGCTGGCGTCGCCCCTTGCCGGTCGGGCCATGGCGGAGGCTGGCGTCGCAGTCGTGTGCTCGGAGACGGATTTGCTCGCCGATGATCGTTTGCGCGGGGTTTTCTCGCATTGAGGCGAAACCACCTTCTCGTTGCCGCATCGATCGAACCCACCCCAGAGCCTGCTCGGCCTTGCTTCTTGCTCGCCGTGTCCGTCGATTTCCACCACGGTCGCGCGGTCGTCCGGCGTCGCGCCGGCGCCGACCGTGCCCAAACCCTGCTCCCATGAATGACTCCTCCGCGCACGAGGATCTGATTTTCGCCGAGGCTGCGTTGCTGGCTCCGGGCGAGCGTGGGGCGTTTCTCGACAAGGCGTGCGCCGGAGACGACGCGATGCGCGCGCGGCTCGAGGCGTTGCTCTCCGCCAACGACGCCGCCGAAGGGTTCATGGCCGGGCCGCGCCAGTCGGAGGTTCCACCGCTCGGAGACCGGCCCGGCGATCGCATCGGGCGCTACAAGCTGCTGCAGCAGATCGGCCAGGGCGGCTGCGGCGTGGTCTGGATGGCCGAGCAGGAGGAGCCGGTGCGGCGGCGCGTGGCGCTGAAGGTCATCAAGCTCGGTATGGACACCGCCGCGGTGGTGGCGCGTTTCGAGGCGGAGCGCCAGGCGCTCGCGTTGATGGATCACCCGAGCATCGCGCGCGTGTTCGACGCCGGCGCGACCGCCACCGGCCGGCCGTTCTTCGTGATGGAGCTGGTGCCGGGCACGCCGATCACGCGGTATTGCGACGAGCACAACACGCCGACCGGCGAGCGCCTCCGGCTCTTCGCGCAGGTCTGCCAGGCCGTCGAGCACGCCCACCAGAAGGGCATCATCCACCGCGACCTGAAACCTTCCAACGTGCTCGTGACCCTTCACGACGGGGAGCCCGTGCCGAAGGTCATCGACTTCGGCATCGCGAAGGCCACGCAGGGCCGCCTGACGGACCGCACACTCTTCACCGCGTTCGAGCAGTTCATCGGCACGCCCGCCTACATGAGCCCCGAGCAGGCCGAGCTCAGTGCCGACGATGTGGACACTCGCAGCGACATCTACTCGCTCGGCGTGCTGCTCTACGAGCTGCTGACCGGCCGCCCGCCCTTCGATCCGAAATCGCTGCTGCAGGCCGGGCTCGACGAGATCCGCCGCATCATCCGCGAAGTCGAGCCCCCGAAACCCTCGACGCGGCTCAACACCCTCGGCGATGCCGACCGCCACACCACCGCGCGGCAGCACGGCACGGCGCCCACGCAGCTCTCGCTCCTGCTGCGCGGCGATCTCGACTGGATCGTGATGAAGGCGTTGGCGAAGAACCGCAGCCGCCGCTACGGCACGGCCAGCGAGTTCGCCCGCGACATCCTGCACCACCTGCAGCACGAGCCGGTGTCGGCCCGTCCGCCCACGACGCTGTACCGCCTTGGGCGGCTCATCCGGCGCAATCGCCTCGTCTTCGGCGCCGCCGCCGCGGTGGTGCTCGCGCTGGTCGTGGGCACGGTCGTGAGCGCCACGCAGGCCGTGCGCGCCCGCCGCGCCGAGCGGCTCGCGCAGACCGAGCGCGCGCATGCCGAGGACCTGCTCGGCTTCATGCTCGGCGACCTGCGCCAGCAGCTCGCCAAGGTGGGTCGTCTCGACATTCTCGAGTCCGTGGGCGACCGCGCCATGCAGCACTTCTCAGCCCGCAAGGCCGAGGGCCTGGACGACGCCACGCTCACCCGCTACGCGAAGGCCCTCAGCCAGATCGGCGAGATCCGGATGGACCAGGCCCGGTACACGGAGGCGCTCGCGGCCTTCACGGAGGCCTACGACCGCGCCTCCGCGCTGGCCGCCCGGCATCCGGAGAATGGAGACATGCTCTTCGAGCGCGGCCAGGCCGAGTACTGGATCGGTTTCGTGCACTGGCAACGCGGCGAGTTCGGCCCCGCCGGCGAATGGCTGCACCGCTACGACGACACCGCCGCCGCGCTGGTGCGCCTCGATCCCGCGAACCCGAAGTGGCAAAGCGAAGTGGCCTACGGCGACCACAACCTCGCCGCTCTCGCCGAGCAGCGCGGCGATCTCGACGCCGCGCGCGCCGGCTTCCTCGCCGAGTTGGACACGCTGGAGAAGATGAGCGCCGCGAAACCAGACGACCTCGAACTGCGCTTCCGGATGGCCGATGCCAACTCTTGGTTGGGTTGGGTGGCGGAGCAGCAAGGGGAATTCTCGGAGGCAAAATGGCGTTACTCCCTACGGACCGCGCTCCAAAAAGATCTCGCGAGTCGAGAGCCCGATACGGCGATCTGGAAATTCAGGCTCGCCGACATACACCTTATCCAAGGCAACATTGAGTTGGTAACTGGAGAGTTAGCAGCGGCCGGAACGAGCTACGGTATTGCGCGCCGATTGTTCGAAGAGCTGTCGGCGATCGATCCAACAAATCGCAGTTGGAACAATGCGGTACTGAATGTGCGGTTGATGGAGGCAATTCTGGCGCGGCGGCAGGGTGACAATGTCACGGCAGCCAGAATCGCCTCGGAAATCCGTCCTAAGATCGAGCAATTGGCTGGCGAGGAGCCGTCGAGTCGGTCTTTCGGGTTGGAGGTGGCGAAGGTGCGGCTATTGGAGGCTCAGTTGTGTGCCAACACTGATCCGGAGGTCGCGGCTGATCGCGCCAAGGGTGTACTCGGGAAGATCGGATCATTAATCAGCGAAGGTCGCGCTACTCGCGTGGACGTAGGAGAACATGCGCATGCTTGTGTTGTGGCTGGTGACCTTGCAGCACGATGCGGAGACCTTGCCTCGGCGCGGAAACATTGGCTGCGGGCCGATGAGATGCTCCGACCTTTGCTGCCAGGAAGTCGCGACTGGCGGCTCATGGACCCCGCGGCTCGTGTGGCCGGGGCGCTGGGCCACAAAAACGATGCGTGCAAAATCGTTGAGCAGTTGACCCGTATCGGATACGTCCCCCTCGACCCGTGGCCTCCCGAGATCGCGCCCGGCGTGTCCGGAGCTGCGGTTTCGGACCCTTAACTTGGATCGCCGGTCCCCGGCGCATCACCCCAAACACCACCACAATGAAAAAAGCCAAGGTAGTAGCCAGAGCCCTCGCCCCTGCTGAAGTCGTTCTCACCGTCACCGAGTTTCGGCCGGTTCTATCACCGGAGCTCCGTGAAGCCCGTGATACCTCCTATACAATGCGCATGAAGCGGCCGCATCGCCGCGTGTCGCTTAAGGACGACACCCTCTTCGTCAATGCCCCGGGTGTAACGATTCGCCTCACCATCGCTTCGTCGGCCGGCGACAAAATCAAGTATTACCCGGCGGGGATCACATTCGTGCGTGAGGAAAGTGAATGTCTTAGCGAGGTCGAGCTCCTCGGGCGCAAAAACTTTCAGCAGCGCCGGATCGTGATTGATGGGCAGACCCTAACGTTTACGGATCGGTTCAAAAAGGGGAAAGATAAGATCCTCTATAAATTCTCGGTGATCATCCAGCGCGGTGTGGACGGAGCGATTGGCATTATCGATCCGGGGATCCTACACGACGGGACCCAGCCGTAGTTCGGTTTGCCGTCTGCGCGTGCAATCGTCGCCAGAAATCAGTTGCGCTGAGGCGCGAACTTGGCGGAGCTTGGCGGTAACGCCCCGATGTTCGGGGCGTTGCTGCGGCGGGAGTGGAGCACAGGTGCGTTCATCCCCGGCGGAGCCACGTGCAAACAGCCTATCCCAATGAAACACCTCGTTCGTCTCCTTGTTCTCACCGCGCTCGTCGCGGTTCTGCCGGTCTCCGCGGAGGCGCGGCCGAAAGCGGCCGCTCCTGCCCAAGTGACATTCACCGTCGTCAACTTCCGCACCGTGACGGAAGCCCAGGCGTCGACCCAGTTCACCGACGCCACGATGCAGTTGGCTGAGCATCCCCTGGTCACGCTCACGGGCACGCCCGCCGACGGCACGCTCGTGCTCAGTGGGCCTGTCGATTTGGAGATCCGGATCGTGTCCGAAGACGGCAAGGAGACCTACAAGCCGGTCGGCATCGTGTTTGAGCAGAAGGCAAAGGTCGCCGGTGAGCGCGCCGACCGCCACGGCCGACGCAACTTCAGCGCCGCCGTGTTGAAGGAATCGAGCCTCGTCGTTCGCGGTCACTTCCTGGATCGCAACCCCGAGGCGAGCTGGGAGTTTTCCGTGATCATTCAGCGTGGGTCGGATGGGGCGATTGGCATTATCGACCCGGGAATTGAGAACGACAACAGGCCAAAGGTAATTGCACCGCGCTGAGCGAGATATGGTGCGGGACAGCGTTTTGGTTGCAGCTCAAGCAGCGTCGTCGCCAGAAAGCAGTTGCGCTGCGGCGTGAACTTGGCGGAGCTTTGCGGTGACGCCCCGAGGTTCGGGGCGTCGCTGCGGCGGGAGTGGAGCACAGGTGCGTTCATCCCCGGCGGAGCCACGTGCAACCCCTTCTTCCAATCCCATGAAGTTCACCCATCGACTGCTGGTCTTGCTTCTGTGTGGTGTTGCCGACTTCACTTCGGCGCAGACGCCTCCGGCTGAGATCTTCGAATCGGTGCTCACGATGAGCGTTGCCAGCGGGACCGGCCTCTATGCGCAGAGTGGTGAGTATGTCATCATCACCTCTGACGAAACGGCGCAGTACAAGTTGTATGGTGGCACCGGAGTGGCTCCTTCCACGGGCAACTACAGTTACGCGGTCACGGGTGCGCAGGCGACAGTGACGATTGTCGACTCCCTGCTGGGGCGAACGAGCGGTATCGTTCTGAATTTCGCCACGGACGACTCGGGTACGTATGCGGTCGCCAACTCCTTCGGCACGCAGACGGGCTCGTTCAGTTGGCGCAGGCATTTCACCCAGGCGGCCATCCGTGGGCTCGGACTGGGGAAACCCGTGGTGACAAAGAACGGCGATGGCACGTTATCGCTGGTGCTCACGGTGAAGGAGTCCGCGAACCTTGTTCAGTGGGGCGGGGCGGGCGTCGGGGTTTTCGAGGTGCTTTCCCCCACGCAGATACGTTGGACGACTACTCCCGCAGCCGCGCGGCGGTTCTTCGTGATCGAGGTGGATGTGCCGTAAGGCGCTCTTGGATCCACCGAGAAACGCCTTCTGCCCCGGTCGCGAAGAACTTGGGCTGGTGCGGAGCATCTCCGGATCGCTGGAGGGTCGCTCTCCGTCGCGACCGTTTTCGAACCCGGCGGCGCTTCCAAGGGCCGTTCTGAAGCAATGCCAATTCCGTGACGGTAGGTCTTGATTCTCGATCGGCTATCTCGGAAGCGGGGCCGAAGAATGATTTGCACGGCGTTGGCGTGAGATCACTTCGGCGTTGTTCCCGGCGCGCTACTGGGCCTCCAGTGTCGCCGTGCATGATGTCACCGTCATCCTCGAACAGATCAACCGGGGCGATCTCCGGGCGGCGGACGAATTGCTGCCGCTGGTCCACGAGGAACTGAGGAAACTGGTGGCGGCCAAGATGGCGCGCGAGGCGTCCGGATGCTCGCGCCGGAGTCGGGGAAACTCTGCACTCGTGGCGAAGCCAACGATAGGCTTCCCAGCGCAGCACGGACTCCCGGAATATACGCACGCGGCGCGTAGAACGCGGGCCCGCCTGTTAGG
>JAEZUE010000060.1 GCA_023443455.1 Verrucomicrobiota bacterium
TCAAGGCCGTGATGGACGAGATCAAGCGCGCCAAGAACGTCATCATCTTCATCGACGAGCTCCACACCATCGTCGGCGCCGGCGCCGCCGAGGGCGCGATGGACGCCTCCAACATCTTCAAGCCCGCCCTCTCCCGCGGCGAGCTGCAGTGCATCGGCGCCACCACCCTCAACGAGTACCGCAAGTACATCGAGAAGGACAGCGCGCTCGATCGCCGTTTCCAGAACGTGAAGGTCGAGCCGCCGTCGATCGACGACACCATCACCATCCTCAAGGGCATCCGCGGCAAGTACGAGGACCACCACAAGGCCATCTTCACCGACAAGTCGCTCGAGATCGCCGCCAAGCTTTCCGACCGCTACATCACCGGCCGCTTCCTGCCCGACAAGGCCATCGACGTGATGGACGAGGCCGGCGCCCGCGCCCGTATCCAGTCGTTGAACCGCCCGCCGGAGATCGAGGAACTCTCCAAGGAGATCGAAACCGTCTGCGCGCAGAAGGAGGAGGCCATCGCGAAGCAGCACTTCGAGGAGGCCGCCAAATTCCGCGACAAGGAGAAACACCTCCGCGCGAAGCAGGAACAGACCCTCGAGGAGTGGAAGAAGAGCCGCGAGGAGAAGCGCATCACCATCGACGAGGATCTGATCATGCAGGTCGTCGCCGACTGGACCGGGATCCCGCTCTCGCGCATGGAGAAGAAGGAGAGCGAGAAGCTCCTCACCCTCGAGACCGAGCTGCAGAAGATCATCATCGGCCAGGACGACGCCTGCACCGCCATCGCCCGCGCCCTGCGCCGCTCCCGCGCCGACCTCAAGGACCCGCGCCGCCCGATCGGCTCGTTCATGTTCCTCGGGCCCACCGGTGTCGGCAAGACGGAGACGGCCAAGCAGCTCGCCGCGCAGATGTTCGGCAACCAGGACGCGCTCATCCAGATCGACATGTCCGAGTACATGGAGAAGTTCGCGATTTCGCGCCTGATCGGTTCGCCTCCCGGCTATGTCGGCCACGAGGAGGGCGGCCAGCTCACCGAGCAGGTTCGCCGCCGCCCGTATTCGGTGATCCTCTTCGACGAGATCGAGAAGGCCCATCCCGATGTCGTGCAGCTCCTCCTCCAGATCCTGGAAGACGGCCGCCTCACCGACTCGCTCGGCCGCACGGTCGATTTCCGCAACACGATCATCATCATGACGACCAACGTCGGCGCGTCGCTCATCCAGCGGCAGACGACGGTCGGCTTCGGTGCGGCGACCGAGGGCCTCGGCGAGCTCGACAAGATCAAGGAGAAGGTGCTCGAGGAATCGAAGCGCATCTTCAAACCCGAGTTCCTCAACCGTATCAACGAACTCATCGTCTTCCGGCCGCTCAAGAAGGAGGACCTGCTCAAGATCGTGGATCTCGAGGTGGTGAAGGTCGTCAAGCGCGTGGCCGAGCGGAAGCTCGTGCTCGAGGTGCAGACCGACGCCAAACTGTACCTGGTCGAGAACGGAACCGACGAGAAGTACGGCGCCCGCCCGTTGCGCCGCGCCGTCGAACGCTATCTCGAAGACCCGCTTGCCGAGTTCATCCTCCGCGGCGACTTCAAGGAAGGGGAGCCGGTGCTGGTCGTGCGCGGCGAGAAGGCGCTCGAATTCAAGATCCAGAATCCGACCACCGAGTCGGGCATCTCGTCGTAAACCGACGGGCAGGGAGCGAGCTCGCTCCAGCATCGATCAACCGCGGCGGCACCCTCGAGGCGCCGCCGCTCTTCGTTTGCGGGGAGGGCGGAACGCTCGCGCGTTCCGCGGTTTGCAGCGCTTCTATGCGACCTGCACCTTGGCGAAGGCGGGCAGGGCGGCGGGAATCTCGAGGGACTCGTCGGCTTCGGTTTCCTCGCCGGCATCGGGCAGCGGGTACATCTGCTTGAAGTGGTCCCAGGTGATCAGCTCGAAGCGGCCGTCGTGGTGCTCGACCAGCGCGGTGAGCGACTCGACCCAGTCGCCGGAATTCAGATAGTGGACATCTCCGACCATCTTGTCGGCGGCGGTGTGGATGTGACCGCACATCACGCCGGCGCAGTCGTGGCGACGGGCGAGCTCGACGATCTGGTCCTCGAACTTGGAGACGAAGTTCACCGCCGTCTTCACGCGGGCCTTGATCGCCTTGCTGATCGAGTAGTATTCGAGCCCGCGCCACGAACGGTAGGCGTTGTAGAGCCGGTTGAGCCGCATGAGCAGCTGGTAGCCGAAGTCGCCCAGGTGCGAGAGCCAGACCATCTTCATGGTGATGGCGTCGAGCACGTCGCCGTGCAGCACGAGGTAGCGGCGGTCGGCGCCCTCGTGGATGTGCTGCTCGACGATCTCGAGGTTCTCGAACTGGAGCGGCAGAAAGCGGGCGAGGATGTCGTCGTGGTTGCCGCGCAGGTACACGATGCGGGTGTCGCGCTTCTCGAGCATCTTGAGCACGATGCGGATGAAACGGGAGTGCTGCTTGGTCCAGCTGCCCGAGCGGCGCAGTTGCCAGCCGTCGATGATGTCGCCGTTGAGGATGAGCTTCTCGCAGCGCACGTGCTTGAGGAAATGGTTCACCTCGGTGACACGGCAGTCGGTGGTGCCCAGATGGACATCGGAGATGATGACGGTCTTGACGCGGAGCTTTTGCATGAGTCGGTGCGCGTGGGCGCGGTGCGGTTATAGCAGCTCCATCGGACCGCGAACAGGGGGGCGGCCGGATTGTCACCCAAACGTCACGGGATATCGGAGAGCGGCAGGCGGAAACCGGATAGGAACTCGAAACCCGGAGGGCTGAACTGGGAACGTCGGCAGACAGGCCGAACTTCGAACTTCCAACTTCGAACTTCCAACTTCGAACTTCGGACGCGGCCACGTGAGCCTAGGGTTCTTCGCCCTTCGTGCTTCCCAGCAGCTGGTCGACGACCACGGCGAGGTCGGCGAGTTCGTAGGGCTTGGAGACCATGCCCTTGAAGCCGTAGGCCTGGTGGTCGGAGAGGATCGGGCTGTTCGAGTAGCCGCTCGAGACGATGGCCTGCACCTCGGGATCGATCTTGAGCAACTCGCGGATCGTTTCCTCGCCGCCGATGCCTCCGGGTATCGTGAGATCGAGGACGACGAGGTGGAACGGGTTGCCGCCCTCCCGCGCTTCGCGGTACAGGCGGATCGCCTCGGCGCCGTCGGCCACGCCGGTGGCCTCGAGGCCGAGGCGCTGGAGCATCAGGCAGGAGAGGCGGCGGATGCTGTCTTCGTCGTCCATCACGAGCACGCGGCTGCGGGCGGCAGTGGCGGACTGCACGGTGGGAGTCGATTGCGACGGCGCCACGGGTGTGGAGGAGGCGGGCAACCAGACCGTGAACGTGGTGCCGCGGCCGACCTCGGAGGCGACGGTGATGTGCCCCTGGTGCTTCTTGACGATCGAGTGCACGGTCGCGAGCCCGATGCCGTGTCCCGATTGTTTGGTGGTGAAGTAGGGATCGAAGATGCGGGGCAGGGCCTCGGCGGGGATGCCGGTGCCGTCGTCGGCGAAGGCGAGTTTCACATAGCGGCCGGCGGCGAGGATGCGCTCGCTTTCGCCGATGGTCTCGTTGGTCAAGGCGATGGTGATGTTGCCGCCGTTGGGCATGGCTTGCACGGCGTTGATCACGAGGTTCTGCACGACCTGGCTGATCTGGCCCTTGTCGACTTCGGCCGGCCAGAGGTCGGGGGCGATGTCGAATTCGGCCCGCACCACTGAGCCGTGGAGGGCGAAGCGGGCGACTTCCTGTACGACCTCGCCGATGGAGACGGCCGCGCGGATCGGGTTGCCGCCCTTGGCGAAGGTCAACAATTGCATCGTGAGATCGCGCGAGCGGCCGACCGCCAGCTCGGCCTGTTCGAGGCAGCCGAGGGAGTCGGGGTCGAGGTTGGGCGCCTCGCGGACCAGCGAGAGGTTGCCCATCACGACGGTGAGCAGGTTGTTGAAGTCGTGCGCGATGCCGCCGGCGAGCAGGCCGAGTGCCTCGAGCTTCGAGGTGCGTTGGAGTTCGGCCTCGAGGTGGGTCTCGCGTTCGAGCTGGCGGCGAATCTGCCGGGTCTGCGCCTCGACCCGGCGGCGCAGGGCGGCGCCCCAGAAGGCGAAGAGCAGGGTGCCGAAGCCGAACGCGATGCAGATCGCGAGGATGCGGGTGCGGTTGAGCCAGGGTGGATGCTCGAGCACGAGCACGTCCTGCGGTGTGCGCAGGTGCAGATGCAGCAGGGTCGGTCGGCCGTGGACATCGTATTGCAGTTCGTGCACGCCGGTGAGCGCGAGACGGCTGCCTTCGGTCCAGTCGAGCGAGGCGTGAGCTGCGCCGCGCAGATCGGCCTCGACGACGGTGCCGCCGGCTTGGGTGGTGAGCCGGACATCGGCGCCGGTGCGGGTGATCGATGTCAGCATGCCTTCGATACGGACGAGCTGCCCGATGTGCTCGGGTGCCAGGAGCTCGCCCTGGGCGAGGGGGCGGGCGGGCGGAGGCGTGGTGGCGCCGACGCGTCGCACGATGGATTCGTGCAGGGCGAGCCGCCGGCCCAGTCGGCCGAGGAACCCCACCGCCTCGACCTGTTCGCCCGGCGGGTGGGCGGTGGTGTCGCGGGTGAGGACGAGCAGCGGCGCGTCGCCTTCGACGATGTGCAGGGCCAGGCCTGCGGCGTGTTGGAGCACGGTGCCGCGGACCTTGATGCGGTGTTCGTGGTTCGGGATCGAGCCGGAGCGGCCGAGGGACGCGATCGAGCGTTCGGGGCGGTCGAACGGGTCGGCTTTGGCGGCCTCGGCGATCTGGATCGAGGCGGCCTCGGGCAGCCAGAGTTCGATGGCGGCAAGGCGGCGGTTGCTGTCGGTGATGGCGCTGCAGACGCCGCGTAGGCGGACGACGGAGTCGAGGACCGGGCCGAGTTCCTCGGTGGCGGCGATGTTGGCGGTGAAATCGCCGGTCGGGGTGGCGACGATCAGCCGGTTCCACGGTGTGCCGTGGTGTAGTGCCCGCACGTAGCCGCGCATCTCGACATAATGCGCCTCGGCTTCGCCGGTCATGGCGTGCTCGAGGGTGAGGGGCACGGCGGGCGGGGGAATGGTCTCGCCGGTTTTGGTGAAGTCGTGGGCGTCGACCGCGGGCGCGAAGGGCCCGAGGCGGGTTGTGCCGAGTACTTCGATGCGGCGACCTGGTCCGCGTAGCTGGGCCTTGGTGCGGTCGCGGTACACGCGGACCGAGCCGCTGGTGTCGGCCAGGAAGAAGAACGGCGCCTCGGGGTGCGACCAGGTGACGATGCCGCGCAGGCGGACGGGAAGGCCGGACTGTGCCAAGTCGGGCGGGAGCTCGGCAATCTGGGCGGCCATGCGGATGGGGTGGTCGGGCGAGAGGGACGGGGCCTTTTGCCCGGACTGGACGAGCGGGCGGTGGACCGGATCGAAGAGGTGCCACTCGGATCCTCGGATACGTGGAAACCCGATCGCCTCGGCCGTGGAGCCCAGCGGGCAGGCGGTGGTTTGGGCGTTGCGGAGCTCGAGTTGTCCGGACTCGTCGCGGAGTGTGATCGAGATGCCCGGTTCGTGGGTGATGACGGTGCCGGCGATGCGCACGAGACGGTCGCTCGGTCGGGAGGGAATCTGGTCGATGGGAGTGCGGGGGAGGTCGAAGCGAGGGTCTTCGGCCAGTGGGGCGATGACCTCGATCTGCCGCGTGGAGGCCACCATGAGAGTGAGCATCGCGAGACCGCCGTCGCCATCGAGTCCGGGGTTGTAGACTCCGGTGAGCCGAAGGCGGGTGTCGGTCAGATCGGGCGGCACTTCGCCCGGAGCGAGGCGCACCCAGGCCAAGGCGGGCCGGCCCTCGATGGAGAGATGGTAGCGTTGATGGCCGCTGACGGGAGGGACGTCACGGCTGGCGATGGCATCGACGGTGACCAGCCGGTTGCTGTAGTCGTCGACTTTGACGATGGGCGAGGCCAGCTGGGGAAGTGTGTTGGAAAGTCCGATGCTCCGGATGGTGGCGTCGACGAAGGAGAGGTTGGTTCCGGGCGGATTGGTTCCGGTGACTTCGATTCTTTGGCCCGACTGGATCGCGAGAGGCTGAGGTGGGAGCTCGATGTAGGCGGCACCGGTCGAGTCCTGGACCCAGAGCATGCGCCATTCGTCGTCGTAGTAGGTGACGTCGCACTCGAAGCGGAAGGGCACGGGGTGTTGCTTGGCCTCGAGGGGCAGCGCCCAGAACTCGCCGATGGAGCGCACCGCGGGGGGCTCTTTCGTGCCGTGCAGTGGCAGGCCGATCAGCAGGATGCTCCAGAGGAACAGGAATCGGTGGAGGGTGTGGGCGGAAAAGGGAAACGACTCGAGTGGTGCAACCATCGTGGGGGCGGAGTCCGGCTCAATGGTCCTATCGGTTGCGGGGGCAAAAAAAGAAGGCCGGACTCGCGAACGAGTCCGGCCTTCGTGAGTGGTAGGCGGGGAGCCTCAGCGGATGATCGCGAGGGTCTGGCCGGCCTGGACGAGGTTGCCCTGGGAGACGAGGATCTCGGCGACGACCCCGTCGTGGGAGGCGACGATGGCGGTTTCCATCTTCATGGATTCGAGCACGAGGATGGTGTCACCGTTCTTGACGTGGCTGCCGACCGGTTTCTCGACGCGGAGGACGAGGCCGGGGAGCTGGGTGGTGACGGGCTGGCCGGTACCGGTGCCGGAGGCGGCCGGGGCGGCGGCCTTGGCGACGGCTTCCTTCACGCCGAAGGGATAGCTGGTGCCGTTCACGAGGGCGGTGGCGCCGTCGAGAATCACGTGGTAGTTGCGGCCCTTCAGGTCGATGTCGTAGGCGACCGGGGCGTTGGAGGCGGCGGCCGGAGCGGCGGCGGGAGCGGCCTCGGCCTTCGGGGCGCCCTTGCGCACGCCGATGGTCGCCTTGCCCTGGAGGAACGCGATGCCCTTCTCCTCGCACGCGGAGGCGATGAAGATGTTCTCGTCGGTGGTGGGCAGGCCTTCCTTCTCGAGCAGGGCCTTGGCGGCGGCGATGCCGCGCTTGGTGTCCTTCTCGACGGCGGTGAGGTGGTCGGTGGTGGGCTGGAGCTTGAGCTGCTCGGCGGCGACCTTCACGACCTCGGGATCGGGGGCGACGGGAGTCTTGCCGAAGTAGCCGAGCACCATGCGGCCGTAGCCTTCGGCGATCTTCTTCCAGGGGCCGAACATGACGTTGTTGAACGCCTGCTGGAAATAAAACTGGGAGACCGGGGTCACGGAGGTGCCGAAACCGCCCTTGCGCACGGCTTCGCCCATCGCGGCGATGACTTCCGGATAGCGGTCCATCAGACCGTTGTCGCGGAGCATCTGGGTATTGGCAGTCAGGGCACCGCCGGGCATCGGGAAGAACGGGATGAGGGGCTCCACGCGCATGGCTTCCGGCGGGAAGAAGTACTCCTTCAGGCCTTCCTTGCAGCGCTCGCTCAGCTCCATGATCTTGTTGATGTCGATATCGAGCGTGAACTCGGTACCGCGCAGGGCGTGCCACATCGTGATGATGTCGGGCTGGCTGGTGCCGCCGGAGAGCGGCGCGATCGCGAGGTCGATCTGGTTGACCCCGGCGTCGAGAGCGGCGCGATAGGCGGTCACGCAGGTGCCGGCGGTCTCGTGGGAGTGGAAGACGATGCGGGCCTTCTCGCCGAGCAGGCCGCGGGCCATCTTGATGGTCTCGTAGACCTTCTGCGGGCGCGAGGTGCCGGAGGCGTCCTTGAAGCAGATCGACGAATACGGGATGCCGGCGTCGAGCAGGTTGCGCAGGGTCTTCTCGTAGAAGTCGACCTCGTGCGCCCCGGTGCAGCCCGGGGGCAGCTCCATCATGGTGACAACCATCTCGTGGTTGAGGCCGGCCTCGGTGATGAAGCGGCCCGAGTCGATGAGGTTGTTGACGTCGTTGAGGGCGTCGAAATTGCGGATGGTGGTCATCCCGTGCTTCTTGAAGAGCACGGCGTGGAGGTTGACGATCTCGCGCGGCTGGGCCTTGAGGGCGACGACGTTGATGCCGCGGGCGAGGGTCTGGAGGTTGGCCTTCGGACCGGCGGCGGTGCGGAAGGCGTCCATGACCTCGAAGGCGTTCTCGTTGGCGTAGAAATAGGGCGACTGGTACATCGCGCCGCCACCGGCCTCGAAGTGGGTGATGCCGCATTCCTTGGCGGCGAACTCCACGAGGGGGAGATAGTCCTTGGAGAAGACGCGCGCACCGAAGACGGATTGGAAGCCGTCGCGGAACGCGGTGAGCATGAAGTCGATCTTTTTCATGAAGGGGGAAAGAAAGGGGTTAGGAACGGGGGCTGCGTTGCTGGTTGTGGGCGATGGCGATCGCGACCGCGAGGGCCTGCTGTTCGTTCTCGGAGTCGGCGGTGGGAACGATGGGGTCGTTCGCTTCCTGCTTCTGGTCGGGGACGAGGGTGTGCACGAGCACGCCGACGCCCTGGATGACGACGGCGATGATCAGGGCGAAGACGATCGCCAGACCGTAGGTCGAGAGGCTGAGGATGAGGTCTTGCATGGCGGGGCTGGGTCAGGAGGCGACTTTGGCGAGGAGGCTGCAGAGCACGCCCGCGATGATGGCGGAGGTGATGACACCGGAGATGTTGGCGCCGAGGGCGGCGGGCATGATGACCGCGGCGGGGTTGTCCTTGGAGACGATCTTCTGGGCGACCTTCGCGGTGGTGGGCACGCAGCTCACACCGGCGATGCCGACGACCGGGTTCACTTTGCCGCCGCTGATGAAGTACATCAGGTAGCCGCCGAGGATGCCGCCGATGCCGGAGACCAGCAGCGAGAGGCTGCCGAGCAGGAGCAGGGGCAGGACCTTCGGGTCCATGATGGTGTTGGCGTCGCAGAGGATGCCGAGCATCAGACCGAGGAAGAGGGTGGCGGTGTAGAGCATCGGGCCGGACACGAGCTCCTGGAAGGGTTTGATGCCGGATTCGCGGATGACGATGCCGAGGAAGAGGCTGAAGATCAGCGGGGAGGCGATCGGGAGAATCAGCGAGAGGACCACGCAGCTGACGGCGGCGACGATCATCTTCTGGAACGAGCTGTACTCACGTTGGCCCTTCGGCGGCTGCATCGGGATCGAGCGCAGTTTCTTGGGGATGAGGGCGCGGACCAGGTACGGGTAACCACCGTAGGTGAGGCCGAGGTAGAGGTAGGCCACGACCGCGATCGGCACGAACAGATGCGGGGCGAGGCGCAACGAGGTGAAGAGCACCATCGGGCCGTCGGCACCGCCGATGACGGAGATCGCCGCGGCTTCCTGCGGGGTGAACCCGAAGGCGGTGGCGAGCGGGAGACATACGACCGTGCCCAGCTCGGCGCAGAGCGCGATGATCATGCTCGTATAGGGACGGGCGAGGATGAAGCCGATGTCGAGCAGCGAGCCGATGCCGAAGAACACGATGCAGGCGATGAGACCGTTGCTGAAGGTGAACGTGTACACCGGTTGCAACCAGTCGATCTGCAGGATGGTCATCAGGTCGGCGGCGTTGCGCACGGCGTCGGAAGTGGCGCCGGCCTGGGCCTCGACGAAGAGGGTGCCGACCCCGCCGTGCAGGTTGAGCGGGTCGAACATCATCACGGCGGCATTGACCGTGGCCATGCCGAGCCCCATCGGGACCATGATCAGTGCCTCGAGCACGCCCTTGCGGCCCAGGTACATGAGCACGAAGCCCAGGGCGATGAGGCCCACTCGGGCCAGCGCCAATTTGGGGCTCACCTCGAAGAACGAGGTGATGCCCTGAAAGATGTCGAGGATCGATTGCCAGGTGATCATGGGCGAATCAGAGGGAGCGGAGGTGGGATACGGGGGAGAGCGAGGAGCAGCGAGCGGTATGCCAGTTGCGGTTACAATGTCGCCGATGGGCCGAGCTCGCCGCGGCAGGAGCGGGCCGCAGGCGGAATTCGGTCCATTTTTGACGAGCTGCCAACCAAGGAGATTCGGGGGCGATCTTCCAAGTGGAAAACGTGCTCGTTTTTATGCTCTCTGTTGAGCGGGTGAGTAAATGCGCTCAAGAGGGCGTCGGCGGGTGCCGAGCCAACTGGTTCGTCGGTGGCGCTGCTCGCGCCGAGCCGCGATTCAGCAGGGCTTCGCTTGTGGCGCCCCGGCGTTGAGGAGAAGGGGTGGTGGCCCTATCGAGACACACGGGCAGCGACGCTTGCGCCAGACGCTTGCGTGCCGGACAGGGCGTGACGCCGGCCTCCGTGCCGGTGATGGTTGATGCGGCCGGAGGGGGACGCAGGGACAACAGCCGGCGGGTGCCGTCGTGGCTGGGGGGGCAGCCCCCGCGTTTGGGTTTCGCCTGTGATGCGTGTCGATTCGCAGCCCCGGGCTTCGTCGCGTGTTGGGTAGTTGCCTCGAGTTCGTCAACCCGCGGGCTGAGGCCCGCGCCACGGCTGTCCCTTGCGACCGGTCACGCATTTTCGGCCCCACGCCTGTGGCGCGGCCTTCAGGCCGCGATCCCCAAGCATCAGCCAGCACCTCCCGCCTTGTCCGTCCGCAACCCGCGGGCTGAAGCCCGCACCACGGCTGTCCCCTGCGACCGGGCACGCATTTTCGGCCCCACCCCCGTGGCGCGGCCTTCAGGCCGCGATCCCCAGGCATCAGCCAGCACCTCTCGCCTTGTCCACCCGCAACCCGCGGGCTGAAGCCCGCGTCACGGTGTTGAACGAAAAAGCCGGACCCGCGAGCGGGTCCGGCTGAGAGAACGAAGTCGAAACGCTTACGCGTTTCGCTGCGGAAGGGGGCTTCAGAGCTTGTTGAACTTGCCCCCGTAGATTGCGGAGTCGCCGAGCTCTTCCTCGATGCGGAGGAGCTGGTTGTACTTCGCAACACGGTCGGTGCGGCAGAGCGAACCGGTCTTGATCTGGCCGGCGTTGGTCGCCACGGCGATGTCGGCGATGGTGGCATCCTCGGTCTCGCCCGAGCGGTGCGAGATGACGGCCGTGTAGTTGGCATCCTGGGCCATCTCGACGGCGTCGAAGGTCTCGGTCAGGGATCCGATCTGGTTGACCTTGACGAGGATCGAGTTGGCGGTGCCGGTGTCGATGCCCTTCTTGAGGAACTCGGTGTTGGTGACGAAGAGATCGTCGCCGACGAGCTGCACCTTGTCGCCGATGGCGTCGGTGAGCTTCTTCCAGGTCGACCAGTCGCCTTCGGCGCAGCCGTCCTCGATCGAGACGATCGGGTACTTGCTGGTGAGCTCCTTGTAGAAGGAGACCATCTCGTCGCCGGTGTAGATCTTGCCGGTGGACTTCTTGAAGACGTAGTGCTTCTTCTCCTTCACGTAGAACTCGGAGGAGGCCACGTCGAGGGCGAGGTAGATGTCCTTGCCGAGCTTGTAGCCGGCGTTCTTGACGGCGAGGGCGATGGCGTCGAGGGCCGCTTCGGTGGACTCGAGCTTGGGGGCGAAGCCGCCTTCGTCACCGACGGCGGTGGCGAGACCCTTGTCCTTGAGGACCTTCTTGAGGGAGTGGAAAACCTCGCAGCCCATGCGCAGACCTTCGGAGAAAGTCGGGGCGCCGAAGGGCATGATCATGAATTCCTGGAAGTCGATCGGGGCATCGGAGTGGGCGCCGCCGTTCATGATGTTCATCATCGGAACGGGCAGGACCTTCGCGTTCGGGCCGCCGAGGTACTTGTAGAGGGGGATGTCGAGGGCGGCGGCGGAGGCCTTGGCCACGGCCATGGAGACGGCGAGGATGGCGTTGGCGCCGAGCTTGGCCTTGGTCTTGGTGCCATCGAGCTTGATCATGGCGCGGTCGATCCCGATCTGGTCGATCGAGTCCATGCCGATGATGCTCGGGGCGATGAGGGTCTTGACGTTGTTGACGGCGGCCTGGACGCCCTTGCCCAGGTAGCGCTTCTTGCCGTTGATGCCCTTCGGGAGGGACTTCACGGGCGCGGAGGAGTCGCGCAATTCGATGGCTTCGTTCTCGCCGGTGCTGGCGCCGGAGGGAACGGCCGCGCGGCCGAGGACGCCGCAGGCGAGCTTGACGTCGACTTCGACGGTCGGATTGCCGCGCGAGTCGATGATCTCACGGGCGATGACGCTGGTGATGTTGGTGGACATAGGAAAAGAAAGGAAAGTTGGCGGAAGGGAGGGAAAAAGATACGCCGCCCAAGGAGGGGCGGCGTATCGAAAGAGCGGACGACTTAGTTCGCGGCCAAGTAGGCGCGGAGCTCGTCGATCTTGCCGGAGGAGCCGAGCTTGTCGTTGCGGCTGGCGATGAACTTCGCGTATTCGGCGATGAAGATCTTCCCCGGGGGACGGAAGTCGAACGCGTCGGGCTTGTCGCGGAAGAACTCGCGGTGGACGCGGGTCCAGACGAGGCGGCCGTCGGTATCGATGTTGATCTTGGCGACGCCGAGCTTGGCGGCCGGGAAGTACTCGTTGATGTCGACGCCACAGGAGTCCTTGATCTGACCACCGGCGGCGTTGATGCGGGCGACTTCGTCCTGCGGAACCGAGGAGGAGCCGTGCATGACGAGCGGGAAGTTCGGCATGAGGGCCTTGATCTTCTCGAGCACATCGAAGTGCAGGGACTGCTTGCCCTTGAACTTGAAGGCGCCGTGGCTGGTGCCGATGGCGCAGGCGAGCGAGTCGCAACCGGTCTGCTTGACGAACTCGAGGGCTTCCTCGGGGTTGGTGAGGGTGGCGTGGCCGTCCTCGACCTTGATGTCTTCCTCGACGCCACCGAGCATGCCGAGCTCGGCCTCGACGGAGATGCCCTTCTTGTGGGCGGCCTCGACGACGCGCTTGGTGATCTCGACGTTCTTCTCGAACGGATCGTGGGAGGCGTCGATCATCACCGAGCTGAAGAAGCCCGAGTTGATGCAGTCGTAGCAGGTTTCCTCGTCACCGTGGTCGAGGTGGACGGCGAAGATGGCGTCCGGGAAGATCTGCTCGGCGGAGCGGATGATGGCCTCGAGCATGCGCTTGTCGGTGTAGCTGCGCGCACCCTTGGAGATCTGGATGATGAACGGAGCCTTGGAGTCCACGCAGCCCTTGAAGAGGCCCATGGCTTGCTCGGCGTTGTTGATGTTGTAGGCGCCGATGGCGAACTTGCCATAGGCGAACTTGAACAGTTTGGCGGTCGTAACGATCATAGAGGGAAAGGAGTTCGCGAACTTCGACGTGTATGCCAGTCGGCGCCGTCCCAACAAGCGCTTTTTCGGAGGCAAGTACGCGAATCTTGCGGAAGGCTGCGCGAAGATTGTGAAGGAGGTGTGCCCGTCGCGGTGCGCCGGTCCCGGTCGGGCGGCGGCGATTTGACCTGGATCGCGATTGCTGCCGCAGGCCGGCGATTTCGTCGAGGACGTGGTTGGGCATGATCGGTTCGAGAGAGAAAACGATCCGCCGCCGAGATCGGCGGCCGCCGGTCACCTGCGACGAGCCAGTCGTCGGTTGATCTCGTCGATCGTGCGGGCGGGAGAATCCGCGAGGCCGTGCTGATCCCAGACAATATCGGCATGGCGCCGCGAAGGTTCGATCCAGCGGGCGTGCCCTGCACGGGCGAAGGTGAGGTACAGCCGGAGCTCTTCCCGCGCGGTGAGGCGTTTTTCGTCGAGGGTTCGCATCACGCGTCGGGCGAGCCGGAGGTCGGCGGGCGTGTCGACGAAGACCTTCAGATCGCAGAGGCGGCGCAGCGGGGCGTCGGCGAGCACGAACAGGCCTTCGACGATGATGACCGGTGCCGGTGCGAGTCCGATCGTGCGGGCGAAGCGCCGGTGGGTTCTGTAGTTGTATCGTGGGGCCGCGATCGCCCGGCCGGCCGCCAGCTCGCGCAGGTGTTTGCACAGCAGCGCAGTTTCGAGGGCATCGGGGCGGTCGAAGTTGCGTTCGCGGCGGACGGCGGCGGGTGCGGGCGGGCAGTCCTGGTAGTACCAGTCGTGGGAGAGCACGGCGCACTGGCCGGGGAGGCTTTCGGCGAGGCGTGACGCCAGGAAGGATTTCCCGGAACCGGTGCCGCCGGCGATGCCGATCACGAAGGCGCGGAATGGATCCGCTCGCATCACCGGCGCGGGGGCGGTGGCTGCTTCGCCGGTGATGACAGGTGCGGCGGTGTTTCGATCGGGTGCGCTTCGAGTCGGGCGGGCCTTCATGTGGGGAGTGCTGTTCACCGGTGCACCGAAAACAACAAAAGGCCTGACGGAAAGCAGGATGAACGGTGTTGGGAGTCCCGGAGTGCATTTCTTCACGCCGATCCGTGGAGCGCCACCCGGCTGAACCGGTCACAGACCGGTCCTACTTGTCCAGCAAGCCCGCCCCGACCTCTGGAAAAGCAAAGAACCACCGGTCTTTCGACCGGTGGTTCAAAGTGGCGCGCCCGTAGGGAGTCGAACCCCAAACCTTCTGATCCGTAGTCAGATGCTCTATCCAATTGAGCTACGGGCGCGTTAAGGAGGCGTGAAGAGAATGATCGGCGTCGCACCTGACAAGCATGAATTTCGAAGATTTTTCGGGAGGGTTGAAAAACGGGTTTTCCGCCCGGATCCGCGTGTCGCCCGGCAGGTGGCACCGCGTGGAATGGGGAACCGATCGTTCCTCTTGGTCCCATCGGTAACGCTGCGAGCGCCAGACCATCGCTGGCGAGCTTCCAACACGAGTGCTTCGCTCGATCTCCTCTGTGATCGGCCCCTCGACGCGCGTCACTCGTCACTCGACCGAATGCTTCTCTCAGGCGCTGCTGTTGCCCGCGGAGACGAAAAGCGCCACGGCCTGGGAGCGGCGGGTGACGTTGAGTTTGCCGAAGATGTTCGCGAGGTAGTTCTTCACGGTCTTCTCGGTCAGCCCGAGTTCGTTGCCGACCTCCTTGTTGGTCTTTCCTGCCGCGATGAGGGCGAGTACGCGCCTTTCCTGCGGCGAGAGCGAGGCCACGGGATTGTCCGACACGCCGCCGCGCTGTCGCATGATCTCGAGCACGCGGGCGGTGGCCTGCGGATCGAGCACGGACTTGCCGGCGGCGACGTCGAAGATCGCCTGCACGAGATCGTCGGCTCCGACCTCCTTGAGCAGGTAGCCGGCGCCGCCGCAACGGATGGCGTCGTTGATGAGGTGGTCGTCGATGACGGAGGTGAGGAAGAGGACGCGGACCTGGGGATCGTGGTGCAGGATGCGTTTGCAGGCGTCGAAGCCGGTGCCGTCCGGCAGGCGGATGTCGAGCAGGACCACGTCGGGGTTGGTGTTCTCCGCCATGGTGATGGCTTCGGCGACTCTGCTGGCCTCGCCGACCACGGTGATGCCGCGCTCGGTGGCGAGCAGCGCCTTCAGGCCCATGCGCACGACTTGGCTGTCATCGACAATGGCGAGGCGGAGGGCTGCGGCGGAGGTTCTCATGGTTGGATCAGGCGATGGGGGCGTGGAAATTGATGACCAGGCGGGTGCCCTGACCGGGCTCGCTGGCGCAGCGTAGTTGCGCTCCCAGACGATCGGCCCGGGCCCGCATGTTGTCGAGCCCATGCCCGCGGGTGATCCGGTCGGCGTCGAAGCCCCGCCCGTCGTCGTGGACGAAAAGGCAGAGTTCGTCGCCGTTGCGATGGAGGCGCACGGCGATCTTGCGGGCGTGGCCGTGGCGGAGGGCGTTGCTGACCGCTTCGCGCACGATTTGGAGCAGGTCGGTGGTCTGTGTGGTCGACAGGTGGGCGGCGGCCTCCTCGTCGATGCGCAGATCGGTGGCGATCTCGCGCACGGCCGACAGGTTTTCGACGATCGCCGCAACCGATTCGGCGAAGCTGCGCTGCTGGAGCTGCTCGGGGCCGAGGCCGGAGATGTAGGTGCGGACCTCGCGAATCGCTGTATTGAGGGTTTGGAGCGAGTTGTCGATCTGCTCCCGGGCCAGCGCGGGGTCGACGTCGAGCGCCTTGCGGCCGGCCTGGATGGTCAGGCCGGTGGCGTAGAGGGATTGGATGAGCCCGTCGTGGAGATCGCGGCCCATGTCGATCTTCTCCTGGAGGGCGCGGTTGAGGAGGATCTGTTTGAGGTGGGCGTCGGCCTCGGCGTTCTGACGTTCCTCGCGTTCCTGCTCGAGTTCGGCGGACTGCCGGGCCGAGCGCTCGGCGAGGTGGCTGATCATGCGGTAGTCCGCGGGTGATCGGGCGGCCTGGTTTCCGGTCTCGATCGGTTCGCGCAGCCAGCGCCGGTCGAGCAGTACCAGCAGAAGCAGCACGAGCAGCAGGATCAGCGCGAGGGTGACGAGCAGCGCGGTGATGCGGTGCAACAGCGTCACCGCCCTCACCGAGGCGGGCATGGGCATGGAGACGCGCGCGACGGCAACGGGTCGGCCTTCCTCGGGGGCGAAGGTGTGGTCGAAATGCCAGCGCGAGCCGGCACCGTCACGCGGGGCCGGAGCTGCCTCGGGGCTCGGGGTCGCATGGATCGTGATTTCGCCGCCGACCGCCCGCCCGAGATTGCGGGTGAATTTTTCGGACCACGGAGGCGGGCCGGCCTGGGTCAAAGCGAGGATCTCGGCGAACTGCGCGGACTGGCTGCGCACGGCGTCGGCGAGAAGCCGGTTGTTCTGCCGTTGCATCCACACGAGCGTGAAGACCATCGCCGCCAGAAACAGGAGCGAAAGCCCGAACGCGGTGCCGACGATGCGGATGATCTGTCTCATCGATTTGGGATGGTGCGTCGCGGGCTGTCCAGGGTGGGCGCGGCTGCGGCGGCGTAGCCGGAAGGAAATCGAAGGAGGGTGGTGCGGGCAAGAGTGCGGGCGCTCCATCCGCCGTCAAAACCCTGCGATTTTTCGCGATGGGTACGGCGGCGGCTCAGCCGCGCGGCTGGCAGATCCGCTCGAACACGTCCTCTAGTTTGCGGGCGAAGGCGGTGGTGTCGAAGAGGCCGCCCGGTTTCGCGACAGCGTCGGCCAGGCGGCGGCGCACCGTCGTGAGGCGGTCCGGTGTCGAGGCGAGCGATACGGCGCGGCCGATGTAGTCGTCGCGCGAGGTCGCCGCGAGCTCGTCGGCGAGGCCGAGGGTGGAGACCAGGCTCAGGCCGACGCGGGAGGGGAAGGCGTTGCCCGGGAGGGTGAGCACGGGCAGGCCGGCGCGGAGGGCGTCGGCGGCGGTGCTGTGGGCGTTGTAGAAATGGGTGTCGAGGTAGAGGCCGGCCGCGCGGTGGCGGGCCAGGTGCTCGGGGCGGGGAAGGCTGCGGGAGTCGAAGTGGAGACGGGCCGGGTCGATCCCGCGTTCGGTCGCTTCGCGGCGAAGGTTGGCATCGGCCACCGGGCCGGCGGAGCGCAACCAGAGCCAGGAGCCGGGGGTTTGGCGGAGGATCTCCATCCAGGCGCCGAAGATGAACGGCTCGATCTTGTAGGCGTTGTTGAAGGCGCAGAAGACGAAGCCGGTGGCGGGCAGGCCGTTCTCCTCGCGCGAGTCGCCGCCGGCGGCCGGTGCGATGCTGTCGTCGGTGGGCAGGTAGCTGCCGGGCAAGCGGACGATGCGCTCGGAGAACGCGGCTTCCTCTTCCGGAGGGATCAGGAACTCGTCGGCGAGCAGATAGTCGATGAAGGGGGCTCCGGTCGTCCCCGGGTAGCCGAGCCAGGTGACCTGTACCGGTGCCGGGCGCGCAGCGAAAAGTTGGATGCGGTTGCCCTTCGTGTGACCGGCGAGATCGACGAGAAGATCGAGGCCCTGGTCGGCGAGGAGTTGGCTCGCGGCCCGATCGGCGAGTGGAACGAGGTCGTGCCACGAGTCGCACCCCGCGCGGATTTCGCGGCGGAAATCGTCCTCCGGGTGGTCGGCCAAGGAGAAGGCGTGCACGCTGACGCGTGACCGGTCGTGCCGGGCGAAGAGTGTGCGCAGGCAGTTGCCGACGGCGTGGTTGCCGAAATCGGGGGAGAGGTAGCCGATGCGAAGGGGCCCCGGGCGTGCGTTCGTGGCTCGGTCGACTCTCGTGGAAGCGTGGCGGGCGACGCGCGCGGATCGTTTGGCGGCGACCGCGAGGAGTTCGCGCTGGTCGATCAGGCCGGGAAGTCCGAGGAGGAAGAACGGTGTGAGCAGTTCTGGGCCGTCGAGCTGCTGTAGAGCCGGCTCGATGAGCTCGCGGCGGAGCGTTGGCATGTCCGGCCAGTCGCACAGGCGGCCACGGGCGTTTGCGAGCGCGAGTTGGGCCCCACGGTTCTTGGGGTCGAGTGCGACGCATCGACAGAAGGAGGCCACCGCCTCAGAATAACGCCCGAGTCGTGTGAACAGCTTCCCTCGCAAGAGATGAGCCTGGGGCGAGAGGGGCTGCAGGGCCACTGCGCGGTTGTAGGCCTGAAGAGCTCCGTCCCCATCGTTGAGTTGCGCCCGGATGTTGCCAAGGGCGAGCCACGCCGGATGAAGTGTTGGCACGAGTCTGATGGCAGATTCGTACGCGGCGACCGATGCGTTCCAGTCGCCGAGGCGCTCGTGCGCGGCACCCAGATTGAGTAGTGAATTCGTGGAGTTTGCAAACGGGCGGAGCACCTCGACGGCTTCGGCAGCTGCGCCGATTTCCAACAGGGCTTGTCCGAGGTTGACGGCGAACTCTTCGCGCTGCGGGTCGGCGGTAACGCAGTGGCGGAAGCAGGCTACAGCTGCGGCCCCGAGCCCGGCGTCCTGGTGTAGATTGCCGCGGAAAAAATTGAGCACTGGATCGGCTGGCGTGAGCGCGAGGCCGCGGTCGAGCCAGGCGGCGGCGGCGCTGCGTTCGTTTTGATCAAGCGCGGCCCGGGCGGCGCGGGTGCAGATTTCGCGGTGGAGATCTCTGGCCTCGAAAGACGGCGATTGTTCGAGGCATGCCGCAGCGTCGGCCTCGCGGTTCGCGGCCAAAAAAGCGCGAGCATTGCGGACGTTGCCTTCGGCGATTGGCGGCATGGTTCGATTCTTGTCGGCGGGATAGGGACGTCGATCTTGTTGTGGGTGGATTTGCGCTCGCAACCCAGGTCCGCTTGACGGTGAATACGGGCCGTTCCGCCCCATGCGTGTCCTGTTTTCAACGGTTAGTCCCGCCAGCTACATGCGGCCACCGCTGTTGGGTGATGAGCAGGTGAATTGCGGTCCGGACTGGTCCGATGTCATCAGTCCCGAGGGGCGGATCGAGTCGCTGGTCACTCCTGTTGGCGAATACGACTTGGGAGCTGTTTTGGCGCGGCTCTCCGATGAACAGCAGCCCGATGTTGCGGTTTGCCTGGTTGATTCCAGCTGGCGCAACATCCCCCGCAATTTGGCGGCGGTCCGCTGTCCGCGAGTGTTGCTTGTGGCCGACACGCATCATCTCGACCGGCCGCTCACGCGGATGCTGCGGTATGCGCTCGAGGAACCATTCGACCGCATCGTACTCCTCTATGATCGCCATCACGCCAGGTTTTTTTGCGAGTGTGGATTGCGCAATTTGTTCTGGTTTCCGGGGCTGACCTTTCCGCACAGCGACGCTGTTGTGCGGGCGGCGAGGTCGGCAAATCGTCGGCCGCAGGTCGCTTTTGTCGGCCAGGCCGGGCCCCATCACCCTAGGCGTCGTGCGTTGCTGGCGACACTCGTCAAGGCGGGGGTGCCGTTGAGTGTTCGTGCAACTTCGCAGTCCGGGGCGTTGTTCTGTTACGGGCAATCGCTGGTGGGTTTCAATGGGAGTCTCAACGGAGACCTCAACCTCCGGACCTTCGAAATTTTGGCTTCGGGGGCGGCATTGTTGACGGATCGGTTGGCCCCGAGTTCGGGCTGGGAACTGCTTTGGACCGAGGGCAAAGAAGCGCTGACCTTTGGTTCGGCCGGCGAACTGCGGGAACGTGCGGCATGGTTGCTTTCGCACACGACGGCGGCGCGGGAAATTGGGGCTTCGGGATGTCGTTGGTTCGATGAACGTTTCTCCGAAAGCCGCCGGCGGGCTGAGTTCGCTGAGTTGGCGTTCGATGGCCGTGCCGCCTTTCCACTGGAGATCGATCATGCGCCCCGCTCAAGTGGACGGAGGCTGCGGTACGGTGCGTTCGTCGAGAGCTACGAGCAGCTACAGGAGATGCATCGTTGGTCGGACCGGGTTAGGGTGGCTTTGGGGCCAGGTTTGCCGTCGGTGGTGGGCGAGTTGCTCGCGGGCTTGCCTCATCTGGACATTGGGCTCTTGACCGGAGGATCCGCCCAGATCGATTTCGCGGTTGTGACTGAAGAATGGAGAGAGGAAGGCATCCGCCGTGCCGGAAAAGAGAAGGTGTTTGTGTGGCGTGATGGCGAGGGAACTTGAGTCCGCACGATTTCGGTGCGGCCTGCGGGGCCAAACGGTGAGCTTTCAAAGCGACGGAGGGCAATCGACTCGCCACTGCGAGTGATGGTGGGCACCGCTGGGCGTGTTGGCTCTTGCCGCCTTTCTTTCCTCCTCAATTTTTCCGCGCTGGCGCATCGTCTGGTCGAAGCCCTTGTGGGAGGCGCAGGGCGGCATCCGAACTGAAGAGCGTATTCGTGGTGGAAAGCTGTTGACTCAGAAATGCGCATCCTTCGGCGAAGGCCCACGCGATTTCGGAGGCCTCGCGCAACGGGAGGTCCTTGCTTTTCGGAAAGCTGATACGGCGTTTCTCGGCTTCGAAAATTTCGAGGTTTGTTCTGCCCGCGAACAAGATGTCCTGCTCTTCGCGGTGTGTGTCGCGCCATCGTTCGAAGGTTGTGGCGGCTTGTTCGAAGCGTTGCCGATTCTTTTTTGTCGGATCATGAAGCGCCAGTTCTGCGGCGAGGGCCGCCGTGAGCGCATGACGGAGGGCTTCGCTCATCGAGGCGTTGGTTCTCGCTAGTTCGGCAAGCATAGCATTCCGATTTGGTACGCTTGGTGGCGCTTCGTGGATCGCAGCGAGCTCCGCGGTGAAGTTGCGTCCGGGCTCGGTCGCGAGCATTTTTGCGGCATCCGCGTAGCTCAAGAATGGAGCTTTGTCGATCACCGCCCCGAGATGGGAAGTGTTGAAGAAACGGATCGGCGAGTACGCCGCGGTTTGTCGCTCGATCGTACGCAGGTAGTAGAGGTGTCGGGTGGGTACCAATACCTCGGCTCTGGTGTTGCCTTTGAGGCGGTGCAAGCTGTCGTCGTTTTGCCGGTTGCCGCCGATGTCGGTATAAAACGTGTCCGCTGCATGGGTGCGGCCGTCGTCGGCGATGGCAAAGTCTTGCCCGACGAAGATCACTTGGCGGCATCCCATGAAGACGGCGAGATTGAGAATGGTGGCCGAGACGGTGTCGTCGCCGATGATTGCCGGAGCGACGGCGAGGCCGGCCGCCCGGCGCAGCCGGGCCAGTAGGGCGCTGTGGTCCCAGAGACCGAAAAGGCGCCGTTCGAAACGGCGGTGAACGGCCGGATACGCAAAAACGGGAGCCACGAGGTGCGTGTCCCCTAGGTTTTGGCCCTGGTAGCCTAGGTCTGTCGAGGGGAACGGGTCGACCGTGACGGTGAGGTGCGGTGCGAGTCCTTTCGACGCGAGGGCGCGGAAGGACGTGTTGCCGGTGGCGATGAGGGCGCGGGGGGCAGCTTCGCGGAGGAAGGGCAGGGCGTCGTCAAGCGATGGGCCAGCGCCGACTAGGATCAACGTGGTGTTGTTGAAGGCCCCGGCTAGGGATTCGATGGCCGGTGATCGCAGAAACGATGGCAGGTTTTCGATCGTGTTTTCGAACTGCACTGGTTGGAGGCGCAGTGACGATTTGATGCCCTGCCACCTCTGTAGCATGCGCGCGAGGGCAACACGGATTAGGGGTTCCCATTCGGGACTCTGGGGGTCGGCCTCGTCAGGGAGACGTACGGCTCTTGCTTCGTCGATCCAAGCAAACTCCCGGTTGACCCGGCGCAGGGCCATCGCGGATGGTGGGCCGATCGAGAGGAACACTCGGGGGTCGCGCAGCCACGCGGAATAGTCGTGATTGCTTAGTTTGGTTGCGAGTTCGGCTGCGGATTTTTCCACCGACCAGAACAGCGCCGCCGGTGGCGCGGAGGCCTGCAACCGCCCGGCAGTTGCAGGGGAAGGTAAGCCCGGCAGAACGGAAAGGGTCCGCTCCTTTTGGGCGACCTCGGCGAACCCTTTGGGGAGGGAGGGTTCTGCGGCTTGCGCAACCACAGCGACGTTGCTCCACGGCACGAGCTCCGCAGCAACCTCCGGGAATCGCGTATTTAGCACCTGCCGGTTAGCGGCGAGCAGGGGCATGGTGTCGTTGACGGGGGCGCCTCAGGCGGAAGCGAGCGAGGGAAGTGCGGCGTGACTGCCGGCGACCAGACCCTCGGCGAGGCACTCGTCGATGTTCACCAGGGTGCGGATCTTCTCGGCGTTGCCGTAGGCGAGAACATCGAGGGAGGTCTTGTGCACGTAGATGCTCAGTCGGAGCAGGTCCATGCGCAGTGCCTGCTGAAGCGGGCAATCCGGGCGTTCCCAGTCGGCGTGGAAAACATCCCACACGCGCAGGTTGTAGCGCACGGCGCCGTCGACGAGGTTGTTCTTGGAGGCGTCGTCCGGGGCCGCGAGCACTTGGCGGAACTGGGCCGCAGCCTTGCGGAGCACCTGCACCTCAATGTCTCGTCCCGACGAGGTTTCCTTCTGAATCTTTGTGTAGGTCTTGTGAGCGTTCATGGGCTTTTCGGATTAGTTCGTCCTCGTAGGCGATGAGCTTCTTGGCGGCTTTGAGGGCGTGGTAGAAGCGATCCGCGAGGATCAATTCTCCGATTTCGTCGATCAGGGGAAGGACACTGGGAACGGCGGCCGAGAGGATCCGCACGAGTTCCCAAAAGTTCTTGTGATGGGTCGCCTGGTTGCTGGGTTCGAAGTACATCTCCTGAATCACGAAATAGATCTTTTTGCAGATCGTATCCGCCTGTTTCTCGGAGATGATGTCCTTCTGCCGAAGGATGGGCACTTCGTTCTCGACCGTGAATTGGGCCAAGTGCTCTCCATTTCGCATGAGTGCGCCGCCGATGAGAATGAGTTCCCTTGGCTTGAGTGTGATTTTTAGAGGCACGGCGTTTCGGGGTGTGCGCTTGATGTAATCGTGCGACTCGGGGAAAAGTTTAGGGGAAAGTACGGAGAAAGGGAGTGGGGTAATGAGGGAGTATGGGAGTGAGGGAGTGGGGTAATGAGGGAGTGGGGTAATGAGGGAGTATGGGAGTGAGGGAGTGAGGGAGTGAGGGAGTGAGGGAGGGGCGAGAGGTTGGCGTTTGGTCAGGGGCTCACGGCGAGTCGCTATACGACGGCACGCGAGGCGAAACGGCCGTGGTCTTCGGGAAAACTGGTAGGGGCGGGTCGGCAGAGCGAAGGGGGCGGCGCTTGGTTCGCGGCGGGGCCGTGGTTCACATGAGAGGGGACGTGCCTGGTGATCGACAAAAAAAAGGAGCGGACCGAAGTCCGCTCCCTTGGAAAAACTCGCTAGTGTAGCGCTGGCTACTTTTAGCCGAGGAGTCGAAGAACCGACTGCGAGGCCTGCGACGCAAGCGACAGGGCGTTGACGCCCAATTGGTTTTGCGTGTTGAGGGCGAGCAGGTTCGCGGCTTCCTCGTTGAGGTCGGCGTTGGTCAGGTCGGCGGCGCCGGTCGTCAGCACGTTCGCCATATTCTTGGTGAACTCTTGCCGCGTGGTGAGAACCGCGAGGTTGGCGGAGAGTTTCTTCGACTCGTTGCGAAGATTGTCTTCGGCATCCTCAAGGCCCTTGATTGCGGTATCGATTGCCGTGTTTCCGGCAGCATCGGGATCGTCCCAGCCCGAGGCTGCGGCGACGTCGAGTCCGGCCGCAGCAGTGCTGGCGTCGAAGCCGGTGAGCTTGATCGACGAGTCGCCCACCTTTTCGGCGAACTGCACGTCGAGACTGTCGGATGCTAGCAGGTTGACGCCGTCGTAGCCCGAGTCCTTAGCCAGTTGGTCGATCTGCTTGCGCAGATCGTTGAACCGGGTCATGGCCTCGGTGCGTCCTTCTTCGTCGTTGGTGGCGAGAGCACGAGCATCCTGGGCAACACCTTTCGCCTGCTTGAGCAGGGAGGTGATGCTCTTGATACCCGTGTCTGCCGCCTTCACGGTGTTGATACCCTTCGCGATACCGTCCAAACGGGCCGTCAAGTCGGAGGACCTATTGTTCAGCGACTGGGCGGTGAAGTAGTTGGTCGGGTTGTCGATCGGGCTATTGACCTTCTTGCCGGTACCCAAGCGCTCCTGGGTGCGGGCCAGCAGGGACGAAGTGCTCTGCAGGGACAGCAGGTTGGAACGAATGCCAGCGGTGAGTGAGATGTCAGCCATGGGAGTATCCTTTCTGGATGGTTTGGATTGTCGTTAACGTCCGGCATTTCTTGCCGGACAGGGGTTTTATCGGGTCCGTGCTCTGAGACTTTAATTCGAGTTTGCTGCCAAATGCCGGTCTCCCTCGGGCGGCTCGGGAAAACACCCTATGCCGGCGGCCGCTCTTGGAGCGGTAACTCTCGGTGCCGCCGCGATCGGAGCGCCGGGCAGGCGAACCAGCATTTCGTCAATTCGATGCCGGAAGAGATGACGGGCTTCGACGCAGCGTCGACCATTCCGGGCCAGTCTGGTGCGCAGGGGGATGTCAGCTTGCAGGCGCGCGGTCTGTTCGCGCAATTCTTCGGGACTGGAATAGGTCAGGAGGTCGAAACCCGGCTCGAAGAGCTCGAGCACCGCCGGATTCGCATCGGCGAGCAGGCAGCCGCCGGCTGCCATCACATTGAATACGCGGTCGCTCAGCCCGTCGCGGGCATAGAGGCGTTGCAGGCTCAGGTTGGCGGCGGCCGTGCGGAAGACCTGGGCACATCCCTCGTATTGGTCGACCGGACCGTGGTAGGTGACTCCCGGTGGTGGCGAGTGTGGTTGGTCGGGACCCCAGACATCGATGAACGGAAGCTGTTCGATCCAGAGTTTCCGTTGCCGGTAGGCGACTTCCTTGGCCAGAAGGGCAGCCAAGGTCGGTGTCGGAAGTCGAAATCGGATCTTTGCCGCTTCGATTTCCGGCGTGCTGTGGGTCTCGAGCAGCTCGGGAATGCGGTATTCGAGCGAGGCCAGATGGCGGTCCTGTTCGGCGAGGATGCCCGCCAGATGGTCGGCAAGGCGGCGAAATACGCTGAATGCCTCCGGTTGGTTCGCCAGCTTGTTGCGGGCGTGCACGAGCAGCATCCGGTAGTCGTTGGCGGTCTCGCCGGCGAACGAGCCGACAAACGTCACCCCCTCATCCCGGCAACCCGCGGCGGCGTGATCCGCGTCGTCGATGCTCCGTCGGGAGATGTTCGGGCAGAAGGGAAGGTAGTGCACATGCTGGAACCCGAATTGCCGGAACAGCCCGATGTCGTCGCGGTAGGTGGTGAAGACCACGTCGCGGTCGCCGGCGGGTGTGCCATCCCAGAGCGCGTGGTTGAGGATTTTGTCGAGCTCGTAGTAGACGACGGGCACGCGGCCGCCGACCGCCTTCGCGACGGCCGGGGAGGCGCCGACGCAGAAGACGAAGTCCGGGCCGAAATGGCGGAGATGGGCCGGGAGGCGGGGCCCCTCGGTGCTGGGTATCCACGCGGCGGTGTGTCCGGCGTCTTCGAAGTCGCGGGCGAAGTCCGCGATGAAGCGGTAGGAGTCGTGGCGTTGAAAGAGGAGGACGCGCATGGCCCGTCCACCATGCATGCCGCGGACCAACCCGGGCCCCGGACGCGCGTCCTCCTCTGAAAATTTCCGGTCGGCACGGTTTTTGCGGCTTGTACGGTTTTCGCGGCGGTCGTCCCTTGGTCCGGCAGAATATTCCCCGGCCCGGGCAGACTCGGCCGCATCGGCAAAACCCACCCCGTCTCCCATGTTCGACAACGCTACCCTCCTCGTTACCGGCGGTACCGGCTCCTTCGGCCGTCGTTTTGTGAAGTACGTGCTGGCGAACTATCGGCCGCGCCGCCTCATCGTCTTCTCCCGCGACGAGATGAAGCACTACGAGATGCAGCAGGAGTTCTCGCATCCGGCCCTGCGCTTCTTCATCGGCGACGTGCGCGACCTGACCCGCCTGATGCTCGCGATGCGCGAGGTCGACTACGTGGTCCACGCGGCGGCGATGAAACATGTTCCGATCGCCGAATACAATCCGATGGAGTGCGTCAAGACCAACATCGACGGCGCCAACAACGTGATCCAGGCGGCGCTGGCGAACCGCGTGAAGCGGGTGATCGCCCTCTCGACCGACAAGGCCGCCAACCCCATCAACCTCTACGGCGCCACCAAACTCGTCTCCGACAAGCTCTTCACCGCGGGCAACAACCTCGCCGGACAGCTGCCGACGCGCTTCGCGGTGGTCCGCTACGGCAATGTCGTCGGGTCCCGCGGGTCGGTGGTGCCGTTTTTCCAGAAGCTGGTGAAGGAGGGCGCGAAGGAGATCCCGGTCACCGATGCGCGCATGACGCGGTTCTGGATCACCCTCGACCAGGGCGTGGAGCTGGTGGTGAAGAGTTTCGCGCGGATGTACGGCGGCGAGATCTTCGTGCCCAAGATCCCATCGATGCGCATGAGCGATCTGGCGACGGCGATCGCGCCGGGGCTGCCGCACAAGATCGTCGGCATCCGCCCGGGCGAGAAGCTGCATGAAGTCATGTGCCCGGCCGACTCGGCGCACCTCACGCTCGAGTTTCCCGAGCACTATGTGATCAAGCCTTCGATCCTCTTCACGCAGGCGCCCGACTATGCGAAGGACCGCACGGGAGGGGTGGGGCGCGCGGTGCCGGAAGGATTTGAATACAGCTCGGAGAAGAACTCGCACTGGCTCGATGCCGAACAGCTGAAGGTCCTCATCGGCAGCTGAACGGATTCATCCACGGCGGGCGACGGCGCTGGAGGCTTTTCCGTTCCGAGCTTCGAGTTCCTCTTTCCGAGTTTCCGCTCTCCCGTCTCCGCTCTCCGGTTTCACCATGATTCCCTACGCACGACAGAACGTCAGCGAAGACGACATCGCCGCGGTCGCGGCGGTGCTGCGTTCCGACTTTCTCACGCAGGGACCCGCGATCGCGCGCTTCGAGGCGCGGGTGGCGGACCTGTGCGGAGCGCGGCATGCGGTGGCGGTGAGCAGCGCGACCGCGGGCCTGCATCTGGCCTGTCTGGTGCTCGGCCTTGGCCCGGGCCAGACGCTGTGGACCTCGCCCAACACGTTCGTGGCCTCGGCCAACTGCGCGCGCTACTGCGGCGCCGACGTCGGTTTCGTCGATGTCGAGGCCGACTCGGGCAACCTGTCGGTGGCGGCGTTGGCGGAAAAGCTCGAACTGGCGGCCAGTTGCGCCCGACTGCCTTCCGTGCTGGTGCCGGTGCACTTCGCCGGCCTCTCCTGCGACCTTGCCGAGATCGCCGGATTGGCACGCGACCATGGGATCGCGATCGTCGAGGATGCCGCCCATGCGCTGGGGGCGAGCTATCGTGGTGAGCCGGTCGGCAACTGCCGGTATTCCGACTGCGCGGTGCTCAGTTTCCACGCGATCAAGATCGCGACGACCGGCGAAGGCGGGGTCGTGCTCACCAACCGCGACGAGCTAGCGGACCAGCTTCGGCTGCTGCGCACCCACGGCATCACGCGTCGGCCGGCCGACATGGAGTCGACGCCCGCGGGCCCCTGGTACTACGAGCAGCTGGAACTCGGTTTCCATTATCGCATGACGGATCTGCAGGCCGCACTGGGTTTTTCGCAGCTCGACCGCCTCCCGCAGTTTCTCGCGCAGCGGCGCGCCCTCGCGGCGCGCTACGACCGCCTGCTGCAGGATCTCCCCCTGCATCTGCCGGCGCGGCGCGCCGACCGGGATTCGAGTTGGCATATTTACCCGGTCGTCCTCGATGCCGCGAGCTCGCCGCGTACCCGCGCCGAGGTCTTCGGAAGGATGCGCGTGGCCGGGATCGGCGTGAACGTCCACTATATACCCGTCCACCTGCAACCCTACTACCGGCGCCTCGGCTTCCAGGTGGGCGACTGCCCTGTCGCGGAAGCGCGTTACGAGGCGACGCTCACGTTGCCGCTGTATGTCGGGCTCACGGAGGGTCAGCAGGACGAAGTGGTCGCGGCGTTGCGGCACGCGTTGGAGGAAAAGTCATGAAGACCGTGGATTGTTGGCCTGTAGGAGCCTGCTTGCAGGCGATTTCCGGTCTCGACGTTGGGAGCCGGAGATACGGGCTATCGCCTGCAAGCAGGCTCCTACAGGGGATGTCCGCGGTTCTTCCGGTGTCCCGTTTTCGGTCTCCGGTTCCTTCTTCACCAACCGGCGATCGGCCCCTGGGCCTCGCGATACACGCCGAGCAGGTCGTCGATCGTGTGCACGTCGGTCGCGCCGGCCCGCGGGTCGTCGAACTGGAACGCGTATTCGAGAACTTTCCACGGGTCGCCGTAGTCGGCCAACCGGGCGGCGCTCTGGGCCCAGGCGGCGTAGGGCACGGAGAGCGCCTCGCCCTTTTCGGCTGCGAGTTCGATCGCGCGGTCGATCACCTCGGGCGCACAGGTCGGCAGGTTGATGTTGAAGTTCACGTGCACGTCGCACGGGTGATGCGCGACGATGTGCTGGAAAACGGGTACCGACGGCACGTTGTCGGCGGCGAGTTCGTCGGGGCGCCGCAGCACCGTGGCGCCGAAGTCGCGGGCCACGCGGGCGATGAGTTCGCTCTCGGTGGAGACGACGATCTCGTTCACCAACCGGCTGCGGCGCAGGATTTCGATGCCCAGCCCGACGAGCGGTTTTCCGGCGAAGGGCAGCAGGTTTTTGTACGGGAGGCGCTTGCTGCCCAGCCGTGCGATGATCGAGCCGACGACGTGCATGGGCGGAGTCTGCGCCATGAGTTGGGAGGTCGGCAATACGCACTTGCGTATACGCCAACGCGGGAGGCCTCCGCATGACCACCGTGCTCTTCCGCTGCGAGGCCGGCGCCGACATCGGGTACGGCCACGTGATGCGTTGTCTCGCACTTGCCCAGGAGTGGTTGCGACGCGGTGGGCGCGCCGTCTTCGCGCTGAGTGAACTGCCCCCACCGTTGTTCGCCCGATTGCGCGCGGCGGGTGTGGTCGTCGAAACGATGGCCGCAGTCGCCGGCAGCGGCGAGGATGCGGCCGAGACGGAAGTGCGCGCCGCCAACTGGCGGGCCGACTGGGTCGTCGTCGACGGCCCGATGTTTGGGGTGGCGTGGGACAAATTTTGGCCTGCGCGCCGAAGTCTCCTGCGGATCGACGACAACGGGCTTCCGCGTGCTTTCGCGGCCGCCATGGTGCTCAACCAGAATATGGGCGCCGGGGCGATCGACTACCCGCAACGGCCGGAGAACTGTGGCCTGCTTCTCGGTCCGGAGTACGCGTTGCTGCGTCCGGAGTTTGGCGGGGTCCGTTCGGTCGAGCGGGGAAACCGGATTCTGGTGACGATGGGCGGCAGCGATCCGGCGGGGGCGACGGAGTCGGTGGTGGCGGCCCTGCGCGAGCCTGCCGCGGCCTCGCTCGCGGCGGACTTGATCGTCGGCGCCGGCAACCGTCGGAAGGATTGCCTCGTGGCGAGCCTTGAAGGGGACGCGCCGCGCCTCGCGGCGCTCGCCGATCCTGGCAACCTTCCGGCCCGTTTCGCCGGGGCACGGTGCGCGGTGTCGGCGGGCGGCACGACGGTGTACGAACTGGCGTTGTTGCGCACTCCGATGCTGCTGCTCTGCACGGCCGAAAACCAGCGGCGCAGTTGCGAGCGCCTGGCCGCCGCCGGGGCCGTGCGCTACCTGGGGTGGCATGCCGACATTTCGACTACGGAGCTCGCCCGGGAAATCGCGGCTTTCGCGGGCGATGCCACGCAGCTCGCCGAGTATGCCGCCAATGCCGGTCGGCTTGTCGACGGACTGGGAGTGGTGCGGGTGGTCGAGGCCATGCTTGCGGAGGGCGGCGCATGAATGTCGCGATCCTCAGCGCCTCCCGCAAAGTCTGGCTCGTGCAGGCCTTCCAGCGAGCGCTCGCCGCGGTCGGCGGAGGCAAGGTCTGGGCGCTCGATTACGATCCGCTCGCGGCGGCGCTCCGCGCCGCGGATGCCGCCGAACGCCCTCCCCGCAGCGATGCGCCGGAGTATGTCGATTGGTTGGTGATGTGGTGCCGGCGCGAGCGCGTGTCGTTGCTGGTGCCCACGCGCGATGCGGAGCTGCCGGTGCTCGCGGCGGCGGCGGAGCGTTTCCTGCGGGCGGGGGTCCGGGTGGTCGTCGGCCCCCCGGAGTCGGTGGGGCTCTGTCTCGACAAGCACCGGTTCGGCTCGGTCTGCCGCATGCTCGGCTTCGATACGCCGGCCGAGGTTGCGGATCCGGCCGGAGCGACCTTCCCCTTGTTCGTGAAACCGAGGCGGGGGCAGGCCGGTCGCGGTGCTTGCCGGGTCGACTCGTTGGAGGAATTGGCGCGTCGTGGCTACGATCCGGAGCGCGACGTGCTCCAGGAAAATGTCATCGCTCCGGAGTATACCGTCGACGTGTTCGTCGATTGGGACGGGCGGTTGGTCTCCGCGGTCCCCCGGGAGCGGGTGAGGGTGCACGACGGCGAGTCGATCGTCGGCCGCACGGTGCGCGACGACGAGCTGGCCGCGACGGCCGGGCGGCTGGTGCAGGAGCTCGGTTTGCGCGGGCCGGCGACGGCGCAGGCCTTCCGGGCGCCCGGGCGTATTCAATTCATCGAAGTGAACCCGCGCTTCGGGGGCGGCGCCGCGCTGGGTTTTGCGGCTGGGTGTCCGACCCCGGAATGGCTGGTGCGGCTCGCCCGGGGCGAGACCGTGGAGTGCCATGTCGGCCGCCACGAGGCCGAGCTGTGGATGTTTCGGCATACGGCCGATCTTTTCCGGCGCGGCGGGGAGGTGAGGCCATGAGGGTGGTGCTCTTCGATCTCGACCAGACGTTGTATCCCGAGGCTCAGTTCGTCCGTGGCGGGTTTCGCGCGGTGGCGGACCATCTGGCGGCGCGTTGCGGCGGATCGGCCGGGGCGCTGGCCGAGGAGATGGAGTCGATCCTCTGGGCGCAGGGCCGGGGGAGCGTCTTCAATGTTCTGCACGAGCGGCATGGCTGGGGGGCGCGGGTGGCGCCCGAGACGATGCTGCACGTCTACCGCACGCATGTACCGAAACTCCGGTTGCATGCGGATGCGGAGGAATTGTTGCGGGCCCTCGTTCCGCCGCTCGGGCTCGTGACCGACGGTCATGCCACGGTCCAGCACGCGAAGATCGCCTCGCTCGGTCTGGCGGAGCGTTTCGCGGCCATCGTGTGCACGGCCGATCTCGGTGCCCACGCCGCGAAGCCGGCGGCGACGGGTTTTCGGGTCTGTCTCGAACGGCTCGGCGTGGCGGCGGCCGATGCGGTCTACGTGGGCGACGATGCGGCCAAGGACTTCGTGGGGCCGAAGGCGTTGGGCATGCGCACGGTGCGCGTGGTGCGGCAGATCGAGACGGGTTTCGGCTGGTTCACCGCCGGCGAGACGACCGAGGCCGATCTGGTCGTGGAGGACCTGAGGGAGGCGGAGAAGTTTCTGGTCGGAAACTGAACAATCACGGCGGACTCCATGGCCACAAAAGGCACAAGAATGCACGAAAAAGAACCGTTCGATCTGCCGCGTGTTCGTCCGGTGCCTGTCCGGTTTTTTTTGTGTCTTTTCCTGCCTTTTCGTGGCCATCCTCCGTGTTTGGGATCTCCGGAAAGCGTCGGAACTTCATGGCCACGAAGAGGCACAAGAATGCACGAAAACGGAACTCGGAGAACACGACAAACGGCTCGCTCTGGATTACACCGGTTTTTGTCTCTCCTCGTGCCTTTTCGTGGCAGTTCGTCCGTTCCATGGATCGATGGGAAGATCATTCAGAAATTGGCCACAAAGAGGCACGAGAAGGCACAAAAAGGGAGGACCTGTGAACTACGAGAACATCAATCAACTCTGTGATATCGTCCGCGAAACGAGTTTTGCGATCCATCGCTATCACCGGCATGGGCATCTCGAGAAAATCTACGAAAACGCCCTTGTTCATCGCTTGCGGAAGGCGGGGTTTGCCGTGGAACAGCAGCATCCGCACCGCGTGCTCGACGAGGACGGAACCGTGCTGGGAGAGTATTGCGCGGACCTGTTTGTCGAGGGTCGGTTGATCGTCGAACTCAAGGCGGTTCGTGCCGTGGCGGACGAGCATGTCGCCCAATTGCTCGGGTACCTCCGATCGAGCCGGATTGAAACTGGGTTGTTGATCAACTTCGGCGCGCCGGTGTTGTCCGTGAAGAAGTACCTGATGAGCGATCCGATCCCGATGACAGAAACGCATTCCGAGTGATGGCCACGAAGAGGCACAAAGATCCACGAGAAGACCGGAATGCTCCTGGGCTCGGTCGGTTCGGTTTTTGTGTCTTTTCGTGCCTTTTCGTGGCAACTCCCTGTGTTGTCTTCTTCGAGATAACAGTCGGAACGTTATGGCCACAAAGAGGCACCAAAATGCACGAAGAGGGAACGCCTTGGAGAATCGGTTTTGAGATTGGTCGGGATTGCTCCGAGTTTTCGGGTCTTTTTGTGCCTCTTCGTGGCTAACCCCCATCTTCCCCCATGAACGAGATCATCATTGACGACTGCCGGATCGGCCCCGGGCAACCGTGCTACGTGATCGCGGAAATCTCCGCCAACCACAACGGGAGTCTCGAACGGGCGATGGAGATCGTGCGGGCGGCGGCGGCCTCCGGGGCCGACGCCGTGAAGCTCCAGACGTACACGCCCGACACGATCACACTGAAGAGCGATTCGCCGCTCTTTCGCCACGGCGGCGAAGGGCTCTGGGCGAACCGCGATTTGTATTCGCTCTACCAAGAAGCGTACACGCCGTGGGACTGGCAACCGACGCTCAAGGCTCTCGCCGACGAGATCGGTATCACGTTGTTCTCGACGCCGTTCGATCCGACCGCGGTGGATTTTCTCGAGGCGATGCATGTGCCGGCGTACAAGATCGCGTCGTTCGAGCTGGTCGACATCCCGCTCATCCAGAAGGTCGCGAAGACCGGCAAACCCCTGATCCTTTCGACCGGTATGGGCTCGGTGGAGGAAATCGCCGAAGCCGTGAAAGCGTTTCGTGACGCGGGCGGCAAAGAGTTGGCGCTGCTTAAGTGCACCAGTGCGTACCCTTCGCCCCCGCAGACGATGAACCTGCGCACGATGCGCGACCTGCATCTTCGTTTCGGGGTGCCGGCGGGGCTCTCCGACCACTCGATGGGTCATACCGTCGCCGTAGCGGCAGTCGCGCTTGGGGCCAGCATCATTGAGAAGCACTTCACGCTCAGCCGCAGCGACCCGGGCCCGGACAGCGCCTTCTCGATGGAGCCGGCGGAATTAAAGGCGATGGTTGACGCGATCCGGATGACGGAGGCCGCGCTTGGCGGGATCCACTATGAACCGACTCCGGCCGAAGCCGAAAGCCGCCGTTTCCGGCGCTCGCTCTTCGTCACCGCCGAGGTGCGGGCGGGCGACGTTTTCAACTCAGACAACCTCCGCTCGATCCGGCCCGCGGGAGGTCTGCATCCGCGGCATCTGCCCGAGATCTACGGCCACAAGGCGGCGCGGGATATCCCCGCCGGCACCCCGATGGAGCTGGGGATGGTGGTGAAGTAAGCCGGGCGAGACACGCACGCGAAATACCGGTTTCCATCCGGACTACCCTCGGTGTCTTGACCTCTGAAGTAAGCCGGGTAGGTGAACGGTATGAATCGCGCGACGATTTCGACCAAAGGCCAACTGGTCATCCCCAATCGCCTGCGGAAAGCCCTGCATCTTCAGGCCGGGGAGAAAGTTACCTTCTCGCTTGAAGGCGAAACTTTGGTGCTCAAGCGGGAAGAGCCAAAACGTGCACGGTTGGTTCCCGGGAAATTTGGGCGGCCGGTCTTGGTCGCCCCTGCTGGGGCGCCGCCCATGACGCCGGATCGGGTCGCTGCGATTCTCAACGACGTCGCATGAGCCATCTACTGGACGTCAATCTCTTGCTGGCCTGTGCTTGGTCGAGCCATCCCCATCACGCGCGCGCAAACCGCTGGCTGAATTCGTTGAAAGGATTCGCCACCGCCCCCGTCACCCAGATGGGTTTTTTGCGGGTGAGTATGAGTGTGGCGTACGGGGCCTCTTTTGCCGACGCCCGGACGGCTTTGAATGCAATTCTGCAACTTCATGCTCACCGGTTCGTGACTGACGCGGTGCCGGTGGCTTCGCTTCCCTCGATTTCCAATGGGAGGGACGTAACCGACGCGCACCTGCTGCGCTTGGCGGCCAGTCATGGCCTCAAGCTTGCGACCTTGGACGGAAGTCTCTGCAAGAAGGCGTGGGCTGCCCGGATTGCTGAGAACCCGCTCTGACCAAAATGGCTCCGCCATTTTGAAATAGGGTCAGACCGGCCGCCGGCCTGATCCTCGGCATGCTTCTTGCGCTAAGGTGGGTGAAGCAGTGATTTCCTCCAAAACTCCGGCAGGTTTTACCCCTTCGGCAGAAGATACTGCCGGGGCGTAGCCACTACGATTTCCCGTTCCATGTGTGCAACCCCAACTACATACTTCACTGACAAAGGCGGACTAGTGGGCGAGGGGTATGAGGCAGAAAGGAGCGCAGAGTTGCGGGCTCCGGTCGGGCTGCGGATCGCGGTATGGTGTCCGCAGGGCCGGTCGGAACTGCCGCTTGCGGCGGCGCTGTGCCGGGAACAGTTGCCGCGCGAGCTGATCGCCTGGTCGAGCGACGAGGCCGCGCCTGCCGAGCCGGAGGGCGTCGTCGCAGACGTCTGGCTGGTCCTTTGTGCCGGCGATCCGCCGCCGCCGCCTGCGTGGCGGACGACCACTGGTGGTGTCTGGGCCGTTTTTCCCGGTACGGCCGCGCGATGGGCAGGAGCAACACGCGAGGCTACCGGATGCTGGCGTTGTGATTGGGTGCTAACCGATCTTTTGCCGGACGAGTGTTCGGGTGAAGATTGGTCGGCGTGGGAGACATTCGGTCGGCTGGCGTGGCTTCCTGCATGGTTTCCCGGCGTGACTCGAAAGTCGTTGCGTCGTGAGGTCTTGGTTGTCACCGACGAGGCCATGGGTGGTGCGGAGGGTCGGAGCATAGCGCCGGTGCTTGCCGCTGCTATGGGCGGGCCGTTGCTGAGAATCACGACCGCGAGCAAGAGTATGTGGCACGAGCAAGTTCTGCTCTGGGCCGAGGATCCAGTATGTGTGGGGGCGGTGCTCCGACTTGCGGCGGAGGTGCCGTTTCGCGTTGCGGTGGTGGGAATGCGGCGGAGACAGCGACTTCGACGGGTTTTTCTTGGGGGCACCGAAGTATGGAGTGCTGTGGCCGGTCCGGCCCCGTCACGGCTTGCTGATTCTGTGCGCCCGGCGCTGCTGGCGCTCGGAGCGGAGAGCCGCGTGGCTGACGCCGTGGCGGCTCCGCCTTGGAGGTGGAGTGATTGGCTGGCTGGGCTGGCGGCTCCCGAAACAGACCGAACGGAAGCGTCGATCGCCGCGGGCTTTTTGTTTTCGCTGGGACGCTATGGCGTGCATGGCCGCGAGCTGCGAATGGAGAAGGTGCTGGATGGTTGGTTCCGAGAATGTGTGGCTGAATTGTGGGCACATGAGTGGTCCCCACGGCGGCGGAGGGAGCACAAGGCGGCTGTCTGGCTTCTGGAACGAGGAGCACAGCTCCATCTCAACGACGCCGCAGGCGAGCACCTGCTTGCGCGCCTGCATGCGGTTGCCGGGGACGCAGTCGCGGCCACTGGAGCTATTATGCGGTACGCGGCGCTCCGGAGCGGGCACGCGGGCGAACTGCCCGGCTCGGTTGCGATTTGGCTATGGCATCGGGGTGAAACGTCAAAGGCGCGCTCGATCCTGGAGAGCTGCGCCGTGGAGAACGCGCAGCCGGCGTTCGCCTCGTTTGTCCTTGCGGTGGCCTGCGAACTTACGGGGCTGGTGATTCCGGTGGAGCGACATCTGACCGATTTGCAGGCCGCGGCACCGGGCTTTCTGGCTGACTCCGAGGCGACAGACGCTCGCTGGATTCTGGCCGCGGTTGTGGCGAGACGCGAAGGCGCTGAGATGGCGGCAACCCGCTTTTGGAACCAAGCTGGGCGCTGCGTTCGCGGATGTGAGCATTTCATTGAACTTTTCGCCGCAACCGAATCAAGGCCCGGTTCGGTTTGTCCGCAATGGTTGGTCTTGTTCGCGGAGGCATTGGGCCAATGAAGACCATGCAAACAGGTCTTGAGAGTGGGGAGTTTAGCAGCCCGGTGATCGTACTGGGCATGCACCGCAGCGGCACCTCGTATCTGGCCGGGTTTGCCGGGGCCTGGGGGATGTCGATCGGGCAACGCCTTTTGCCCTCGGCGATGGACAACCCGCGCGGGTATTTCGAAGACGAGGAGTTTGTCCGGTTTCATGGCGACGTACTCCAGCGGGCCTGTGGCCAGGCGCTGACCAACCATGCGCTCGGCCCGATGCATTTCCGGACGAACCCGAAAGTGGCCTTGACGGACGAGGAGCGGCGGCGGGGTGCGGCCTTGGCCGCGGCGCGCCGCGGGTTCCGCTTCTGGGGGTGGAAGGATCCGCGCACTTGCCTATTCCTCGAGTTCTGGCGGTCGCATTTTCCCGAGGCGACCCTGGTCGCGGTCTATCGGCATCCGCTCGAGGTGTGGGGATCGGAGGTGCGGCGCCGGATCAACGATCTCAGCTTCGACAGCACGATCCTGATCGACTCATGGACGGTGCACAACCGTGCAATCCTCGACGCCTGGCGGGTTCACCGCGGCCCCAAAGTGCTTTTCGGGGCGGGCGCGGTGTTCGGCGACACGCCACGGATGGAGGCGCTTCTCGCACGGGTGCTGGGACGGCTGCCGGAGGACCGGCGCCCGCTCCTGCCCGCCTTCGCGTCCGAGGAGTTTCAGGATTGGCGGATCAGCACGACGGCGCACGAATGCTTTGCAGACCTGTTTCCTGCTGCTGCGGCGGTCTACGCCGAGTTGCAGGCCGCTGCGGCGGCGCGGTTGGATTTCGCGTCGACGGCTGAGCCGTGGTGCGCTTCCTTTCGCGAACACTGTCGCGCCGTACTCGCCCACGACGAGGTCGGCCGCCGGTTCCTGCTGCCGTTGCTGGCGGCGCGTATCCATCCGTCCTTCGTGCCGGATTGGGCGGCGCTGCAACATAAGGTGGAAAGCTATTGGGCGGCGCAAGTCGCGGAGATCCGCGCCTTGCGCGGACAAGCCGACCACTTACTGCAACGTCTCGCGGACTGGCGGCGCCGGGAACAAGAGGGGCAGGCCCGGCGGCGGGCGGCCGAGGAGAGCCGGACGGTGCTGGGCGCGGAGGTTACCGAGTGGCGAGCTCGATTCCTCGCGGCGAGCGCGGCGGAGCCGGCGCAGTCTGGCCGCCCGGTCTATTTGTGGGCCGACAACACGCTGGCCGCGCGGGTTCGGGCGTTGCTGGCGGAGCGGGGAATCGCGGTGGCCAGGGTGGTGGATCGACGCGGCCCGCCGGCGATTTCGCCGGATCAACTTGCCGCACAGGCTGGGCCGAGCGCTCTGCCGCGTCCCTATGTCGTGGTGTGCTCCGCGTCCGCACGAGACGAGATCTGCGCGGCGTTGCGTGGGATGGGTATGGAGACAGCCCGTGATTTCGTCGCACTTCCGGACCTGAGTTCCGATGGCGGCGCGCTTTCCGACAACCCTCGGCCCTGAATCTGCTATGAATGCGTCGAAATTGGCGAAAGACAGTGCGGCGGTGATCGAGTCGTTTTATCGACCCCCGGCATGGGCGACCGGTTTCATCAGCGCCGAAGACGCCGTGTTCCTGCACGGGGTCGTGAAAGAGATCCGCCCGGCCGCGATGATCGAGCTCGGTGTGGCCGCGGGCTGCTCCTCGGCGGTGATTCTCCAGGCCATGGAGGGTATGGGTGTGGGGACTCTCCATTCCTTCGACATTGCCACTCACTGCTATTTCGATCCCACCCGACCGGTCGGTGCCGCAGTCGCGGAAATGGGCGCTTCGGGGCAGGCACGATGGACGCTCCGTAGTGGCACCGCGGCCGATGTCGGACGCGCGCTGGCCGGCGCGGAGATACCACTGGCTTTTGTTGACGCGAATCACGCCCATCCATGGCCGACTCTGGATGTCATGGCCCTGCTGCCGGCGCTGACGCCCGACGGCTGGGTCGTCCTTCACGGCATTAGTTTGGCGCGAATGTACCCAGAGCAGGCGTCCGGGCGGCATGGGCCGCAGTATTTGTATGAAGCCTGGCCGGGGGAGAAACGCAGCTCGGGTGGGCGTCAGAACAACATCGGTGCCATCCGATTGCTGGGGGACCCTCAACGGACGCACGCCGCGTTACGCGAGGTGCTGGGCGTCCGGTGGGAGACCGAGGTCGGCGAGGGGGTCCGCGCAGTCGTGCTGGGCGATGTGGCGCCAATGCACCAGGCGAGACTCATGAGGGATGCGGTACAACGCGAACGGGCGGCGGGGCGCGCGGTTGCTATCTGGGGGGCAGGGGCGGCGGGGCGCGGCTGTCTGGCTGAACTCGTCGGCGCCGGGGTCGCTGTGGCGGCGTTCATCGACAGCGATCCTGCCAAGCAGGGTACGACCGTGGAGGGCGTTCCCGTTGTGGCGCCGTCGTGGCTGCCAAATCCGCCGGAGGGGGCACTGCGGCCGTTTGTCGTGGTCGCGAGCATGTTCCATGCGGAAATTACGGCGGCACTGGCGGACTTCGGATATCGAGCAGTCAATGACTATGCGGTCGCCGGTGGCGGAGTGGCCCGGCCGGGGGTGGCGGGAGATGACGTGCCGACGGAGGAACCGATGACGGGAACCTGCGTCGTTTCGCCGGAGACATTGGGGCCATTCACCAATGGCGGTGTGGGGACGGCTGCGTACCGCCTGTCCCAACTGTTGGCGCGGGAGGGCTTTCCGGTGACGCTTCTTTACACCGGAAAGGTGATGCACCGCGACCGCTCGGCGTGGCAGAAACGCTACTACGACGACGTGGGAATCCGCATTGTGGTGCTCGAGGACTGGCGTGACCCCGATGCGGCGACGGACGCCGAGGAGGCGCATCTCGATGCGCAGGACTCAATCCGGGCGCTGCGTGCCCACGCGTTCCTGCGGCGGCAGGATTTCCAGGTGGTCTATTTCCAGGAATTCATGGGGCACGGCCTGCGGGCGGTCCAGGCCTGGCGGGCCGGGCTGGCGTATCGCGGCGCGCGCCTCATCACCTGGTGCCACTCCTCCCAGTTGTGGAGCATGCTGGGCAACGACCGGCATGTCACCTCGCGCAACGACCTGCTGGTCGAGGCCCATGAGCGTATCGCCACGCGGTCGGGCGGCATCGTGACCGCCCCCTCGCGCTACATGGCCGACTGGGTGCGCCGGCACTGGGGCATCGCCGAGGTCGAGTATCTGCCGTATTGGTTCGTGTGTGGGAACGCCAGATCCGGGCGGGAACCGGTGACGCATCGCGGCTTTTCGCACCTAGTGTTCTTCGGGCGACTCGAGCGGCGCAAGGGGCTGGACTTTCTCCTTGGCGCCCTGCGCGTCTCCGCGGCGCTGCGTGCGGCGATTCGGCAGGTGAGTTTCCTCGGACGCCAGATCGACATCGATGGACGACGCAGTGGGGAGTATATCGGCGCCGCCTTGGCGGGTTTGGGCCTCTCGTGGCAGATCGTCGACGGATTCGGGACGGACGACGCGCTGGCGTGGCTGGCCGGACAGGACGGGGTGCTTGCGGTGACACCGAGCGTGCTCGACAACTTTCCCTTCGCGATCATGGAGTTGCTGGCCACGCGCGTCCCGTTTCTCAGCACCAACGTTGGCGGCATCCCCGAGGTGGTCGGGGCCGCCAATGCGGCGGAGCTTTTGATGGAGCCGTCGGTCGAAGGGGTGCGGCGTCGGCTGGAGGAGATCTTTGCGCGGCAAACCCTGACCATCGACTACCGGGCCGGGTACGACGCCGCGGCGGCCGAGCGCGAAGTGCTGGCGTTCCATCGCCGGCAACTCAGCGCGGCCAATAAGGGAGGCGGTGTTCTCGCGCGGGACCGGCGGCCGGTCGAGGCCTGGGTGGTCCACCATGGCGCCATCGATGCGGTGGGTCAGACTCTGGCGAGCCTGGCGGATCGTTGCGGCGGACGAGTGTGCGAGGTGCGAATCCTGGTTCCGGCGGAGGCGAGCGACGGGGAGCGGGCGCAATTGCAGGACCGGCTGACGGAGGGCGCGGCGCGGGGATGGTGGCGCGACGGCGGCACCGTTGTGCTGGAGGCGGTGGGGGAAACCGCGAAATTCGGCGGGGCCCCGGTTCTGCTGCTCCGCGCCGGCGAGGTGCTCGAGCCCGCCGCCCTCGAGCAGCTGGACACTGGTCTGGCGACGAGCGGGGCGGCTTGCCTGTGCGGCTATGTTCGGCGGCCCCGGCGCGCCGAGACCCCGACCCGCTGTTTCGAGCAACACCCCTTGGGCGGCGCGCTGGAACTCGGGTTCCTTGACGAGACAACAGCCAGCACGCCGTTGCTGGTCGCCCCTGCCTACCGCGGTCTCTTGGCGCGCCAACTGCGCGAACGGCGCGCCACCCTGCAGGTGGCCTTGCAGTCGTTTGCTTGCGAGGTAAGCCGCGGGGGAGGCGGACAGGAACGGCTGGGGGTGCTCCCGCTCCGGGTGGCGACGGGGCCGTCGCTCCCCGCCTTGACGCAGCGGGACCGGGCGGTGCTCGGCCGGATATATCAGGCACACCGGGCGAACCTCAACAGCGAGCTGATCTTCCCGCTGGCGCTCTCCGGTATACGAAGTTTGCAGACAGTCCGGCCGGTCACTCCCTGTTCGAGCGCCACCGGCGCGTATTCGTGCCTGGCCTTGGCGGCCGACGAAACGCTGACGGGGTTTCTCCAGCGCGCGACCCGCGACGACGCCATCAGCCACATCGTGCGGCGGCTCGGGCCGCTGCTCCCCGAGTGGACGGCCCACCCGCCCCGCCTCTATATCTATGGCGCGGGCGAGCACAGCAAGGTGGTCCTGGGCCTGTTCCCGATGCTCTGGCCATGGATCGTGGCGTTCCTGGACGCATGCCGCTGTGAGCCCTATCTTGGCAAACCATGCCGGCATCCGGACGACGCGGATTTCGGCCGCGGGGCGACGGTGCTCTATTCCTCCCGCGATCACGAGGAGGCGATGTTTCAACGCTTGGAGGGCGCGCCGGTGCAGCATGTGCGTATCTATGGGGTGATGCCATGAGTGGAATCCGCGAAATCCTCCTCTACGGCGCCGGAAACAACGGACGATATGTGCTGGCCAGCCTGCCGCCGGATACTTCGGTAGTAGCGGTGTGCGACGGCGATGCGCGGAAGCACGGCACCTTTTTTTGCGGCCACCGGGTGCTGCTGCCCGAGGCGATTCCGGGGCTGACGTTTGATGTGGTGGTGGTCGCGACGGTGCGATTCGATGAAGTCCGGGCGAACTTGCTCGCACTCGGTATTGCCCCCGAACGGATCGTGTCGGGCCTTGCCCCCTCGGTTTTGGTGGGGGGAGGAGGCCGTACGGCCGCGGAAACGCGCCGCAAGGCCGTGTTGTACGGCGCAGGGCAGGGCGGTAAATACGCCGTGTCCTGTCTGCCGGCCACGACCGAGGTGATCGCCGTTGCGGACAGTGATGGGCGAAAGCACGGCACGTGTTTTTGCGGTCACCGGGTGGTTCCGCCGGAGCGGATTACGCAGCTGGAGTTCGATGTGGTGCTGGTGGCGACGGTGCGCTTCGACGAGGTGTGCGCGCGGTTGCTGAGCCTGGGAATTCCGATGGACCGGATCGAGCGAGGGATCACAGCGCCGGTCTCCGGTGCGCACGAAGGGTCGCCGCCGGAGGCGTGGGACTACTGCCCTTTGGTCAGTGTCGTGATGCCGGTCTATAACCGGGAGGCAGTGGTGGGCCGAGCGGTTCGCTCTGTGCTCGGCCAATCCTATGCGAATTGGGAATTGCTGGTGATCGACGACGGCAGCACCGACGGAACCGCGCGGGTCCTCGAGGCGCTCGGCGCCGGCGAGCCGCGGATTCGGCTGCTGCGCGGTCCCCACCATGGCGTGAGCGCGGCGCGCAATGCCGGTTTGGCGGCGGCGGGTGGGGAACTGGTCGCCTACCTGGACTCGGACAACCGCTGGCATTCCGACTACCTGCGCTACATGGTGGTGCGTTTCGCTGGCCGTAAGTACGAATGCGGATACACCGGTATGAACATGATCGACGAGGGCAAGGGCGAGTTCCGCCCCTGGATTCCGGGCTACGACCGCGCCCAGCTCGAACAGATGAACTTCATAGATCTCAACGTCTTCATGCATCGCCGGCGGCTGGCCGCCGCGCTCGGCGGATTCGACACCGCCCTGACCCGCCTGGTCGACTGGGATCTGGTTCTGCGCTACACGCGCGACCACGTCCCGTTCGTATTGAGGGCGGTGCTGGCGGACTACTTCGTGAGTGCGGGGGGCGGGCGGGTCACGGAGAACGAGTCATTTAACGACAACTACGAGCGCCTGAGTGCGCGGCACAACCTCAACTGCGAATCCAAGGAGCGATCATGATCGAGTGTCCATTGTGCGGACTGAAATCCGACCATTTTGAGCCCGTCGGCAAGACGGTCGTGCGGCCCAACGCGAAGTGCCCGGGATGCGGTGCGTACGAACGGCACCGGCTTATCGGCTGGCACCTTGCCCAACAAGGATTGCAACGACCCGGACTGCGGGTACTGGAGATTGCCCCCACGCCTTGTCTTCAGCAGGTGTTGGGCCGGGCCGGGGCGGAGATCGTCTCGATCGATTTGGCGGAGCGCCTGGGGGCGGTACGCATGGATGTCGAGAACATGACCTTCCCGACGGACACTTTCGAAGCGGTGCTCTGCATCCATGTGCTTGAACACGTGACCCACGATGCATTGGCGCTGAAGGAGATGCACCGGGTGCTGCGGCCGGGGGGGGGGCAGTCCTGATGGTGCCGATCCATGAGGGGCGTCCCGCGACCGATGAGGACCCGACGGTGACCGATCCAGCGGAACGCGAACGACGTTTCGGGCAAGTCGACCACGTCAGGCTTTCCGGGGCGGATTACCACGCACGCTGCACCAAGGCCGGCTTCCGGATGGAGGTGGTGACGGTGACTGACCCTGCGGTGGTTGCTCGTCATGGATTTCTGCCGGGCGAGAAACTCTACCTGGGGTGGAAGGACTGACCCGATGATGACCATCGTCGTATTCGGAGCCGGGGAGGCCGGGCGACGCGCCATCGCCGCCTTGGATTCGGGCACCCGGGTGGTGGCCGTCAGCGACAACGATCCCGCCAAGCACGGACTCAATTTCGCCGGCCATCCGATCATCGCCCCGTCCGCGATCACCGCCTTGGCGCCGGACCGGGTCGTGGTCGCCAGCATGTACTGGCGCGAGATCGTGGCTCAACTCCAGGGCTTAGGGCTGCGAGTGGACCAGATCGTGGTTGCTCCGGTGTCGTCCGGCGGCGCCACCGGAACGGCCCAGGCCGCGCCGGCCGCGGCGGCGGACATCCCGGAATGGATGAGCGCCGACTTGCGTGCCGATAACGGTCCCGCTGGCGGCACGCCGCTGGTGAGCATCATCATGCCCTCGCGCGACCGGGTGACTGTGTTGCCCCGGGCTCTCGATTCGGTTCTTGCCCAGCGGTATTGCGCTTGGGAACTGCTGGTGATCGACGATGGCAGCGCCGACGATTCCGCGCCGCTGCTCGATGCCTATCGGGCGCGCGATGCGCGCATCCGCGTTTTCCGGCAGGAACGACGTGGGGTGAGCGCCGCCCGCAACCGCGGTTTGGCGGAGGCCAAGGGGGAGTTGATCGCCTACCTGGACTCCGACAACCGGTGGCACCCCGACTATCTGGCGCTCATGGTGCGGGCGTTCCGCGATCCGACACGTGATACAGGATATGCTGGCTTCAACTTCTTCGATTGGGCGACGGGACGTTTCCGGTGTGTCGGCACTCCCTTCAGTTACGAGCGCCTCCAGCAGAGCAGCGCGATCGATCTGAACGTGTTCATGCACCGCCGTGTGCTGGTGGCGGAGAGCGGCGGTTTCGACGAAAGCATGACCCGATTGGTCGATTGGGAGCTGATTCTGCGCTACACGCGGCACCATCCGCCCTTCGTGATCGGAAGCGCCCTAGCGGACTATTACTGCGAACCCGGCGTGGCGCGTGTGACGGATACCGAGCCGTTCTTGCCGAACCGGGTGCGCCTGGAGGCGGCGGCGCTGCGGCGGGCACGACGGATACGCCGGCCGGGACCACCGCGAATCGCCTACGTGCAATACGAGTTTCCGGCGCTCAGCCAGACCTTTGTTCAGGACGAGATCGCGCGCGTGATTCGCGCCGGGCTCGCGGTCTCGGTCTTCCATTTCCGCGATGCGGTTGCTCGTGCCGCCATTCCCGCCGAATGGGATGTCGCGCGTTTTTCCGATCGGGAGGAACTCGCCCGCCTGCTCACGGCGCGACGGATCGACCTGGTGAATACGCACTTTGCGGTGCCGCATCCGGCGGATTTCGTCGTGCCGCTGTGCGAGCGGCTGGAACTACCTTTTACGCTCAAGCCGCATGCCTTCGATATTTTCCGCCGCGATCATGCGCCCCGGCACCACATCGCCCGCACGGCGGGCCACGCGCAGTGCCGAGCAGTATATTACTTGGGTGAGTATCACCGCCGCTTCCTGCAGGCGCAGGGCGTTCCGGCGGAGAAGCTAGTGGGTATCCGCAACGTGTTTGAGCTTGAGGAATTCTGGGTGCAGCAACCGGAGGCTCGCCCCGAGGTGCGTCGCGTGCTCACGATTTCGCGCTTCATCGAGAAAAAGGGATTTCACCTGCTGATCCCCGCCTTCCGTGCGCTGCCGGACCCGCTGCTGCGGCTGGAACTGCACGGGTATGGCGAGGAACGGGAGCGGCTGCTCGCGCTGGCCGCCGGCGATCCACGGGTCTCGATCCATGAAGGACCACGGACTCCGGCGGAAACGGCGGAGCGGCTGCGTCAGTCCGACCTCTTCGTCCTGCCTTGTGTCGAGGATCGCAATGGCGACACCGACGGGCTGCCGACCGTGCTCATGGAGGCTATGGCGGCCGGGGTGCCCGTCGTGACGACGCCGATCGCTAGTACGCCCGATCTGGTGCGCGATGGCGACACCGGAATCCTCGTCGAGTCGGGGTCCGTCTCGGCACTGGAGCAGGGGCTGCGGCGTGCGGTCTCGCTACCGGCCGCGGAGCGGCGACGGTTGGCCGAGGCGGCCCGCCTTCATCTACGGACTGAGTTCGACCCGGCGCTGAACACCGCCCGCCTTCTGCGAAGCTGGCAGACGATCATCCCGGAGGCATTTCGCGATGTCCGGATCCGAACCTGATCGTGTCAACGAAGCGGTGACTGACGGAAACGGACCGAGCAGCAGGCGGGCCGTGCTATTCGTCTGCCAGGATGGTTGTGCGCCCAGTGGGGTTGCCACCTATGGCGTCTGCCTGTTGCGCCATCGACCGGACGCCCGGATGCTGCTGCTGAACGCCGCGGCGCCACCGCTCGGAATGCCGGCTGATGTGGCTGCACGGGTGGTCGCGGTGCCGCAGGATGCAAGCCATGATCCGTCAGCCGTGGCGCGTGCGATTTGTGATATCGCTGCGCGCGCAGAGGGGCCGCTGACTATCCTGCCGAACACGGGGGATACGCCGTGGGCGGCGGTGGCCGAGTTCTTGCGCACGGCCCCGGATTCCCTGCGTGAGCGGGTACGCGTACTGGGCATAGTGCATAGCGACATGGAATCGCAGTACGCATTGGCCGAATGTTACCGGACGATCGCGCCGATCTGGATTGGTGTGAGCCGGCGGTGCGCCGACGAACTGCGTCGGCGGGTGGGCGGCAAAGAGGTGGTGGTACACGAACTGACGTACCCGATCGTTATTCCGCCTGCGGCACCACGGCCTGAGGGCGGACCACTGCGCCTCGCTTACGTTGGCCGCCTGGAGGAACCGCAGAAACGCGTGTCGCGGCTGGTGCCGCTGTTTAGCGAGCTGGTCCGGCGCGGTGTGGATTTCATGGTGATGGTCGTCGGCGATGGGCCTGCGGCAGCCGATTTCGACCGCGCGCTCGCGGCGGCTGGCCCGGAGGTGCTTGCCCGAGTGCGGCGAACTGGAGCGCTCGGGCGCGACGCCGTGGATGAAGTGTGGCGCAACAACGATGTGGCGTTGCTGGTCTCGGCCTTCGAAGGGTTGCCGCTGGCGTTGCTGGAATCCATGGCGGCAGGGGTGTGTCCGGTCGCGATGGCGATCGAATCGGGGCTCGACGAATTGATCTGCGACAGAGCGGAAGGCCGCTTGGTGCCGCAGGGCGACGTTCCCGCCATGGCCGAGGTGTTGGCCGAACTCGCGCGGGATCGTGCCTTGTTGTGGCGCATGGGGGAGGCCGCGCGGTGTCGGGTGCATGAGCGGTTCTCGCCCGGAGCCCATTTCGCATCCTTGTCGGCGATCTTGGCTCAGCTTGCGCAAAAAACGGTGCCGGATGCTTCGGCGCTTGCGCCCGATCCGACCGCGGCGGCGGTGCGACGAGCCGTCGATGCGGCGGTCGCGAGCGGAAGGTCGGTGGCGGTTTTCGGCGCGGGCATGTTTGGACGGAAAGTGGTCGATGCTTGTTGCGCGCGCGGCCTACGAGTCGATGGATGGTTCGACTCGGATGCGCGCTGGGAGGGCACGATCTACCGCGGATTGGTGTGCGAGAATCCGAAGACCGTCGTGGCTTGGACGGAGTCGGTTTTCATTGCGGCATCGCTGCAGTTCGCGCCGGCGATGGTCGCGCGAATCGAGGCGGAATTCGCTTTGTCGGACCGGATGCGGCCGATGATCATCATCCCGCAGCCATGAGTGAGATGACCCAGTTCACTATCGCCATCGCAGCACGGAATGCTGCCGTGACAATCGAGCGAGCGGTAGCGTCTGCCTGTCGTGAGGCGAGCTGTCCGCTAGTGCTTGTCGACGACCATTGCTCGGATGATACGGTAGCGCGGGCGCGGGCAGTGGCGGGAGGTCGTCTGCGGGTGGTAAAGGCGCCGGAACCGGGGGGCGTTCCTGTGGCGCGGCAGGCGGGTCTGGAATCGGTGGAGACAGAGTTTGCCGCATGGCTCGACGCCGACGACGAGTGGATTCCGGGCCGGGCGGAGCGGCTGACGGCGGCGCTGCGGGCCGGGGCCGATGTCGCCACGGAGGCGATCGATCTGTACGACGGTGAGAGCGGCGCGTTCCTGCGGCGGCTGGAGGTGCCGGCGTTCATCCGGAGTGAGGCCACGCCGGCTCGGTTGTTCGAGCGCAACCATCTCCCCGGCGACACCCAGGTGGCGTTTCGCACGGAGGTGTTCCGGGCCGCGGGCGGCTACGATGCGGCGGTGTACGGCGTCGAGAGTTTCGATCTCTTGCTCCGCGCGGTGGCGATCGGCGCGCGGTTCCATTGTGGAAACGAGGCTGGCTATCGGATGTACGCGTATCCGCAGAGTGTATCGCGCAATCTGGTGAGGCAGCGTGCGGCCTTGGCCATGGCCCTGCGCAAGCACGACTACGAGCGGGTGCGCGGTCTGTGCCGGGCGGCGGGCGAACCGGAACGCGTGGCCGCATGGGTGCTGGTCTCGATGGCGGTGTTCCGCGACGAGCCGGCGGCCGCGTTGCGCTTTCTCGACGAGGCGAGCCCGGCGGCAGCCGATCCGACGGAGATTCTGGAAGGCGATGGTCCGTGGCCGTTCCGCGAGGGCTGGCGGCGAGTGTTCCAGCGGGGCACGTGCCTGTTGCTGGTCGGCGGGCGCGATCCCGAGGCGGCGGAGGAACTGCAGCGGGCCGAGGCGTTGGAGCCGACGCCGGAGGGAGCGAACAATCTCGGAGTCGCCTGGGCGCGGCTGGGTCGTGCCGCGGAGGCCCGGGATCGTTTTGCACAGGCGGAGACCCGTTTCCCGGGTTACCTCGATGCGCGACTCAATCGTGAGGCCGCGCTGCCCGCGCGCATCACGACTCATCTGCTGCGGCGCCAGGCGAGCCGGAGCGAGTATTGATTTGGCGAACTCACGGTTGGCGCCGGGGCCGCCGGGCAACGAGAAAACCCCCGGCCCTTGTGGGTACCGGGGGTTCAGTCCCTGTGTATCAACCAAACCGGCTGATAGAGTGTCGCTTCGCTCCCGGTTTCGGGTATGGGGTTCCGGGTTTCGGGAGGGGAGAAGCGCGAGGACACGGGCGTAGCCCGAATCCTAGCGCAGGATCGTCTGCCACTGGCGGTCCTTGGCCTGGCGGGCGGCCTTGAGCGCGCCGCGGGCGACCTGCTCCTTGTAGTTGGGACCAATTACGGAGACCTTCGGGTTCTCGTAGCCGTCCTCGATGAGCTGGGTCTGCAACGCGACGCCGAGACCGCGGACCAGGCTGCCGCCGCCGGTGAGCACGATGTTCTGCAGCAGCTCCGGCACCGCATCGGGGTCGGCGCGGGCGATGAGGGTGCGCGCGAGGTCGAGGATGTGCTTGAGCAGGGCTTCGCAGCCGGCGGCGAGCTGCTCGGTGATGTCGAATTTGCGTGAGCGGCCGGCGACGACCAGGTCGATGACGACCTGCGTCTCCGGGCTCATTACGAAGGAATGGCGCTCCTTGAGGTCGCAGACCTTGTGCATCGAGATCTGGCAGTCCGGGTAGGTCTGCAGGATCGAATTGTAGACCATCTGGTCGATCGCGTCGCCGGCGAAGGTGGTGCTGATCTGGTCCTCGGCCTGCGGGTAGTATCCGCGCAGCAGGCACAGGTCGGTCGAGCCGCCGCCGATGTCGATGAAGAGCGCGTTGCGCACCGGGTCGGAATAGCCGTTGTCGCCGAGGCGGGATTCGTCGCGCATGCCGAGGGCGGCGAGGAAGGGCTCCGGGATGAAGAGGACCTTGTCGAAGACGCCGGTGAAGGCCTGACGGAGCGACTCGCGGGCGGCGGGATCGGCCTTGGCCGGCACGCCGATGACGGCGCGGATCTCGGCGTTGGGCGAAATGCTCAGGCGCGAGCGCAGGTGGCGGGCGAAGTGCCGGGCCGAGTCGAGCTCGGCGATCACGCCGCCTTTGAGCGGCTTGACGAGATTGAGGTAGAGCTTCCGCTTCAACGCCTCGTGGCCGAAGAGCATCGTGGCGTTGCCGGGCAACACGCCGTCGAGGATGCCGTCCTTGGCGTAGCCGACGACGCTGGGAATGAGTTCGCGGATGTTCACATCCGAGGACTTCGCGGAGCTGGCGAGGATCGCCGTGGTGTTGGTGCCGAGATCGAGGCCGACGAGCAGGGTATCGGGGGTCGTCAGGACCGGGGTTTCATCGAGGACTGCGGTGTTGGATGACGCCTTCATGGGACTTGGTTTGGTTGAGGACTAACTCTTAGGGAAAGGGGGCTCAGGCGGTGCGGGCCGTGGCGCGTTCGAGGTCGCGGGCGGCGTCGATCATGTCGACGACGTCTTCGATCGGGATGCGGCGCGGGGCGATGGCGGGGAACACCATCGCTCGGGCCGAAGGGGCGGCGCCGGTGAAGCAGGGGCGGTCGGCGGGTGCCGCCATCGGCGCGCCGGGGAAGGCCGCGAGCTGGCGCACCGCGGAGTCGTGCGGTTGCCCGTCGGCGATGAAGCGCGCCATGATCCAGTGGCTCTCGACGCGTGCCTGCTCGTCCTGGAAGAGCCGATTCAACTGCGCCTTGGCCTCCGCGGTGGCGAGGCTGGACTCGGCGGCCCAGGACCGGATCAGCGCCGGCAGACCCTGCTCGAGAATCGTCGCCGCCGCCTGGTGACGCCCTTGGCGCCGCAGGATGCAGGCCTCGCGGACCTGGCCGCCGATTTCGCGCCAGAGGCGCTCGGCTTCGACGGTGGCTTCCACGGGATTGGCGAAAGGGGTGGACATGTGGCGCCTGCTTGTGCAGGGCGGATGCCAAGTTTGTAAAACGTTGAATTTCAATGTTAGGCATGAGGTCCGCGGTTGCTTGGTGCGAATTTCTGCCGGGTGTTTCGGCCGGGAGATTCCGGCGCGGGGCAGGATTTTCCCATGGCCGGTTGGGGGCTTGGTATCGGATGGCTCCGCCGCAACGGGATGGCGCGAAGGCGCGATCAGCGGTCTTGTGATGGGTGCGGATTCGCGGATATCCGGCTTGTAGTGACTCGTGGCGTCGGCGTTGCTGTAGGGGCGCTCGCCGTTTCCGCCTCGTAACGGGTGCGCGGAAGGTCCGCGGGTTCCGTCACGACGGCGCGTTGGGCCGAGGGGGCAGAATCAAGATTCCGGACGATCAGCCGATCTTCTCTGGCAACACCTCGACCATGAGCATGCCGGCGGATCAGTCGCCCCAGTCGCAACCGCGTCCATTTCTGGGCGTGAATTTCGCGTCGTGCCGGGTGTACGGGCGGCTCTACAAGAACCGCGAGGGCACGGCCTACGTGGGCCGCTGTCCGCGTTGCGGCAAGCCGGTGCAGGTACCCATCGGCGCGCACGGCACGAGCCAGCGTTTCTTCATCGTCGATTGCGGGCTGTGACTATCCCCGGGGGTAAGCCCGGAGCTGGTTCTCGTGCGTTCGCTTCCGACGAAATTCTGTTACGGTCGTGACAGAATTTCGTCGGCGCGGGGTGGGTGTGGGCCGGGCCTCGGAGTGGCGGGGGGCATGACGACGGGCCGGCGTCGGCATCGGGCTCGGGCTTTGGGCGCCGGCATCGGGCTTTGGGCTTTGGGCTTGGCGGCGGTGCGGGGCTTCGGCACCGATGAGTTCGCTGCATGCATGATCAACACCAGATACCCGCTTCACGCTTCCTCGATTGCCGGGGCCGACGCGTGGATCTCGGCGGGGCTCCGGTGATGGTCGGCATCGTCAATGTGACGCCGGATTCGTTCTTCGACGGCGGGCGCCATGCCACGACGGAGGCCGCGGTGCAACAGGCGGAACGCCTCGTGGCCGAGGGCGCGGGCATGCTCGACATCGGCGGGCAATCGACCCGGCCGGGCCATGTCGAGGTCTCCGACGCGGAGGAGATCGCGCGGGTTGTGCCGGTGATCGAAGCGTTGGCGCAACGCGTTTCCGTGCCTCTCTCGGTCGACACCTACAAACCGGCGGTGGCGCGCGCGGCGCTCGCGGCGGGCGCGCATGTGCTCAACGACATCCACGGTTTCCAGCGGGCCCCCGAGCTGGCCGCGCTCGCCGCCGAGTTCGGCGCCGCGGCGATCGTGATGCACCATGACGAGGGGTTTGCGGCTTCGTCGGGTGACGTCGTGGCGCGGCTCCTCGCGTTCTTCGCCCGCACTTTCGACCTCGCCGCGGCGGCGGGCCTGCCCCGGGATCGGCTCGTGCTCGACCCCGGTATCGGATTTCACAAGACCCAGCCGCAGAACCTGGAACTGATCGCGCGGCTCGACGAGTTGCGTGCGCCCGGCCTCCCGGTCCTGCTCGGCGCCTCGCGCAAATCCGTGATTTCCCACGTGCTCGATCTCCCGCCGGACGAACGCCTCGAGGGCACGCTCGCGACGACCGCGCTCGCCGTGTGGCACGGGGTCGAGTTCCTGCGCGTGCACGACGTGCGCGCCAACCTCCGCGCCGCGAAGATGGCCGCCGCCCTGCGCGCCGCCCGGACGAAAGCTTTGTCATGAACGGACGAATCCACCTCAAGAACATGCTGTTCTTCGGCTACCACGGCGACCTCGCCGAGGAGAACAAGCTGGGCCAGCGCTTCATCGTCGACCTCGCCCTCACGCTCGACATCGCCGAGGTCGCGCGCACCGACGCCCTCGAGTCCACCGTCGACTACGTGCGCGTGCACGAGGTCTGCCGCCAGCTCGTCGAGGAGGAGCGTGTCCGGATGATAGAGACGCTGGCGGCGCGCATCGCCGACCGGCTGCTCGCGGAGTTTCCGCGGCTGGCGGCGGTCGACATCGTGGTGAAGAAACCGAGCGTGCCGATGAAGGGCGTGCTGGACTACGTCGCCATCGAGACCAGTCGCACGCGTTGAGGACGGCCCACATCGCCCTGGGCAGCAATCTCGGCGACCGCGCGGCGATGCTGCGCGGTGCGATCGCCGCGCTCGGTGGCGATCCGGCGGTGCGCGTGGTGGCGGAGTCGGCGGTGTACGAGACCGCCCCGGTGGGCGGTCCGGAGCAGCCCGACTATCTCAACATGGTCGTGGCGGTGGAGACCCATCTGACGCCGGACGAGCTGCTCGCGCGGTGCCTCGCGATCGAGGCCGCCCATGGTCGGGAGCGTCGCGAACGCTGGGGAGCGCGTACCCTAGATTTGGATTTGCTCTGGTACGAGGGCGCGGTGCGGCAGACCGAGTCGCTCACGCTCCCGCACCCGCGGATGGCCGAGCGCGCGTTCGTGCTCGTGCCGCTCGCGGAGGTGGCGCCCGGGTTGCGCTTGGGCACGAGTTCGGTCGCGGAACTCGCCGGGCTTTGCGAGCGGGGTGGCCTGAACCGGCTCGGGCCGTTGGTGGAGGGGCTCGACGGACGGGCGCAATGACGATGCCTTCTGCCATTATTGCGCTCCCGCCGGAATCCGAGTGCGGCCTGTCCTGTAGGAGCCTGCTTGCAGGCGATGCTGGGCGCGGCGGTGGCCTCTGGCGTTCGATCCCGGAATCGCCTGCAAGCAGGCTCCTACCTCCGGACAACGGAGGCCATGCGTCATGGCGGTTGTGACCAAAGAACTGGAACGCGGTCTCATTCCAGAGCGGATTTTCGCTGGGCTGCGCGGCCGCGCGGGAGCGTTCTTCCTCGACGGCGGGCGGGATGCGCGCGGACTCGGCCGGTATTCGTTCATCGGGTTCGAGCCGTTTCTCGTCTTTCGCGGGAGCGAAGCCGAGGGCGTGACGGTTGCGGAACGTGGCAAGGAACCGGTCCGGCTCGACGGCGATCCGCTCGAGCGGTTGCGGGAGTGCCTGCGGCGGTTTACGGCGGAGCGGCATACGGAGCTTCCGTTCGGCGGCGGTGCGGTCGGGTTCCTGTCCTACGAGCTCTGTGCGGCCATCGACGGCATTGCACGCCGCGCGCCGGACGACCTCGGCCTGCCGCGGATACTGTTCGGCTTCCATGACGGAGTCATTGCCCACGACCACGCTACCGGGCGCACCTTCGCGGTGGCGAATCCGGTGCATGCGCGGTCGACCGCGGAGATCCTTGCCGATCTCAAGTCCGCCGTGGAGGCGGCGATGGCATGCGATTGGCCGCCGAGCGACGACGGGGCCCTCGCTTCCGAGCCGGTGTCCAATTTCACGAGGGACGAGTATCTCGAACGCGTGCGCCGGGTGCGCGACTACATCGCCGCGGGGGATGTCTATCAGATCAACCTCGCGCAACGTTTCACCGCGGATTTCGGGGGCGACCCGTACGCGCTCTACCGGCGGCTGCGTGCGGCGAGCCCGGCGGCGCTGGCGGCGTATCTTGATTGCGGCGACTTCCAGGTCCTGAGCAGTTCGCCGGAGAGTTTTCTGCGGCTGCGCGGGCGGGAGATCGAGACCCACCCGATCAAGGGCACGCGCCCGCGCGGGGCGACGCCGGCGGAGGACGACCGACTGAAGGCCGAGCTGCTCGCGAGCGAGAAGGATGCCGCGGAGCTGCTGATGATCGTCGATCTCGAACGCAACGATCTGGGCCGGGTCGCCGCAGTGGGCTCGGTGCACGTCGATCCGTTGCGTCGGCTCGAGACGCACCCGACGGTGCACCACCTCGTCGCGACGGTGCGCGGCACCCTGCGGCCGGAGTGCGATGCGATCGATGCGGTGCGCGCGGCGTTTCCGGGCGGCTCGATCACGGGGGCGCCGAAGATCCGGGCGATGCAGATCATCGACGAGCTGGAGACGTGCCGGCGCCATGTCTACACCGGCGCGATCGGCTGGTTCGGCTTCGACGGCGACTGCGACATCAACATCGCGATACGAACGATGCTCCGCCAGGGCGCTCGCGTGCACTATCATGTCGGCGGCGGGGTGGTGTGGGATTCGCAGCCCGAGGCGGAGTTCCAGGAAACGCTCGACAAGGGGCGGGCGATGCGCGCGGCCTTGTGCCCGCCGCAATGTCCGCGGTCTCCCGCGGCCCACCCCTACGCTCTCCGCAGCGACGAACTCGTGCCTGTGGGGGCGCTGCGGATCTCGCCGTTGGGCGACGGTTTCATGTATGCGCACGGCCTGTTCGAGACGGTGCGCCTGCTCGACGGGCGCCCGGCGTTTTTCGGGCGGCATGTCGCGCGGTTGGCGCAGGGCTCACGGGTGCTCGGCCTCGAATTGCCCACGACCGAGGGCGAGTGGCGCGAGCGAATCGCGCGCCTGGTGCACGCGAACCGGGTGGGCGATGGCGTGCTGAAGATCGTGCGGCATCGCGATCCGGACGCGATCGGCGAGTTCGCGGTCACCCGCGACAGCGGTTATCGACCGGAGCACTACGGGCGCGGGTTCCGGGTGCGCACGGCGGCCATGCCTCGGGCCGGCTCGTTGCACGGCGTGAAGTCGCTCGCGTACCTCGAGAATCTGTTGCTGAAACGCGCGGCGGCGGCCGAGGGCTTCGACGAGGTGCTTTTCGCCGACGCGGCGGGCAACCGGTTGGAAGGCGCGACGACCAATCTCTTCGCGGTGGCCGGGGGACGGGTCTTCACGGCGCCGCTTGGTGCGGTGCTGCCCGGAGTCGCGCGCGCGGTGGTGCTCGGGATCTGCGGCGGCAGCGCCGAGGAGCGCCCGCTCGACGCGGCGTTGTTGGCGCGGGCCGAAGAGCTGTTCCTGACCAACGCGGTGCTCGGCGTGATGCCGGTGGCGGAGCTCGACGGCAGGTGTTTCGACGTGTCCACGTTCACGAGGACCCCCGAGTTGGCCGCGGAGTTCGGGCGGCGGCAACGGGCCTCGCTGGAGTGAAGCCGGGCAGGGCCCATCTTCTCGGCGGGTGGGTGGGCACGTGAATCCGGGTTGAGTCCGGGCCGGGATGATTCAGGGTGCGGGGCTGTCGCCCATGCTTTCGAACGCTTCAAGACGCGGATACTCGCGCGGCTTCGTGCTCATCGCACTGATCGCCGTGGTCTCGTCGTTGCTGGTGGTGTTGCGCCGGTCGGGTGGGGAACTCGGGCTGGAGTTCTGGGTTTTCGCCCGGCAGTACTTCACCGCCTACCAGCCGGAGGTGGAGCGTTGGAACCGCGCGTATCCGGACAAGGCGGTCGCGATGAAGCTCGTGCAGTTCACCGCGCTCGAGCGGCGTCTGCTCTCTTCGCTGCGGGCCGGAACCCGTGCCGCCGATTTCATGGAGGTCGAGCGTATGGTGGTGGGGGAGACGTTCGCCGGGCCGCTCGAACAGATCGGTTTCGTCGACCTCACCGACCGGCTCCGGGAAGGCGGTTGGCTGGAACGTTTCAACGCGCCGTCGTTCTCCACGTGGACGACTCGCGGCCGGATCTTCGGGTTGCCGCACGACGTGCACCCGGTGCTGCTCGCCTACCGGGCCGATGTCGTGGAGGCGGCGGGCATCGACGTGTCGACGATCGAGACGTGGGACGACTACCAGCGGGTGATGGCGCCGTTGATGACGGAGCGCGGGCGCGACGGGCGCCCGCTGCGCTACCTGCTCAATTTTTGGCCGACCAACGCCGACCAGACCGAGGTGCTGCTGTTGCAGGCCGGGGGCGGTTTCTTCGACGAGCGGGATCGGCCCGCGTTGGACACGCCGCTCAACGTCCGGGTCATGGCCCGCCTCGCGTCGTGGTGCGTGGGGCCGGAGCGAGTCGCGGTCGATGCCAAGGAGATGACGGCCGCCGGCAATCGCCTCCGCCTCGATGGCGGGGTGGTTGGCACGCTGATGTCGGACTGGCTCACCGGTATTTGGAAACTCGATCTCCCGGGGTTGGCCGGGCGGATGAAGCTGATGCCGATCCCGGCGTGGGAGCGCGGCGGGTGCCGCACCAGCGTGTACGGCGGCACGGCCCTGATGATCCCGAAGACGGCGCGGGATGTGGAGGCGTCGCTCGAGTTCGCGCTGCATCTCTATACCTCACCGGCGACCTGCGACGCGTTTTTTCGCGATGTGGGCGTGATTCCGCCGTTTCGCGAGCACTGGTCGCGCCCGGTCTTCGACGAACCGAATCCGTATTTTTGCGGGCAGCCGGTCGGCCGGATGTTCGTCGAGCAGGCGCCGCACGTGCCGCGCCGGAGTTCGTCGCCGTTCACGCTCGAGGCGCGGCGCAGCTACTGCACGGCGCTGCAACGGTTGGTCGCGTGGGCGGAAGACCGCCGCGTCTACGACGCGGCGGGTCTCGAACCGCGGGCGCGCGAGCTGCTCGAGGCCGCCCAGGCGGATCTGTTGCGCCGGGTGCAGCGCAACGCGTTTTTGCGCGAGGAGGTGGCGGGACGATGAAACGTTATTCGCCGTATCCGCGTCTGGCGCCCTGGCTTTTCCTCGCGCCGTTCCTGCTGACCTTCGGCGTGTTCGTGGCCTGGCCTCTGGTGCAGTCGCTAGTGCTGGCGTTCCAGCAGACCTTCGGGCCCGGCACGACGCGTTGGGTGGGGGCGGAGAACTTCGCGTTTCTCGTGCACGATCCGCTGTTCTGGACCGCGCTGCGCAACACCGTGCTGCTGGCGTTGGCGGGTGTCCTCGTGCAGGTGCCGTTGTCGCTCGGGCTGGCGTTTCTGCTCAACCGCCCCGGCATCCGCGGGCGGGCGCTGTTCCGGCTGATCCTGTTTTCGCCTTCGCTGGTGGGGATGGCCTTTGCCGGTGTGCTCTTCGCGATGATCCTCGAGCGCCGGTATGGGCTGCTCAATGTCGCGTTGCATGCGCTCTTCCCGGCGTTCGACCCCGACTTCGCGTGGCTGCAGAAGCATGCGCTCCCGTCGTTGGTGATGGCCTCGCTCTGGCTCCACACCGGTTTCCACATGGTGTACTTCCTCGCGGCGCTGCAGGGCGTGCCGCGCGATCTCGAGGAGGCGGCGCTGATCGACGGCGCGGGGCCGTGGCAACGGTTCCGGCATGTTGCCTGGCCCGAAATCCGCCCGGTGGCGGGTTTCGTGACGCTGCTCTCGCTGATCGGCAGTTTCCAGCTCTTCGACCTGCCCTGGATCATGCTCGACTACACCGCGGGCCCGACCGACAACCGCGGCCTCACGGTCGTGCTCTACCTCTACCGCACGGGCTTCCAGCTCGGCGACCTCGGCTACGCCAGCGCGATCGGCTGGATGCTTGCGCTCATCCTCATCGCGCTCACCTGGGCGCAACGGCGGCTCGCCCGCGGGGAGCGGCTCTAGATGAAACCGCGCAACCAGGAATTCGAGACACTGCTGCGCATCGCGGTCCACGGGCTGCTCGTGGTGTTCGCGCTGTTCATGTTGCTGCCGTTCGCGTGGGTGGTGGGCACCGCCCTCAAGTCCAACGAGGACATCTTCTCCTCGCTTTTCCTGCCGGCCGGCGACGGCTGGCTCGGGATCGCCTGGGACCGGCTGACGCTGGGAAATTTCCGGCGGCTCTTCGCGCAGGAGGGCGTGGTGCGCGCGATCGTCAACTCGACCTTCTACGCGTCGGTCGGCTCGCTGGCCGCGACGCTCTGTTCGGCCATGGGAGGCTATGCGCTGGCGAAGTACAGATTTCCCGGGCGTCACCTGGTTCTGGTGCTCGTGCTCGGCGCGTTGTTGGTGCCCGGACCGCTGCTTTTCGCACCGAGCTACCAGCTGCTCTACCAGCTTGGTCTGCTCGACAGCTATGCCGGTCTGATTTTGCCGGCGCTGGCCCCGGCGGTCGGCGTGTTCCTCTTCCGGCAGGCGCTGCTCAACTCGGTGCCCGACGAGATCATCGAGGCGGCGCGGATCGACGGGGCGGGGGAATTGCGGATCTTTTTTTCCGTCGTGCTGCCCGTGGTGCGGCCGATGCTCGGCGCGTTTCTGCTCATCACTTTCCTTGGCGCCTGGAACAACTTCATCGGTCCACAGATCGTGTTGCAGGACCCCGAGCTGTTTCCGTTGCCCACGGTGCTCGCCAGTCTGCGTGGCAACAACTTCCAGGAATGGGGCCTGATCGCGTCCGGCACGATCGTGTCGATCGCACCGGTGATGAGCCTGTTCCTGCTGCTCCAGCGCGAGTTCATTCAGGGCGTCATCGCGGATGTCGCGCCAGGGCGGGGGGAGCGAGACCACTGACGAGCACACGGACTCGCCGGACCGAACGAAGCGGCCCGACCAAGGTCGGGCCCTACGTGGCGTGCGCTGTTCACCGACCCGGGCATTCAGGTTTCATGGCGAAACGCTACGCTCACCACTCCCCCGTGTCGTTGGTTTCCAGAGACTGGGCAAAGGCGACGAGCAGCTTCACGCAGTTCTCCGCGTCGGCGAGGTCGATGACTTCGCTGGGGGTGTGCATGTAGCGCAGCGGGATGGACACCAGCCCGGTGGCGACGCCGCCGCGGGCCATCTGGAGCGCGCGGGCATCGGTGCCCGTGGGGCGCGGGTCGGCCTCGACCTGGTAGGGAATCTTCGCGGCCTTCGCGGCCGCGAGCAGCTTCTTGTAGACGATCGGATTGATGTTGGCGCCGCGGCACAGGATCGGGCCGCCGCCGAGCTTGAACTCGCCGAACTTGCGGTTGTCGCAGTCGGGGTGGTCGGTGGCGTGGCCGACGTCGATGGCGACCGCGATGTGGGGGTTGACCGAGTACGCGGCGACGGTGGCGCCGCGCACGCCGATCTCCTCCTGCGCGGTGGCCACGGCGACGACGCGGGCGGCGAGTTTCTTCTTCTGCGGCGCGAGGCGGCGGAGGGTTTCGCCGACGATGTAGGCGCCGACCTTGTCGTCGAACGCGCGGGCGGTGGCGATCGTGCCGTGGATGAGCTCGAAGCCGTGGTCGTAGGTGGCCACGTCGCCGATGGCGACGCGTTCAAGGGCCTCCTCCTTGGAGCGGGCGCCGATGTCGATCCAGATCTCGTGCCGCTCGGGCACCTTCTTGCGGTCGGCCTCGTCCATGAGGTGGATCGCGCGTTTGCCGGTCACGCCCTTCACGGGGCCGTGGGCCGTCTGGATGACGACGCGGCGGCCGGGGATCATCACGCGGTCGTGGCCGCCGATGGTGTCGAAATAGATGAAACCGTCCTTGTTGACGTAGGTGAGGATGAGGCCGAGCTCGTCGATGTGGCCGGCGAGCATGAGGATCGGGCCGCCGGCGGGGTTGAGCGTGGCGATGCGGTTGCCGACGCGGTCCTTCTCGTAGCGGTCGGCCGCCGGCTTGACGTGTTTGTCGAAGACGGCCTGCGCCTCGAACTCGTAGCCCGAGGGTGAACGGGCGGCGAGCAGCTCGGTGAGAAACGCGGGAGGGAGAAGTTCTTTTTTCGGCATGGGCGGAGAAGAACGGCGAACAGGGCCGGGTTCAAAGGCAAAGCGGGGCAGCGGAGTCGCGTTGCTGAAAACCCCGCGCGGTTTCGGGTCGGCCGAACGTCGCTCCTTCGGGAGGTACGCGTGCCCACACGACTCGGACGGTTCGAACGGGCCGGGCTTTGCGCCCTCGGGCCGCCCGCTATTTTCCCGGGGATGAACCAGCCGGACCTGACCAAAGGTGATTTCACGCTGCCCGGTGAAGCGGGCTACGAGGCGCTCACGCTGCGCCTGGCCGAGAAGTGGGGCGCGGACACGATCCGCGACTCCGACGGCACCCAGCTTTCGCCCGAGATCCTCGAGTCGGGCCATGCCATCTACTCGACGGTCTGCCTCGTGCGCTCGATCCAGTCCTGGGCGCGCGAGCACCACGACCAGCTCCAGCAGAACTTCCTGATGAGCTTCCCGGTCGTGGCCGACAAGGCGAGCACCACGATCAAGCTGCTCGACGGCTACTACGACGAGCAGTTCACCGTGAACTGGAAGGACGCGCCGAAGAAGTGGTGGCAGGTCTTCGACCGCACCACCGGCAAGGAGGTCGCCAAGACGAAGTGGTCGGTGAACCCGAAGAAGGGCACCGTCACGATCGCCGGCACGACTCCGGGGCACAAGTACACCGTGAACTTCCTCGCCCTGCGCCTGTGGGAGGAGATTTCGATGTACAACCATCTCACCAACGACTGGGGCGACCGCGAGCACCTCGCCGCCGTCGACCCGATGCAGCCGGCGGTGCAGAAGCAGCTCCTCAAGTTCCTCGAGCGCTGGCTGGCCGAGCACGCGGCGACCAAGGTGGTGCGCTTCACCTCGATGTTCTACAACTTCTCGTGGTTCTGGGGCGCCGACCACAAGCGCCTGCGCGACGTGTATTCCGATTGGGGCGACTACGAGATGACCGTGAGCCCGCGCGCGCTGAAGCTCTTCGAGCAGCGCTACGGCTACAAGCTCACCTCCGAGGACTTCGTCAACGGCGGCCTCTACAACTCCACGCACAACGCGCCCTCGCGCCGCTACTGCGACTACATGGAGTTCATCCACGACTTCGTCATCGATTTCGGCCGCCAGTGCATCGACCTGGTGCACCAGCACGACAAGCTCGCGTATGTGTTCTATGACGACCACTGGGTCGGCGTGGAGCCCAACAGCGCGCGCTTCGCCGAGTTCGGTTTCGACGGGCTGATCAAGTGCGTCTTCAACGCCTTCGAGGTGCGCCTCTGCGCCAACGCCACCGGCGTGAAGACCCACGAGCTGCGCCTGCACCCGTACCTCTTCCCGACCGGCCTCAAGGGCGAGCCGACCTTCAAGGAGGGCGGCAACCCGACGCTCGACGCGAAGAACTTCTGGATCGACGCCCGCCGCGGCATCGTGCGCGCCCCGATCGACCGCATCGGCCTCGGCGGGTACCTCTCGCTGGTCGAGCCGTTCCCGGATTTCCAGGACTACATCGAGGGCCTGCTGAAGGAGTTCCGCCTGCTCAAGTCCTTCCATGCCGGCGGCCAGCCGTGGACCTCGCCGGTGAAGGTCGCCGTGCTGACCGCGTGGGGCGAACTGCGCGCCTGGACCTGTTCGGGGCACTTCATGCCCGGCGTCGAGCTCTACTCGGTGATCGAGTCGCTCGCCGGCCTGCCGCTCGACGTGCAGTTCATCAGCTTCGACGATCTCGTCGCCGACGGCGTGCCGGCCGGCGTGAAGGTCGTGATCAACGCCGGCCGTGCGGGCACCGCGTGGTCGGGCGGCCACTTCTGGGAGAACCCGGAAGTCGAGGCGATCCTCACCCAATTCGTGCAGAAGGGCGGCGGCGTGGTCGGTATCGGCGAGCCCAGCGCGTACCCGCAGCCCGGCCAGCTCTTCAAACTTGCGCAGGTCTTCGGTCTCGACCGCGACAGCGGAGAGCGTCTGGCCAACGGCAAGTACAAGTTCGACGCGCCGGCCTCCGGCGTGGCCGAGCACTTCATCACGGCCGATCTCCCGGCCGGCGCCGAGCTGGCGTTCGGCAAGGATGTCGACGGCATCTATGTCCATGGTCCGGAGACGAAGGTGCTCGCCGCGCGCGACGGTTCGCCGCGCCTGGCCACGCACGAGTTCGGCAAGGGCCGTGCGGTCTACCTGAGCGGTTTCACGTTCTCGCACGAGAACACCCGTCTGCTGCACCGCGCGCTTTTCTGGGCCGCCGGTCAGGAGCCGAAGTGGTCGGTCTGGAACACCACCAACATCCGGACCGAGGCCACGTGCTTCCCGAAGTCGCGAAAGCTGGTCGTGATCAACAACGCCGGCACCGACGAGAGCACGGTCGTGACCCTCGGCGACGGCAAGACCACCAAGAAGGTGGCCCTGCCCGCCCACGGCATCGCGATCCTGGACGTTTGATCCAAAACACGAAGCCCGCTCCCTGACAGGAGCGGGCTTTGTGTTTTGTAGGGCGCCGACATGCGGCGACCCTACGGGAGAGGCTGAATGACTTCGTCATCCAGCTACAGCATGTTCCCAATCGCGCTCAGCGCACGACGCGGGCGCCGCCGCCGCCCATGAGCTTCTCGACTTCCTTGCGGGTGGCCATGGAGGTGTCGCCGGGGGTGGTGGAGGCCAGCGCGCCGTGGGCGGCGCCGTACTCGACCGCCTTCTGCGCGTCGTTGAACTCCATGAAGCCGAACTGCACGCCGGAGGCGAAGCTGTCGCCGCCGCCGACGCGGTCGAGGATCTCGAGCTCGGGATACTTGCGGCTCTCGAAGAACTGGCCGTCGTGCCAGAGGATGGCGGACCAGTCGTTCTTGGTGGCGGTGATGACGCGGCGCAGGGTGGTGGCCGCGACCTTGAAGTTCGGGTACGCCTTGACGGCCTTCTCGATCATGGCCTTGAAGGCGTCGGTCTCGATGGTGGAGATGTTGTGGTCGACGCCCTCGACCTCGAAGCCGAGCGAGGCGGTGAAGTCCTCCTCGTTGCCGATCATCACGTCGACGTACTTGGCGATCTCCTTGTTCACCTCCTGGGCCTTGGCCAGGCCGCCGATGCTCTTCCAGAGCGACGGGCGGTAGTTGAGGTCGTAGGACACCATCGTGCCGTGCTTCTTCGCGGCCTTCACGGCCTCGATGACGAGTTCGGCGGTGGTCTCGGAGAGGGCGGCGAAGATGCCGCCGGTGTGCAGCCAGCGGGCGCCGAGCTGGCCGAAGATGTGCTCCCAGTCGAAGTCGCCGGGCTTGAGCTGCGAGGCCGCGGTGTGGCCGCGGTCGGACACGCCCACCGCGCCGCGCACGCCGAAGCCGCGCTCGGTGAAGTTGAGGCCGTTGCGCACGGAGCGGCCGATGCCGTCGTCGGCGCGCCACTTGATGAAGTCGGTGGCGACACCGCCCTGCATGATGAAGTCCTCGACGAGGTGGCCGACCTCGTTGTCGACGAACGCGGTGCAGACGGCCGTCTTCAGGCCGAAGCACTTCCGCAGACCGCGGGAGGTGTTGTACTCGCCGCCGCCTTCCCAGGCGGTGAAGCGACGGGTGGTGCGGATGCGCCCCTCACCGGGGTCGAGGCGAAGCATGACCTCGCCGAGCGAGATCTGGTCGAAGGCACACTGGTTGGCAGGCTTGATGGGCAGGCTCATGGAATTGAGGGTTCGTGAAACGGAAAACGGGGAAGGGGAGGAACTGGAAGCCAAACGCTATTCGGCGAAAAGAGGTTGTGAAGTACACGTTTCCAACCGGGCCGGCGACAAACGGCGCTATCTGACGGTCCGGGGCGTGGGGCTTTGCGGAAAACGAGGGGATATGACTGATTTCGATCATTTCCCGAGGTCTTCGCCGCCCGGCCCCGCCTTTATCCTTTCCTTTATGATCATCCCCAAGAACCCGCTTGCTCGCATTGTTGCGGCGCTCCCCCCCGAAGAACTCCGCCAGGAGTATCTCGTTTCCGGCCTCTTTGTCCCCGGCCAGGCCAACCTGCGCTGGTGGGAGACCGACCGCACGATCGTGGGCGGCATCGTGCCGACCGACCAGGCGCTGGGGCTGGAGAACGATCCCGAGCTGCGCGCCGCGTTCTTTCTCGAGCGCCGTGAGGCGGGCGTGCTCAATGTCGGCGGGGCCGGCACGATCGTGGTCGACGGTACCGAGTACGCGCTGGGCAAGTGCGACGCGCTCTATCTCGGCCGCGGCGCGAAGGAGGTCTCCTTCCGCTCCGCCAAGGCCGACGAGCCGGCGTACTTCTACCTGCTCTCCTATCCCGCGCACCACGCGTATCCGACCAAGCATGTGCCGTTCGCCTCGATGGCGCCGACCAAGCTCGGCACGCGCGAAAACGCCAACGAGCGCACGATCTACAAGGCGATCCATGCCGCGGCGGTCGACACCTGCCAGGTGGTCATGGGCTTCACCAGGCTCGAGACCGGCAGCGTGTGGAACACGATGCCGCCGCACACGCACTCCCGTCGCTCGGAGGTATACATGTACTTCGACGTGCCGGCCGACCAGGCGGTGTTCCACTTCATGGGTGCGCCGGATTCGACCCGTCACTTGGTGATGCGCAACCACGACATCGTGCTCTCGCCGGTGTGGTCGGTGCACTGCGGCGCCGGCACCAGCGCGTACACCTTCGTCTGGGGCATGGGCGGTGAGAACCGCGACTACGCCGACATGGATCCGGCCCCGCTGAAGACCCTCATCTGACCTTGCAGGCCAGGTCGCCGACCTGGCCCAGAGACCCAATGGCCACGTCACCGCCGTGGCCTACAGCCATCCACTTTCCTTTCTCACCATGAGCATTCTCGATTCCTTCAAACTCGACGGCAAAGTCGCCATCGTCACCGGAGCCGCCCGCGGCCTCGGTCAGGGCATGGCCCTCGCGCTCGCGGAAGCCGGCGCCGATGTCGTGGCCGTCGAC
>JAEZUE010000080.1 GCA_023443455.1 Verrucomicrobiota bacterium
GTTTTCGTGGCTTTTTGTGCCTCTTTGTGGCGATCCCGCTCGGTTCTGTGACCGAGGAGAATCGTGCCAAAAATGCAGCGTTGTGAGGGATAGCTGTGCAAAGGTCGCAAAACCCAATCCCGCCCCATGCCTGCAGAAGGATCGCTCTGCCGTACGGCAGAGCCGGCGGACCGCACCGTCATAGCGGAGGCCGCCCAGGCCTTCGATCCGTCGTTTTCGTAGTTGGGTCGCAACGTCATCCAGCCATCCCGAATGTTATCCATCCGCGCCTCGACCGAGTGCAAATTGCAGAGTTCGACCCCGTTCTCCGGTCCTACATGCCGCGGGTCAGATCCGGGATGTCTTCGGCGAGGATTCCGGCACTGGCCAAACGGGCCCGAATCTCGGGCGAGAGGCTCGGGGCGATGGCGACGAACTCGGGTTTCCATTTCTGGAACCGTCCGTGGGCGGCCAGAAAGACGTTCGCCCCCGATTGCAGCCCGTCGAGCGAGGCGAACAGCTTGTCCGGGTCTCGCTTGCAGGTTCCGAACCGGATCCGGCGTTCCTTCTCGTTGAGCGCGACCAGGTCGATCTCCACGTCGCCACGATCCCAGTAGCCTTGGATGCGTTCGCTGAGCGGGAAGTCACCGAGCCCCAGGCGGCTGCGCTCCTCGTAGAGCTGGCCGACCAACGCTTCCAGGCCGAAGCCTTCGACGGTCGCCAGCCGGTCATCGGCCTGTGCGATCAGTTCGCCCATCGGGCGAAAGGCCGTCGCCGCTACCGGGCGCTGGAGGGCCGAGAGCCAGGAACGCAGGAAATTGTCGCGGATGTAGTAGCGCCCGCTGCGCGCCTTGGCCGGCGCGAGGATGGGGAGCCGGCGTTCGATCATCCGATACCGCTCGGTAAGGATCTTGAGATAGCCGCCCACCTGCTTCGCCTCGCCCGGGCGCGAGGCTTGGGCGATGGCGGCCTCGATGTCGGCGTTGGTGCATCCGGGGTTCCGGGCCAGATGCTGGAGCACCATGTCGTAGCGGCCGCGCAGTTCGCGCAGAAACCAGTTGTCGGCCTCGCCGCGCAGCGGGGACGAGCTTGAGAAGAACAACTGCTCCAGCAGCGCGCGGCGGTCGGCACCAAGGACGCCGCGCTCGAAGGCGTCGCGGTAGAATTTGGGTACGCCTTCGAAGAGATTCCAGAGAAAGAGCAGGCGTCGCGGGTCGTCGTCCGCATGCGCGCGGAGAATTTCCAGGATCGAGCCGATGTCGAGGTGCCCCAGTTCGAGGCGGTCGGTGGTGCGATTGAAGAGCGGGGCGCTGCGATCCTCCAGCAGGGCCGCCATCTCGGTGTGCAGCGAGCCGAGGACAATCAGCCCGCCCCCGACTTCGGTGGCGCGCGCGGAGAGACGATCCACCACGGCTTGGAGAAACGAGCAGAAGTCGCCCAGTTGCTTGCGGTGAAAGTACTGGAACTCGTCGATGGCGACGATATGGCCGGTCTCCGCGAGACGGCCGATCAGCTTGGCGAGGTCTGCCAAGTCCGAGACCCGGTCGGGCATGCCGAACGTTTCCAGATAGCCGTTGCAAGTGGCCACCACGCCCACCGGATCGGAATCGGGAATTTGCAGATAGATCGTGCGGGCCCGCTCCTGGGCGCTGAGCGCTTCCTGGATCAGGGTGGTTTTGCCGATGCGGCGGCGGCCGGAGATCTGCAGGAAGAACCACCGCCTGCGATCAAGGATTGCCCGGAGCTGCGCCAGCTCGGAACGGCGACCGTAGAAACTCCAAAGAGTAGGCATATCAATCCCTTAACATAAAAACTTTTACGGTAGCGGACTCAAATGCGCAATTCATTTCAGAATAACGGCTAGAGTGATTTCTTATCAAGGGATGGCTTGATCGTGGCGGCCGCGATCCCGGAGTCGATCCGCGCGCTCTGGCAGGAGCTGCACGGCGACCGCCGGCAAGAGCTGGTCTTCATTGGCTGGGGGGGGGGAAATAGGGGGTCAAACTTTGCACTTTGCACAGCGGACGACGTCACGCGGTGGGCAGCCCGATACGGGTTGGATCGTAACCTGTGGCTTTGGGCAGCCGGGCACCTTCGGAGCGCCGACGCCGGAGGGGACCTCCACCTGCAGCCGAGCGACAACTCCTGATCACGCACTTGGATCCCGAGTACACCCAACCGTCATCGGCCGCAACAAACGTGACTTCGTCTGGATCATGGCGCGCACGCCCCAGATTCCCGAGGCCGACTACCAGCGACTGGTCGCCGAGTTGGCCGCGCAGGGCTACGACACCGCCAAGCTGCGCCGGGTCCCGCAGCAGTGGCCCACCGCGCCGTGAAGCGCACCCCTCGCCATCCGCCCGCCAGCTCAACATCCAGCCGACGGCCCGATATCAAAGATATCGTAATGACCCCATCTTCCGCCGCGCCAGCTCAACATCCAGCCGACGGCCCGATATCAAAGATATCGTAATGACCCCATCTTCCGCCGGCGATGGCGACACGGTCGGCCGCATTGGGTAGGACTCGCTCGGCGATCTTGCTGCGCGTGGCGTACCACGGATGTCGGCGGTACACCTCGGCGATCAATTCATCGCCGCGTTTTCCGGCGTTGGCTTGGGCGAAGCGGGAAACCCGCGGCGAGCGCTTTGCTCCGGATTCGGCCCGGCCCGAGGGGGTGAGTGTCCAGTGTTGGTCGTCGGCGACCAACAAGCCTCGTTCGATGAGGCGGCGTTTGTCCGCGTAGCTGGTGAACGAAAAGCCGCCGAACTGGTAGGGCACGAACTCGTAGCTTGGTTCGGTTTCCGACTCCTGCACATAGAGGAAGAGCAGCTTCTGGAAATCGGTGTGCGCTGCTGTGCCACCGAGGGCATCGAGGAGCGAGAGGAGCAGGCGTTGACGGGCGAACAGCATGAGCGGAAACACCGGGGATAGGGTATGCCGGCGGGAGCGAAAAGCGAAGAATGGAGGGCGTCGCATGGATTGGTCTTGGCTATGATCGGCCGTCCGGTCCGAGTCCCTCTGGGCTCTAGGAGTAAGGAGGGAACGGCAGCTTCGGAATACCCGGCACACCGGAGCTGGTGTGCCGTGCTGTAGAAGGGTGGGGTGTTGGTCGCGGTTTACTGACGAGGTGGCAGTGTCCGTTGGTCGATTATCCGCCCGGATGGAGCCGGAAATTTTCGGGCAGGCCCGCGCAGGGTCTGTTCCTCACCTCGCCCCTCTTCCTGGTCTTCCGCTTGGTCCCGTGGTGTGGCCCGCCGCGGTTGGCATGGCCATGTTGCGCTTCAAGTCTGCGGGATGCCGGCCGATAGCGAATTACCCCGCCCCACATGCGTACCCTGAGTCTTGAACGCAGGATCCTCCTTCTGGTCCTGCTGCCCCTGCTGGGCGGCCTCGTGCCGGCCCTGCTGATCGTCCTCCGTGCCCATTCCGAAGTGACCGAGCTGCGCCAGCTCGGCCTGCTCTCCGAAATGGTCTGGAAACTCGGCGCCCTCGAGTCGCGCCTCGCCCAGGAATTCTCCAACTGGTACATGTTCATCCCCAATTCGGAGCAGCCCCGCGATGCCATCGCCGAAGCTCGCCAGAAACAGGATCAGTGGCGCGGCGACACCGATGCCGCCGTCGCCGCCTACCAGAGTCAGCGCTCCCACATCGATGTTCGCCAGCTCTCCGGCCCGTTGCGGGGCGCGCTTACCCGGATCGACCAACGTATCGCCGCTTTGCCCGCACTCCGTGAGGCCGTCTACCATCAGGTGCCCGGTGCGAAGGCCGACGCCATCATCGATGGCTATCGGGATTTCCAGCGCGATGTCAGCAGCGTCCTTCCGCTGCTCGTCGACGCCTCGACCAACGACGTGGTTGTGCGCAAGCTCGCCGTGCTCCCCAAGCTCATGCTCGCCCGCAAGGCCCTCGTCGATTCCGGCGGCATGATCTACTATTACCATCAGCTGCGCACCGCCCAGCCGCCTCGCCAGCTTTCCCCCCGCGAGGCGCTCTTCATGCTCAACAGCGTCGACCTCGCCGAGACCCACTGGCAGGACATCGTCGCGTTCAGTCAGGGTGCGCTTCGCGACCACCTCGTCGCCCTGCACGACTCCACCGCCTACCGGCGGGCGATCGAACTCATCCGCGGGCACGGTCAGGCCGCCCTCGACAACACCGCTCCGCCCCTGGCTTCCACGCAGGAGTGGGAACCGCACTGGGCGCTCATCGACGTGCAGCTCGGCAAGGAGATCGACGCTGTCCGCGAGGATTTCAAGACGACCTGTGCAACCCTCACCAGTCGCGCCCAGACCCGCCGACTCTGGGCGGGTGTCGCTGTGGTGTTGGCCGTGGGGCTGGTCCTTGTCTGTACCCGGCAGCTCGGTCGCAGCATTGCCGGCCCGGTCATGAGCACCACCAACGAGCTCTACGACGAAGCCCGCAAGTCCGCCGAGGAGGCCGCCGCGTTGCGCCTTGCCGCCGCCACGGTCGCGGAAGGCTCGGCCGCGCAGGCCGCCTCGCTCGAGGAGACCAGCTCCACCTTGGAGGAGGTCTCCGGCATGACTCGCACCAACGCCGAGCACGCCGCCCAAGCCCAGCAATCCGCCGCCACCGCGCGCACGGCGGCCGAGAAGGGCGCCGAGCAGATGCGCCGCCTCGACGAGGCGATGGCTGCGCTGCGCGACTCCAGCCGCGACGTCACCCGCATCATCAAGACCATCGACGAGATCGCCTTCCAGACCAACCTCCTCGCCCTCAACGCGGCGGTCGAAGCTGCCCGGGCCGGCGAGGCCGGCGCCGGTTTCGCGGTCGTCGCCGACGAGGTTCGCACTCTCGCCCAACGCTGCGCCACCGCCGCGCGCGAGACCACCGACAAAATCACCCACTCGGGCGAACGCACCGCCACCGGCGCCGCGCTCGGCGCCGAGGTGGGCCAGACCCTCGCTGACATTCTCGGCAAGGTCCGCGAGCTTGAGACCACGGTCGCCGCGATCGCCTCGGCCTCCCGCGAACAGAGCGCCGGTATCGGACAGATAACCACAGCTTCGCACCAGATCGGCAAGGTCACCCAGGCCAATGCCGCCTCCGCCCAGGAGACCGCAGCCTCCGCCGAGCAGCTTGAATATCGTGCCCGCTCTTTCATGCAGGCGTCGCGGCACCTGCAGGAGGTCGTGCTCGGTCGGGCCGCTGCGTTGACCTCCGCAGGCGCGTCAGCCGAAGCCACCGCCTCCCGCCCATCGCCGCAAGTTGATCGCCTGTCGTCACGGCGAGCCTCCGTCCGGACCGAGTTCGCGGGGGGCGGCGCGAGCCGGCGTTGATCGGGATGTTGGTGGCGCGAAAACGAAAACACGGCACACCAGTGCCGGTGTGCCGTGTCGTGGACGGTTAAGTGTTAGTTGGTGAGTTCGGTACGCCCTGGCGGCGTCCGACGGCCGACCACCACCAAGGTGGAGCCGAGGTAATGCCATTGGTTGTCGGCCCCGGTCGCATAGCCGTCGACGTAGTAGACGGCTTCCGTGACCGGTACGATCGGATGATAGGTAACAAACTGTCCGGGTTGATGGGTAACACATAGCGGAATGCTATAGAGTTACGTCGAGGTCGAGAATAGAGTGTCGGAGGCGATGCGGGAGCGCAGCGATCCGCGAGCCAGTCTCTGGAAAAAGGATTCAAGATGAATCGGGGTGGAGAGGGGTGTAGGGGGG
>JAEZUE010000002.1 GCA_023443455.1 Verrucomicrobiota bacterium
GGAGGGAGGGAAAGGGAGTGGGGGCGGAGGATCGGAACGGAGGCGACAGAAGGTAACGAAGGGAACGAAGGTCGGCGGAAGGAGGATCAGGTCACAGAGGGCATGGAGGGGGAGGAGGGCACAGAGGTCGGAGGGCGGAGAGGGGGGCAGGCGGCCTTTGTGTTCTCTGCACAGCTATCCCTCACAACGCTGCATTATTGGCACGATTCTCCTCGGTCGCAGAACCGAGCGGGATCGCCACAAAGAGGCACAAAAAGCCACGAAAACAATCCGGTCTTTTTGTGCATCTTTGTGCCTTTTCGTGGCCATGATCAGGTTTGGTTGCGGCTCTGCCGCGCTAGGTTCTGTGCGGTTAACGATTACGGGGATTGCGGGGGTGGGATCGCCTGCAAGCAGGCTCCTACAGTGAGGCGGCGGGGCGGGCGGGAGGTCCGACCCTGCGGGGAGTTCAGGCGTTTTGCGGCGTCTTGTAGCCGAGGCGTTTGGAGCGGAGCGAGGGGAGTTCGGGCATGCCGGAGGCGAACTCGCCGGTGACTCGCGTGCCGGTGGAGAGCGAGTCGATGGTGTCGCTGATGCGGTTGGCGAGGGCCTCGGCGGATTGGTTGGCGAAGAAGTCGGCGCGGAGGAGTTTGAGCTGCTCCTCGATGCGGTTCTGCTCGGCGCGCACGACGGCGAGGTTGTCCATCGAACGGTTGAACTGCTCGTGGCGGCGGCGTAGGGCGTCGAGGCCTTCGCGCTTCGCGCCGACGAGGCGGAACTTGGTTTCGTAGGCGGCGGACTCCGGCGGGGTGCGGGCGAGTTCCTCCTCGAGCACTTTCAACTCCGCCTCCGTCTCTTCGATACGGCCGGTGAAGTTTTCGGAGTCCTCCGTCACGAGATGTTGGTCAAGGCGGCGCTCGGTGGTGAGCAGGCCGAGGTAGGACCACATGAGGCCGTCGAGTTTTTCGGTGGGCGCGGTGGTGCCGGCGGGGGTGGTGGCGAGCTGCTCCTCGATGTCGGCGCAGACGCGGGCGAGGTCCTCGTAGCGGCGGCGGGCGGAGTCGGTGAGCTGCGCGAAGAGCCGGGCGCGCTCGACCTGGAGATTGGCAAGCACCGCGGCGTCGCGCTGCTCGGTGCCGGCGGCGGCGAGGGCGTCGATCTTGGCGCGGAAGCTCCGGCGGTCGGGCAGGAAAACCCAGCCGACCACGTAGGCGGCGGCGCCGAGCACGAGCGCCAGCGGCAGGCCGGTTGCGAAGCCCGCGCCGAGGGTCAGCAGCGCGAGCACGGCGTGGTCACCGCTTTTCAGGAACGCTTTGAGGTAATCGATCCGGCGCACGGAGAGTCAGTGTGGGGGTGGTACGGGTGAGGGCAAGGGTGGGAGAGGCAGAAGGGAGAATGGAGAAGGCGGGACCGCTTGGTGTAGGAGCCTGCTTGCAGGCGATTTGGCGGTCGGATCGCCTGCAAGCAGGCTCCTGCAGGGAACGGGATCTTCGGTGCGGTAGGGACGACTCGGAGAGCTGTCCCCACCTGCGAATCACTCCACCGTGAACCACTGGACTTCGACGCGGCGGTTCTCGTCGCTGTCGGAACCGACGGGTTCTTCCCAGCCGCGGCCGATGACCTCGATGCGCTTCGGGTCGAGCTGGTAACGTTTCACCATTTCGACGCGCACGGAGTCTGCGCGGTCCTTGCTGAGTTGCATCGCCTTGAGCGCCATCTGGCGGACGAAGGCGTCGCCTCCCTGTTTACGGAATTCTTCGATCATCCCGTTGTCGACATGGCCGCGGAGCAGGATCGTCGAGCCGGGGCTGACCTGGAGGAGCTGCTTGATGGAGCCGTAGTTCTTGTCGTTGTCGGGGTTGGACTCGAGGGTCGAGGAGTTGGGCGCGAAGAAGAAGCGGATGTTGCGCGTGAGTAGCGGATTCTGCTCGAGCGACGAGGCCGTGGCGGCGCGGATGGGCTGGATTTCCATCTTCTGCGCGGCATAGGCGGCGGCGAGCTCGTCGAGCTTGAGGTCGAGGAAACGCTCGGCGGGCACGGAGTGGCTGGCGAACGCGCCGTAGGCGAAAATCGCGGACTGGTAGATGCCGGGGTAGCTGCCCGCGGCGTCGATCGCACCGGAGAAGAACGCCTGGTTCTCGGGCCAGTTGCTGAAATGGATCGTCGCGAGCTCGGCGCGGGCCTGGTCGCGCGTCCACTTGAAGGCCTTCGCGACGAGGTCGAGCTGTGCCTCGGGGTTGGTGCGCACGAGGTCGTTGCCGTGGAGCAGGCCGTCGGCGAGGCCGGCGACGACCTTCGGGTTGGCCTGCGCGAAGGGTTTGTTCACGAGCAGGATGTCGGCGACGACGAGCAGATTGCGGTTGGTGGCGAGCGCGGCGGTCTTGCCGGCGGTGCGCTGGAGCACGTCCTGAATCTTCGAACCCCAGACGACGGCGCCCGCGAGCGGCGATTTGCCCGATTCGACCGCGGCAGCGAAGACATCGCCGGCCTCGAAGGCGGTCTCGGCGTAGACGAGGTTGATGCGTTCCGGATCGGGGCGTTGGCCGTCGGCGAGGGCGACGCACTCGAGGCCCGCCTCCTGCGCGAGGTAGCGGATGAAGAAGTCGGCCTCGGTGAACTGCGCGGCGATGACGACCCGGCCCTTGAGCTGGTTGATGCGCTTGATGTCGGCGGTGACGAGGAGGGCGTCGGAACCGCGCGAGAAGCCGATCTGCGCGGGCACGACGGCCTGCAGTGTCTTCGCGTAGACGGCGAGGACGTCGACCGTTGTGGCGGAACCTCCGATACGGCCGGCGTTGAGGGCGTCCCAGCTCTCCTCCTCGCTGATCGTGATGCGGACCTTGAAGCCGTGTTTCTTGAAGAAGTAGGAGTTCTCGGACGGCTCGAGGCCGCCGTTGGCGGCGATGAGGCCCGCGTAGCCGGCGTACTCGGAGAGCTCGAGGTCGAAGGTATTGTCCTTCATCGGATAGAGCGCGGCCGGGGCGAGCGCGGGCACCTCGGTCGCGGCCTCGATGCGGCCGTCGAGCTTGGCGAGGTCGGTGGCGCTGCCGCGGGCGACGGCCGCGGTCGAGCCGGCGGACGCAGCCGTGGGCGCGGCCTTGTTCGGGTCGAGCCGGTCCCACCATTTCCAGATGCCGAGACCGACGAGGGCGAGGAACACGACGACGAAGAGGAACTTTTTCATGGGTAAGAAGACGGCGATCGAGGTTGGCGCCGCAGGCGCGGCCGAGGCGGAGAACGTCGGCGATGCTGCGGCTTCGGGCGCGCGGCTCAACAAGAACCGGTCCCCGCACCCGTGGAACGGAGACGGGAGTTTGTAGGCTCGTGGGCCGCGGTTCTTGTGCGGGTGGTTGCCGATTGGCGGCGACCGGATAATTCCGGCGCATGGATCGACGTTCCTTTTTGCAGCATTCGACGGTCGCGCTGGCGGCCGGTCTTCTTGGGGGGAGCCGACTGGCGGCGCAGGCGCCGGCTGCAACTGCGGCCACGGGCGCTTCCACGGCAGCGCCGCCCCGTGTGGCGTTCGTGCCGCTGCGCGGCGGGGTCGGCTACGCCACGGGCCGGGGCGGCACGATCGGGTGGCTGGCGAATGCGGATGCTCTGCTGGCCGTCGATGCCCAATTTCCGGACACGGCGCGGCAGTTCGTCGACGGGCTGCCCGGGCGCGCGGGGCGGCGTTTCGATCACTTGATCAACACGCATCACCACGGCGATCACACGGCAGGCAATGGCGTGTTTCGGCCGATCGCCGGCTCGATCGTGGCGCACGCGAACGTGCCAGCGCTCCAGCGCGGTCGCTCGAAGGCGCCGGAGGGCGAGGTCGTGGCGGACACGACGTTCACCGACCAGTGGCGGCGCGATTTCGGCAGCGAGGTGGTGACGGCGCGGCATTTCGGCCCGGCGCACACGAAGGGCGACATCGCGATCCATTTCGAGAAGGCGAACGTGGTGCACGTCGGGGACCTGGTGTTCAACCGGCTCTATCCGGTGATCGACCGGGCCGGCGGGGCGAGCATCGCGGGTTGGATCGAAATCCTGGAGACAATGGCGCGGACCTATCCGGCGGACGCGCTCTACGTCTTCGGTCATGGCAGCGAGCGCTTCGGGGTGTCGGGCTCGGCGGCCGATCTGGGCACGATGCGCGATTTCCTCTCGGCGCTGCTCGACCATGCGCAGCGCGAGATCGCCGCCGGGAAATCGCGCGAGGAGACCGTGCGGCTCGAGGTGTTGCCCGGGTTTCCCGATCATGCGCCGACGGGAGGCAGGAGCCGCCTGCCCGCCGACCTCGGCGTGGCCTACGACGAGCTCACGGCCGGCCGGTGAGGCGCCGCAGATTGTCGCAGACGATGGCGGCGGCGACGGCGGCGTTGAGCGACTCGGCGCGGCCGTAGGCGGGGATGGTCACCCGCTGGGTGAGCGCGGCGTGCACGGCCGGCGAGAGCCCGCGGCCTTCGCTGCCGACCACGACGATCGCGGCCGCGGGGGCGGCGAGCGTGTGGATGTCGGCGCCGTCGAGATCGCAGCCGAGCACGGGCACGCCGGCGGCGGCGAGCGTGGCGGGCAGGTCGACGCGGTGGATCTCGGCGCGGGCGAGCGAGCCCTTGCTCGCGTTGACCACTTTCTGTGAATACGGGTCGGCGCAGCCCTCGCCGAGCAGCACGCGCTCGAAGCCGTACCAGTCGGCGATGCGCAGGATGGTGCCGACGTTGCCCGGGTCCTGCACGGTGTCGAGCGCGAGGGTGTATCCGATCGCCAGTTGCGCGAGGTCGAGCGGGGGCGGCGTCGGCCGGGCGAGCACGGCGAGGATCGAGGAGGGCGAGGGCAGGTGGCTGATGCGGGCCATCTCGGCTTCGGTGGCCTCGTGGAAGTTGTACGGGTGCTCGTGGGCGGTGGCGTCGCGTTGCCAGCCGGCCCAGTCGGGGGTGACGTAGAGCTCGCCCGAGAAGCGGCCGAAGTCGACGAACTCGCGCACGGCCTTGTCGCCCTCGACGATGAAGACGCCCTCCTTGCGGCGGAGCTTTTCGTCGTCGCGCAGGCGTTGGAGGCGTTTGATCTCGGCGGCGGGGAGCATCGGCGGGGAGCGAAAGGGATCGGCGGGGTGGTGGCGAGCCCGGGCTTGCGGGGCGCTGCGGGGCGGCGTGTGCTGGGCGGCATGGACAACGCACCGCTTCGTTGGGGAATCGTCGGCACCGGATCGATCGCGCACAAGTTCGCCGCCGCGTTGCGGGAAACCGACTCCGGTCGGCTCGTGGCGGTGGGCAGCCGTGGGGCGGAGTCGGCCCGGCGTTTCGCGGAAGAATTCGGGGTGGGGCGTGCGCACGGCCGTCATGAGGACCTGCTCGCCGACCCCGAGGTCGAAGCGGTGTACATCGCCACGCCGCACCCCGCGCATGCCGAGGGGGCGATCGCGGCGGCCCGCGCGGGCAAGCATGTGCTGTGCGAGAAGCCGTTGACGTTGAATCTTGGCGACAGCGGGCGGGTGGTGGCGGCGGCCCGGGAGGCGGGGGTGACGTTGATGGAGGCGTTCATGTACCGGTGCCATCCGCAGACGGCGAAACTGGCCGCGCTGGTGCGCGAGGGGGCGATCGGTCAGCTCGGGCTGGTGGAGGCGAGCTTCGGGTTCCATTGCGATTTCATGCCGGGGCATCGCCTCTTCGCGAAGGCGCTGGGGGGCGGGGGCATCCTCGATGTCGGCGGGTATCCGGTGTCGATGGCGCGGCTGCTCGCGGGGGCGGCGCTGGGGCGGGCGTTTGCGGAGCCGTTGTCGTTGGCTGGGGCGGGGCGGTTGCATCCCGTCGAGGGCACGGATCTCCACGCGGCGGCGACGCTGGGGTTCGAGGCGGGGATCGTCGCGCAGGTCTCGTGCGGCGTGTCGCTGGCGATGGAGAACGTCGTGCGCGTGCACGGTTCGGCCGGTTCGATCCTCGTGCGCGAGCCGTGGTTTGCGGGCGGCCCGCAGGGCATGGCGAGCCTGCGGCTGCGCACCGGGGACGGCACGGAGCGGGAGGTGCCGGTGGACGCGCCGAAGGGGCTCTACGTCTACGAGGCGGAGGCGTTTGCGGCGGCGGTGCGGGCCGGGCAGCGGGAGGTGCCGGCGATGAGCCATGGCGACACCCTGGGCAACATGGCCGTGCTTGACCGCTGGCGGGCCGCGGTGGGCGTGGTGCACGGCGCGGCCGGTGCGTAGCCGGAGATCGGAAACGAAATGCCCGCCGGAAATCCGGCGGGCGCGGCGGGTCGGGTTGCGGGCGGGCTCACATCGGGCCCGGCTGGCCCACGACGGCATCCTCGGCCATGAGGACGAGCAGGTACCACCCGAGCACGGCGAGGTAGCCGATTTCCTGATGCGCAGAGGCCTTGAGCTCGATGCCGACCTGTGCGCCGAGCTTGAGGCCGCCGAGGTCGGGCTTGATGGTCAGAAGCCGGTCGCCCTCGGAGTCGAAGAACGCCCACTGGTTGTGCCAGAAGCTGATGCAGCGCCAGTCGAAGCGCTGGTCGGCCATCGCCTCGAGCACGCCCTCGCCGGTGTTGCGGGGGCGGAACGTGGCGAAATCGTAGTCGGAGTTGGGCAGGCGGATCGTCACGCGCGGGTTGAGGAAGCCGGCGGCCTTGAACGACCAGGTGCCGTCGGGCGAGCGCGCGACCGCGTTGGTGCCGACGTTCTTGCGCCAGCGCAGGGTGGCCACGATCTCTTCGCCGACGACCATCTCGTATTCCTGGCGCAATTGGCTCGGCTGACGCCAGATGGCGTGGCGGCCGGCGAGATCGCGGATGCTTCGGGTGGCGTTCACGGAAGGCTGGGTCGGGGGGGCGTTGAGGGTGGAGGGAACGGTCGATCGGGTGGGGAGCACCAGCCGGAGCGGTTGCCGTTGTGGGGGAGGGTCGGCGGGCATGAAAAGAAGCGGGATTGCTCCGACTCTACTAAAGGCGGAGCGCGCCGATGCGAAGCGTTCGTTCGGGGTTGAACGATCATGGCGCCGTCTTTGACGGAATTTTCACCGGTGCGCCCGTGGCCTGGCCGCTTCAATACCCGCCGGCCGACGTCGCGGGCGAGGCGCCGCGGAATTCTGCGAGGATCGCGCCCGCGCCGGATGTACCCAGTCGGGCCGCACCGGCGTCGAGCATGGCGAGGGCATGGGCGAGGTTCTTGATGCCGCCGCTCGCCTTCAGGCGGATCGGCCCGGTGCGCAGTGCAGCCCATTCGCGGAGGTGCTCGGGTTCGGCGCCGGCCGAGCCGAAACCGGTCGAGGTCTTGATGAAGTCGGCGCCGGCGGCCTCGCAGAGGCTCAACGAGTGGCGGCGCTGAGCGGCGTCGAGGTAACAAGTCTCGACGATCACCTTGACGAGCAGGCCGAGACTGTGGGCGTGGGCGGTGAGGGTGGCGATCTCGTCGGCCGCCTCCTGGGGGCGGCCTTCGCGCAGGGCGGGATAGTTCATCACGATGTCCACCTCGTGGGCGCCGGCGTGACGGGCGGCGTCGATCTCGGCGCGTTTGGCCGCGGTCGAAAAACGCCCGCTCGGAAAACCGACGACGGTGCCGATGCGGATGCCGGTGCCGGCCAGTTGGCGAGCGGCGAACGCGATGCTGGCCGGGTAGATCATGACGCAGGCGAAACGTTCGGCGGCGGCTTCCGTGCAGAGGGCGGCGAGGTCGCGTTCGGTGGCGTCGAGACGGAGGTTGGTCGAGTCGAGGGTGGCGGCGAGTTCGGCGGCGGTCATGGACGTGCAGGCAAACAGGGGAGGGGGCCGGGCACAAGCGCGGCGGGCGCGGTGTCGCCGTTCATCCGCGGGTGGCGCCGCCCACACAAAACGTTGGCATTGGCCGGGCGGGCGCCGCTACGGTGGCGCCATGGTCGAGCCCACCCCTGATCCGCTGGAACGCACGCCTGCGCGCCGCAGGAGGCTCTACGTCGCCGGCCAGGCGGTGGGCTGGGGCCTGTGGGTTGCGGTCAACACCGGCCTGCTCTTCGCGGTGGGCGAGGTCTCGGTGGGCGGCGAGGTGATCAGCCGGGCCCCGAGCCTGCGCGACCTCGTGGTCAATTCGGTGGTCGGCTGTCTTGGGCTTTTGCTGACGCATGGCTACCGCTGGCTGATCCACCGGCGCCGATGGGTGCAGCTGCCCTGGTGGGCGCTGCTGCCCCGGGTCTTCGCGGCGTCGCTCGCGCTTGCCGTGGTCTGGATCGGTCTGATCTGGCCGTTGCAGCAGCTCATCGAGGGCACCGACGGCCAGGCGCTGCCGATCAGCCGCGCCACCCTCGCGCTGGTCAGCGTGGTCAACGGCGCGGTGGTGATGTTCATGTGGTCGGCACTCTACTTTGGATACCATCTGTTCGAGCGCTATCGCGGCTCGGAGATCGAGCGCTGGCGCCTGCAGAGCACCGTGAAGGAGGCGGAGCTGCGGGCGCTCAAGTCCCAGGTGAACCCGCATTTCATCTTCAATGCGCTCAACTCGCTGCGGGCGCTCATCGAGGAGAATCCGGCCCAGGCGCGCGACGCCGTCACCCGGCTGGCGAATCTGCTGCGCTATTCGCTCAAGGCGGGCCAGCTCGAGACGGTGGCGCTGCAGGACGAGCTGCGGGTCGTGGAGGACTACCTCGCGCTCGAGCAGGTGCGCCACGAGGACCGGCTCCGTGTGCGCACGGAGGTGGCGCCGGAGGTGGTGGCGGTGCCGGTGCCGCCGATGCTGTTGCAGACCCTGGTCGAAAACGCGGTGAAGTACGGCATCGCCCCGCGGCGCGAAGGCGGGGAGATCGGCATCGTGGCGCGTTGCGTGGACGGGCGGATGCTCCTGCAGGTCACCAATCCGGGCACTCTTGCGCTGCCTGGCGGCTCGACCGGGGTGGGCCTGCGCAACGCCGCCGACCGGCTGCGCCTGCTCTTCGGCGACCGGGCTCGGCTCTCGTTGACCGAGGCTTCGCCCGGCCTGGTCGTCGCCACCGTCGAACTGCCCACCTGCGAGCCGAAGATCCCGGCGCCGCGCCACCTTTGCTCCGTGCCATGAAGACCTTGATCATCGACGACGAACGTCTCGCCCGTTCCGAACTCCGGCGCTTGCTCGCCGCCCATCCGGAGGTGGAGGTGGTGGGCGAGGCCGCGGATGTGGAGGCGGCGCGCGGGGCGATCGCGGGCCTGCGGCCCGACCTGATCTTCCTGGATGTGCAGATGCCCGGCGCCGACGGTTTCGAGCTGCTCGACTCGCTGGAACCCCCGGTTCCGCACGTGATCTTTGCGACCGCCTACGACGAGTTCGCGGTGAAGGCGTTCGAGTTCAACGCGCTCGACTATCTGCTCAAGCCGGTCGACCCGCAGCGTCTCGCCGCCGCGCTGGGCAAGCTGGCGGGGGCCCCGGCGTCGCCGGATTCGTGCGACGAGCGGGCGGTCCGGCCGGGGCGGCTGGAGGCGCACGACAAGGTGTTCGTGCGGCAGGGCGACCAGTGCTGGTTCGTCGAGGTGCGCACGATCCGCCTGCTGGAGAGCGAGGGCAACTACACGCGGGTGCACTTCGACGGCGCGCAGCCGCTGCTGTTCCGTTCGCTCAACGCCATGGAGGAGCGGCTCGACGAGCGCATGTTCTTCCGGGCGAACCGTCGCCAGGTCGTCAACCTCTCGTGGATCGGCAAGATCGAGCCGTGGTTCAGCGGCGGGTTGCTCGTCCACATGAAGGACGGCCCGCGGGTCGAACTCTCCCGCCGGCAGGCCCAGGCCTTCCGGGAAAAACTGAGCCTCTGACCATGCGTATCCGATGATCGAAGCCGAAGGATTGACCAAGGTGTTCCGCGACCGCCGCCGCGGCGAGATCCGCGCGGTCGACGGCCTGAGCTTCCGCGCGGAGCCGGGCCGGATCTACGGCCTGCTCGGGGCCAACGGGGCTGGCAAGACCACGGCGTTGCGCCTGCTCGCCACGCTGCTGAAGCCGACCGCGGGCGTCGCCCGCATCTGCGGGCACGACGTGGCGCGCGAGCCGGAGGCGGTGCGCCCGCGGGTGGGTTTCCTCGCGGCCAGCACCGCGCTGTACGGGCGCCTCACCGCGCGCGAGATGATCCGGTATTTCGGTCGGCTCCACGGCCTGTCGGGCGCCGTGCTCGAGGGCCGGATCGCCGGGCTGGCCGACGAGCTCGACCTGCACGACTTCCTCGACCGCCGCTGCGACAAGCTCTCGACCGGCATGAAGCAGCGCACCTCGATCGCGCGCACGCTGGTGCACGAGCCCGACGTGATGATCTTCGACGAGCCCACCCTCGGGCTGGATGTGATGGCGGCCCGCGCGATCGTGCGCTTCGTGCGCGCGTGTCGCGAAAAGGGAAGGACGGTGGTCTATTCGACCCACGTGATGGCGGAGGCGGAGAAGCTCTGCGACACCGTCGGGATCATCCATCAGGGGCGGCTCGTGGCCGAAGGCTCGCTCGACGAGCTGCGGGAACGTCACGGCGAGCGGGATCTGGAGGAAATCTTCGTGCGCGCGGTCGGCGGGGAGCCGGAGCGCGGTGCCGAATAGAAGGAGGAACCACATCATGTTCTGGTCGGGCGTCTGGACAGTATTTGCCAAGGAGGTGCGCGACGCGCTCCGCGACCGTCGCGCGGTCGTGTCGATGTTCGTGGTGCCGACGCTGGTGATGCCGGCGTTGCTGCTGGCGGCCGGCGTGGTGAGCGCGAAGGTCGTGCGCAAGGCGCAGGAGGAGGCCGCGCCGATCGTGGTGCTCGGCGGCGCCGACTCGCCGGATGTGCTGGCCGCGCTGCGCGCGTCGCCGCGGCTGCGCGTGCTCCCCTCCGGGGGGGATTTCCGCCAGCTCATCGCCGACAAGCGGATACGGGCGGCGGTCGAGCTGCCGGACGGCTTCGCCGGCGCGCTGGCGGAGGGGCGCCCGGCGCAGGTGACGATCCACCACTACCAGGGCGAGCTGCGCAGCGGCATCGCGCTCGGGGAGCTGGACCGGTTCTTCCGCGACCTGCGCGAGCGCACGGTGCGGGAGCGGCTCGCGGCGCGCGGGCTGCCGGCCGGGTTGGTGGAGCCGTTCACGATCGCGCGGGAGAACGCCGCCCCGCCGGAGAAGGTCGGCGGCAACCTGCTCGGCGGCATCGTGCCCTACGTGATCGTGCTGCTCTGCTTCACCGGCGCGATGTATCCGGCGATCGATCTCACCGCGGGCGAGAAGGAGCGCGGCACGATCGAGACGCTGCTGTGCAGCCCGGTCGACCGCACGGCGCTGGTGCTCGGCAAGTTCCTGACCGTGCTCGCGGCCTCGCTGGCCACGATGTTCTGCACGATGCTGTCGATGGGCGCCTGCCTGCTGCTCGGCGGCACGCTGTTGGCGGGGGGCGGCGGAGGGGGGGGCGGTGCCGGCGGTCTCGCGCTCTCCCTCGATCCGTTCGGCGCCGTGGGTGTGTTCGTGATGGTGCTACCGGTGGCGGTGCTCTTCTCGGCGGTGCTGCTGGCGGTGGCGTTGTTCGCCCGTTCGCACAAGGAGGCGCAGACCTACGTGTCGCCGATGGTCGTGGTGATCGTCCTGCCGGCGATGATGGGGATGCTGCCCGGCGTGGAGCTGAACGTGGGATTGGCGTGCGTGCCGATCCTCAACGTGAGCCTCGCCTGCAAGGAGATGCTCTCCGGGGTCTGGCACTGGGGCTACCTGGCGCTGATCTTCGGCTCCACGGCGGTGTATGCCGCCGCGGCGATCGCCGCGGCGGTGGCGTTGTTCAAACGCGAGTCGGTGCTGTTCCGGGCGTGACACGCCGAGCGGCCGGCGCGGTGGGCGTGCAGGGGGCGTGCACCCGGCCGAGGGGGAGGCGGTCGGCCGGGGTCACCGGGTCCGATCGGTGCCGCGCTTGGGGGCTGTCCGCAGTTCGGGATGTAAAGACAGTGTCAACATGGGGAGGGCGTCCGGTGGCGTGCGTTTTCGCAGGCGGTTTTCTGAGGCGAATTGCCGATGGGTCGTGTCGCCTTGGAATCTTCGTTTCGGGTGGCAGGTTGGGAAAACCCCGCTTGTCTTGTGCAGGCCGCGCCGTTTACCTCCTCCCCACCCACCCCCTTTCCCTGCCTTGACCAAGAAAATTCTGATCGCCCACAGCAACCCGAAGGCGAAGCGCACTTTGACGCTGCTTCTCGCCGATGCGGGTTTCGACATTCGTGCGACCGCGAAGGCGGCCGAGGCGGTCGAATTGGCCAAGCATGAGTTGTTCGACCTCGCCCTGGTCGAGCAGGCCCTGCGCGCACCGGATGCCGACATGCTCGTCGCCATCCGCGGCGAGCAGCCGACGCTTCCCGTGTTCCTGATGGCCAAGGATATGGCTCTCCCGGCCATCATCCAGGCCATCCGTCTGGGCGTGGCGGATGTTTTCAACCAGCCCGAGGATTTCAAATCGATCGCGGAGCGGGCGTATGCGTTGTTGCACCCCGGCCAGCAGATGGCGGCCGATGCGCTCGGCGACATCGAGGGCCTTCCGTCGGTCGGCGGCAAGGGGTCGGCGGTGCCGCAGCAGCTCGGGGCGTTGAAGGACGACATCGCCAAACTCGCCAAGGAGCAGGGCGACTTGGCGGCCGCGACCGAGAATCTTCGTGTCGAGCGCGAGACGCTCGAGAGCGAAGTCGCGGCGCTCCAGGCCTCGCGCGATCAAGCGCAGAAGGTGGAGGCCGAGATGGCCGCGGCGCGCGCGCAACTGCAAAAGATCCAGGCGGAAGCGCAGCAGGCCCAGCAGCAGATCGCACTTTTCGAGGCGGAAAAGGCCGGACTCGACCAGGAAAAATCAGCGTTGGTCAAACAGCAGGCCGAATTGGAGAAGGCCCGCGGCAAGCACCAGCAGGATTCGGCGGCCGACAAGGCCACGCTTCTGGAACGCGCCTCGCAGATCGAGGAGCGTCTCCACCAAGCGGAGGCCGAGCTGGCCGCCGCGAAACAGGCCGAAGCCAAGCTCGCCGCCGATCGCGAGGAGGTCTCCGCCCTCAAGGCGGCGGCCGAGAAGGCCAACGCCGAGGCTTCCCGCCTGAAGTCGGACCTCACCGCCAAGCTCGAGCGGCAGAAACAGCTCGACGAGGTGGCGGCCGAGCTCGCCAAGCGCGAGCAGGCCCTTGCGGCGGAACGCCAGCAGCTCGCCGATCTGCAGGCCGAGGCGGAGATGGTGATCGCCGAACGGGCGCAGGTGGAGAAATCCCGCGCCGAACTCGCCTCCGCCACCTCCCGGCTCAAGGAGCAGGAGTCCGCCCTCGCGGCCAACTCCAAGGGTTTCGAGGAGAAACGCCGCCAGTTGTCCGCCGAGCGCCAGCAGCTCGAGGACGAGCGGATCCAGCTCGAGGAGGAGCGCGAGGGTATCCGCCTGACCGAGACCACGCTCGGCGAGAAGGAGAGGGCTCTCCGGGCCGAACGCACCGAACTCGACCTCAAGCTCACCCGCCTCGAACGCCTGAAGGCCCGCGAGGCGGAACTCGATCGCCGCGACAAGCAGCTCGCGGAATCCGCGGAGGCGGTGGCGATCGAGCAGGCCGAGATCGAGAACGCCCGGCGCGAGGTCGCCGGTCTGCGCGAGGAACAGGCCCAAGTGCGCGCCCGTGCCGAGAAACTGGAGGCAGACGCCGCCGGCCTGGCCGAGAAACAGAAGGATCTCGCCCGCCTGCAGGGGCAGCTCGATGGCGAACGGCAGGGTATGGCGCGCCAGCAGGATCTGCTGAAGGCGCAGCTCGCCCAATTGCAGGCCCAGGAGGCCGAACAGGCCGAGCAGGCCGCGGCCCTCGCCGCGGATCAGGCCGCCGTCGAGCAGCAGACCAAATTCCTCGAACAGGGCAAAGCCGCGTTGGCCAAACGGGAGGCCGAGCTCGAGGCCACCGGTGCCGCGATCGAGGCGGAGAAAGCCTCCTTGTCCAAGACCAAGAGCGAACTCGCCGCCGAACGGCAGCGGGTCGAGGCGGAGATCGCCAAGCTCGAGGAACTCAAGGTTCTCAAGGAACAGTTGGAAACGGCCTCCGAGGCGCTGACCCAACGCGAGGAGAAACTCAAGGCGGCCGAGGAGCGCCTGGTCCAGGAACAGACTCGTTTCGGCGAGATCAAGAACGCCGACGCGAAGCTCAAGCAGGACAAGTCGGCGCTGGCGTTGCGCGAAGTCGAGTTGTCCGATCGCGAGACCAAGATCGCCGAGGAGATGGCGCTGGTGGCGCAGGCCAAACGCAAGCTCGAGGAGCTGCAGAATCAGGAGAAGGCACTGCGGGAAAACGAGGCCAAGCTCGCCGAGGAAGCCAAGAAGGCCTCGCAGCGCGCCAACCAGTTGGCCGCTTCCGAAGCCGCGCTGGAAGCGGAGCAGACCCAGCTCAAGGAGACCCAGGCCAAGCTCTCGAAGGAACAGGCCGACCTGAAGGCCGCGGCCGAGGTGGCGAACACCGAGGCGGCCGATCTGGCGGCCCGCAAGGCCAAGCTGGTCGAGCAGCAGAAGGATTTCGAACAGGCCAACGCCAAGCTCGCCGCCGACCGGGCGAAATTCGCCCAGGAGGGCGCCGAGATCGAGGCCGCGAAAGTCGAACTCCAGAAACGCGAGGCCGAGATCGAGGCGGAGTCCGCGAGGATCGCCGGAGAAGCCCAGAAGCTCGCCGCCCTCGAGCAGTCGAAACGCGATTTTGAACAGGCCCGCGCCCAGTTCGAGGCCGAACAGGCCGCCGCCCAGGCCGCCCTCGAAAAGGAGCGCAATGGAGCCAAGGAGGAGTCGGCCCGCATCCAGAAACAGCGTTCCGAGCTCGAGGCGAAACTGGCCGAGCTGGAGGTGCAGGAACAGCAGCTCGCCGGTCTCGAGGAGGAGGCCGCCAAGGTACGCCGCGAATCCGAACAGCTCGCCTCGCAGCAGGCCTCGCTCGAGGAACGTGCCAACCGCCTGAAATCCTTCGAGACGGCCGCCCGCAACGAGAAGGCCCGTATTTCACAGCTGGAGGCGCTGCTGGAGAAGGAGCGCGCCGGTCTGGCCGACGAGCGCGAGCAGCTCTTCAAGCAGATCGAGGAGGAGCGCCAGCTCATCGAGCAGGAACGCGGCGACGTGCAGGCCGCGCAGACGAAGCTTCGCAGCGAGACCATCAAGGTCGAAAGTCTCCGCCGTTCGCTCGCCGACCAGCAGTCCGCGCAGGAACAGCAGGCGTCGATGCTGCGTCGCCAGCGCGAGGAGCTTTCCCAGTTGGAGACGACCTTGGCGGACCAACGTGCCGATCTGGAGGCGCAGGCGGCCGAGCTCTCCGCCCGTACCGCGGCGCTCGACCGGGAACGTTCGGAACTCGGTTCCGGGCTGATCGCGATGGGCGACTCGGCGGCGAAACGCGCCCAGTTCGACCGCGAGATCGCAACCCTCAAGGAGGAGAAGGAAGCCCTCGCGCGCCAAGCCCGCGACCTCGAGGATTCGAAGGCCGGGTTGGAGGCGAACGAGATGGAGCTCCGCGCCGCGCTCGAATCCGAACGCAAGGCCTTGGCCGCCGCGAAGGCCGAACTCGAGGCCGAGCGCAGCAAGCCGTCGACCGCTTCGGCTTCGCCCGACGAGCTCAAGCAGCTCGAGGGTCTCAAGGCCCAGATCCAGATGCAGGAGGCCCGCCTCAAGGAGGAGCGCCGGGTGTTCGAGTCCGAGCAGCTCAAGCTTCGCGAAAACGCCGAGCAGGTGGAACGCGAGCGCCAGGAACTGCTGCAGGACATCGAGTCCTGGCAGATCCAGGAGTCGAATCTCAAGGGCTACGAGGAACGCCTTCGCAAGCAGCAGGCCCAGCTCGAGGCGGAGAAGGTGACGCTGCAGAAGCGCGCCGCCGCCGCCCCGGCCGCCGCCGCAGCGGGCGAGGAGAAAGTGCGTGCCGGTTGGGAACAGCTCAACAAGGCCACCGCCGCGCTCGAGTCCGAACGCAAGAACTTCGAAAACGAGATGCTCGCGCTGCAGGAGCAGGGTCGGATGCTCAAACAGCAGGAGGAACGGATCCGCGCGCAGGCGGCCAAGCTCGACGTCGACCAGAAGAAGTTCCAGGACATGCTCGCCCAACTCGCCGACGGCGAAGCCGCGACCGCGGGCGGCGAGCAGAAGAGCGCCAAGAGCCTCTTCAAGTTCGGCAAAAAGTAGGGCGCGCCCACAACTTCGGGTTATTCCAAGGCGGGCCGAGTGCCCGCCTTTCTTGTATCCTCCGGTCGGTCGCCGCGTTGGGGTTGTGATCGGTGGGGCGCTCGCTTCTTTGCCGCGAATGCAAACTCGCGCGGCGTCCCATGGCAATCGACTGGCCCGGGAAACCTCCCTGTACCTCCGCCAACATGCCGCCAACCCGGTGGACTGGTTTCCCTGGGGCGAGGAGGCTTTCGCACGGGCGCGGGCGCTCGACCGGCCCATCTTCCTGTCGATCGGCTATTCGACCTGCCACTGGTGCCACGTGATGGCGCGCGAGTCCTTCGAGAATCCCGCGGTGGCGGCACTGCTCAACGCGCATTTCGTGCCGGTGAAGGTCGACCGCGAGGAACGGCCCGACGTGGATCGGGTGCACATGGCATACGTCCAGTCGGCGACCGGACAGGGTGGCTGGCCGCTGAGCGTCTGGCTCACCCCGGAGCTGGGGCCGTTCTTCGGCGCCACGTATTTCCCGCCCGAGGACCGGTGGGGACGCCCCGGCTTCGCCTCGGTGCTGGCCGAGCTGGCCCGCCTCTGGCAGGAGCGGCGGGAGCAGGTGAACGCGGCCGCCGCGCAGGCGGTGGCCCTGCTCGGCGCCCGGGCCGCGGCGGGCGGGGCCGACGGCACCGCCGCGGATGCGCTGGCGCGCTGCGTCGAGTATTTCAGACGCGAGTACGACGGGGTGCACGGCGGGTTCGGCACGGCGCCGAAGTTCCCGCGGCCCGCCGTGCTGCGCCTGCTGCTGCAGGTGCACGCGGGGGCGCCGGGGGCGGGCCTGTTGCCGCCGGTCGCCCACACGCTGGAGGCGATGGCCCGCGGCGGCGTGCGCGACCAGATCGGCGGCGGTTTCCACCGCTACTCGGTCGACGCGGCGTGGTGCGTGCCGCATTTCGAGAAGATGCTCTACGACCAGGCCCAGCTGGTCGTGGCCTACCTCGACGCCTGGGTGGCGACCGGGCAGGCGGAACTGAAGTCCGTTGCTCTGGATACGCTGGCCTACATCGGGCGCGATCTCGGCGCGCCGGAGGGCGGGTACTACGCGGCCGAAGATGCCGACTCGGACCGGCCGGACCGGCCGGGCGAGCACGGGGAGGGCGCGTTCTATGTCTGGAGCCACGCCGAGTTCGCGGCGGTCTGTGGCGAAGCGGCGGACGAGACGGCGGCGCTGTTTTCGGTGCGGCGCGGGGGCAACGTGCCGCCGGCCGGCGATCCGCAGGGCGAGTTTCGCGACCTCAACATCCTGCGCCGGGAGCCCGGGCACGCCGCCGTGGAGTCGCCCGCCGCCGCCGCCGCGCGCCAGCGGTTGTTCACGGTGCGGCAATGCCGGCCCCGCCCCGGTCGTGATGAAAAAATAGTGACGGCGTGGAACGGTCTGACGATCTCCGCGCTGGCACGGGCCCGGCAGGTGACCGGCGAGCGCAAGTGGCTCGACGACGGAATCCGGGCGGCCCGTTTTCTATGGACGCGGGTGCGCGACGCGGAGACCGGCGTGCTGCACCGGAGCTGGTGTGCGGACCGGAACGGGCCGGCGGGTTTCGCCGAGGACTACGCGGCGGTGGTGGCGGCGTTCCTGGATCTCTACGAGGCGGGTGCGAGCATCCGCTGGCTGCAGCGGGCCGTGGAGCTGCAGGCGCAGATGGACGCGCGGTTCCACGATTCCGAGGGCGGCGGCTACTGGGGCAACGCGGCGGACGATCCGTCGGTGATCGTGCGGCTCAAGGATTCCCACGACGGTGCCGAACCGGCCGCCGGCTCGGTGGCCGCGCTCAACCTCTTCCGCCTGTCGGCGCTGCTCGGCCGCGACGAATGGCGGCGCCGTGGGGAGGGGGTGGTGGAGGCGTTGCGTCCATTTTGGCAGGACGCTCCGTGGGCGCTGCCGCAATTGCTGGCGGCGGCCGATTTCGCGGCGCGGCCGGTGCGGCAGATCCTCCTGGTGGGGCGGCGGAACGACCCGGCGATGGAGCGGCTCGTCGCCGTGTTGCACCGCCGGCTCGACCCCGCGCGGGTGATCCTCTGGATCGACGGCGAGGCCGAGCGCAGCTGGTTCGGCCAGCATCTCGAATGGGTGCGGTCGGTTCCGATCGAGACCGACCGGCCGACCGCCTACCTGTGTCGCGCGGGTGTCTGCATGGCGCCGATCTCGCAACCGGCGGCGTTGGCCTCGGCGCTCGACGTCTGAATCGCCGTGCGGGCCAGTGCGGGATTGCTCCGGGCAGGGGCGTTGTCAGATACCTTGGCCATGGCAGACAATTTGGCCGAACGCCTCGCCGACCTGGAAGTGCGCTATGCGTTTCTCGAGAAACACGTCGGGGAACAGGATCGGGCCATGCTCGAGATGGCGGACAGGCTCGACCGCATCGAGGCCCGGCTGCGCCTGGTGGGCGAGCGGGTGGAGCAGGGCGGAGGTGCCCCGATGCCGGCGGACGAACGCCCGCCCCACTATTGAGCGAGCGCCGCGAAGGTTGCGACTCGCCAAGGTTTCGACCGGCTCCAAAGTCGCGAAATGAGCACAGTGCCGGAGTTGTCCATCGTCATTCCGTTCTTCAACGAGGAGGAGAACGTCGCGGCCGTCTTGGCCGAAGTCCGCCGGGCCCAGCCCGACGCGGAACTGATCGCGGTCGATGACGGCAGCGGCGACGGCACTTGGGCGAAGATTTGCGCGGTCTCCGGGGTGCGCGGGCTGCAGCTGCCCCGGAACATGGGCCAGAGCGCCGCGATGTTCCGCGGCATCATGGCGGCGACCGGCGAGATCGTGGGCACGATGGATGGCGACGGGCAGACCGATCCGGCCGACTACGCCCCGATGGTCGCGGCGCTGCGGCGCGAGGGCGTCGACGTGGTGATCGGCTACCGTGCCACGCGGGAGGATACGTGGAACAAACGGGCGGCCTCGAAGTACGCCAACGCGATCCGCAAGGCCGTGCTGCACGACGGCGCCCGCGACACCGGTTGCCCGATGAAGATCTTCCGGCGCGAGGCGCGGGCGGCGCTGGTGGCGTTCAACGGCATGCACCGGTTCATGCCGGCGCTTTTCAGGGGCGCCGGGTTTTCGGTGTTCGAGATGGCGGTGACCCATCGCCAACGCGCGAAGGGGGTCTCGAAATACACGAACTGGGGCCGCGCGTGGCGGGGCCTGTATGATCTGTTCGGCGTACGTTGGCTGTTGAAACGGCGCCTGGTCTACCGCGACCAGGCTTGAGGGGCGTGCCGCTTTTTCCGACGCCGGTCTTGCTCCGGTTGTGGCCGGCCGTGCACGATGCGCGCATGAAACTTCTGCGCTTCCTGGTTCCCGCCCTGCTCCTCTCCGTCTTCGGGTTCGGTTTCACCGGCTGCACCTCCACGACCGTGCAGTCTGCCGGGGTGGGCGTGAGCCTGATCGGAATCTCCACCGGCGAGGGCTCCGAGGTGGTCTTCCAGATCCAGCTGCAAAACGAGAACCTGGTCGCCCTGGCGCTCGCCAACTCGTCCTACAAGGTCACGCTCGACGGCGTGGCCTACGGCGAGGCGGTCGTCGACAAGCCGATGGCCTTGGTCGAGCGCACGGCCGTCACCGTCGACGCCAAGCTGGTTGTCCGTGACGCCGCGACCCTGGAGCGTCTGCGTGCGGTGCTCGCGGACGGCGCGGTCGACTACACCCTGGCCTGTCGCCTGGTCTCGATGATCGGCGACGACCGGCTGGTTCTCCTGACCAAGGCTTCGGGCCGCTACGAGGCGCGCTGAACTTCGCGCCGGCCCGCTGTCCCCGTCGCCCGTCTCCAACTTTTTCCTATGCTCTTCACCTGCCAGTCGGGATTCGAATCGTTGCTCGGCGCCGAGTTGGCCGGCCTGAAGCTGGGGGCTGTCGACGAGAGCGGTGCGGGCTGGGTGCGCACCGCCGCGCCGGCGGGCACCGCGTGCCCCGAACTGTGTTTCGCGCATCGGGCGCTGCTGGACGCGGTGGAGATTTCCGGGGGCAGCGTGAATGCGCTCGCCGGCAGCGTTTCGGACTGGTTCCTGGGGCAGTTGCGGGGCGAACGGATCGAGGGGGCCTGGCCCTGCGTGTGGCAGGCGCCGATCGAGGTGCCCGGACTCGGGCGCCGGCTCAACTCGGTCGAAAGCGAGTTCGGCCTTGTATTGAAGAAACGGCTCTCGCGGGTGGCGAAGCTGGCCTCGCCGGAGCTGCCGCGCGGCACCGGTCCGGCGAGCGGGCTTTTCGTCTTCGGGGCGGATTTCGGCCGCCTCTTCGTCGCGCGGCATGCTTGGCTCGGCGGCCAGCGTCGCATGGCCGACGATTCCGCGGCGCCCTCGCGTTCCTATCTGAAGACCGAGGAGGCGTACGTGGTGCTCGGGCGCGAGCCGGGGCCGGGCGAGACCGTGGCCGATCTGGGCGCGGCGCCCGGCGGGTGGAGCTACAGCGCGGCCAAGCGCGGGGCGCGGGTGGAGGCGATCGACAACGGTCCGCTCAAAGGCGGGGCGCTGGATCATCCGCTGATCGAACATCGGCGGGAGGACGCGTTCCGGTTTCGACCGGAGGCCGGCGCGCGTTTCGACTGGCTGTTCTGCGACATGGTCGAGGACCCGCGGCGGGTGCTCGAGCTGGTCCTGCAGTGGACGCGCGGGCGCTGGTGCCGGCACTTTGTCGTGAACTTGAAGTTCGGCCACGCCGATGCGCTGGCACTGGTCGACCACCTGCGGCATTCGAGCGAGAGCCCGCTGCGCGATTGTGCCCAGGCGCACGTTCGCCACCTCTTTCACGACCGTGAGGAGATCACCTTGGTCGGTTCCTTGGTGGAATAGGCCGGTTACAAGCGAAACTCCGGAAGGTGTTTGACAGCACCTTGTGGAATTAGGGATGAAGATGGGATGCCCGGAGTAAAATTAGTTTCGCTGATGTTCGCCGTGGGGGCCTTCGCGCTCACCGGCCTCGGCGATTTTCGGGCGTTTTCGCAGGAGAAAATCGGGATTTTCGCGACCGAAGGGGCCGCCGAGGCGGTCTTGGTCGGAGATCTCGAAATCAACGCCGACGATGGCAGGCCTCGTGCAGTTGCCGAGCCCGCCATATGCAACCGCAGCGTCGAATCGTGGACCATGGACGTGACCGATCCGTTCGGTTCCCCTCGGGGAACCGGAGACGGGGCTTCGGTGCACGGATGGGCCGCGCAGGCGACGGGCATTTCCGGTGGGTTGTCGAGCCCGCCGGTGGTCTGCGGTTGAGCGCGTGTCCTCACCGGGAGGAGTCGCCGCGCTGGGGCGCGCCGCCTCCGAGCCCGACTTCGCTCCGGCCGCGCTGCGCGGCGCGACGGGAGCCGCATCCTTTTCCGACCCAACAATGAAATCCACCCTCATTACCACCGTTTCCATTTATGGCCTCGGCGTGGCGATCTCCTTCGCCGTCGCCGGCGTGATCAAGATCATCGGCGAGATGATCCGCAACCTCGAGCGTCGCGCCAAGAAGGTGACGAGCTGAGCCCGCCCGCTTCTCCGACCCAGTTGGAATAGGAGGCCCAATGCCCAATCTGCTCGAACTCTTCCAGGGGTTCAGCACGCTCGTCGATTCCGAGCCGCGCATCATCTGCGCGCGCATCGGGCTGATTCTGCTCGGCGTGCTGCTGGTCTACCTGGGCAAAAAAGGCGTGCTCGAACCGCTGCTGATGATCCCCATGGGTCTCGGCATGGCGGCGATCAACGCCGGTGTCATGTTTTTGGATCCGGTCACCGCCTCGGCGGTGACGGAAGGCGCGGTGAATGCCGGCGACAAGGTGCAGGGGTCGCTCTTCATGGCCCCGCTGGTGCAGCAGACGGAGAATCTGATGTACCTCATGCAGATCGATTTCATGCAGCCGATCTACACGTTCGCCTTCTCGAACGGCCTGATCGCCTGCCTGGTCTTCATGGGCATCGGCGTGCTGCTCGACGTCGGCTACGTGCTCGCGCGCCCGTTCGAGAGCATGTTTCTCGCGCTGGCGGCCGAGCTCGGCACGATCCTGACCTTCCCGATCGCGATCTGGCTCGGGCTCACGCCGAAGGAGGCCGCCTCGATCGCGATGGTCGGCGGGGCCGACGGCCCGATGGTGCTCTTCACCTCGCTGACGCTGGCCAAGCATCTGTTCGTCCCGATCACGGTGGTGGCCTATCTGTATCTCGGACTCACCTACGGCGGTTATCCCTACCTGATCCGGGCGATGGTGCCGAAGCGGCTGCGCATGCTGCCGATGCGGGCCAAGCCCACGGCGCAGATCAGCAGCGGCGCAAAGCTCACCTTCGCGGTCGTGGGTTGCACGGTCCTGTGCTTCCTCTTCCCGGTGGCGGCTCCGCTGTTTCTCTCGCTCTTCGTCGGTGTGGCGGTGCGCGAGGCCGGGCTGAAGGAGTTCACTTCGCTGCTCAGCGGACCGTTTCTCTACGGCGCCACATTCTTCCTCGGTCTGCTGTTGGGCGTGCTCTGCGAGGCGGCCACGATTCTCAACCCGGTCGTGCTGAAGCTTCTGCTGCTCGGCATTCTCGCCCTGCTGCTCTCCGGCATCGGTGGTCTCCTGGGCGGCTACGTGCTCCACTTCCTCAGCGGCGGGCGCTACAACCCGGTGGTCGGCATCGCCGGCGTGAGCTGCGTGCCCTCGACCGCGAAGGTGGCCCAGAAGGTGGTCGCGGCCGACGATCCGGGCGTGATCATCCTGCCCCAGGCGCTCGGCGCCAACATCTGCGGCGTCATCACCAGCGCGATTCTCTGCGGCATCTTCATCTCGATGCTGAAGTGATCCGGCATCCCGCCGATCACAACACCCCCGCTCGCGAGAGTCGGGGGTGTTTTGTTTTCCGGGGCCCTGCGTCGTATCCATGCACTTGTGCCCAACCCGCGGGAGTCGCCCCGCCGGCGCGAGAAGTGATCCGGGGTGGGTCTGCCTGCTTGGGCGCGCAGCGCCGGGGTGCGCGCAAGCCGTTCCGCGCGGCAATCGGATCGTGCCGACGGTGCGGCCCGGTCAGATCCTACGGTCGGCCATGGCGGGCCCGTTCTTGATCCAGCAGGCCTCGGCCAGCAGGGCGGCGACCCCGAAACAGGTCACGAAGAACCCGGTCATCATGCGCATCTGCACGGCCTGCGCCTGGGCGAACTGCACCGGGCCGATCTCGCGCACGATGTCCTCACCGGCCAACAGTACCGTGCGCCCGTCGGCCAGGCGCTCGGGGCGGGCGCCCTCGTTGAGCGAGCGACACACGAAGAAGTTGCCGAAGCCGAAGGCCAGCAGGGCGAGGGCGGCGATCTTCAACCAGGCCGGGATGTTGCCGAAGACTTCGGAGACGAGATTGCGGCGCGGCACGCGACGCCATTGCCAGATCGCCGTCGGCCAGACGATGAAGAGCAACGGCAGGAACAGGAGCACGGCCGGGTGGACGTGGCCGAAGAACGTCGCGGCATAGGCGACGGCGTTGGCCAACGTGGCGAGCAGGGCGATCCAGAAGGTGAGGCGGAGCGGGGCGGGCACGGCGCGATGGTGAGCGTGTTGTTTCGTCGCTGGCGAGCCGGAGTTTGCCCCCGATCTCTCGCTGGCCTCAGCGCTCCGGCTCGCGCTCGAGGCCGAAGACCTCGCATCTGAGCGGTCGCTCGACCTCGCCGAGCCGGACGAAACGGTGTCCAGTTGCTCCTGACACCCGAGCGAGCAGTTGTTCGAGTGCCATCCCGCCTTCGACCTCGGCTTCGAGCGCCGCGCGGTCGCTTTCCGGGAGGTCGACGATTTGTCCGAGGTAGTCGAGGTAGGCCGGCGGATGGAAGTCGGGCCGGAAGACGACAAGGGCGTCCTCGAATTTCTTCCACACGGCGACGCTCAGTTCGGTGGTCTCCGCGAAGGTCTCCGCGACCCCCTCGGCCCATTGGTGCAGCTCCTGGCGCTTGGTTTCGCGGAAGGCAGCCCGGATCTGTTCCTCGGTGTAGGTGCGTTCTTCGTTGGCGGACACTCGCCTGAACTCCGCTTCGGAGACGCCGAGCCTGCCGGTGCGCCATGCCATGTCCCGGGCGTAGGCTTCGATGAAGTCTTCCTTGAAGCTCCCGGGTGCGGTGGGGCGGAGTGCCCTGCCGGCGATTTTCGCCCTCAGAGCATCGAGCAACTCGGGCACGGCCCGGCCGGCGAGATACAGTTTCTCGGTGCCGGGTCGGGTGTCCATTTCGCTCCCCGTCGAGGCGTTGGTCACGGTGATTTCCAGCCCGTCCGCGAGGGTGGCGACCAGATCGACGAAGCATCCGGCGGCGGGGTGTTGGTAGCAGCAGGCGCGGAGCCGTTCGCCCGGGTGGGAGAAGCCGAGAAGCCGAACTCCCGGCAGGCCGACGATCTCGAAGGGGCCCGAGCGCACGAACCCGTGCCGCTCGAACTCGCGCACGGCGGCCTCGCAGGGACGCCGGTCGATCCAACCCGCTTCGGTGTCGGCGATCAGATCGATGCTTGCCGGAGGCAGGCCGGATCCGGCGATCTTCCTGATCTTCCTCCAGTGCCACCAAAGGAAGGCGACAAGCGCGGCCAATCCGAGAAGCAGAAGCAGGGCGACGAAACCGACGATGCGAAGAACGAGGTCCATGGATGGACAAGTGGCGGTGGCGTGTCCGACCGACAATCCGATCCGCGTAGGTAGATGTTTATTACGATTTTTGCATCGGGGCCCCGGGTCGTGTTCGTTGTTGCCGGGCGCGGGGGTTCCGGCTCTGTTGCGGCGTGCGCTCCATTTCCCGCAGCTCCTCCCCTGTTCCGGCAACCGCTCCGGCCGCTTCCGCCGCGCCCCGTGCTCCCGCTCGCGAGCGGAGGGAGACGGGCGTTCGCGAAATCCCGATCTGCGGGCTCGCGGCCGTGCGGGCGCTGTTCCAGAGCCGGCCGGAGGCGATCAAGCGTCTCTTCTTCGACTTGCCGACCTCGCGCCGTGTCGGCGGGATCAGCGGCTATCTCGCCCGCGAGCGCCGGGTCTATCGGCAGGTCGAGCCGGCCGAACTCGAGAAGGTGGCCGGCACGATCCATCACGGCGGCGTGGTCGCCATCGTCGACCAGGCGCCGTTGGAGGAGCCGACCGCGGGCGATCTCGCGCGCTGGGCGCGGGCCGGGCGGCCGGTGGTGTTGCTCGACCGGATCGGCAACGCCCACAACCTCGGCGCGATCGCCCGCACCCTGGCCTTCTTCGGTGTCGAAAACTTGGTTGTCGCCGCCGGCGAGAATGCCGCGCGACCGGGCGAATCCGCGTATCGGGTCGCCGAGGGCGGCCTGGAACATGTGCGGGTCTGGATCTCGCCGGATTTCGCCGATCTCTGCCAGGGGCTGCGCGAGGCGGGCTTCGCGGTCGTAGGCACCGATGTGCGCGGCCCCAATCTCGGCGCGTTGAACCGCGCCGCGTTCCTGCCGAAGTCCGTGCGCCGGGGCGCCGACTCGGTCGCGAGCACGCCGATCGCGCTCATCCTCGGCAACGAGGAGGCCGGCCTCGCCCCGGATGTCGCCAAGGCCTGCGACCGGCTCGTGCGCATCCCCGGCTCGGGCAAGGTCGAGTCGCTCAACGTCTCCGCCGCCGCCGCCGTGCTGGTGGCGGCCCTGGTGGCCGGCACCTGATCCGCCACTCGCCGCGGGCGGCGCAGCGTTTCACCGATCCGTCACCGCCGCGTCGCGGGTTTGGCGCTTTCGGGTGCGACACTGTTCGGCAGGTCGCCCTCGGTCGCACGACTCTTCGCCGGGTTTTGTGGGAGGCTGCTTCAGTATCGACGGACCGAGGACGTCGTGGGGCCGGGCGACTTGTTTCGATTGAGATCAACGGGGTGGGGGTGCGGTGCCGAAGTCCAGCCATGCGCTTTGCACGGTGCTCCCGCCCCTTCTCGCCCCGGCGCGGGGCGACGGGGCCTGCCCGGCACCGAGCCGACGATTGTGACGGCCGTGGGCCATCGCGGTGGGTCAGGCGACCACCCGGTGTCGTAGGCGTTGCAGCCCCACAAAGCCCAGGGTCAAGATGCCGAGCGCAGCGGCGAACACCCGTGGCTCGGGCACGGGCGTGAACACGAGGTCGAGGCTGTTTCCTGTTTGCGTGAGCGAGAATGCGCCGCCGCCGAGCGGGTTGCTGGAGGCGAAGGCGGAGGCGTCGATGTTGAACTTGTTCGCCGCGAATCCCGAGAGGGAGGAGGCCTGCAGGAGCGACCAGGAGTAGCTCCGGGTGTTGTCGAAGTGGGCGAGCGGGCCGACGGAGCCGGCGGAGTCGAGCCCGATGACCTCGAGCGTGAAGGGGGAACTGGCGGTGGCGTTGATCGCCAGTCCGCCTTTGAGCGAAAGCAGGTCCCAGTCGGTGCCCGCGACGCCGAGGGCGTCGGAGATCTGCCACTCGTACGAGCCGCCGCCGTACCAATATTCCGCCCCGGTCGTGAGCTCGCCGATGCCGCCGGTGCCCGGCGCGATCGTGCCGTAGACGTTGATACGGGATTTCGATGCCGTTCCGGAGCCCGAGAAGGTGCCGCCGGATTGCACGGTGACCGTGGTGCGGGCCAACGAGCCGGTGAGGCGCAGGTCGCCGCCGAGAATGTTCGTGGCGCCGGTGTAGTGGTTGGCACCGGTGAGTTCGACGAGACCGTCGGTGGTCTTGGTCAGGGCCGCGCGGCCTCCCAGTCGTGCCGTGACGAAGCCGCTCCGCAGGTCGTACGACGAACCGGTCAGGGTGCCCGTAGTGCCGTCGATGCGACCCGAGACGAGGGTGACGGCGCCGAGGGTCTCGTCGAAGGCGCCGATCGAGAAGGAGCCGCCGTCGACCCGAAGCGCGCTGGCGTTGGCGATCCGGTGCGATCCTCCGAGCTGGAGCGTGCCGCCCAGCACTGCCGTCTCGCCGGTGTAGGAGTTTGCGCCGTTGAGGCGCACGGTGCCGTCGCCGGTTTTGTACAGGGTCTGGTCCTTGCCCCCGAGGCGGGCGTCGACGGTGCCGCTGAGCAGCGTGAATCCGGCGGAGGTGGTTAGTGTGCCCGAACCGGTGATGCGTCCGGCTTCCAGAATCACGGCGCCGACCGTGTCGCTGTTGGAGCCGAGTGCGAAGGTCGAGGATTCGGTGATCGTCAGCCCGAGCCCGTCGCCGAGGCGGTGGGAGTCGCCGAGTTGCCAGGTTCCGCCGCCGGTGAGGGTCACCCGCTCGCCGGTGAGCGCGACCCTCGTCGTCGCGGTGATGCCCTCGGCCACGGAAATCGACGGCGTGTTGCCGACGAGGTTGAGCCGGGAGCCGTACCAACCGGCCGCGATCGTGTAGTCGGCCGCGAAACGCAGCGTGTTGACGTCGATCGTGGTGTTGCTGGCCAGGGTCACCGTGAACGGCGCCCCCACCGTGCCGGCGAAGACCGCCGTGGAGTCGTTGGAATTGCTCCAGCGCCGGCGCCAGCCGTCGTCGTCGATCCAATGGGCGCTGGCGGTGTCCCAGGTGTTGTCGCCGCCGAGCAGGCTGTCCGCCCCGTACCAGTGGAGCGTCTGTCCTGAAAGATCGGTGACAGCGGCCGCGATCAACCCTAGGGACCACAGGAGTGGTCGCGCGATGCCGGGGCGGCGGTTGGACTGGTGGTGGGCATGCATGTGGGCACGACCGGTCCCCGGTGGTCCCGGGACGGCAGCTGGAGCCGCTGTCCCGGGACGGGAACCATCGTGTGGGGCCGATGATGCCTTGTGCTTGTTGGGGTAAACACCCTTCGGCAAGTAGGTAAAAACGTTGTGAGGTACCTACCGCACAAGGGCCTGAGGAATAGACCCTAGCGTCGGCGTACCACGCGCGAGACACCGGGCGGGCGGCAACCCGCTGCGCGGCGCGCGAGCCCTTCGGTGGTTGTCGCGGCTGGCCGGCCGGACCGTCTCCGCCCCGGTTTGGCCGCGGGGGGCCGGGTCGCGGGTTTGCGCAACGATGCCGGCGGGCGGGGTCCTTGCCCGCGCCGGTGGTCAGGCGATCATGGGGCATCCCCATGCGTTACCTCCGCTTCGCCTTGTTCGGGCTCGTCGTGGTCTCGGGCCTGTATTCATCCGCCGCCGACCGCACGGTCGTCGATCTTTCCGGCCCCGGCTGGCAGCTCTGGCACGATGCCGCGGCGCCCTGGCGGGACGACTCCGTCCATTTCCCGGCGCCGCCGCTCGCGCAGTTGCCGGTGAATCCGCCCACCGGCGGCTGGTCCGGGCCGATCGCGCACGAGGCGATCGCGGTCTCCGTGCCCGGCACGGTCGAGGAGTACCAGCAAAGGATCCCGGGGCCCGATGGGGATCTCACCGGTGTGAGCTGGTGGAAGCGCACGGTCGAGATACCGGCGAACGCGCAAGGCCGGCGTGTGCGGCTGCGCTTCGATGCGGTGCGCGAGCGGGCCGAGGTCTTCGTCGATCGCCGTCTCGTCGCCTACGATGTCGTCGGCAGCACGCCGTTCGAGGCCGACATCACCGATTTTGTCCAGGCCGGCGAGACCTGCGAACTGGCGGTGCGCGTGACCGATCCGGGCGGCAACTTCGACTGGCGCGACTCCCGGCCCATGCCGTGGGGCTCCCAACAGCTGCCGCTCAGCCACGGTTTCGGCGGCGTCACCGGGGGCGTTGACCTGGTGGTCTGCGATCCGGTGTACCTCGACGATCTCCATATCCAAAATACGCCGGAGCCGACGACCGCCGATGTGGTCGCGACCGTGCGCAACACCTCCCGCGCCGCCGTCCGCCGCGATCTCCTGGTTACCGTGTCCCCGCGTACCGGGCCCGGGCGCGAGGTGTTTCGCACCGTGCTGCGCGACGTCGCCCTGGCACCGGGCGACAACACCGTCACGGTGCGGATCGAGGCGCCGGGCGCCCGCCTCTGGTCGCCGGAGGAGCCGCAGCTGCACCTCTGCCGGGTGTCGCTGGTCGATGGCGACGCCGCGGGCGACTCCGACTCGCGCACCTTCGGCTTCCGCTGGTTCGCGGTCGACGGAGTGGGGCGCGACGCGATGTTCCGGCTCAACGGCCGGCGCATCGTGCTGCGCTCGGCGATCAGCTGGGGCTTCTGGCCGGTCAACGGCATCTACCCCACGCCCGAGTGGGCCGAGCGCCAGGTGCGGATCGCGAAGAGCTACGGGCTCAACATGCTCAACTTCCACCGCGCGATCGGCCAACCGGTGGTGCTCGACCGCGCCGACGAGCTCGGCCTGCTCTACTACGAGGAGCCCGGTGCGTATAAATCGGTGACGAAGGACCCGCTCGGCCTGCGCATCGTGCGCGAGAAGCTGCTGCGCATGGTGCGCCGCGACCGCAGCCACCCGAGCCTCGTGATCTACAACCTCATCAACGAGTGGGACTCGCGGAACCCGGATCCCGACCCGCAGGAGATCGACCGCCATCTCGCCGACATGGCCGCTGCCCGCGAGCTCGACCCGAGCCGCGCGATCACGCACACCTCCGCCTGGGCGCGCGGGCCCGCGGTCGAAGATCCCGCCAAGCTCCACTTCCGCCCCTTCGATGCCACGCCGCATTGGAACGGTTGGTACGACTTCCATCACGCCGGCGGTCCGGCCGTGTGGGAGGAGGGACTCTATCGCTCGCCGACCGACTACCACCTGTACACCGACAACGCCGCCGAGATCGTCCTCTGGGGCGAGGAGGGCGCGATCTCGACCCCGCCGCGGCTCCAGCTCATCCGCGACGAGCTCGCCGCCGCCCCGCGTCTCGGCTGGGACGGCGCCGCGTACCTCGAATGGTTCCACGCCTTCGACGCCTTCCTCGACCGCAAGGGGCTGCGCGGTTCCTTCGGCGACGTCGACGCGCTCACGCGTTCGATGGGCGACGTGTCGCTCCGCCACCAGGGCCGCCGCATCGAGAACGTGCGCCTCGGCAACACCGGCGACGGCTACGTCATCAACGGATGGGAGGCCGAGCTCATCGAGAACCACTCCGGCGTGGTCGACTGCTTCCGCAACCCGAAGGGCGACCCCGCGACCATCGCGTACTACAACCAGCCGACCTACCTCGCCGTGAAGGCGCGCAACACCGTGCTCCAGCCGCCCGCCTCGATCGCGGTCGATTGTTTCGCGATCAACGAGACCGATCTGCGCGGGCCGCACCGGCTCCGCCTGGTCGCACACGACGAACCGGGTAACGAGATCGCGGCGACGGATTCGGCGGTGGATCTCGCCGGGGGCGATGTCTACGGCCAGCTGCTTCTCGCGAATGCCGGGCTGGCGATTCCCGCCGGCACGGAGGGCCGGGTCGTGATCGCGGCCGAACTCACCAACGCCGTAGGTGAAGTGGTGGCACGGGGGCACGACGAAGCCTGGGCGGTCGACTGGCGCAGCGCGCAGATTCGGGGGGCCGGCGCAGTGTGGGAGAGCGACGGCGCCGTGGGTGGCTTCCTGCGCAACCGGAAGAATTCCGCGGTGGCGGAGTATGCCGATGCGCTCGGCCGGCTCGACTGGATTGTCGCCGCACGCGGGCCGTCGGAGGGGCAGCCGGTGCCGGTCGGCGCGGCGCATCTGCGTGGACCCGAGGGCGCGGCGGACGGCGTATCCGTGGCGTTCTTCGGCGATCTCGATTTCGGCGAACAGCTCGTCGCGCGGGTCGAGCCGACCGTGGCCCTCGCGGTGGCCGATGGCGCCGCACCCGACGCGGCCGTGCCGATGACCGGCGGCTACAGCGTGCGCTGGACCGGCATGGTGCTGCCGCCACGCAGCGGCACGTATGTCTTCGGCGTGCGCACCACCGGTGCGGTGCGCCTCGTCGTCGCCGGCCAAGTACTCGGCGAGTCGACGCCGCGGGCGCGGGTGCCGTTCGTCCGCGGCAGCGTCGAGCTCGTGGCGGGCCAACCGGTGCCGTTTGCCATCGAGTACCGGCATGGCCGCGGGCCCTCCGAATGCGCCCTCGAGTGGGTGGTGCCCGATCCCGGCACCGCCACCGCGGCGAATCTGCTCGAACGCGTACGCCGCGACGGCACCACGCTGGTCGTGCTCCAGCAGGCCGGGGCGTGGATGGAGCTTCTCGCCGCGATGCCTGATTCGGGACTCCGGTACGACGGTTCCTTCAAGGTCGGCAAGGCGTGGCTCGGCGGCATCCACTTCGTGGGCACGAGTCCGCTCTTCGCCGGCCTTCCGCAGGCTACCGCGCTCGACTGGCCGTACCAGGCGGTGGTGCGCAACGGCGACCAGCGCACCGGCCTGCTGCTCGAGGGCGAGCGCTTCGCCGCCGGCTGCTGGCACAGCTATCCGATGCAGCTCGGCACGGTCGTGGGCGAGGTGCCGCTCGGCCGCGGCCGGGTGGTCTTCTCCACGCTCGACATCGCCGCGAACCTCGCCGCGCCCCCCGGCCCGGCCGAGGTCGCGCGGAAATTGCTCTGCAATTTCCTCGAAGCGGCCGGGCCTGCGGGCGCGCTTTCCGGAAAAGTAGGACCGGTCTGTGACCGGTTCGGGCGTGTGCGGGATGCCGGCGTGATATCGCCTGGGGTCCAGTCGGAGACATGGACCTACGGGCCGACATGCCGAAGAAGGCGGACCGGTCGATGACTGGTTTGGCTGGCCGTGGTCTGGCGGGTGGATCGCGGCGGGGCGGGTGGGCACGCCCGCTGTCGGGTCGCCGCCCGCACCGCCTGCGGGACCCGGAGGCATGGTCACGAGCTGCAGCGTGTGTCGGAGGATGATGCCGGGCCAGCGAACGCGTTCGGCCGGTTGATGAATCTCACCCGAAAGGGCGTTTGTCATGGGCGTGGGGGCACGTTTCGATCGTCGGCATCCCCATGCAAAACGACAAGCCCCGAATCCAGGTGGTCGATGCGCTGCGCGGCTTCGCGCTCGTGGCGATCATGCTCGTCCACAACCTCGAGCACTTCGAGTTCTACTTCAAACCGGAGGGCTTGCCGGCGTGGCTGGTGCGGCTGGACCAGGGGGTGTGGGACAGCGTGTTCTTTCTCTTCGGCGGCAAGGCGTATGCGATCTTCGCGCTGCTCTTCGGCGTGACGTTCGCGATCCAGGCGGAGGGGCAGCGGCGGCGGGGTCACGACTTCCGCGGGCGCTTCGCGTGGCGGCTGTGTCTGCTCTTTGGATTCGGCGCCCTGAACTCGATGTTCTACCAGGGCGACATCCTCATGATCTATGCCGTGCTCGGCTTTGTGCTGATCCCCTTTGCGAAGGTGAGCAACCGCGTCGCGCTGGTCGCGGCGGTGGTCTTGATGGCACAACCCTACGAATGGTGGAACGTTTTCGCCGCGCTGCCCAACCCGACGCGCGACCTGCCCAATCCGTCCTCCTGGGCGTACTTCGGCAAGTCGGCCGCCTACTTCTCCGGCCCGTCGCTGCTGGCCGAGTGGTGGGGCAACCTCACCAACGGCCGCGTCGCCGTGCTGCTCTGGACGTGGGAGGTCGGGCGCGTCTTCCAGACGATGTCGCTGTTCCTGCTCGGTCTGGTGGTCGGTCGGCTCGGGCTCTTCCGCGGCGGGGCGGACCACCTCCGGTTCTGGAAGCGAGCGCTGCTCGTGGCGGTGCCGGGCTTCGTGGTTTTCCATGTCCTGCGGGCTTCGCTCGGCAAATTCGTTGTCGGCGAGGCGTTGACCCGGCCGCTCGGCACGATCGTCGGCACCTGGGCCAACGCCGCGTTCACGGCGATCCTCGTTGCCGGTTTCGTGCTGTTGTTCGCGGGCCGGTTCGGTGCGCCGTTGCAGCGGATCTTCGCGCCTTTTGGGCGGATGAGTCTGAGCAACTACGTGCTGCAATCGCTGCTCGGCACGATCGTGTACCACGGGTTCGGATTCGGGCTGTACCGTGTGACCGGTTCGAGCGCCTGCCTGCTGATCGGCATCGGCCTAGCCGCCCTGCAATGGGGCTTCTGCGTGCAGTGGCTGAAGTACTACGCGCAGGGCCCGCTGGAAAACCTTTGGCATCGGGCCACGTGGGTCGGCCGCGACAAGATCGCGCCGGCCAACCCGCACGCTCCGGAGCGCCTCGTCCCGGCGGCGGCCGAGGTGGCGGCTCACCCGGAGAATTCGTCCGACCGGCGAGCAGCTTCACCTCGCGCGTATCCTTGCCGGTGCAACGTGATGGTCCGGGGTTGCCCGTGGGCCCAGTCTCCGGCGGATCAGTCCGGCTGTGCCGCGAAGCGAGCCAGTCCGTCGCTCAGGGCTGCCAGGGCGGCGGCGTCGAGCGGCGGGTTGGCGCCGAGGAGGCCGGCGATGACCTGGCCGGCCCAGCGGAAGTAGTCGTGCTGGCGCTCGCGCGACCAGCCGGCGGGCGGGTCGACGAGGATCGAGCGCAGGTTGCAGGTCTTGTCGGCGAGCTTGATCTGTTTCGCGCCGGCGCTCTTGTTCGGTGCGTTGACGATCTGGAGACGCTTGCGTTCGGGCTTCTCCAGCGACTTGTCGTCGGTGCACTCCATCACCAGGGCGGCCACGCGTTCGCCAAACGTCGCGGCGATCTCGTCGCGGGTGGTGGCGGTGTCCTCGATCGTGTCGTGGAGGACGGCGGCGATCAGGATGTCCTCGTCTTCGACTTCGCCGACGGTCGCGAGGTGATGGGCCACTTCGAGCGGGTGGTTGATGTACGGCGTGCCGGCGGTGTTCTTCCGGCGCTGCGCGGTGTGCTTCTCGGCGGCGAAGTGGGCGGCGTGCAACAGGCGGTTCATCGGGGTGGAGCGTCGGGCCCGCGCTGTCGGAAGGCAAGCGGGCGCGGGTGAGGCTTGGCGGCGAACATCGAACATTGAACGTTCAACATCGAACGTTGACCTGCGAACTCGGAAGATGGCGGTCGGAGGGATGAGCAGGACCGGTCTGAGACGGGTTCGGCCTAGACGTGGCAGTTCAAGCAGGTCACGGAGGCAGAGGAGAGAGGGGAGGAGATCCCAGAGGGGCGGAGCCGCAATGACGCGAACCGCAAGAGGGACCACGGATTTCACGGATGGGCCCGGATTCCGGAGATTCCCATCAGTGAAAATCCGCGTGATCCGTGGCCAGCCATTCCGACCGGACCTGGCATGGAAAATCGTGCGCAAAACGCAGTGTATCCAAAGAGATTTATACATGGGGCACTTGGGTGTTCGCAATGTCGTCCGGCCTACTCACCCCAATTGCGATCCTCTCCGGTTTCTGGTTTTTCTCCGAACTCTCTGTGTACTCCTGCCTTACCTCTGGGGCCTCTGTGCTCAACTGTTTCGTTTGGGTTCAGTGCGATGCGAGCCGGCTGGAGCCGGCGGGGTCCAGTCGGAGACATGGACCTACGGGCGGAGGCTGAACGGCTTCGCCATCCAGCCGGTGGAGCAGGAGCGAGCTCGTTCCCAAATGGCCAAGCCGTGATGATGCAGACGAGAGTCGAGCGTCGAGTGGCGCGCCAATCCGATTGTGCACAAGGCGATTGCCCGAGGGGGCTCGATCTGCCTCCGGAACTCCGGCACTCGACGTTCGTCCCTCGTCGCTCGACTGAATGACTACGGCCAAGGGTGGCTCTGCGGTGCGCCGGCCGGAAGAGGCGGGCTGAAGCGCCGCCCCACGGGCTCAGTACGCCAGCATGCTGAAGCGGCGGTGGAACTCCTCGCTGGTGGGATGGCGGGGGCCGAGGAGCTTGAAGATCGCCAGGCAGGCGCGCTTCGCGGCGGCGTCGGCGTAGCGCACGCTCTCCTCCATCGAGCCGGTGAGCAGGCGCAGCGCCTCGGCGAAACGGCCCGCGCGCAGCTCGGCGAGTCCGCCGAGCAGCGGCAGTCGCGCGGAGTATTCGGGGAGCGAATCCGGAGCGATCGCCAGCACGTGGGCGAAGAGCCGCACGAGTTCGGCCTGCTCCCCTTGTCGGCCGTGCACGAGCTTCAGCGCGGCGGCGGGATCGCGGAAGACGGTGGCGAGCGCGAGCAGGGCGGCGACCTCGCTGTTGTCGGGGTCGGCGACCTGCAGCTGGGCGAGGGCGATCTCGGCGTCGTGGAAACGGCCGGAGAGGATCTGCTCGCGGGCGAGGTCCATGGCCGCACGGCCGGCCGAGGGCAGGTTCTGGCCGAGCCATTGGCGTAATTGGAACTCGGGCATGGCGCCGCTGAACTCGGCGATCACCTGGCCGCGGTGGAAGAGCTTCACGTCGGGGATCCCGCGGATGCCGAACTGCGAGGCGAGTTCGGGGCGCTCGTCGGTATTCACCTTCACCAGCTCCCAGGCGCCGGCGGCCTCGGCGGCGAGCTTCTCGAGCACGGGCTTGAGCATCTTGCAGGGGCCGCACCAGGGCGCCCAGAAATCGACCAGCACCGGCACGGTGCGGCTGCGTTCGATGACATCGGTGGAGAAGTTGGAGACATCGCGGCTCATGGTAGAAGCGGGGAAGTGGGAACTCGGAACGGGGAAGGACGGAGAGCGGGGGCTCCCTGGGTCGATTGGGAGTGGTCGCCGGCGATGTTTGAATTTCGCAGGCAGGGACGCCTGCGCCACGGCGCGGTGAGCCGGATGATGCGTGGCGCTGGCGGTTGGGCCGACTCTGCGGGTGAGCGGCGGCGCTTCGGACGGATGGCGGGCTGAAGCGCCGCCCCACGGTTCGGCAATTACGGGGTCGGCAGCTTCGCGGGGGAGCGCGGGTCGAAGCGGGCGCGCAGGCCGCCGGTGAGCGACTGCACCTGGAAGCCGTTCTGCGCGAGCACGCGGGCCGCGAAGTACGAAGTCTTGCCGAGCGCGCAGACCGTCACGACGGGGCGGCTCTTGTCGAGTTCGCCGCAGCGTTGGCGGAGCAGCGTGAACGGGATGTTCACCACGCCCGGATGCGGCACCGGATGCTTCTGCGCGAGCGGCGGCGGACGCACGTCGACGATCTGCACGGTGGGGTCCTCGGGTAGGGCATCGACCGGGGCGACGAGGCGGTCGCGGGTGTTGCAGGCGGCCATGCCGGCGAGATTGACGATGTCCTTGGCGGAGCCGAAGGGAGGGGCATAGGAGAGCTCGAGCTCGGCGAGGTCGTCGATGGTGAGGTCGCCGACGATCGCTGTCGCCAGGACATCGAGACGCTTGTCGACGCCGGCGAAGCCCGTGGCCTGGGCGCCGAGCACGCGGCCGTCGGTCGGGTCCCAGAGCAGCTTGAGCATGATCGGCTTCGCGCCCGGGTAGTAGCCGGCGTGGTGGTTGTCGTTTACGGTGAGCGTGCGATAGGGGCGGCCGGCGGCGCGGAGACGTTTCTCGGACCAGCCGGTGAGGCCGGCGGCGACCCCGAAGGCGCGCACGATCGCGGTGCCGAGCGCGCCGGGAATCGGCTTCATCGTGTCGGGGCGGAAGATGTGGTCGGCGACGGCACGGCCCTGGCGGTTGGCGGGGCCTCCGAGCGGCACGGCGGTGGGATCGCCGGTGACGCGGTCGCGCACTTCAATGGCATCGCCGGCGGCATAGATGTCGGCGTCGTTGGTGCGCAGATACTCGTCGGTGCGGATGTGGCCGCGCGGGCCGAGCTCGATGCCGGCGGCCTTCGCTAGGGCGGTGTCGGGGCGCACGCCGATGGCGAGCACGACGAGGTCGGCGTCGACGGTGCGGCCGGACTTGAGCTGGCAGGAAAGTCCGGTGCCGGCGGGCGCGAAGCCGGCGATGGCGTCTCCGAGGGCGAGCTCGACGCCGTGGCGGCGCATTTCGTCCTCCATGAGCAGGGTCATGGGCCGGTCGAGCGGCGGCAGGAGCTGGTCGAGCATCTCGATCAGCGTCACGGATTTCTTGAGATGCACGAACTGTTCGGCCATCTCGAGGCCGATGAAGCCGGCGCCGATCACGGCCACGCGTGTGGCCGTCGTGGCGGCCGCCTTGATGCGGTCCATGTCCTGCAGTGAGCGCAGGGTCATGACGCGTGGGTCGTCGATGCCAGGCAGCGGCGGGCGCAGCGGGGCGGCGCCGGGGGCGAGCACGAGCTTGTCGTAGGGCAGCCACTCCTCGGCGCCGGTGGTGAGAGTGCGCAGCTGCACGCGTTTGCCGGCGCGATCGATGGCCACGGCCTCGGTGCCGGTGCGCACGTCGAGGTTGAGCATCGCCTGAAGGGTCTGCGGGGTCTGCACCGCGAGCGCGGCGCGGTCGGTGATCTCACCGCCGATGTGGTAGGGCAGGCCGCAGTTGGCGAAGGAGACATCGGGCCCGCGCTCGATGAGCGTGATGTGTGCGGCTTCGGAGAGACGGCGGGCACGGGCGGCGGCTGAGGCGCCGGCGGCGACGCCGCCGATGATGACGAGACGGAGTGGTTGGGACATAATGGGAGACCGGAGACCGGAAAGCGGAGAGGGGAAAGAAACGCGGAACGGGGGACGTGGAGGGGGAGCGAACTTCGAACGTTCAACAGCGAACGCTGAACGTCGAAGACGGAGGGCGGCCGGTGGACGGTTGTCGGTTACCCGTGAACCGTGGGCGGGTCCGGTCTGTGACCGGACTTCTTGGGGGGACTCGAGTCCAGATGGACCGGTCGGAGACCGGTCCTACTTCGGGAGGTTGGCGTCGAGCCAGGCGCGCAGGTCGGACTCGGATTTCACGCCGACGAACTCGGCGACGACCTTGCCCTGGTGGAAGAGCTTCACGGCCGGGATGCTGCGGATGCTGTATTGCTGGGCGAGGTCGCCGTGGTCGTCGACGTTGACGGCGACGAGCTTCCATTTGCCTCCGGCCTGGGCGGCGGCCTTCTCGATGGTGGGTTTGAGGATCTTGCACGGGCCGCACCACGGTGCCCAGAAATCGACGACGATCGGAGTGGTCTGGCTGGCGGTCACGACATCGGCGGCGAAGTCGGTGAGCTCGTGGTCGGAGGACGTGGCGGCTGCTTCGGTGTCTGCCTGTTTGGTGCAGCCGGTGAACACGACGGCGAGGGCGAGGATGGTGAGGAGGCGAGTGATCATGGTGGTGGGCGGTAGGCAGTGGGCGGTGGGCGGTAGGTCCGGTCTGTGACCGGACTTTTCGGGTAGAATTCGGGTCCAGGGGGACCGGTCAGAGACCGGTCCCTGGAGTTTGGCCAACTGGAGATGGATTCAGGCGGCGGCGTGCTCGATGGCGTGCGCGAGACCGAAGGAACCCTGCCAGTCGGCGAGCAGTTCGGGGCGGTCGACGAGCTGGGAGCG
>JAEZUE010000037.1 GCA_023443455.1 Verrucomicrobiota bacterium
CCGCTGGCCTCAAAGGCCTGCAGCCGCGCAGTCACCGGCCCCACCGCTCGCCCCAACGCACCGACGCCGACGTCGAAGCCTTGATCCTGAGCGAACGCCGGCTTCATCGCACGTGGGGCCCGAAGAAGGTCGGAGGAAGAGGTCAGGTTGTAACCTGTTGAGTTCGGCCTCTCGACCGACTCGCCCATCGGCGAATGCGGAATCGAAACTCTTGGCCTCTGCTGGCCAGCTCTGCCGTTCGGCTCTGCTGTTCAGCAGAGTAAACTGGGCAGCGCCACGACAAACCAGAACGGGCTGAGCGACTGCGTCGCCCAGCTACGGCTCACCGGGGACGGTTCGCCCTAGCTCGGAATCGCTGCTCTTGGCGGGCAGCGCCACGGCTGACCTCCAAACTGGACCAGGCGGAGACGTGGTCCTACTTCAACGCCGCCCCGACCCGGGTGGCGTTTTTGTTTTGGGCAAATTCCCACACCTTGACGCCCCGACGGGGCCAAACCACAGTCATTGCGCAATGCCGATTCGAGCGCCAATTCCGCTTCTGGTGGAGCACGAGGAGACCGTGCGAGAGCTCTGCCGCCGTTTCGGTGTCGAACGCCTCGATGTGTTTGGTTCTGCGGCCCGTGGCGAGTTCGTGCCCGGCCAAAGCGACATCGACCTGCTCGTCCGCTTCACCGAGGCCGGGACGCCCGGCTACCTTGATCGTTACTTCGGATTCGCCGAGTCGCTGGAAGCGGCGCTGAATTGTCCGGTGGACCTCCTGACCGAGCGATCCCTGCGGAATCCTTTCCTGATCGAACAGATCGAACACGACCGCGTGAACCTCTATGCGGCCTGAAGTCGCCAAGCTACTCTTCGACGCTCACGCGGCCTGTCTGGCGATCGCGTCGTTCACGGGCGGAGCAAACTTCGCGCGGTACTCGAACAACGCCTTGCTCCGTTCCGCGGTCGAACGCCTGCTTGAGATCATCGGCGAGGCCCTCGGCCGCGCCGTACGACTGGACCCATCCCTGGAACACCGCGTTGCCGAAATCCACCGAATCGTCGGCCTGCGCAACCGGCTGATTCACGGTTACGACAGTGTCGACGACCAGCTCGTCTGGGATCTGGTGCAGACCAAGCTGCCGGGCTTGACCGCGCTGTTGTCCCACGCCTTGCACGCCGGCTGATCGCGGGGGCGGTCGAAGGGGTCGGGTTGCAACTTGTTGAATTTGGCCTCTCGCCCGACCCGCCATCGGCGAATGCGGAATCGAAACTCTCACGAGTTCCGCCACGACAAACCGGAACGGGGCCGGCATACGGGGTCAAACTTTGCAATTTGCACTCGGGCCGGATGCAGCGACGGCGTCCCAGCTCAGTACGAACTCCCGAAGTGGTCGCACGCGGAGCCGCGGAGGACGCGGAGAGTCCAATCCCTTCCGCCTTTCCGAAACCTCCGCGTCTCTGCGCAGCCAAGTCCGCCTTCCTGCAATCCGTAGCTCCTTTCCCTCCGGATCGGTGTCGATCGGCCAATCTTAACGGGAATTCCGGTCTCCGTCTCGGAGTCTTCCGATCCAATCCTGGCACCAAGATTCCGCGAGCGATCAGGGCACCGGAAACTCCCTGTACTGCCCCATCATCCTTCTATAAACGGCGGTTTAGACAGGTCACAGAGGCGGAGGAGAGCCGGAAGGAGAACACGGAGAGATGTTGGGCAAAACGACGCCGAGTTGGCACACTCTGAGGTGAACCGCGCGACGAACCGTTTTCTCACCGAACTCTCTTTGCTCTCGTGTCTTGCCTCCGAGCCCTCTGTGTCCAACTGCTGACTTTGGGTTCAAACGGTCGTGACGGCGACCGGGATCGGAGGTTCGGCGTGAGCCGGAATAGACGGCCAAACTAGGCCTGCCCCCAATATCCCGTGACACGCAAAGGCCGTGGTCCGCAATGGGCCACGGCCTTGGTTGCTCGGCAGAAAGTGAGCGGTGCGACCGAGGTCGCTCCCTACCCCGGAAACGGTCAGACCGCGGCCTCGCCGCGCTCGTCGGTACGGATGCGCACGACCTCCTCGAGGGGGAGCACGAAGATTTTGCCGTCACCGATCTTGTTCGTGCGAGCGGAGGCGACGATGGCATCGATCGTCTTGCCGACGAGTTCGTCGGGCACGGCGATCTCGAGCTTCACCTTGGGCAGGAAGTCCACGGTGTATTCGCTTCCGCGGTAGATCTCGGTATGGCCCTTTTGGCGACCGAAGCCCTTCACCTCGGTGACGGTGATGCCCTCGATGCCGATGGCGGAGAGCGCGTCCTTCACTTCCTCGAGTTTGAAGGGCTTGATGATGGCGATGATGAGTTTCATGGAAGTTGTGATTGCATCAGGGGGGAGGCGGCTGGTCGGTCGTGGGTTGAACGGAGTCCAACGGGCGTCGGCGAGCGACGCCCCTACGGTTCGAAGGAATCGGGCGCACGTCAGTAGATGTAGCCCTCTTCGCCGTGTTCGGCGAGGTCGAGGCCCTGGCGTTCCGCGTCGGGGGCGGCGCGCAGGCCGATGGCGGACTTGACGGCGTAGGCGATCACGATCGTGCCGACCACCGAAAGGGCGATCGTCAGGCCCATGGCCTTGAGCTGCTCGAGCCAGAGGCCGCCGTTGGTGACGAGGTTGGCGAGACCGTTCTCGGCCGCGGCGCCGCCGACCAGATTCGGGTTGACCGTCGGGGTGGCGAGGAAGCCGGTGACGAGGGCGCCAACGGTGCCGCCGACGGCGTGCACGCCGAAAGTGTCGAGCGCATCGTCGTACTTGAGCCAGCCCTTGAGTTTGGTGACGGCGAAGTACGGAACGGAGCCGGCGATCAGGCCGATCAAGACGGCGCCGGAGACGTCGGTGTATCCGGCCGCCGGGGTGATGACGACGAGGCCGCCAACCGCACCGGAACAGAAGCCGAGGATCGACGGGTGGCCGCGGGTGATCCACTCGAGCATGGGCCAGACGAAGGCGGCGACGGCGGCGGCGACGGTGGTGGTCATGCAGGCGTTGGTGGCGATGCCGTCGGCGGCAAGCGCGGAGCCGGCATTGAAGCCGTACCAGCCCACCCAGAGTATCCCGGTGCCGACCATACACAGCACCATGCTGTGCGGCGCCATCTTCTCGCGGCCGAAGCCGATGCGCGGGCCGAGGATGATGCAGAGCACCAGCGCGGACCAGCCCGAGGACATGTGCACGACCGTGCCACCGGCGAAGTCGATGGAGAGGATCGAGGCGGAGGCGTTCCAGACGCCGTTCCACGCGCCGGTGGCGCCCCAGACCAGATGGGCGAGCGGGAAATAGATGAAGACCATCCAGAGCGTCACAAACGCGAGGACGGCGGAGAACTTCATGCGTTCGGCGATGGCACCGACGATCAGCGCCGGGGTGATGATCGCGAACATCATCTGGTACATCGCGAAGATGTTGTGGGAGACCCAGTACGAATAGTTCGTGTTCGGGGCGGAATCGACGCCCCGCAGGAAGAAGAACTCCGAGCCGCCGAGAAACCGGCCGAGGAAACTGCCGCTCTCGGAGAAGCTCGTGCCGAAGACGAAGCTGTAACCGAAGGCCCACCACAGCAGCGTGACGAGGCCGGCGATGCCGATGCATTGGGCGAGCACGGAGAGCACGTTCTTGCTGCGGACCAGGCCGCCGTAGAACAGCGCCAGGCCGGGGAGCGTCATGAAGAGCACCAGCGCGGTGGAGGTCATCAGCCAGGCGTTGTGGCCGGGGCCCGGCACGCCCGCCAACGCGGCCCCCGGATCGCCGTTGGTCACGTAGGCTTCGAGAGCGGCGAGGCGCTCCTCGGGCGTGGCATTGGTGGCCGCGCCGGCAACCGCGCTCCCGAAGGAGAAGACGGCGAGCCCCAACGCGATCGAGAGTGAACGGGGTGAGAGGAGTTTTCCGAACATGGCAGGTTCGCATGAGCAGCAGTAATGCCAAGGGCACCAACCGGGGCGCTTTCCCGACATTTGCGTGCCAAATGGAAATAGTGCCGCAGCGGATGGGCGTTTTTGGGCACCACCCCCTCCCCCGCCCCCGCCGCCCGGCGGCCGAACCCGACAAAAAAGTAGCCGGCACCCATGAAGGATGCCGGCTGCTGTACGGTGCGGAAACGGCCTTTGTGCGCTCAGATCGCGGTGTCGCCGCGTTCGTCGGTGCGGATACGCACGATCTCGTCGAGCGGGGCGACGAAGATCTTGCCGTCGCCGATCTTGCCGGTCTTGGCGGCGGCGACGATGGTCTCGAGCACCTTCGGCACGATGGCGTCGGCCACCGCGATCTCGAGCTTCACCTTGGGCAGGAAGTCCACGGTGTACTCGCTGCCGCGGTAGATCTCGGTGTGGCCCTTCTGGCGGCCGAAGCCCTTGACCTCGGTCACGGTCATGCCTTCGACGCCGATTTCGGTGAGGGCGTCCTTCACCTCCTCGAGCTTGAAGGGCTTGATGATGGCAATGATGAGTTTCATCGGAATGTGTGAGTTGGATTGGTGTTGGTGGTTTCCTTCCGACGGACGGCTCACTTATGCGCGGCTTGGAAGTCGGGATACGCCTCGTTGCCGTGCTCGCCGATATCGAGACCTTCGGATTCCTCCTCGGGCGACACCCGGATGCCGATCGTGACCTTCAGGATGTAGAAGAGCAGGAAGGCGCAGATGAAGGTGAACACGGCGACCGCGACCACCCCGATGAGCTGGGAGAGGAATTGCGCGCCGCTGGCGAGCGAGCCGAAGAGGCCGACCGCGAGCGTGCCCCAGATGCCGTTGACCAAGTGGACCGAGAGGGCGCCGACCGGATCATCGAGCTTGAGCTTGTCGAAGAAGATGACCGCGAGCACCACGAGCACGCCACCGATCAGGCCGATGAGGGTGGCCGAGCCGACCGCCATTTGATCGGCACCGGCGGTGATGGCGACCAGGCCGGCGAGCACGCCGTTGAGGGTCATCGAGAGGTCGGGCTTCTTGAGCACGATCCAACCGGTGATCATCGCGCCGACGGCACCGGAGGAGGCCGCGATGCAGGTCGTCACGAGGGTGAGCGAGACGAGGGCCGGATCGGCGCTGAGCACCGAACCGCCATTGAACCCGAACCAGCCGAGCCAGAGCAGGAACACGCCGATGGTGGCCAGCGGCATGTTGTGGCCGAGGATCGGCTTCATGCGGCCGTTGGAGAGGTACTTGCCCATGCGGGGCCCGAGCAGGATGACACCCGCGAGGGCGCCCCAGCCGCCGATCGAGTGAACCAGCGTGGAACCGGCGAAGTCGTAGAAGCCGGGCAGCGAGGTACCCTTGATGATGTAGCTGCCATCCTCGAGGGCGGTCCAGAGCCAGCCGCCGCCCCATTTCCAGAAACCGGCGATCGGATAGACCACCGCGACGAAGATCGTCGAGAAGATGAGGAAGGAACCAAGCTTCACGCGCTCGGCCACGGCGCCGGACACGATCGTCGCGGCGGTGGCGGCGAACATCGCTTGGAAGAGGAAGTCGGTCCAGTAGGTGTAGCCGGCGTTGTAGGTGTCGGTCAGCGACGCGACCGGATCGGCGACGGAGACGCCGAAGCCGGCGAAGCCGAAGATGCCGCCCGAGAAGTCACCGCCCGGATACATCAGGTTGAAGCCCATGAGGGCGTAGGTGAGGATGCCGATGCACGGGATCATCGTGTTCTTGAACAGGATGTTCACCGTGTTCTTCGACTGGGTCAGGCCCGTCTCCAGGGTGGCGAAACCGAGGTGCATGATGAAGACCAGGCCGGCGGCGATCATCATCCACAGGTTGTGGGTGGTGAACAGGCCGTAACCGGCCGAGGCCTTGAAGGCTTCGAGATCGGCGTAAGGCGCGGCTTCTTCGCCGTGCATCGCGACGGCGGCGAGCAGGGGAATCAGGAGGGCCGCCTTGGCGAGCCTGCGGGTTCCCGGATTGAGGCAATTCTTCATGGGAGGAGTGCGTGGAGGTTGGCGTTGCTGACCGTTGTTCAAGTCGTCCATTGCGCCGGGCGGCGCGTTGGTGTGCGTTCCCTTCAGCAAGGCATATGCCAACCCACCAGAATGTAGTTTTCCGAGGGAGCGGAAGGAGTCCCGGTCCCGCCCATGTCCATTTTCGTCCATCGAACGGGCAGAAAAACAAAGAGCCCCGCTTCGTGTGAAGCGGGGCTCCGGAAAGGCGGACGGAAGCAATCAACCTCAGGCCGGCGGAATCGCCGTGGAGGCGATGTGCAGATCCTTGAGCTGCTTGGCCGTGGGCACCGAGGGGCTCTGGGTCATGAGGCACTGGCCCTTCTGCGTCTTCGGGAAGGCGATCACATCGCGGATGCTGGTCGAGCCGCAGAGGATCGTCACCAGACGGTCGAGACCGAGGGCGATGCCGCCGTGCGGGGGCGCGCCGAACTTGAAGGAGTTGAGCATGTAGCCGAAGCGGCTCTCGACGACGTCGGCCGGGATCTTGAGCACTTCCTCGAAGACCTTCTGCTGCAACGCGGGCTGGTGGATACGGATCGAACCGCCGCCGAGCTCCACACCGTTGAGCACGATGTCGTAATGCTGGCCGCGGACGGACTGCGGCTCGCTGTCGAGCAGCGGGATGTCGTCGACGACCGGCGAGGTGAACGGATGGTGCGTCGAGACGAAGCGTTTCTCCTCCTCGTCGTAGCTCATCAGCGGGAAGTCGATGACCCAGAGGAAATCGTAGCGGTCGGCCGGGATCGAGAGCACGCCGCGCTTCTGCAGCAGCTGGGCGGAGTCGAGGCGCACGCGACCGAGGATCGCGCAGGCCTTCTCCCAAGTGGTGGCGGCGAAGAAGACGATGTCGCCCTCCTCGATCTGCAGGAGCTGCTTGAGCGCCTCCTTCTCCCCGTCGGTGAAGAACTTCACGATCGGCGACTTCCACTCGCCCTTCTCGGCCTTGATGAAGGCCAGCCCCTTCGCGCCGAGCGACTTCGCGGCCTCCTCGAGCGTCGAGAGTTCGCCCTGGGTGATGTCGGCGAGCTTCTTGGCGTTGAAGGCCTTGATGCAACCGCCGGAGGCCACGGTGGACTGGAAGACCTTGAAGGCGGAATTGCGGAAGACCTCGGTGAGATCGACGAGTTCGAGGTCGAAACGGGTATCGGGCTTGTCGACACCGTAGCGGTTCATCGCCTCGGTGTACTTCATGCGCGGGAACGGCGTGGGGATGTCGATGCCCTTCACGTCCTTCCAGATGCGCTGCAGCATGCCCTCGATGAGCGCGTAGATGTCCTCGCGGTCGATGAAGGAGGCCTCGATGTCGATCTGGGTGAACTCGGGCTGGCGGTCGGCGCGCAGATCCTCGTCGCGAAAGCACTTCGCGACCTGGAAGTACTTTTCGAAACCGGCGACCATCAGCATCTGCTTGAACTGCTGGGGCGACTGCGGGAGCGCGTAGCATTGGCCCGGATTCACGCGCGACGGCACCAGATACTCGCGGGCGCCCTCGGGCGTGCTCTTGAACAGGATCGGGGTCTCGATCTCGAGGAAGCCGTTGCCGTCCATGTAGTCGCGGATCGCACGGGTCGTGGCGTAGCGCGTCATGATCGCGTTCTTCATGCGCGGGCGGCGCAGGTCGAGGTAGCGGTACGAGAGGCGCATGTCCTCGTTGACCTTGTCGCCGGCGGCGTCGTCGAGCGGGAACGGCGGGGTCTCGGAGATATTGTGGACCGTGAGCGCGGTGACCTGCAGCTCGACCTCGCCGGTCGGCAGGTTCTTGTTGATCATCTCGGCCGGGCGCATCTCGACCTCGCCGGCCAGGGTGACGACCGACTCCGGTCGCAGGGTGATGGCGACGGCGCCGAGCTCCGCGCTGGTCTTGGGATTGAGCTTCACCTGGGTGACGCCCGCGCGGTCGCGCAGGTCGATGAACAGGATGCCGCCGTGGTCGCGGATGGAATCGACCCAACCGGACAGGGTGACGGACTTGCCGACGTCGGCGCGGGTGATCTGGGCGCAGGTGTGCGAACGCTTCATGGTAAAGGGCAAAGGAGGGCACGAAACGGCCGCCGCCTACGCTGGGCAATCCCAATCTGCCCGGAACGACACGCCGCCCGGGAGGCCTCGGCGGGCCACACTTCCAAGTCGCGAACGGAGCGAACTCGCTTTATGTATCCTGCTTTCCTTTTCGAGAACCAACCCCAATCGCCCCATGACTATCCGCTGCCTCCCCGCGTTCGTCGTCGCCGTCGTCGTGTTGCCGTTCGCCGCGGCCGTGACCCCTGCCGAATCAACCATCACCACCGCTACCGTCTATCTCGACCGGGCGGTCGTCACCCGCACTGCCGCACTCGAACTGCCCGCCGGCGAACACCAGCTCCGCTTCGCCAACCTGCCCGCGTCGCTTCTCGACGATTCGCTCCAAGTTTCCGGCAGGGGCACCGCCGGAGCCACGATCCTCGATGTGAGCGCGACGCCGCAGTGGCTCGATGCGGTTGCAAACGACCGGATGCGCGCCCTCGAAACCGAGATCGAGACCCTGCGCAAACAGCTCCGGGTGCTCGACGACCGATCCACCTCGCTCGACCAGCAACAGTCGCTCCTGGTGCGCATCGGCCACGCCGCGACCACCCTCTCGGCCGACGGTGACGCCGCCCCGCCCTCCCGGCCCGCAACTACCGAGTGGCAGCAGCTCCTCGATTTCTACGGCGCCGGCTTTGACAAGCTCGCCGCCGAGCGCCAGGCCCTCGACCCCCAGCGCGACGAACTGAAACGCAAACTCGATGCCGCCGTCGCCCAACTCAACGAGTCGCGCCCGCCGACCGGCCGCATGGTCAAAAATGTGGTCGTCCGGGTGGACGTCGCCAATGCGGGCAAACTCGACCTCGCCCTCGCCTACACCCTCCCCGAGGCCGCCTGGTCGCCCGCCTACGACGCCCGGTTCTCCACCACGGATCGCACCCTCGCCCTCGGCTATTTCGGTGTGGTTCGCCAGAGCTCGGGCGAAGACTGGCAGGACGTGGAGCTCACGCTCTCCATTGCCCGCCCCTCCCTTGGCGGCGCCGCCCCCGAACTGCTGCCTTGGAACGTCGCCCAGCAACGCGAGCCGGCCTTCGAACGCCTGCAAATGATGGAGGAACGCGCCAAGGGCGAGCGGCTCATGGCTCCTCGTTCCGCTTCGAGGGCGCTGACCGACGAGATGGAACCCGAGATCGAAACGGGACAACAGTCCGCCACCGTCGACACCCTGGCCACTTCGGCGACCTTCCGCATCCCGCTCCGAACCGACATCCCCAGCGACAACGCACCGCACAAGATCGGCATCGCCACCGTGCCGCTCAAAGCCGGACTCGCCTACCACGCAACCCCGAAGCTCCTGCCTGCCGCCTTCCTCTCCGCTGCCGTGCAGAACAGCTCCGATTACCCCCTTCTCGCGGGCAAACTCGCCATCTTCCTCGACGGCACCTTCGTCACCAACGGAAGCCTGAAAACCGTGATGCCCGGCGAGAAATTCGATCTCGCCCTCGGCGCCGACGAAGGACTGCGCGTCGAGCGCAAGCTGGTCGGTCGCTTCACCGAGGACCTCGGACTGGTGTCCAAGCAGATTCGCGTGACCTACGACGTGAAGATCACCGTCACGAACAACCGGCGCACTGCCGAGACGATCACGGTGAAGGATCAACTCCCACTCTCCCAGCACGAGAAAATCGCAGTCCTCCAGTTGGCCCCAGACCCGAAAACGCTCAAGCCCGACACCCAAGGCGTGCTCGCCTGGACCTTCGAACTCGAACCCGGCGAAAAACGCGACTTGCCCCTCAAGTTCAGCGTCACCTACCCGCGCGACTTCCCCGTCTCCGGCTTGGAGTGACCCCGTTGCCAGCTCCGCGGCCCGCCTGTACCACGGCGCCGGCGGGGGCGCTCCGATGACCTTGCGCCAGACCCGTTGACCCGCCGCGGCCCGCCCCACAACCTCCGCCCGCAGTGACACTCGGCCCCACTCGGCTCCGGCCCCGCCGCAGCCGCGAACGCTCCCCATGAAACGACGCGCGCAGATCCTCGGCACCGTCCTTGGCGGAGTCCTGTTGTGTGCACCGCTTCCCCTCCGGGCCACGGCCCTCGACGACTTGATCAATGCCGCCGGTCAAGGGTTGCCGAATGTGCCCGACGCGTCCCCGCCCCAGCGGGTGGACGGCGAAGACACCGGCGATTCAGACTACGACTACGGCGAAGAGGAACGCCTTCGGCAGGCGCAAGAGCAGGCCGCCCGCGAACAACGCGAGAAGGAGGAGCGGGAACGCCAACGGCTCGAACAGGAGCGTTTGGAGAAGGAACGCCAGCGGCTCGAACGCGAACGTCTCGCCCGCGAGGAACAGGAACGGTTGCGCCGCGAGGCGGAAGCCCGCCGCGCGCGCCTCCGCCAACAGGCCGCCGCCGCCCACCAGCACTGGCTGGGCGAAGATGAACGCAACCGCGCCGCCTTCGACGACGTGTTCGCCGACTCCGGCACGGCCGCCGCCGAGGGCGACCCCGGCGCGGTCGATCTCTCGAACGCTCGCGCGCTCGTGCCGACCTTGCTCCGCGGAGCCCCCACCCCGCAGCCGAGCCTGCGGATCAAGGCACCGCCGCTTCCTCCCCCCGAGTTCACCGTCCCCGCCGGCACGGAAGCTCCCGAACCGGCCGTCCTTCCATTCTGGCGACCGGACTGGGAACGCAAACTCGCGGACATGGGTTTCGCCTACGCCTCGATGTACCTGAAGGCCAGGATCGACGGCCTGGGCTCCATCCCGGAGATGCTCAAGGACTCGTTGGATCTGAAGAAGAAGCTGGGCCGTCGCTTCACCGACCATCTGGAAAACGTCTTCGCGACCGCGCAGCTCGCCACCCGCCCCGACGCCGACCTGGGCGCCCTCTCGGACCGCGCGGAGCGCCAGTTCCGTTCGTTCGCCGCCGCCGTGGACGAGGATGCCCGCAACGGAATCCGGGATACGATCGCCACCACCGGCGGCGGTGCGCTGGGCGACGGCGCGGAGGCCGCCGAGTTCGGCATCGCCGCCGGGCGGGAACATCTGCAGGACCTCCAGGAATTGGAGAAGTGGTGCGCCGACAACCCGGCACGCCGCCGGGGAACACGACCATGATCGCCCCTCTTCCAATGCGAATCCTTCTCCTGGCCTGCGGGCTGACGGGGGGCGTGGCCGCGGCCGGCCCGGACGGTTTTCTGCCGGCGGAGTCGCGCGCCGTGACCTTGGCGACCCTACCCGATCCGCCCGCCGGAGAATCACCGACCCGCGCGGTCCGGCTGACGGCACGAGGTGTGCCGACAGTGCTGTTTCGGGAACATCTTTTCATGCTGAGCGAACGGCCGCAGGCCCCCGTGGCCCACTGGACGCTTCCGCCCGGCACCGAGGCTGTGCAGGACTACTGCTGGCTGGACGACGCCGGCACGCTCGCGCTTCTGCGCGAGACCACCGTGGATTTCGTCCGCGCCGGCCGCACGATCCGTAGCGTGGCGACACCGGCCCGCGGGATGCGGCTGGTCCGCGCCGACAACAGACACTGTTACCTCTACGGCGGCGAGGGCGAGAGTTGGGCGCGCACCGTGCTGCTGCTCGACGTCGACGGGGGCGTGCGGCATCTCGCTCGCCTGCCCGACCCGATCACCGCCGTGGCCGGCAACGGCACCAACACCTTCGTCGCCTCCGGCCCTGTCGTCCGGTTCTTGGGTACGGGGGCCGAGCCCCGCCCCGTCTTCGCCGAGACGACCCCGATCGAGGAGCTGGCCTACGCGCCGCCCGTCGGCGTGTTCTATCGCACGAGCGCCGGCATCGGTTGCCTGCACGGTCCGGCGGCCGGCTCCCTGTTTCTGCGCCAGCCCGCGCACTCGCTGGATGCGCGCGACGGCCGGCTGCTCGTGCTCACCACCGACAGCGAAGTCCTCCTGCTCGCCCCGACCCACCGGATCCCGCACCTCCTCGACACGGTGCGCGCACTCGGCCCCGCGCGCCGGCACTGAAGTACGGATACGAGCGATCTTCGAAACCGAAACCAATCATGAACATGAGCAAACGGCACGTGCTGCTGCTGGGGGCGGTGCTCCTGGCGGGCACCTATGGCGGCAACTATTGGTGGCAGAACATCGGCTGGCCGACCGCCGAGAGCGGCACGCCCGCCACGTTGTTCGCCGCCGCGGAGCAGGGTGACGCGCTGGCCACCCGGCGCGCCTTGTGGCACGGGGCCGACCCCGCGACCAAGGATGCGGAAGGCCGCACCGCGCTCGCCCTCGCCGCCGCTCGCGGCCACGGCAGCGTCGTGGAGTTGCTGCTCGCGCGCGGGAGCGATCCCAACACGCGGGACAAGGCCGGCCGCACTCCCCTCCTCGCCGCGACCGATCCTACGACCAGGGCAGATGCCTCCTCGCCCGCAGCCGATCTGGAAACCCTGCGCCTCCTGTTCGCCGCCGGGGCCGAGGTTGATGCCCGCGAACACCGCGAAGGGGCGACCGCCCTGATGCTGGCCGCCCACGCCGGAGCGCCCGGGCCCGTGGAGCTCCTCCTCGCGTGCGGGGCCAACCCCAACGCCCAGGATCTGGCCGGCACCACCGTCCTCTGCTACGCCAGCACGCCCGAAGTCGCCGAGATCCTGTTGCAGCAGCCGATCGAAATCGACGCCGCCGACGAGCGCGGCCTCACCGCCCTGATGTGGCACGCCCGGACCGGCGAAGCCGCACTCGTCCGTACGCTGCTCGCACACGGCGCCACCGTGAATGCGAGAGACGCGGAAGGCCGCACCGCTCTCGATCTCGCCCGCTCGCTCGAGATCAAACGGCTCCTGCTCGACCGTGGCGCGGAGCTCGACGCTCCCGGCAGCGAGGGCATCACGCCCCTCATGGCAGCCATCGCCGGCGAGCAACTCGAGGCCGCGACGCTGCTCATCGAGAAGGGCGCCAACCTCGAGGCCCGCGACAGTGAAGGCCGCACCGCGCTGGCCCGCGCCGCCATGGCCGGCCAGACCGCCGCCGTGCGGCACCTGTTGGAAAAAGGCGCCGCAATCGAGGTGGTCGACAAAGCGGGCTTCACCCCGCTGACGCTCGCGGCCGGCGCAGGCCACACGGACCTGGCCCGGTTGCTCCTGGACAAGGGCGCGCAGCTCGAACCTCCAAACCCAGCCACCATGACGGCCCTGGCGTGCGCAGTCGCCGGCGGTCACACGGAGTCGGTGAAGTTGCTGCTTGATCGTGGGGCGCCGGTCGATACCGCCGGCCCCGACGATTGGACCGCCCTGATGCATGCCCAGAGCCCCGAGATAGCGAAGCTGTTGCTCGACAAGGGCGCCTCGGTCGCGGTCAAGAGCCAGGCCGACTGGACTCCATTAATGATCGCCGTGAACGAAAAAAGGCCGGAGTTGGTGAAGCTATATCTGGAGCGGGGCGCCGATCCCAACGCGAAGAACAGCATGGGCGGTACCGCGCTGATGCTGGCCGAGGACCCGATCATAGCAAAGATGCTGCTCGACAAAGGGGCCGACATCGACGCTCGGACCAGTTACGGCTGGTCGGTGCTGGACCGTATCGACAACCTCGATGTACTGACCCTCCTGCTCGACCGCGGGGCCCGCATCGAGGGAGCAGCCGACGAGAAATGGCCGGTGCTCCACGCGGCGGCTCTGGGCGGCAACACGGCAAAGGTGAAGCTGCTGCTCGACCGCGGCGCAGCAATCGACCGGAAGAACCGATACAACCAGACCGCTTTGCAGTGCGCCGCCGGGCAGGGACAGCTTGAGACGGTGAAACTGCTGGTCGAGCGTGGGGCAAGCCTGGACCAGCTGGACCCCGATGGAGCCACGCTGCTGATGCTCGCAGCGGGCAGCTCCAGCCAAGGAAAACTGGAGACAGTGCGTTGGTTGCTCGAACACGGGGGCGACGTCAACGCCACCGCCACTGACGGCCGCACCGCCTTGATGAGCGCGGCAACGGCGGACAGCACCGAGGTCATAAGGCTCCTGTCCCAACGTGGCGCGACCCTCGACGCGACCGACAAGAATGGCTGGACCGCCCTGATGCGCGCCGCCAACGCCGGCCAGACCGCCGCCGCGGCGCTCCTCTTGGAGTACGGAGCCGCCATCGAGGCCGCCACACCCGAGGGATGGACATCACTCATGATGTGTGCCCAACAGGGCTCTCCCGAGACCATCAAACTGCTACTGGACAAGGGCGCCGACATCGAGAAGCGCAAACCCGATGGACTCAACGCACTGATGATCGCCGCGGCGTGGGACCAGGCCGCCATCGTGCAATTGCTGCTCGACCGCGGCGCCGACATCAATGCGAAGGACAGGAACGGCTTCACCGCCCTCGCGTACGCCAAGAAGCCCGCCGCCACCAAAGTCCTCAAGGACGCGCGACTCGATCTCGCGGTGCTGCTCGCCGAGGACCGGTTCGAGGACGAGGCCCTCACCGATGAGCTGATCGATTCGAAGAACCGGTTTCTTCCCGGCTATCTGGCCGCCGCCACGCCGGACCAGTTGGCCACCCTGCTTTCCAGCGTCGAGAAACGCCTCATCCAAGCCCAGCGACGAGTGGCCGAACTCAACAGCGCCGCCGAGGATGCCGTGCGCGCCGGCGGCAATGCCACCGATTTCCGGACCCGCACGGCCAAAGTGCAGGCCTACATGAGCGTACTCAAAGCGATCCAACGCGCACTGAGCGAATCGATCGCCACCGCACCGCAATCCTAGCGCGCCCCTGGGAAACACGGAGACCCGGTGTTTCCGGGGCGACCAGGCGACCCTCCAAGGCGAAGTCGCAATAAATGCGCTTTCCCAAGCGGGGTCCGTTCTCTCTGCTTTGCGGCTTCACAAACCCCCGCGCGCCCGACGCCCTGTCGCGCCACGCGCTCCCCGCATCGCCTCGACATGAACACCGTCAAATACCTGCTCCCCGAAACCGACATCCCGACCGCCTGGTACAACATCGCGGCCGACCTGCCCGTGCCGCTCCCGCCGGTCATCCACCCCGGCACGATGCAGCCGATCGGCCCCCAGGACCTCGCGCCCATCTTCCCGATGGCCGTCATCGAGCAGGAGGTTTCCACCGACCGTTGGATCCAGATTCCGGAGCCGGTTCGCGACATCTACCGCCAGTGGCGCTGCACCCCGCTGCACCGCGCCCGTCGCCTCGAGCAGTTCCTCGGCACCCCGGCCAAGATCTACTTCAAGAACGAGGGCGTCTCCCCCGCCGGCTCCCACAAGCCCAACTCCGCCATCCCGCAGGCCTACTACAACAAGCGCGAGGGCGTGAAGCGCATCATCACCGAGACCGGCGCCGGCCAGTGGGGCTCCTCGCTGGCGCTCGCCGGCACGTTCTTCGACATCGAGGTCCTCATCTACATGGTGAAGGTCAGCTACCACCAGAAACCCTACCGTCGCGCCCTGATGGAGACATGGGGCGGCAAGGTCATCGCCAGCCCCTCCGACACCACCGCCGCCGGCCGCGCCATCCTCGCCAACCATCCCGACAGCACCGGTTCGCTGGGCATGGCCATCGCCGAGGCCGTCGAGGTCGCCGCCCAGGATCCGCACGCCAAGTACGCCCTCGGCTCCGTCCTCAACCACGTCGCCCTCCACCAGACCGTCATCGGGCTGGAGGCGCTCAAGCAGCTCGAGGCCGCCGGCGACTACCCCGACGTCGTCATCGCCTGCGCGGGCGGCGGCAGCAACTTCGCCGGCATCGCCTTCCCCTTCCTCGGCAAGAAGCTGCGCGGCGAACGCGCCACCCGCGTGCTCGCCGTCGAGCCGGCCTCCTGCCCCTCGCTCACGAAGGGGAAATTCACCTACGACTTCGGCGACACCGCGCACCTCACCCCGCTCATGAAGATGTACACCCTCGGCAACACCTTCGTGCCCGAGGGCATCCACGCCGGCGGCCTGCGCTACCACGGCATGTCCCCGATCGTCTCGCACCTCATGGCCCTCGGCCAGCTCGAGGCCCGCGCCTACCCGCAGCTCGGCTGTTTCGAGGCTGCGATGACCTTCGCCCAGACAGAAGGCCTCCTCCCCGCCCCCGAAAGCTCCCACGCCATCAAGGGCGCCATCGACGAAGCCCTCCGCTGCAAGCGGGAGAACAAGGCCGAGACGATCCTCTTCAACCTCTCCGGCCACGGCTATTTCGACATGCCCGCCTACCAGGACTACCGCGCCGGCAAGCTCGTCGACCACGAGTACAGCCACGAGGATGTCGATCAGGCGCTCGCCGAGCTGCCCAAGGTCTCGCTCTGAGCGACGAGACTAGTTCCGACACGTAGGGGCGCCGCTCACGGCGCCCTTTTTGTATCTGGTGAAATTTGTAGGAGCCTGCTTGCAGGCGATTTCGAATCCGCCAAGGGCGTGAATGCCCAGATCGCGTGCAAGCACGCTCCTACATTTCCACCCGGGGACGAATCGATCAGCCATCCCACATCTTCTTTCTTCCCTCGCCCCCGCCCCCGCCCCAGCCTGCGCGCCGCCACCACCGTCCACCGCCATGCTTCCCTACAAGATCAGCGTCCTCGTCTTCGTCGAAAACCACGCCGGCGAACTTCTCCTCATCGAACGCGCCAAGGCGCCCAATGCCGGACTGTGGAGCCCGATCGGCGGCAAGCTCGAGATGCCCACCGGCGAGTCGCCCTTCGAGTGCGCCGCCCGCGAGGTCGGCGAGGAGATCGGCCTGCAGCTCGTGCCGGAGCGCGACCTGCACCTCTTCTCGATGATCGCCGAAAAGGCGTATGAAGGTTCCGGGCACTGGTTGATGTTCCTCTTCCGCTGCCGCGTGAAGGTCGACGCGCTGCCGCCCCACATCGACGAGGGCCGCTTCGCCTTCTTCTCCCGCGCGGCCATCGACACGCTCACCATCCCGCAGACCGACCGCCAGGCCCTCTGGTCGATCTGGGACAAGCACCGCGACGGCTTCGTCGCCCTGCGCGCCGACTGCCACCCGTCGCAGCAGCTCGACATCACCATCGAGCAGGTTCTCGGATAACGCGGCGCTCCCCGCTCCCCGCCCCCCTCACAGCCCGGTCTTGCTCTTCACCAGTTCGACGATCTCGGCGATGGCTTCGGGGGTGCCGGCGCAATACTGCAAAGGCTTCATCTTCAGGTCGAACTGTTGCAACGGGAATGGCGAGCCGTTGAAAAAGTGCATCGCTGCCCCCGTCTCGCGGGCGATCGCGGCGGCGGCGGCGATGTCCCAAACCTTCACGGTGAAATCCATGCACACGTCGATCATGCCGATCGACGCGTACGTGAGGTGCAGCGCACCACTGCCGAAGCCGCGCAGCTTGTACTGGGTCAGCACGGCCGAGGCCAAGGGCAGGTAGCCCGCCTCGATCGGCGAGTGCGTCGCCACGATGCGCTCGTGCCGCCCGCTGCGCCCAAACTTCACCTCGATGCGCTCATCGTCCTGCCAGACACCGTGGCCGGGACCGCCGTGGAAAAGGCAACGGCGTCCCAGATCGTAGAGAAAACCGTAGGCCGGCTCACCCTCGTACAGCAGGCCGAGCGAGATCGCGGTCAACGGCACGCCAAGCGCGTAGTTGTTGGTGCCGTCGATCGGGTCGAGCACCCACGACCACGGGCTTTTCCGTGGAAACGGGTTCTCGCCGACCGAGAGTTCCTCGCTGAAGAAGTCGTCGCCGGCGAAGGCGGCGGAGAGCTCGTCGAAAATCCCCTTCGAAATCGCGAGGTCCGCATCGGTCACGCGCGAACCATCGTGTTTCCAATGGCTCGTCGCCCGACCGAAGTTGGCGTGATAATACGCGGTCTGGGCCATCACGGCCTTGCGGCCGGCGGCGATTCGCGAAGTGAGTTCCGGTTGGTTGGATGCTGCCACGCCACCGAAGAAGACGCGCCGCACGCGGTCTGGAAACTCAATAACGCGGGATTCGTACGGTGCACCGAAACAGGTTCCGGGGTCCAAGTCTCCGGCGAGCCGTGTGCTGTTCACCGTAAGCCGCGACGCTCCGACCCGGCCCGCCCGCAAGGCCGTGGCGCAGGCGTCCCTGCCTGCGACTCTTGGCTCCAGCCGGCCCCCGCACTCGCAGCCCCTACGCCGTCCCCTGCGGCATCATCCGCCACCGCCGGCACGGAGGCCGGCGCCACGCCTTCTCCCGGCAGGCGAACGCGTGGTACCGACGCCCGCGGACCCCAAATCGGTTCCGCTCCTCAGCCTGCGCCCGCAAACTTCTTCACGACCGCGGCCACGAGACCGTCCATCGTCGCCTCCTCGGCCTCGAAATCCACCGGCATGCGCACCTTGCGCATCGCCTCGCTCGTCACAGGACCGAGGCTGCCGGCAAGCGGACGCTGCGCGCCGGGCCGCGGGGCCAGGGTCGAGGCCTGCTGCATGAACGACTCCACCGCGGAACCGCTGGCGAAGAGGATCGCATCGGCGCCATTCTGGCGGAAATCCGCGGCGGCATCCGAGCCGCCGGCTTCGACGTTTTCCGTCGAATACACGGGCAGCTGGTCGACGATCGCCTCGAGTTCCAGAAGCCCCTTCATGACGACGTCGCGATTGCGGTCGCCGGTGACCACCAGGACCTTGAGGTTGTCCATCGACTCGAACTCGGCCATCGCGGCGACGAGCGCCTCGCCCACATGCTCCTTGGGCATCACGTCGACATCGAGGTGCAGCGCGGCCAGCTCCTTCGCCGTGCCCGGGCCGACCACCGCGATGCGCGCGCCGCCGAGGGCGCGGATGTCGCGGAAACGCCGGAAGAACTCGGCGAAGAAAAACCGCACGCCGTTGGGGCTGGTGAAGACGAGCCACTCGTAGCCGGCGATCTCGCGGAACACCTCGTCGGCGATGTCGCCATCGGCCGCCGACACGATGCCGATCAACGGCAGTTCCAGCACCGTCGCCCCGACGGCCGCGAGTTTGTTGCGCAACTCGGCCGACTGCTCCCGCGCGCGGGTGATGACGATGCGGCGTCCCTCGAGTGGACGGGCGGAGGAAGGATTGGCGGTGTCGCTCATGAAAGAAGCCCCAGCTCTTTGAGAACCCGGGCGGCGAAGTCAACGGGCGTGCTGCCGTCGTAGGTCCGGACCTGCCGGCCGCAGCGTTCGTGGTAGAGCCGCACCGTGCCGTCGTCGGCGGCGTGGGCGGCGAAGGCGATCTGACAACCGGCGCCGGTCAATGCCTGGAAGGCGCGTTCGATCCCGACGCTGTGGCGCGTGGGCGCGTCGAGCAGCGGTGCGAAGCGCGCCTCGTCCTCGCGGCGGCATTGCACCGCCACCGCCCCCTGCCCCACCGCGGGCACCATCTCGTCGGGCGAGAGCGTCCGGAAGACCACGCCGGGCCACTCGTGGATGCCGAGGCGTTGCAGGCCGGCGGCCGCGAGGATCGTCGCATCGGCATCGCCCCGGGCGATCTTGGCGAGGCGCGTATCCACATTTCCGCGGATCTCGGAGAAACGCAGTTCCGGAAAAAGCGCCGCGATCTGCCCGCGGCGCCGCGGGCTGCCCGTGGCAAGCAGCGCCGGCACCGCGACACCTTCCCGCAACACGAGCACGTCGCGCGCATCATCGCGCCGCAGGTAGCCGGCCACGACCAGGTCGCCCTCGGCGGAGTCGCCCGGCAGATCCTTCGTGCTGTGCATGGCCAGCGTCGCTTCGCCGCTGCGCAGCGCGCTCTCGATCTCCGCGGTGAAAAGCCCCTTGCCGCCCTGCTTCTCGAGCGACCACTCGAGTTTCTTGTCGCCGGTGGTCACGATCTTCAGCGCCTCGAAAACGGTGTCCGGCATGCGCGCCGAGAGGTGTGCGATCACGAGTTGAGTCTGGGCGAGCGCGAGCGGGCTCTTGCGGGTGGCGATGCGGAGCGGAGTCACGGGAAGAACCTGAGCGGGAGCCGCAGGCCGGAGCGAGCCGGTTTTTCCGGAACGATCGAAGCAGCGCGCGCCCCTCGCCTGCCGTTCATAAACGTCAAGGGAAGTCCCGGTCTGCCGGGCGTCCGCGCCCCGACGCCTGGCGCGCTCCTCCCTCCGACCACACCAATGGCCCCGGCTGCAACCGGCAAATTCTCGCGGATCGTCACACCGCCTGTACCGGGTTCCTCCCTCCCGAGGCTGATCCGCGTGTGGATCCAGGCTGAACCGAACACAGATTTTTGTCCCGATCGGGACAAAAATCTGTGTTCGCGTTTGTTCGCTGGTGCAGTCGCGGAGGGGCGTCCGGACATTCCCCCCGCGCTCATCCCTGCTTGGCTGTGCCGCTACGTGATGATGCTGTCGAGAGGCGCGCGTCGAGGAACGCGCGCCAAACCATCGGTGGCGAGCTTCCATCACGAGTGCTTCGCTCGGTCTCCTTCGTGATCGGCCCCTCGTCACTCGTCACTCGACCCAATGCTTACGGCCAACGCCTCGAGCGCCGCCTTCGCTTCGGCGTGGTCGGGCTGGAGCGCGAGAACCGTCTCGAAGGCCGCCCGCGCCCTTCCCCGCTCGCCGGCCTTCAGTCGGGCCGCCCCGACCTGCGCATGCAGCCACGGATTGCTCGGCTGCAGCCGCAGGGCCCGCTCGTAGCACTCCGCGGCGTCGGCCCACTGTTCCTGCCGTTCGCGAATCTGCGCGCGCAGGATCGCCCCGTCATACGGCGCGAGCGCCTCAGCGCGGGCGGCGTATTCGTCGGCTTTCCCCGCGTCGCCGCCCGCGATCGCCGGCGAGTACAGGTAGTAGTTCGCCAGTCCGAACAATCCGGGCACGTGGTGGGGGTCGAGTTCCACCGAGCGCTTGAAGGCGCGGAGCATGCGGGGGGCGACAAAGCCCTGTTGGAGGAACGCCAGCTCGCCGATCCGCGCGCCGAGGGCGCGGCCCAGCAATGACTGGAGCCCGGCGTTTTCGGGCAACGCCGCGGCCGCCTTCTCGGCATAACCGACGGCCTCCTTGTTGCGCTTCAGCTCCAGGCAACGCTCGGTGAGGAGAACACACGCCTCCACATCGGGCGGCGTGGCATCGCGAGCTGGGCGAGCACCGCTTCGGTGTTCGCCCAGTCGCCGGAGCGTGCGGCGGCGATTGCCGGGGCGCGCTCCGGCGTACTGCCGGGCGCGGCCTGCAGACCGGCGATTCCGAAGAGCACAAGGGCGCCGAGCGTACGGAGGGATCTGTTTGTATTCATGATGTAGTGCATGGGTAAAAGGATCCGCCTCACGGGCGCCGCAGCGCGACGGCGGGGGGAACGAACGCGGCCCGTAGCGCCGGTGCCGCCGCCGCGCCGACCGTCGCCAACGCCAACGCCCCGCCGACCGCCGCGAGCAGCACCGGATCGATTTCACCGATCCCGGGCAGGCGGTGACGCAGGGCGCCTCCGAACGCGAGCACGCCCGCGCCCCCGATCGCCAGCCCGACGGCCAACAGGCGCAGGGCCTCGCCGACGACGAGTCGGAGCACCGCCGCCGGGCTCGCGCCCAACGCCTGCCGCAGCCCGAACTCCCGGGTGCGCTGCGCCACGGCGAATGCGAGGCTCGCGTACACCCCGAGCAGGGTGAGCCCGAACGCGAGCGCGCCCAACCCGGCCAACAGCCCGGTGGCGAGGCGGGCGGAAAGCGCGGTCGCTCCGATGGCTTCCTCGAGCGGGACGAACTCGGTCGCCACCCCGGGGTCGACCCGCCCGATCGCCGCCCTCAACGCGGCCAGCGGCGCGCTGCGGAGATCGCGCACGCGCACCAGCAGCGTGGAGAAGAACCAGGTCGCCTGCCGCTGGGGCACGTAGTATTGCGCGGGCGGCGCATCGGCCAGGTTCTCCTGCCGCACATCGCCGACGATGCCCACGATCTCATGGTCGGATTGCGAGAGCCACGGCACGAGGCGCAGCCGCCGCCCCAGCGCCTCGCCGGCAGGCGCGATCCGGCGGGCGAGGGTCTCGTTCACGATGATCACGGGGCGCCCGCGCTCGTCGTCGGCCGTGGTGAACATCCGGCCGGCCCGCAACGGAAGCGCCAGCGTGTCGAAGAACCCCGGCGACACCGGGTTGAGCACCGCCTCGTTGGCGCCATCGCTCGGCGGGGGCTCCCCCACCACCGTGTACGGATAACGCAACGTCACGCCAGCGAGCGGGGCCGAGGCGTCGACTGCGGCGGCCTCCACACCGGGCACGAGCGCGACCGCGTCGACAATGCGCTCGAAATACCGTGCAAGGTCGAGACTCGACTCGAACTGCGCCGACGGCGGCGCGACGCGGAGCGTCAACACGTTGGCCGGACGGAACCCCGTATCCGTAACCTGAAGCCCGACCAGCCCGCGGCCCAGCAGGGCCGCGCCCGCGAGCACGACGAAGGTGAGAGCGACCTGGGCGGCAACCAGTCCGCCCTGCAGGCGCCGGATCGCGATTCCCGGCCCGGTGCGGCCGCCCGACTCCTTGAGCACCGCGCCGATCTCCGAGCGCGCCGCCTGCCACGCCGGCAATGCCCCGGACACCAATCCCGCCACCACCGACAGGGCGGCGACGACGAAGACCACGCCGGCGTCGACCGTGATCTCGTTCGCCCTCGGCACGAGGTGCGGCGGCAGGCGCCGCACGAACAGCACGACGACGCCGAACGCCCCGCCGATGCCAAGCGCGCCGCCGGCCAGACCGAGCAGGGCGTTCTCGAGCAGCACCTGGCGCAGCAGCGTGCCCGAGGTCGCCCCGAGGGCGCGGCGCACGGCCATCTCGTCGAGCCGGCGCAGCCCACGCGCCAGCAGCAGGTTCGCGAGATTGCTGCACGCGACGAGCAGCAGCAGCGAGGTCGCCGCGAGCAGGGCCCAGAGGCTGCGGCGCAGATTCGCGACCCGCATCTCCTGAAGCGGCGCGATCCGCAGCGTCCAGCCGCGGTTCGTCTCGGGATAACTGCGCGCGAGATCCGTCGCGATGGTGGCGACCTCCGCGCCCGCGCGGGACAGCGACACGCCGGGGGCCAGGCGCCCGACGGCCACCCAGAACCGCGAGTCGCGGGCGAAGTACTCCGGCGACTCCGGCGGAAACGCCAACCACACGTCGACGACGGCCGGCTCCCGTACCTTGCGCGGCATTACGCCGACGATCGTATGCGGCTGCTCGTTGAGCACGACCGTGCGCCCCACCACCGCCGGATCGCCGTCGAAGCGCCGCAGCCACGCCGCGTGGCTGAGCACCGCGGCCCGCGGCGCGCCCAGCGGAAAATCGCCCGGGCCGAACGTGCGACCCGTGGCCGCGGCGACACCGAGGCTCGGGAAAAAGCCCTCGGTGACGAGCGCGGCCGTGAGCTGCACCGGCTGGGCGCCCGGGCGGGTCCACGTCGCGAAGTCCGGCCGATAGGCACCGAGGGCGGAAAACGAGCGGCACCGTTCGGCGAGGTCGCGGAAATCCGCGGCCGACAGCGCCGGCTGCACGATCGACCGGCCCTGATTGAGCGACTGGAAACCGACCAGTTCGGCCGGCCGGTGAAACGGCAGCGGACGAAGCAGCACGCCGTTGACGACCGAATACACCAGGGCGACCGCCCCGACTCCCGCCGCCAGCAGCCCGATCGCGAGCATCGAGAAGGCCGGCGAGCGGCGAAGTTGGCGGAAGGCCGAGCGGATCTCGGCAGGGAGGGCGGCGGGTTGCATGCCACCAGCGTCGCAGAATTCCGAAGCCACGGCCCGTGCCGTTGGTCATGGCCGGAAGTCATGATGGGGCGAGGCTCCGACGCCGGGGCGACTCGTCCCCGCCGGGCCACTTCGAGAAGGCAAACAGGGGTGGCGTGAGCGGCGCCCCGCGGTTCCGCCGACCTCTCAGATCAGGCCGAGGTCGCGCGCACGCAGCGCCGCCTGGGTACGGTCGAGGGCACCGAGTTTGCCGAGCACGTTGGTCATGTGGTTCTTCACCGTGCCCTCGGCGATCCCCAGCCGCGCCGCGATCTCCTTGTTCGAGAGGCCGTCGCACAGGCATTGCAGCACCGCGAGTTCCCGCGCCGACAACGGTTCCGGGAGGGGCTGCACGGAGCGACGCTCCGTGCGCTCGGAGATACGATTGAACTCGTTGAGCAGCTTCGCGGTGACCGACGGTTGCAACACGCTCGCACCCGCCGCCACCGCATGGATCGCCTCGACCAGCTTCTCCGAAGGCGACGCCTTGAGCAGGTAGCCGGCGGCGCCGCCGCGGATCGCCGCGAAGACCTCCGCGTCCTCCTCGAAGGTCGTCAGGACCAGCACCTTGGTCGGCAGTCCGAGCTCGCCGATCCGACGCGTCGCCTCCACTCCCCCCATTCCGGGCATGCGCAGATCCATCAACACCACGTCGGGACGAAGTCGCAGGCATGCCTCCACCGCAGCTCGCCCGTCGCCGGCCTCACCGACGATCTCGAGCGACGAGTGCAGGCCCAGCAGCGTCGCCATGCCCTCGCGGAACAATGCCTGGTCGTCGACAAAAAGTACCCGGATCTTCGTCACGAGCGCACCTCCGCGACGACCCGGAAGCCGCCTTCCGGGCGATTGCCCGCCGAGAGTGTGCCGCCGACCGCGGCCAGGCGTTCGCGCAACCCGCGGAGGCCGAAACCGCCCGAATCCGCGGCGCTGGTCGCGCCCGAGCCGTCGTCGCTGACCGCCAAAACGACGCCCGACGGGGTGAGAAAGCCGAGGTGCACGGTCGCCCGATGCGAGCCGGAGTGCTTGCGCACGTTGGTCAGCGCCTCCTGCGCGGTCCGGAACAGCGCGTCACCGATCATCGGCGACAGCGGTCGCGCTTCGCCCTCGCGGATGAACGCGACCTCCAGCCCGCACTCGGCCACGAGCGCGCCGATGCGCTCGACCAGATCGGCCTCTGCCCCCGGTTCGCGCAGCGCGCCGACGGAACGCCGCACCTCGGCGAGCGCCTGCTGCGCGCCATGTTCCGCCTTGGCCACGACCTCGAGCGCCTTGTCGGGCTGCATCGGCAGCAAGGCGTGCGCGGCCTGGAGCTGGACGGCGATGGTCGTCAGGTAGTGGCCGAGCCCGTCGTGGATGTCGCGGGCGATGCGGTTGCGTTCGCGCACCGCGGCGAACTCGGCGTTCCGATCGGCGGCGGCGCGCAGTTCCGAATTCGCCGATTCGAGTTCCGCAGCGAGTTTCTCGGCGCGGGTGCGCGACGCCCGTTCCCGAACCGCCAGCAGCGTACAACCGGCGGTGAAGATCATCGCGACGGCCAGTTGCGAAACCGCGGTTGCCGTCTCGCGGCTCCAGTTCCAGCCCGCACCCCGCGCCAGCCGCATCGCGATCACCCCGAGAAGCAGTATTGCTACCGCCAGCACACCCGGCCAGCGGAGCAAGATCACCGCAGCTGCAACGATGGGCATCGCGAGAAGCCAGAGGTTGCTGTTGGGCACCCGAAGCCAGTACACGCCCGCAAACAGCGCGACCATTCCGCCGAAGTGCAGTGCCCGGGCGAGCAACCCGTCCCCGAGCCATCGTCCGAACAGTGGCGGCCCGTAGAAGATCCAGGCATTCAGCGCCCCGAGCAGTCCGAGGTAGGTCGCACCGGTCCCCGACAGGAGCGCAAACCGGGGGTTGCCGACCAAGGGGAACAGCACGACGACCAAGACCACGGTGTTGCCGATCAGCGATGCTCGCCGCAAAGACGGGTCGAAATCCTTGTACACGCCGGCCGACCGTAGTGCCCCCTCTTCGGTCCCTGCAATCATCCAGAAGTCACGGTCGCACAGGATCACGAAAAAGGCCGCGGACGAATCCGCGGCCCGAAGACACACAGGGAATGGAGAGGAATTAGAAGCTGGCGAGGGTCTCGGGCGAGACGACCTTGTCGATGTCGAGCAGCGTCTTGATCGCCCCCTTAACCTTGGCCATGCCCATCAGGTAGGCGGTGTCGACCTTGGCGCCGAACTCGGGCGTCTCCTCGATCTCGGTCTCGTTGAGATTGATGACCTCCTCGACAGAATCGACGATCATGCCCAGCGTGATGTCGTGCCCACCGGCGAGCACGCGGACCACGACGATGCAGGTGCGCTCCGTGGCATCGGCGGCTTCGAGCCCGAACTTCAGGCGCAGATCGATCACGGGCAGAACCTTGCCGCGCAGGTTGATCACGCCCTTCACGTAGTGCGGCATCTGCGGCACCGGGGTGATCTTCAGGAAACGGATGATTTCACGAACCTTGAGCACATCCACTCCGTAGGACTCGTTGCTCAGCGAGAACGTGAGGTACTTGCCGGTGCGATTCTTGGTCCGGACGGCGGTGATGGAGGATTCGGCTTCCATGGCGTGAGATTGGTACGGTTGGGCAACGCGGACTTCGCGCGCCCTTTCATAACGGCCGGTGCTGCACGGACTTTAGGGGGAAACGCAGCGTGCTTCGGGGCGACGGCCGGAGGAGCCGAGCCCAGGTGTTTCACCCTCCGAGCGAGTCGCGCGGCAGGCCCCTGTTGCGCAATCCGTGAGAAATCCGAGGCCCCGGACGGGAGCCTGACGGACAAAAGCCTCACGGCTTGCGCGACGAAACTTTGCGGGGGTCAGCCCTTCAGAACCCGCCGGAGGCGTTCGCGGGCTCGGTACAGGCGCATCTCGATCGCCTTGATCGAGCACCCCAGGATCGAAGCGATCGAGGCCTGGGACAGCCCCTCGAATTCCGCCAGCACCACGACCTCCCGCAGGTCGTGCGGCAGCGCCGCCACCGCGGCCCGCACCGCCGCCGCCCGCTCGCGCAAAACCAGCGCCTGCTCGGGACCGATCGAGGGATCGACCGGCTCCCACGCGGGCAGCTCCGCCTGGTCCGCGGCGTCCAACGACACGGTGGGATGGCGCCGCCACCAACGCCGACGGTTTCGCGCCAGATTCGCGGCGATAGTGAGCAACCACGGACCAAACTTCGCGCCGACCCGATAGCGCTCGCGTTGAAAATACAGCCGGACAAAGGCCTCCTGGGCCAACTCCGCCGCCTCATCGGCATTGAGCAGCAGCCGATAGAGCACGCTCTTCACCGGCCGTTCCCAGCGTGCCATCAACGCGCCCAGCGCCGCCTCGTCACCGGCGCGGAGACGCTCCATCAGCACCTCGTCGGTGGGCTCGGTCGGAGTGGCGGCGTCCATGATCGCGTGCGTCTCAGTCCCCCAGCAGCGGGCCCTCCGGCCCCCGATGATCCAGTTGGGAGAGCCGCGGCAGGACCAACGCGAGGTAGCGCGCGCCCTCCTCCGGGCCCATCACCGCAGCCACCCGGCGGACATGGGCCTCGGTCGCGGCGACACAAACCGCATCGGCGTCGCGCTCGGCGGCTTCCGCCTTCGCCAGCGCAGCGGCGTCGTCGGCCTGCCGTGCGGCCGCGATCCGCTCGCGCGCCTCCTGCACCGCGGCGCAATGCAGGACACAGCGCTCGCTGTGCGTCTCGTGGAGACGGAGAATCTCGGCGTACTGCGCCTGGGTGAGATGGAACTCGCACCGCATCCACTCCATCACGTCGCCGTTGCGTGCCGCCGCGTGGGCCTTCGGGTCGCAGGTGACGTGGAAAACGAAAAACCCGCAGGCGGCGGCGATCGCGAGCACCGCCACCAAAGTGAAGAGGAAGTAGCGGACCGAGATTCGCATCGCTCAGCGGTTCATGCTGCCGGAGTCGATCGCCGCCAAATAGGTCTGCAGGATGGCGGCACGTTCGGCGGTCTTGTGCTCGATCCCGACCTTGCGGCCGACGACGGCCGACAGGGAGATCGCGAGCAGAAACACCGCGCTCCAAGCCACGGCGTGCTGGCGCCAGTAGCCGCCCCAGCGCAGGGAAGATTCGCGGCGCGTCGTTTCGATCCGCGCCCACACGGCGGCACGGAAGCCCGGGTCGATTGGCGCCTGAACCTTCCAAGCGTGCAAGCCGCCCGCGGGCGATTCTGGGTTGTGGGAGTGCGGGTTCATTTTCGGTGGAGCGTTGACGTACTAGACTACACCGTGCGGGGCGCCTCCACTCGAAATTTCCCGCAGCCCCCCTCGCGGAACCGGGGCCGTGTCCGAAGCGCCCGACGGGCCTTCGACCCCGAAAACAAAAACACCCCGGAATTTCCGGGGTGAAATTGGTGCCGAGGACAGGAATCGAACCTGCACGCCCGTGAAGGCGCTAGAACCTGAATCTAGTGCGTCTGCCAATTCCGCCACCTCGGCTTCAGGAAGACGCGGACGCTGCACATCGTCGGCGCCACCGGCAAGCGATTTTTCCGGACTTTTTTCGGACCCGCGGCCGGCTGGCGAAACCCGCCGGCCCGCCCCGCCCGCCGGGGCCGCACGACCCGGCGTCAGGCCTTCTTCCGCGGCATGATCTTCGCGTGGATCCAATAACGCGATACCACGAGAAAATTGTGGCGCAGATCGTAGCCGAACTCGGTGTCGTGGATCTGCAGATTGTGCTTGTCGTCGGCGCTGCCCTTCTGGCGCAGGAGCGTGCGCATCGCTTCGAAGTCTCGGGTGACGAGAGCCTTGGCGGCGTTGAAGGCCTCCTCGATGTTGAAATTCTCGCCCCAGCAGTGCGATTTCTGGGCGGCGGTGCCCTCTTCGCGGGTGGCGAGGGTGAATTGGAACAGCGAGTAGGTCTCCGGGGTGAGTTCGGGCAGTACGTTCATGTGGGTTCGCGTCGCTGGGGATAGTATGCGAGGGAATTCACCCTAGGAAGTCGAGGGAAAGTTCCCGGACGAAAGCGCTTTCTCGAAACGTGGAACCGGTTCGCCTCCTTCCGGTCGATGCGCCAACTTCCCTCCATGTCACCGTTTCGTGCATTCGCCTTCGCCCTCCTGCTCGCCGGATCGTGTCCGGCCGCGTCCCCGGCACCGATCACCGGCAGCACCGTCGACGATCAGGATGCGATCTCGATCCGGGGCATCTTCGATTTCCAGCTGCCGAAGATCCTGCGCCCCGAGGCGTGGCGGCTGACGTTCAACCCGCAGCTCGGCGACCTGGTGCACGAGGACTATGTGCGGTTTCGCGTCGGGGTGCGGCACAGTCCGGCCCGCCACCTGGAACTCTCGGCCGAGGTGGTGCCCTTCATCGACAACTTCGGCGACGGCGGACGCGGGGGCGCGGGGCTGGCCGAATACCGGTTCGGCGCGAAGCTCGCCTGGCACGGCTGGCTGCGCCGCTATGTCGACACCGCGGCGGGCGCCACCGTGGCGATGCCCGCGCCCGGTGCCCCCGAGGAGATCACGATCGGCACGACGCGTTTCAATCCGTACATCGCCTTCTCGCGCGACTGGAACCGCACCCGCGGGCTCGGGGCATTCCTCAACCTCGGCTACGAGGTGTTCGACTCCGATCCGGCCCCGGGCCGCATCGCGGAGTATCGCCCCCAACGCGACAATCTTCGCATCACCCCGGGTCTGCTGCTCCACCGCAGCCCCTGGCACTACTCGCTCGCCGTCTCGTTGCGCACCACCGCCCTCGACGGCGGGAGCGAGGAGTACTTCAGCATTCTCCCGACCGCGAGCTACGAAGTGCCCAAAGAATGGCTACGCGGCCTGCCCGGCCGGCTCGTGGTCGGCGGGGGCTACGAGGCGGTTTTCCATCCGGGCGGCACCGAGCACCGCGTCACCTCGCGGGTGCGGTGGGACTACGACTGGGGCCGGGCCGCCCGCGATCTGGGCAACTCGGTGATCGACCGCCTGCCGTGGGGCGATCGCGGCACCGGCGGCGGCACCAGGTGAGGCGGACGCGGGGCCGGTGCGGAGAGTCTTCCCCCGCGGGGTCCGCTACACGCGCCGGATCGTCACCAGCGTGAAATCGTCGTGCGACTGCTCGCCGCCGGTGAAGCGTAACATCTGTTCGAGCACGCCGTCGTTGATCGCCTTCGGCGGCAGATCGCCGAGGTTGCGCACCGCATCGGCCAGCCGGGCGCCGGAGAACTCGACGCCGTCCTCGTTGGGCGACTCGGTCAGGCCGTCGGTGTAGAGCACGAACGTGTCGCCCACCCCGAAGCGGATCGTGTTCTCCTCGAGCACCGGCCGGAAAATGTCGTCGGGCACGAGCCCCACCGGCATGCCCTCGGAGGGGATGAAGTCGGTCTTCGCCGCCCCGCGTTCGCCACGCAGCAGCAGCGGCAGCTCGTGCCCGGCCCGCGCGTAGCAGATCGTGCCGGCGCGGGGATCGACGATCGCGTAGATCATCGTGATGAACATCCCCTGCCGGATCTCGCCGCCCATCACCCGGTTCAGCTCGCCCAGCACCGCGGCCGGGGACGAATGCCGCAGCGCGAACTGCCGGAGGTTGGTCCGGCAGATCGCCATCAACAACGAGGCGGCGATGCCCTTGCCCGAGACGTCGGCGACCGCGACGCCGAGACGGTCCTCGGGCAGCGGGATCAGGTCGTAGAGGTCGCCGCTCACCTGTTGGGCGGCGCGGTAGCGGGCGTCCAACGCCAGCCCGGCGACCTCGGGCGCCTCGGAGGGCAACAGGAGTTGTTGGATACTGCTGGCCAGCGCGAGGTCGAGGTCGAGCTGCCGCTTCTCGATCTGGTAGCGCAGCAGGCTCTGGTTGTGCACCGCCATGCCCGCCTGTTCGGCCAGGGAACACACGAGGGAGAAATCGTTGGCGTCGAACGGGAGCCCGTCGGCCGGATTGACCACGCAGAGCACGCCGTAGAACTCGCCGCGAAACACCACCGGCGCGGCGATCAACGAGCTCACCGCCAGGGCCGGGTCGTCATGCCGTACCACGCGCGGGTCGGCCGCGGCGTCGGCGATCAGCAACGCCTGACCGGTGCGGGCGACATGGCCGACCATGCCCTCGTCGGCCGGAAATTCCTCGGAACGCAGGATCTGCTCGATGAAGCGGGCCCGCGTCGTCGCCTTCTGCCGCATGCTTTCCGGCAAGGGCCGGTGCGGCGGGAAAAGCCCTTCGACCGCCACCCCGCGCATCGTGCCGCGCGGGGTGCGCTCGAACAGGCAGGCGCTGAGCGCGCCGGTGCTGAGAATCGCGGCGTGCACGATGCGCTGCAGCAACTCGGTGCGGCTGAGGTTCTCGCCGAGCGCCTCGACCATGCTGTGCATGAAGTCGACGACGATCTGCTTTTCCTGCGCGATCACCTGCTTCTCCTCCGCGCATTGCTCGCTTTCCCGACGCACGCGTCGCACCTGCCAGAGTCCGGCAAGCAAACCGATGAGGGCACCGAGTAGAAGAAGGGACATGGGGAGGCGAAAGCGTGGCGGGGGTTATGGTCGGACTCGCCCGCTGGTGCGAGCAATCTCCGGCGCGCACGGACAAAACAACGACCGGGCGGATTGGCCGCTCCGGTCGTGGGTTGGGGCGCCTGCGGTCCGCGTTCAGCCCTGTTCGACGCGGCTCTTCAGGAAGCTGAGCACGTCCTGGAACTTGCTCTGGTTGGCCGCGTCGGCCGAGACGAGATTTTCGTGGGCCTGCAGCACCATCCGGGCGTTTTCCAGTTCCGAACGCGGGCCCGGGCAGGCGAGCGCCTGCGCTCCGGTCGGCTCCGGCACGACCTCGCCCGTATCGACAACCAGGAGGCGGTGCAGGCCGAGGTTGCGCAGCAGCTCGAGGTTGCGCGGGCCGACCCGGGCCACGATGAGCGAACCCGGCGGGTCGAGCTTGCGCAGCTCGAGCGCCGCGCCGGCCAGCACGCCGAGAAACGTGCTGTCCATGCTGGCGCAGTCGCGGAAATCGACCACGAACTTCGTCTTCCCCTGCCGGATCATCTCGGTGAAGAAGTCCCGCAGGCAGGCGCAGTTCATGAACGACGCCCGGCCGTCGATCTTGATCGCGACCGGGCTCGCGAAGGCATCGACCAGAAATACGGGCTTGGCGGCGGCTTCCGACATAAGTGAGGGGGCTGAGGCTGGAGCGGGCTGGGTTTCGAGACCGTTGACTATCGGGCCCTACTGTCCGCGCTTGAGAATTTCGCGCAAGACATAGGGGAGAATCCCCCCGTGGGCGTAATAGTCGATCTCGATCGGCGTATCGATGCGGCAGCGCACCGGCACGTCCTCGACCGCCCCGCCCTTGCGGGTGATCCGCAACGTGAGGTCCTGCTGCGGCTTGATCTCCGGCGTGAGGCCCACGACGTCGTAGGTCTCGCTGCCGTCGAGCTGCAGCGTCTGCGCGGTGGTACCCTCCTTAAATTGGAGCGGGAGCACGCCCATGCCGACGAGGTTCGAGCGATGGATACGCTCGAAACTCTGGGCCACGACGACCTTCACGCCAAGCAGGTTGGTGCCCTTGGCGGCCCAATCGCGCGAGGAGCCGGTGCCGTATTCCTGGCCGGCGACGACGATCAACGGAGTGCCGTCGGCGATGTGTTTCGCCGCCGCGTCGTAGATGGCCATCTTCTCGCCGGTGGGCTGGTAGAGGGTGTTGCCGCCCTCCTCGCCGCCGAGCATGAGGTTCTTGATGCGCACGTTGGCGAACGTGCCGCGGGTCATGATGCGATCGTTGCCGCGGCGCGAGCCGTACGAGTTGAAGTCCTCGAAGGCCACGCCGCTCTCGAGCAGGAAGCGGCCCGCGGGCGAGGTCTTCTTGATCGCGCCCGCCGGCGAGATGTGGTCGGTGGTGACCGAGTCGCCGAAAATGCCGAGGGCCTTCGCGCCCCTGATCTCGCCGATCGTGCCGGCGGCCATGCCAAAATTCGTGAAGAACGGCGGCTCCTGGATGTAGGTCGACTCGCGGTCCCACTCGTAGACGTTGCCCGTCGAGGACGGGATCTCGTTCCACTTCGGGTTCTGCGAGGCGAAGTCGGTGTAGAGCTGGCGGAAGACCTCGGGCTTGAGCGCGGCGGCCATCTGGTCGCGCACCTCGCCGAGGGTCGGCCAGATGTCCTTCAGATACACCGGGGCGCCGTCATCTCCCTGCCCGAGCGGCTCGGTCGAGACATCGATGTCGACGCGGCCGGCGAGCGCGAAGGCGACGACCAGCGGGGGCGACATCAGGAAGTTGGCCTTGATGTTCTGATGGACGCGGGCCTCGAAGTTGCGGTTGCCCGAGAGCACGGAGGCGGCCACGAGGTCGTTCTTCACCACGGCCTCCTCGATCGGGCCGGCCAGCGGGCCGGAATTTCCGATACAGGTGGCGCAGCCGTAGCCGACCGTCTGGAAGCCGAGCTGGTCGAGGTAGGGCTGCAGGCCGGTCTTCGCGAGGTAGTCGGTGACGACGCGCGAGCCGGGCGCGAGCGAGGTCTTCACCAGCGGGTTGACCTTCAGCCCCTTGGCCACGGCCTTCTTGGCGAGCAGGCCGGCGGCGAGCATGACGCTCGGGTTGGAGGTGTTGGTGCAGCTCGTGATCGAGGCGATGAGCACCGAACCGTGGCCCAGCGACGTGCCGCCGACCTCGGCCTTCACGGTCGAAAATTCTTCGGCCTTCTTGCCGAAACCGGCCTCGGTGACGGGCTTCGAGAACGCGGTGGTGAACTCCTTGCGCAGATTGGGCAGCTCGATGCGATCCTGCGGACGCTTCGGGCCGGCCACGCTCGGCACGACGGTGCCGAGGTCCAGCTCGAGCTCGACCGAATAGTCGATGTCGCCCTTTTGCGGGATGCCCCACAGGCCCTGCGCCTTGTAGTAGGCCTCGTAGAGCTCGACGTGCTTTTCGTCGCGGCCGGTGGCGCGGAGGTAGTTGGAGCACTCGGCGTCGATCGGGAAGAAGCCCATCGTGGCGCCGTATTCCGGGGCCATGTTGGCGATCGTCGCGCGGTCGACGACCGGCAGCGCCGCGGCGCCGGGGCCGTAGTATTCGACGAACTTGCCCACGACCTTCGCCTTGCGCAGCAGCTGGGTGAGCGTGAGGGCGACGTCGGTCGCGGTGACACCCTCGCGCAGCGTGCCGGTGACGTGCACGCCGACGACGTCGGGGGTGAGGAAATACACGGGCTGGCCGAGCATGCCGGCCTCGGCCTCGATGCCGCCCACGCCCCAGCCGACGATGCCGATGCCATTGATCATCGTCGTGTGCGAATCGGTGCCGACGAGGGTATCGGGGTAGACCACGCCGTTGGTGTCGGCGAGCACGCCCTTGGCGAGGTACTCGAGATTGACCTGGTGGATGATGCCGATGCCGGGAGGGACGACCTTGAAGGTGTCGAAGGCCTGCATGCCCCACTTCAGGAATTGGTAGCGCTCGCGGTTGCGCGAGAACTCGAGCTCGAGGTTCTTGTTGAACGCGTCGGCGTTGCCGGCGAAGTCGACTTGTACCGAATGATCGACGACAAGGTCGACCGGCACGAGGGGTTCGATGAGCTTCGGGTCACGGCCGAGCTTGGCGACCGCCGAGCGCATCGCGGCCAGGTCGACGAGCAGCGGCACCCCGGTGAAATCCTGCAGGACGATCCGCGCGACCACGAAGGGAATCTCCTCGGTGCGCTCGGCCTTGGCCTGCCAGCCGGCGAGCGCCTTCACGGCGGCTTCGGAGACGCGTTTGCCGTCGCAGTTGCGCAGCAGCGACTCGAGCACGAGCCGGATGGAGACGGGAAGGCGGGAGACGTTGAAACCCGCCTGGGCGAGCGCCGGGATCGAGTAGTAGCGGTGGGCGGTGCCGGCGGCGGTGAACGACTGGAGCGTGGCGAGTGGATTGGGCAGTTCGCTCATGGAAACGGTGGTAGGGATGAGAGAAGAAGAAGGCGGCCGGCAGCAGGTAGCGCGCCGGCCGCGGGGGAAGGTGGAAGCAAACGCTCAGTTCGCCAGTGCGGCCTTCACGGCCTCGAAATTCGGCAGATCCTTCGGGGTCGCGGTCTGCTCGGCGTATTTGATCACACCGTCGGTGCCGATGACGAACGCCGCCCGGGCCGAGGTGTCGCCGATGCCGGCCAGCCCCGGGAAGAGCACGTCGTAGGCCTTGGTCACTTCCTTGTTCAGATCCGAGACGATCTTGAGCTTGATGAAATTCTTCTGCGCCCACGCCTCCTGGGCGAACGGGCTGTCGACGCTGATCGCGATCACTTCGGCGCCGAGCTTCTCGTAGTCGCCCAGGCCGCCGCTCTGGTCGCACATCTCCTGGGTGCAGACGCCCGTGAAGGCCAACGGGAAGAACAGCAGCACGGTCTGTTTCTTGCCGAAATTGTCGCTGAGCTTCACGTCGACGAGGCCGTCGGCGTTCTTGCTCTTCAGGGTGAAATCGGGGGCCTTGGTTCCGGTTGCGAGTGCCATGGTAGTGGAGAGAACAGGATTGGTTTTCTTGGGTGAGTGAACCCCGGGCTTTCTGCCCGGTTTCAAGAGGGCGCACCGTAGTCCCGGCGCGGAGCGCGACACAAACCAAAATTCCCCTTGTCGGTACCCTATCAGAACGCGACGATCACCGCCCATTTTCCATGAGCATCCTTGAAGATCTTCGCGCCCGCGGCCTCATCGCCGACTGCACCGACGCCGACGGCCTCGCGGCCCGCCTCGCCCAGAAGCCCCTCTCGCTCTACTGCGGCTTCGACCCGACCGGTGACAGCCTCCACGTCGGCCATCTCATGGGCCAGGTCACGATGCGCCGCTTCCAACTCGCCGGCCACCACCCCGTCGCCCTCGCCGGCGGCGCCACCGGCATGATCGGCGACCCCTCGGGCAAATCCGCCGAGCGCAACCTGCTCACCCGCGACCAGCTCGCGCACAACGTCTCCTGCATCAAGCGCCAGCTTTCCCGCCTGCTCGACTTCGACTGCAAGACCAACCCGGCCCGCCTCGTCGACAACGCCGACTGGACCTCGCCCCTCTCCTACCTCGATTTCCTCCGCGACATCGGCAAGCACTTCTCGATCAACATGATGATCGCGAAGGACAGCGTGCGTTCGCGCATGGAGGGTGACAACGGCATCAGCTACACCGAGTTCAGCTACATGCTGCTGCAGGCGCACGATTTCTACCACCTGCGCCGCACCGCCGACTGCGAGCTCCAGATCGGCGGCTCCGACCAGTGGGGCAACATCACCGCCGGCACCGACCTGATCCGCAAGAAACTCGGCGTGCCCGCCTGGGGCCTCACCTTCCCGCTCATCACCAAGAGCGACGGCACGAAGTTCGGCAAGACCGAGGGCGGCGCCGTCTGGCTCGATCCGCAGAAGACCAGCCCGTATCGTTTCTACCAATTCTTCGTGAACACCGAGGACGCGATGGTCGTGCAGTACCTCCACAAGTTCACCCTGCTCCCGCTCGACGAGATCGCCCCCCTCGCCGCCGAGTTCGCCGCCAACCCCGGCGGCCGCGTCGCCCAGAAAGCCCTCGCCCGCGCCGTGACCACGCTCGTACATGGGCAGTCCGCCTGCGACGACGCGATCCGCGCCAGCGAGATCATGTTCGGCGGCGGCCTCGACGGCATCTCCGAATCCGTCTTCGACGACGTCGTCGGCGAAGTGCCGACCAAGGCGATCGAGAAGGCCAGGCTCGAAGGCTCCGGCCTCGCCCTCACCGAGGCGCTCGTGCTCGCCGGCCTGAGCAACTCCAAGGGCCAGGCCCGCAAGGACATCGAGGCCGGCGGCGTGTATTTGAACAACCAGCGCGTCGCCGACATCGCCCGCGGCGTGAGCACCGCCGACCTGCTCTTCGGCAAACACGTGCTGCTGCGCAAGGGCAAGCGCAGCTACGCGGTGCTCAGCGCCCGCTGAGCCGACCGGGCGCTTGCACGGTGCAACCACCACCTCTCCCGGGGACCTACGAGGCGCCGCGCGAAGTGGCCGACTTTCTGACCGCGCGGCGGCCGCGCCGCGTGCCATGGCGATTGCGACGACGGGCCAAGGACAGGTCGGCTTCGTGGAACCGGCTCTTGGTCGGGTTTGTTTTCCTGCTCTTCGGCTCGATCGTCTCCCTGGTGACCATCCCGTGGCGCCTTCCGGTCCAGCTGCGCCTGCTCCTCCCGGACGCCGGGGTCTGTGCGGGGCGGATCGAACGCGTCGAAGATCCGGGAACCCACTACACCGACCGGTCGGTCGCCTACCACTATGCCTACACGCCCACCGACGGGCAAAGGCTGGCCGGGCGATGCTACACCTCGGGTCCGCGGTGGCAGGCCGGCGATGCGGTGCAGGTGCGGTTTGCCCCGGGCAGACCGGCAGTTGCCTGTCCGCAGGGCGCGCGGTTGGACAGCGAGGGGCCGATCGGGCTGCTGGCGGTGCTGTTTCCGGCCATCGGAGGCGGGATGTTTCTGGGTGGCCTGTTCCGTCGTCATCGCGCCGCGTGGTTGCTGCGCCACGGCGTACCGCTGGCCGTCAAGGTGACGTCGGTCGAAATCACGCGTTTGCGCATCAATGGCGTGCCCCGATTCCGCATCGCCTACGTCCCGTTGGACAACGGCGCATCGTCGCAGATCGAGAAACACACCGATTCGGAGGTGGTCGATCTCGCGCGGACTCGGCTGCGCCGGAAGACACCGGTTTTCCTGCTGGTTGATCCGCGTCGGCCGCGTCGGACGCTGTGGATCGAGGCGCTGCTCTGAGGGCGCGGCTCGGGAAGGCGCAACACGGCGGGCCGTTTCCGGGCCCGCGCCGGCCGCCGCCGGACCTGCTCATCCGCCCCGCCGGTACGCCTTCGAAAACAGCGGCACGTTCTCGAAGTGCCGGATCGCGGTGATCTCGCCGTCGACGTGCTCGAGCTCGACAATGTCGAAGCGGAACGTGCGCGGCCGCACCACCATCTGCGCGATGTAGGCCCGGCAGGCGCGTAGCAACGCCTTCTTTTTCCGGCGATCGACCGCGTGATAACCCGCGACCTTCGCGTGCGCCGCGCGCGTCTTGACCTCGACGAAGACCAGGATCGCCCCGTCCTGACAGACCAGATCGAGTTCGTCGCGTCGGTGTTTCCAGTTGCGGTCGCGAACCGTGAAGTGCTTTTCCCGGCACAAGAACAGCTCCGCCGCCCGCTCGCCACGCGAGCCGACGCCTTCCGGTGCCGCCCCGGGCCGCCCGAACCAGCGTCTCCACAATCCTGCCAGCCGCGCACTCAGCATGCTCCGGGTCTAGCCCGGTCCGCGCGGCGCACAACCCCGTAACGCCGCCGTCGCGCTTCGCCCGGCGACAAAATGCCGGCCGCACTGGTCGGCCGCGGCATTTTCGCTACGCTGGAGGCACCCCTCTCCCATGAGCACCGAACAAGACGGTTCCCCCGCCCCGCCCCGCGCCCGTTCGCCGTTCGAGAACTGGATCAGCCTCTCCGGCACGGTCGTCGCGGCCGGCAGCTTCTTCGCCTTCGTCTTCCTCCTCGCGATCCAGACGTTCACGGGCGACCGCAACCAATACCTCGGCATCCTCACCTTCGTCGTCGCGCCGGTCTTCCTCATCACCGGGCTGCTCGCGGTGCTCGTCGGCTGGCTGATCCATCGTCGACGTATCCACAGGACAATGCCGGGCACGCCCCGCGCCCTGCTCACCGTCGACCTGTCCCGACCGCGCGACCGCCGCAACTTCGCCCTCTTCCTCTCCGGGGCCTTCCTCTTCCTGCTGCTCACCGCCTTCGGCAGCTACGAGACGTTCCACTACACCGAGTCGGTCGAATTCTGCGGCACGCTCTGCCACACGGTGATGGAGCCCGAGTACGTGACCTACCAGAACGGCGAACACGCCCGCGTCACCTGTGTGCAATGTCACGTGGGCGGCGGCGCCGACTACTACCTGAAATCGAAGGTCGCCGGCGCCTACCAGCTCTACGCCCTCGCCTTCGACAAATACGCCCGGCCCATCCCCACTCCCGTCCACAACCTGCGCCCCGCCCAGGACACCTGCGAGCAATGCCATTGGCCCGAGCGTTTCACCGGCAACCTCGAACGCCGCTACAACCATCTGCTCTCCGACAAGGCCAACTCCACCTTCGCCATCCGCCTGCTGCTCAATGTCGGCGGGGCCGCCCCCGGCGACGGACCCGTCGGCGGCATCCATTGGCACATGGGCAAGACCAACCGCGTCGAGTACTACGCCGACGACGACAAGCGCCAGAACGTCCTCTGGGTTCGCACCACCCTCGCCGACGGTTCGGGCAAAATCTACCGCAAGGGCGGCTTCGAGGGCGAACCGCCCGCCGACAAGATCCGCGCGATGGACTGCGTCGACTGCCACACCCGCCCCGCCCACAACTTCCGCGCCCCCAACGACGCGCTCGAGCGCATCGTGCGCAACCAGGGCCTCGACCTCTCCGCCTTTCCACTTTTCAAGCACCATGCCGTCGCCGCGATGACGGCCGAGTACGCCACGGTGCCCGACGCCGAGACCGGCATCGCCGCCGCCCTGCAAGGCCGTTACCCCGCCGGAGCCGCCCTCGACGCCGCCGTGTCCGCCGTGCAGACCGCCTACCGGCAAAACCTCTTCCCCTTGATGAAGTCGAGCTGGCAGGCCTATCCCGACAACATCGGCCACAAGAATTGGCCCGGCTGCTTCCGCTGCCACAACGACGAACTGCTCGCCGGCGCCGACCGGCCGCAGATCACGCAGAACGACTGCAATGCCTGCCACACCATCCTCGCCCAAGGCTCCGGCGCGCAATTGCTCCAGCTCGCCCCCGAGGGCCTCGAGTTCGCCCACCCCGACGGCGACACCGCCGGCCTGCTCTGCTCCGATTGCCACAACGGAGCCAACCAGTAGCGGGAGATTTCCACTCGAACCGCCTGCGCATTCAACGGCGCCGCGCCGCCCGTCCGGTCTTCACCGCGTCGAGACCGAAGCGCCCGCCACCGTTCGAAGCGATGGCGAGCATCGCGGCGATCAACGTCACCGGGTAGAAGAATGCCGCCGCGCCCTCCAACGTGCCCGACTGCACCGCGGGCCAGCGCACCCCCGCCACGATCGCCAGCGCCGCCGCCAAGGCCAGCGCCGTCCGCCGCGTCCAGAGCCCAAGCACCAGCAGCGCGCCGCCGAACGCGAACAGCAATGCGCTCGCCAGCCCGGCGACCTTGGCCGCGACCGGATGCCCGAGCCCCGCCGCCGCCCCGAGGTCGCCCCACGCTCCCGGCCCCACCCCAAGCTCCGCCACCCCGTAGAAGAGAAACGTGCCGCCCACGACCGCCCGTAACAGGAACAGTCCATGATCGCGATAGCCGTCGAAGATCGGGTTCGGTGCCGCCATGTCCTCTACTTTGAGGACATGACCGTTCCGGGCGAGCCCACTATTGTCCCACGCCTTCCGTCGCGCTTCCCGCTCTCCTGGTCTGTCCACACCGGACGGGCCTCGGCGGTCGGGAGCGAAGACGGCCCCCCCCGGTAGACTCCGTCCGGGCTTCGACCGATGAGCCGAAGCCCGGACGACAGCCGGCCGACCCAACCGGTTGCGACTGCGGCCGACCCATGCTTTCTCCTCGGCCGCCGCTTGTTCCGGCTGTTGTCTCGTCCATTCGCCCATCATCGGCCTGCCCACCATGCCGTCCGCCCTCGCCCTCTCCCTGCTTCGCCGCCTCCGGCTTCCCGCCCTTGCCGCGACTCTGCTCGCGCCACTGGCGGCGGCGACGCTGCAGACCGTCATCGCGCCCGGCGCCCCCAACTACACCCTACGCACCTGGCAGGCCGAGGATGGCCTGCCGCAGAACTCCGTCACGGCGATCGCGCAGACCACCGACGGCTTTCTCTGGCTCGGTTCCTACGGCGGGATCGCCCGTTTCGACGGTGTACGCTTCGAGACCTTCAACTGCGCCAACACCCCGGAGTTGCCCGACGCCCGGATCGTGTCGCTCCTGGCCACTCCCGACGGCGTCCTCTGGATCGGACACGAATCCGGTGCGCTCTCCCGCTTCGCCCACGGGGTATTTTCGACCGGCAGCAGTTCCTCGGCGCACCGCAACACCGCCGTGGTCGGCCTCGCGGCCGATGAGCGCGGCGAGATCTGGATGCTGCGCAGCAACGGCGTGCTCGAGGCCCGCAGCTCCGGCCGCACGCTTCGCCTCCCCAATTCCTCGGCGGCGCCGAACCCGCTCAACCTCTTCTCCACGCCGGACGGGCAGATCCATGTCGAGTTCGACGGCCGCATCGCCCGCCTCGTGCAGGATTCGCTCGAAGTGCTCGACTTCGGCATCGCGCGCCGCGGCGACTACGTGCTGCGCTCCGGCCCCGCCCGCCAACAGGGATTCTGGGTAGTCCGTGATTGGCGGATACAAAAATGGTCCGGGGGCACCCTCCTGCGCTCCCTCGCCACCTGCCCCTGGCCGGCAGAAGCCCACCTGAGCTGCCTCCGCGAACTCGCCGACGGCAGCGTGGCCGTCGGCACGATGGAGCACGGCCTGTACCTCGTCCGGGCCGACGGCACCAGCCGGCACTTCGACCGCACCGTGGGCCTGCCGCAGGACTGGATCCGCGCCATCGCCGAGGACCGCGAAGGCAACCTCTGGCTCGGCACGGGGACGGGCGGAGTCTCCCAGCTCGCCTCGTCCCGTTTCCGCTCGATCGGCGGGCCTCCCGCCTGGCAAACCCGCTCGACGCTGCCCGTCCACATCGCGGCGGGCAACGTCCTCTGGGTCTCGGTCGAGGGCGCGGGCGTTTTCCGGCTGGCCGACGACGAGCTGACGACCTACCCCGCGGAGGAGTTTCCGGATCTTCGATACGTCTGGTCGATCGCCCAGAAACCCGACGGCGCCGTGTGGATGGGCACCTGGAGCAGCGGCCTGCTGCGGCAGACCGATCTCGGCTTCGAGCCCGTGGCCGCCTTCGATCCCGTCGACGGCCCGGTGCTCGCCCTGCAATACCTGCCCGAAGACCGCGCCCTGTGGATCGGCTGCGGCGCCGGACTGATGCGTTGGCCCGACGGACCCGCCACCCGGCCCGAGCGTATCGGCGGAGGAGGCACAGTGTGCACCTTCGTGCGCGACCGCGACGGCACCCTCTGGTACGGGCTGCTCAACGGCGGACTCGGCGCCTACGCCTCCGGCGTCCACCGCCGCTACGGCCGCGCCGAGGGATTTCCCTCCAACTCCGCCCAGAGCCTCTGCGCCGACCCCGACGGCACCCTTTGGGTGGGCACGACCGACTCCGGTCTGGTGCGCTGTCGCGACGGTCGCTTCGCCGCGATCGGCACCGCGCAGGGCCTGCCCAGCGACACCGTGTGCCACATCGTCGACGACCGGGCCGGCCATCTCTGGCTCAGCACCCAGCATGGCATCGTGCGCCTCGCCAAGGCGGAGCTGCACCGCTGCGCCGACGGTCTTCAGCCCTCGGTCGACGCGCTTTCCTTCGACCGCTTCGACGGCCTGCCCGCCAACGAGTTCTCGGGCGAACTGCACGCCGCTGGTTGCCGGAGCGAAGACGGGCGTCTTCTGTTTTCGAGCACAAAGGGGGTCGTCGCGTTCGACCCCGCCGCGCTCCCGATCGACGAGCAGCCGCCGTCGGTGATCGTCGAACACCTCCAGGTCGACGACCGCCGGCTCGCGCTGGCGGTCGCGCCGCCGGCCGATCTGGTGCTCGAGCCCACCCACCGGCGCCTCACCTTCGACTACACCGCCCCCTGCCTGACCGCGCCCGAAAAGGTTCGTTTCCGCCACCGCCTCGAAGGCGTCGACGACCACTGGATCGAGGCGGGCACCAAACGCTCCGTCAACTACAGTCGCCTCTCCGCCGGCACCTACGAGTTCAGCGTGCTCGCCTGCAACGGCGATGGCCGCTGGGCGCCCGTCGCCGCGTCGTTCCGCTTCGCCGTCCGGCCTTTCTTCTGGCAGAGCTGGTGGTTCCTCGCCTTGTCCGCGGGCCTCGTGCTCGGGGCGGCCGTGCATCTCGCGCGCCGCCTCGCCGTGCGCCGCTTGCATCGCCGCTACGAGGCGCTCGAACACCGCCATGCCGTCGAACGCGAACGCACCCGGATCGCCCAGGATATCCACGACGAAATCGGATCGAGCCTCACCCGGATCATGATGCTCAGCCAGTGTGGCGCACCCGAAAGCGGCGCGCCCGAAGCCCCTCCCTCGCCGCTGCGGCGCATCTACAACACCGCCCTCGGCGTCACCGCCGCACTCGACGAAATCGTCTGGGCCGTCAACCCGCGTCACGACAGTCTCGAGAGCCTCGTCAGCTACATGATCGGCGAGTTTGCCCAATCGCTCCTCGCCGAAGCCGGACTGCGCTGTCGTCTCGACCTTCCGCTCGATCTGCCGGATTGGCCGCTCTCCGCGGAGGTTCGCCACAATCTCTTTCTCGCCTTCAAGGAAGCGCTCAACAACGCGATCCGCCACGCCGGCGCCTCCGAGGTGCGCATCGCGCTCGAACTCCAGGCCGACCGCTTCTCGCTCGTCATCTCCGACGACGGCTCCGGCTTCGACACCCTCGCGCCCACCGCCACACGCTCCGCCGACGGCCTCGCCAACATGCGCCGCCGGCTCGTGCACATCGGCGGCCGTTGCGAGATCGTCTCCCGGGTCGGCCACGGCACCCGCATCGCCTTCACGGTCGACCGCAGGCCATCCCCCTCCACCCGAACCCCGTAACCCCCTGCCAATGCCCACCGAAGCCGACCATCCAACCGCCCGAACTGCCCGGAGCCGCGCGATCCGCGTCGCGGTCGTGGAGGACGATTCCGACGTGCGCGCGCTCCTCTGCCAATGGGTCCGGGAGGAACGCGGCTTCGAATGCGTCTTCGACTGCGGCGAGGCCGAGACCGCGCTGCACGACCTCGCCGCCAGCCGGCCCGATGTCGTGCTGCACGACATCAACCTGCCCGGCATGAGCGGCATCGAGTGCGTCGCCCGCCTCAAGCCGCAGATGCCAGACGCGCAGTTCGTGATGCTCACTGTGTACGAGGATGTTGAGCACATCTTCGCCGCGCTTGCGGCCGGCGCCACCGGCTACCTGCTCAAACGCACCCCGCGGGCCGCGATCATGGACGGCCTGCGCGAAGTCCATGCCGGCGGCTCGCCGATGAGCAGCAACATCGCCCGCAAGGTCGTGCAGTCGCTCCAGGCGCCCCGGCCCCGCGCCAAGGCCACCGAGATGCTCTCCGCCCGCGAAAACGAAGTGCTCGAACTGCTCGCCCGCGGCCATCTCTACAAGGAGATCGCCGACGTCATCGGCATCAGCGTGCCGACGGTGAACACCTACATCCGCCGCATCTACGAGAAGCTGCATGTCCGGTCCCGCGCCCAGGCCGTCGCCGTCTATGCCAATCTCCCCGGGGCCCCATCGCGGCCGCCGAACTGATCCGGAGGGCGCAGCAGGTCGCGGCGGCCGCCTCCGTCGTCGCCGCCCTCGCAGCGAGATACGCGCGGAAAGCGCCGCCGCCCCCGGTTCCCCCCGCCCACGCTACCGGGAGCCCGCCCCCCCCGAACGAATCCACGCCCTCCGGATTGCCTCCGGCCAGGCGGATGATCTGATCGGCCTCCGCCATGGCCGCACGCCCCGACATCGTTTGGATCCTCACCACCCAATGGCGGGGCCAGGCCTGCGGTTTCGCCGGCGACCCGAATGCCCGCACACCGTGCCTCGACCGCCTGGCCGCCGAAGCGGTCGTCTTCGAGCAGGCATTCAGCAACCATCCCTTCGGGCCCTTTGCCCGCGCCCTGCTGCTAACCGGGGAGCTGTCTCCACAAAACGGCGTCGCCGACTACTGGGATCCGCTGCCGCGCGGGACGCCGACGATCGCACACCGCCTCGCCGCCGCCGGCTACGCGACGGCCTTCTTCGGCAAGTGGCACCTCGCCCGGCGCGACCGAGGCGCGCCGGTGGTCGGCGACGCGCATGCCCGCCAACTCGTCGCGCCCGAGGACCGCGGGGGATTCGACTTCTGGGAGGGGTTCGAGAGCGGGTTTCTTCTCAACGATTTCTGGCTGCATGGATCGCGGCTCCCCGCGCCGCAACAATTCCTCGGATACCAGTCCGACGTGCTCTGCGACCGCGCGGCCCGCTGGCTGCAGAACCTCGGCCCCGGGCCGCGCCCGCCGCAGTTCACCGTCGTGAGCCTCGAGGCGCCCCATCCGCCCTACGGCGCCCCCGTGCCCGACGGGATCCGGCCCCCGCCTCCCGCCACCCTGCACCTCGCGCCCAACGTACCCCGCGGCGGGGAAACCGAAGCGACGGTCCGCCGCGAACTCGCCGGCTACCACGCGCACATCGAGGCCACCGACCGCGCCATCGGGCGCCTGTTGCAAACGATTCCAGCCAGCACGACCGCCGTGTTCATCACCTCGGTGCACGGCGACATGCACGGCGCCCACGGTCGCTACCGCAAAGGGTGGCCGTACGAGGAGTCGATCCGCATCCCGCTCCTGGCCTCGTGGCCCGGCGGGGCGGCCCGCCGTATCCGTACCCCGGTTTCCCTGGCCGACCTCCCCGCGACCGCGCTCGCGCTCGCCGGGACCGCAGTCCCGACGGAATGGATCGGGGCCGATCTGCGCACCATCCCCGACGAGGCCGAACGAGAGATCCCGCTCTCGATGCCGTCGGCCCCGCCCTTCGCGAAACAATGCCCGCACGCCTGGCAAGGGCTCCGCAGCCGCGACGCGCTGCGGGTGTCGGACGCCGCCGGCGCCCCTTGGCTCGGGTTCGACCTGCGCGCCGACCCGTGGCAACTGACGAACCTGGTTCCGGGCCGCTGAGCCAAGCATTCGGTCGAGTGACGAGAGACGAGCGTCGAGGGCCGATCACAGAGCAGATCGAGCGAAGCGCCTCATGCTGGAAGCTCGCCACCGATGGTTTGGCGCTCGTCTCTCGACGCTCGCCTCTCGACCGCATCATCACGGCGGAGCACAGACGTGGCCATGCCGCCGACAACGGGGGGCGAACAGCATCGCCCACCCCGAGGGGACTGCCATGGGCCGGCGGGCGGGCACGTATCCCTTGGGCGCGCCAACACGCCGACCCACATCACGAACGGGCCGCCACGTCGTCGGCGCCCGCATCATCTCCAGAAACTAGATGCGGCATCACTGCGCCGGCATCTCGAGCGAGAACATCCGGGCCACGAGCAGTTCGTTGAAGTCCGACTGCCAGTTGCCGCGAACCTGCCACTTCTTGATCTTCGCGATATCGAGGCCGGGCACTTTGCCGGGCTTGTCCTCCTTGTCGCACTTGGCGAGGTTGATCCGAAAGATCAGGCCGGTGCCGACCGGCTTGCCACCGAGCGCCAGATTCCAAGACGCCTCCGTGCCATCGGCATCGGTCAGCGCGAGGGAGAACCCCGCGCTCCGGTTCTGGTTGCCGAGCACCACCTCCAGCGCGAGCTCCTGGCCGGGCTTGAACTTCATCGACTTGTCGCCGCCGAAGCCGCCCTTCCCGCCCGGCGCCTGGACGAGCAGGCCACGGCCTTCGAGGTAGATCACCTTCTTGTCCCAGTCGCCGAACGCATACCCGTACTTTTTGATCGGGCGCATCTCCGCACCGTCGCGTTCGACCGACTGTTGGCGGAAATCGACGATGTCCTTGATTTTCGGTTTCGCCTCCGCATGCAGCGACGACACCGCGCACACTGTCGAGACAAGAGCCAGGAGGGAGCAGAACAGTTTGTTGGTCTTCATTGGGGTTTGGGGTGCCGCGACCGAAACAAAGGCGGCCTCCGCTGTCAGCAGCCGAAGCACTCGAAAATTAGACCCCGCGACGATGCGGGCGGAAGCACGGCGGCGCGGGCGGAGAACGGAGGATCGCCCGGGGCGGCGGCAGACCGGACCCCGCTCGCACAGATTCCCCTTTTCCTCCGCCTCCCTATCCGCGAGGGTGGGCCCTTCGCCATGGATTTCCTGCTCGACGACGACGCTCCTCCGCCTCCCCCGCCCCGGCCCGCCGCGCCGCCGCCCCCCGCCCCGGCGGCCCCTTCCCCCGCCGTCGTCCAACCGGCTCCCCCCCAAGCGTCGCCGAGCTTTCGCGCCGACATCCCGCCGATCGATTTCCGCGCCGAGCTCAACGACGAGCAATACGCGGCCGTCACCGCCGCGCCCGGTCCCGTGCTCGTGCTCGCCGGCGCCGGTTCCGGCAAGACCCGCACGCTCACCTATCGCGTCGCCTACCTGCTCTCGCAGGGCGTCGCCCCGCACGAGATCCTGCTGCTCACCTTCACCAACAAGGCCGCCAAGGAGATGCTCCACCGCGTGCAGGAGCTCACCGGCATCGAGGGCTACCGGTTCTGGGGCGGCACCTTCCACCACATCGGCCACAAGGTCCTGCGCTCCAATGCCGAGGTCGTCGGCCTCGAACGTTCGTTCACGATCCTCGACGCCGAGGAGGCCGAGCACTTTCTGCGCGACACCGTCGAGGAGCTCGAGAAGGGCTTCTTCAAGATCAAGGAGCACCCGCGGCCGGGCGTCGTCTTCTCGATGATCAGCCTGGCCCGCAACACCTGCACCACGCTCACCGAGACGATCACCCGCTTCTATCCACAACACGAATACCTGCTCGAGAAGCTCGTCCGCATCCCCGACGCCTACCGCGAGCGCAAGCTCAAGCAGCAGGTCACCGACTACGACGACCTGCTCGAGATGTGGCTCGAGATCCTCAAGAAGGCGCCGCACGTGGGCGACTACTACCGCCGCCGCTTCCGCCACGTGCTCGTCGACGAGTTCCAGGACACCAACACCATCCAGTCGCAGATCGTCGACCTGATGAGCGGCAACCACCAGATCATGGCCGTGGGCGACGACGCGCAGAGCATCTATTCGTGGCGCGGGGCCGACGTCGAAAACATCCTCTCCTTCCCCGAGCGGCATCCCGACACGGTCATCCACCGCATCGAGACCAACTACCGGTCCTCGCCGGAGATCCTCGAGCTGGCCAACGGCGTGCTCGTCAACCAGCCCCGCGGCCGCCGCTTCGACAAGGAGCTGCGCGCCGCCCGGCGCTCGCACATGAAACCGATGCTCGTGCCCGCGATGGATTCGCGCGAGCAGGCCTCGTTCATCGTGCAGCGGCTGCGCGGCATCTTCGACGCCGGCTACCGCCTCAGCGACGTCGCGGTGCTCTACCGCGCGCACTTCCAGGCCCTCGACCTCCAGCTCGAGCTGACCCGCCTCAACGTGCCCTACCACATCACCAGCGGCGTGCGCTTCTTCGAGCAGGCGCACATCCGCGACTTCGTGGCGATGTTGCGTTTCCTCTACAACCCGGCCGACACGATGGCGTTCGCCCGCTTCGTCGTGCTGTTGCCAAAAGTTGGCGACAAGGGCGCGCTGAAGCTCCACACCCTCGCCACCGAGGCCGCCCGCACCCGCGGCGTCTCCATCGCCGAGGCCCTCGGCCATCCCGACGTCGTCGCCAAGGTCCCCAAGGACGCCAAGGACGACTGGCCCAAGCTCGTGCGCTCCCTGCAGGACATGCACGAGATGCTGCTCCGCAAGAAGCCGTGCGATGTCGTCGAGATCGGCCTCGAAGGCTGGTACGGCGACTACCTCAAGGGCGCCTTCTCCAACTACCTCTCCCGCCTCGACGACCTGAAGAGCCTCATCGGCTTCTCCGCCCGCTTCGACGACATGCAGGAGCTGCTCGCGCAGATCGTGCTGCTCACCGGCGAGACCGGCGACAAGAAGGTCGACCCCGAGGACGACGCCATCCGCCTGACGACCGTGCACCAGTCGAAGGGCCTCGAATACGGCGTGGTCTTCCTCATCGGCCTGGCCGACGGCATGTTCCCCCTGCGCCGCGCCATGGAAAGCGGCGACCTCGAGGAGGAGCGGCGCCTGTTCTACGTGGCCGTGACCCGCGCGAAGGACGAGCTCTACCTGTGCTATCCGCGCATGTCGTCGGGCAAGGGCGGCCCGATCAGCTCGCTCCAGCCGAGCACCTTCCTTTCCGAGCTCGACGACTCGCTCTACGAGGAAATCCGCATGCGCCGCAGCTGGCAGAGCGGCTGGTAGCGGGTCCGGTCGTGCCGCTTCGCTCCCGACCGGCCACGGCTGAGCGACGAAGCAACACCAGGCCGCGGTCGAACACGGAACCAGATCCGGAACCGGTCATTGCCCGAGGCTCGCCCGTGATCCTTGGCCCCGGAACGCCTTGCCGAGGGCGCCACCATGAAGTTCGCAGAGGAGGTCCACGTCTTTCGGCTTGGCGAACCGACCACAGCTCTGTCCCACTGGACGCTTTTTCGCGCATCATGCTGCTGTTTCTCGACCTGCTCGGCACCCTCGCCTTCGCCTTCACCGGGGCCTTTCGCGCCGTCAAACACGAGCTCGACTGGCTCGGCGTGATCGTGCTCGCCACCATGACCGGCGTGGGCGGCGGCATGGTCCGCGACCTGCTGCTCGGCGAGACTCCGCCGCTGGCGCTCCGCCAGCCCCTGCACATCGGGATCTGTGTCGTCGGCGCGATCCTCACCATCGTCGCCAAGCGACGCATCGCCCCGCATTGGGATTGGGTGCTGATGGCCGACGGGCTCGGGCTCGGCTTCTTCGCCGCCATCGGCGCCGCCCACGCCCAACAGGCGGGCGCCAACCCCATGACGATCATTTTGCTCGCCGGACTCACGGCGGTCGGCGGCGGCGTGATCCGCGATGTGCTCGTGAGCGAGATACCGCTGGTCCTCAAGAGCGACTTCTACGCCACCGCAGCCCTGATCGGCGGCGGCGCCTTCTGGCTGTTGTCCTACACCGAGCTGGCGCTCACTCCGCGCCTGCTCGTCACCACCGGCCTTACCTTTGGCCTGAGGCTCGTGGCCATGCGCCGCGGGTTGGAGCTCCCGAAAATGCGCCGGCTTCCCGCATCGCCATCGACGATCGCCAAGCGGCGCCAGCGATAACGATCCGGCTACAGCGAGCCCGGCGCGGGCTTCGCCCCAATCCAGCTGCGCGCCACCGCTTCGTCGTCGAAAACACGCATCTCGAGGTTCTTCGTGCGGTTGAGCGCCTGGAAGACCTTCGCCAGCGCCAGCCCTGCGGGCGTGGTGGCGATCAGCCCCGCCCGGATCGGTTTGGTCGACCGCATGCTGACGGCTAAAGCCGGGCTCCGAAAGCGGCGGCGCTCAGTCGCCCATTTTGGAGAGGCTCAGCCCGACCACGAGAGAGCCGATCGGCACGCCCGCATCAAGCACCGGTACCGCGACCTGAATCTGGTGGAGACCGGTCGACTCGTCCGTCTCCACCATTCCCTGCCACAGGTCGCCCCGCATCGGTCGGTCGTGCTTGGCGTTGCCGCGGTGGCTCCAGTGGCTCGGTTTGGCCAAGAACGCCACCTTGCCGCCGTCGCCTCCGGAAACGAACGCCTCGGTCACGAAGGCGGACTTCGCGCCCATCAAGGCGAGGCTCGCCGGGTTTCGCGACAGCCCACGCACGAACGGATCGAGCAGCGTGCGCCGTTTCCACGTTTCCTGCGTCATCGCGCGCGCCTCGCCCGGGGGCGCGGTGTTGTAGCCCCGCACCGCCTCGACGATGACCGGATCGGCCGCGAGCGCCTGCGCCGCCGCGATCTCCGCATCCACTTTCTCCTGCACCGCCGGAGCGAGCTGGGCGCGGGCGACGACGACCAGGCCCACGACGGCCAGACCGGATAGAATCGACTGCAGGAGTGTCTTCATGATGGGCCCTCCCCTGGAGCGGGAGTGTTGTTCGTTTGGGGAGCCAGACCGGCGCCGGCCGGACGAAGGCACCGGAACATACGGACAATCGGCGATTGTTCGACTTCCCGTTCGCGCCCCTCCTCCTCCGCCCTCCGCGCGGTGACGCCTCCCCGCCCCCCCACCGCGGACGAAGGAGCCGCGCCGGCCGCGCGGCGAACAAGTCGTTGCGCCTCAGCAGACCAGCGCGCCGAAGTCCGAGAACTCGCCGCGGAAGCCGCCCTTCACGCCCTTCACGATCACCGCAACGGCGTCATGAGAATGTAATGACTCGAGATGGGCGCAGGCGACCTGGAAGTCCGCGATGCGCTTGTCGGCGTCGAGGTGCCGGTGCAGCAGCCGGGCGGCGTCCTCCACGAACTTGCTGAACGCGCCGTTGAGCTCGGCGAAGGCCTGCTCGTCCTCGCGTTTCACCATGACCTGGGTCTCGGTGTTCAACGCCGCCGCGCACAGCTTCTGCAGGTCCTCGACCGCGAGCTTGCGGCCCTCGGCGAGCTCGACGGTCACGCGCGCCTTGCTGCGCTGGGAATGCGGGATGCTGTAGATGCCCCGGCCGTGGCGGGCGTGCTCGCTGAGCTCGTCCGAACACGGGCACGCCGAGGAATAGACGAAGTCGAAATGGATCAGGCGCCGCGCCCGGCCCGTGGCGTCCATGATGCCCTCGTAGGCACATTCGTAATACTGCCAGCCCGCCAGGCCGCTGCGCAGCGCCGGCTGCCGGATCGGGTAGGCGAAACGCACCCGCAACCGCGCCTCGCGGCTGCCGAGCTCCTTGCGATACGCCGCCAGGATCCGCGGGAGCAGGTCGGGCGTGAAAGTCTTCTCCTCGAACGTGTAGAAGGTGCGCACGATCCGGCTCATGTTGATGCCCTTGGCCCCGGCACCCAGCGATACCGTGCCGGTCACGCTCGCCTCGAGTTCACGGGCCGCTCCGCCCTTGACCGCGAAGCGCAGCGGCAGGCGGAAGTTCGAGACTCCGACCTGCTGGATCGGCACGTCGGCTCCCTGGATCTGCCCGGCCGGGCCCATCATGTCCGGCAGCGACTCGCGGTACTCCGGGGTCACGCGGAACTGCGGGTCGTACTCCCGGCGGGCGGGCACGCGGCAATGGGTTTCGCCGCAACGCGGACACGTGGGCGCGGATTTCTTGGTGGACTTCTTCATGTTCGTTTTTCGCTGCGCGATGGCCGGACGGGTGACGATAACCGCCTTCGCCGGGAAGCGGCGGACCATCGCGAAGGCTGAGCAGTTGCACACAAAGGGCCGACCGTCAACGCCCCGCAACTGCACCGTGCGGCCGGCCGGAGAAATCCGTTGCGTGGCCGGCGGGCGGGCGTTTTCTCCGCGCATGGCCATGCGTTTTTGCATCCTCGGTTCCGGCAGCAGCGGCAACGCCGCGTTCCTGCAGACCGGCGAAACGCGCATCCTCATCGACGCCGGATTTTCCGCCCGGCGCCTCGACCAGATGCTCGGCGCCATCGGCGAATCGCTCGACCGCCTCGACGCGATCTTCCTCACCCACGAACACGGCGACCACACCGCCGGGCTGACCGGCCTGAAGCGCCTGCCATCGTTGAAGGTCTTCGCCAACAATCCGACGGCCGGCGCCCTCACGCGCACCTTGAAGCACCCGGTCGCCTGGCAGGTCTTCGAGACCGGTTCCCGCTTCCGCTTCCGCGACATCACCATCGACACCTTTCCCGTGCCCCACGACGCCGCCGAACCCGTCGGTTTCGTCTTCGACTGGGGCCACGGCGACCTGCTCTCGCCGCGCCACCGCATCGGCTGGCTCACCGACCTGGGCCACCTGCCACAACAGGTCCGCGAGCGCGTGCGCGGCGTCGACCTGCTTGTGCTCGAAGCAAACTACGACCACGCCCTGCTTCAGGCCGACACGAAACGGCCCTGGTCGCTCAAACAGCGCATCTCGGGCCGCCACGGGCACCTCTCCAACCAGGAAGCCTGCGCCTTTCTGGCCGATTGCCATGGCGAGCAACCCGGACTGCGCGAAGTCTTCCTCGCCCACCTCAGCCGCGACTGCAACAGCGTCGACGCCGTGCAACGCGAGTTCGCCACGCTGCACTTCCCCACCGGCGACACGGCCCGTTTCCGGGTCACTCCGATCGCCCCCGGCGAGAGCTCCTCGGTGCTGGAATGGTCCTGAACGCGGGGCCGCCCGCCGCAGGCACGGCGATTTGCCCGTCCCACGTTTTCCGGCACTTTGTGTGCTTCAATCCGCCCGCCGTCCCGCCGAGCGAAAAGGCATTTTCCGTCCTTGGCCTCCCGGGGCTTCTGTCTCTCACTCACCGCCCTTCATGAACCGTCCTCAGTTCCGTCGAACCAAAATCATCGCCACTCTCGGGCCCGCCACCGAGGGGGAAGAGGCCCTGGAGCAGATCATTCGCGCCGGGGCCGATGTGGTCCGCCTCAACATGGCCCACGCCAAGCACGACTGGGTGCGCACCGTGGTCCGCCGTATCCGCGCCGTGAGCGCGAAGGTCGGCAAGGAGGTCGCCATCATGATGGACATCAAGGGACCGGAAATCCGCACCGGCGATGTCGCCGCCCCGTTCGAGTTGGCCGAGGGCGAGATCTTCGACTTCATCGTTCTGCCCCATGGCGACCGCACCGAAAAGGAGGTGCGCAGCGTCTCGGTCAACTATGCCGACATCGTCAAGGACGTCGCCGTCGGCGACACGGTGCTGGTCGACAGCGGCCTGATCCGCCTCGAAGTCCTCGAGCGCGACGACCGCCGCCTGCGCTGCCGCGTGCTCGTGCCCGGGCCGCTGGGCAGCCGCCGCCACATCAACCTGCCCGGAGTGCGCGTCAACCTGCCCTCGTTCACCGAGAAGGACAAGGCCGACACGCTCGTGGGCATCGAGGAGGGCATCGACTATGTGGCACTTTCCTTCGTCCGCGAGGGGCGCGACATCGACCTGCTCGCCGAGTTTCTCCGGGAGCACCGCTCCCCGGCGCGCATCATCGCCAAGATCGAGGACCAGCAGGCGATCGCCAATCTCGACGAGATCGTGCGCGCCAGCCACGGACTGATGGTCGCCCGCGGCGACCTCGGCATCGAATGCCCGTTCGAGGATCTCCCGATCCTCCAGCGCCGCGCGGTGCAATCCTGCCTCGCCCACGGGCGGCCCGTGATCATCGCCACCCACATGTTGGAGACGATGATCGAGAATCCGATCCCCACCCGCGCCGAGATCACCGACATCGCCAACGCCGTCTTCGAGGAGGCCGACTGCATCATGCTCTCCGGCGAGACCACCGTGGGCAAATACCCGGTGGAGTGCGTCGAGGTGTTCGACAAGGTCGCCCGCCGCATGGAAGGCATGCCCGGCGCCGGCTTCGCCTCCGCCCTCTCGCTCGCCTCCGACAAGCTCAAGGTGCTGCGCAGCGCGGTCGTGATGGCCGACCAACTGCCCGCCAAGGGCATCGTCGTGTTCACCCGTCAAGGCTTCATGGCGCAGGGACTCGCCGCCCTCCGCCCGCGCCACTCGCCGATCTTCGCGATCACCAACAGCATCGAAACCCAGCGCCAGCTCGCGCTGCTGCGCAGCGTCGACGCGATGTACCTGCCCTTCTCCTCGCAACCCGAGGAGACCGTGCTCAACACGCTCAAGCTGCTCAAGGAATCGGGCCGCGCCGTCCCCGGCGACAAGTTCGTCATCGTCTCCGACATCCTCGCGAGCAACAACCAGCTGGTCGACAGCATCCAGCTGCGCACCGTCGCCTGATTCGCTGGGGCGGCCGGCGGTCTCGCACCGCCGCCGCCGGAGCCTCTACGGCGACTTGTCGTCCTTCGGATCGAGGATCCGCTGGGCGCGCTCGAGGGCGTTCGTGATCTCGGTGCGCGCAGCCTCGATACGCTGTTTCTCGTTCGTGATCCGTTGCTGCCGCTCCTCCGCACCGGCGAGCTCGCCGGAGGGCGGCAGCCCGAGGATCGCCCGCGCCCGCTCCAGCGCCGCGGCGATGTGCGGGCACACGTTTTCCCGGCCCACCTCGTCGATGAACCCCGCGTTCTCCATGACCGCCAGCGGCTGGGTGTGCGGCGCGCTCAGCACGAGCCGTTTGCCCTTCGCGCGGAGCTTGTGGTGGAGATCCTGCAGGGCCTGCAGACCGGTCGCGTCGATCGCGAGCACCTTGCGCATCCGGATTATGAGCACATCGGGCTCCATCTTCGCCCGCTTCAGCTCGTCGTCGAGCTTGTCGACGACGCCGAAGAAGAACGCGCCGAACACCCGGAACACGAGCACCCCCTTCGGGATCTCGCGGCCCACGAGCGAATGGTGGGAGCCCTCAGTCTCGTTGGTCTCGTCGACCGCGGTGATCTTCGAGTTCTCCGCGATGCGCTTGAGCATCAGCAGGCACGCGAGCACCACGCCCACCTCGACGGCGAGGGTCAGGTTCGTGAGCACCGTCAGCGCGAGCGTGGCGAGAAAGACCGAGCTGTCGCTCAACGGCCAGCGATGGAGCCGGAGGAACTGTTTCCACGACACCATCCGGTACGCCGCCACGACCAGCACCGCGCTGAGCGTCGCCAACGGCACATGACGCAGCAGCGGCGCCGCCGCCACCATCGTCAGAAGCAGCAACGCCGAGTGTGCGATGCCGGCCAGCGGCGTGCGGGCGCCGGAGCGCACATTGACCACCGAGCGCGCCACCGCGCCGGTGGCGGGAATGCAGTTGAACAGCGGGCCGACGATGTTCGCCACGCCCTGCGCCACGAGTTCCTGGTTCGAATCGTGGCGATCGTCGAGCACGCCGTCGGTCACCACCGCGCAGAGCAACGCCTGCATCGCGACGAGCATCGCGATCGTGAAGGCCGGCTGCAGCAGCCCGTCGAGCTGCGTCCACTCGACCGTCGGGAACGCGAACGGCGGCATGCCGCCGGAAAAATCGGGGAACTGGCTGCCGATCGTCGCCACGCCCCAATGCTCCGGTGCCCCGGCCAGCACGGCCAGCAACGTCATCACCACCAGCCCGACCATCGATCCGGGCACGAAGCGCGCGAAACGTTTCGGCCAGAGCCCGATGAGCGCCACCGACGCCACGCCCAGCACGCAGCTCGGCCAGTGGATCGCGCCAAGCGACTGGAACAGCAGGAAGAGCTTCCCGACGAAGCCTACCGGCATCGTCGCCTCGAGCCCAAAGAAGTATTTGATCTGCGAACTCAGGATCAGGATCGCGATGCCCTTCGTGAACGCGCGTGAGACCGGATACGGAATGAAGCGGATGATCGCCCCCAGCCGGGCGAGCCCCATCACCACCAGCATCGCCCCCGCCAGCATCGTGCACACGAGCAGCCCGCCCGGGCCGTACGCGCCGAGCACGCTGTAGGTGATGATCACGAACGCGCCCGTCGGGCCGCCGATCTGCACCCGCGAGCCGCCGAGCGCCGCGATGAGCGCGCCGCCGATGATCGCCGTGTAGAGACCGCGTTCCGGACTCACGCCCGACGCGATGGCGAAGGCCATCGAGAGAGGCAGCGCCACCGTGGCGACATTGAGCCCCGCCAGCAGGTCGCGGATCGCCTGGTCCTTGTTCAAGCCGCGAAAGCGGCCGAGGAGCGCCTCGCGCGCCCAGCTTCTGAAATCCATGATCCGACTACCGTCCCCGGCGGTCACCCGGCAGGCCACCGCCGACGTTGCGGCGGCCGACCACGGCCGGCGCGAGGCCGGTCAGGTGCGAAGGGAAGGGATGTCTGCGCGATGCGCGTTTCATGCCGTGGATGCGTTTACGAGCGGCCGAGCCAAGACCTTTCGCCGGCAAAGGGCGAGCAACTTTCCGGTAGTTGCTCACGCTGGATGCGCGCGCCGGGGGCCGGTTCAGTACGTGGGCCGGGTGAGCCGCTCCAGCTCCGCCAGATAGGCCAGGGCCTCGTCGCGACTGCCACCGCACATCATCGGTTCCGGCGGCAACGAGCGGCAGACCTCCGGACGCCCGGGATTCCCTAAAAGCCGGCACCGCAAATCGCCGTCGAGATGCACGCAGGGAATGCCCGCCGGCTTGCCGAAAGGCATGCCCGGCAGCGGGGAGGAAATCGAAGGGGCGATGCAGCACGCCCCACAACCGCTTCGGCAATCCATCCGCCCATCCTCCGTCCGCCCGCCCCCACCGCAAGTCCGAGCAACGGGGCAAACGCAACGAGGACGCAAAAACAAGACCGCCGGCTCGCGAAAGCCGGCGGTCTTGCGTCAACAGGTGCTGTCGGACGCTTCAGCCATACAATTCCTCGGGCCCGAAGAAACGGGCGAGTTCGGCCTGGGCCGACTCGGGACCATCCGAGGCGTGCGCGACATTGATCGAGTTGTCCGTGCCGAAATCGCCGCGGATCGTGCCCTTCGGCGCCTTGCGGGAATCGGTCGGGCCGAGCAGTTCGCGGACCCGTGCGATCACGTTCTCGCCGGCAAGCGCCAGGACTAGGACCGGCGCCGACGACATGAACGCGTCGAGCCGGGGGAAGAACGGCTGATCGACAACATGGGCGTAGTGCTGGCGGAGGAGCTCCGGGCTGAGCTGCATCAATTTGCAGCCCACGAGGGCGAATCCTTCCGCCTCAAAACGTCCGATGACCGCGCCGACGAATTTCTGCGTCATGCAGTCTGGTTTCAGGATGATGAGGGTCTTTTCCATAAGACCCGCGGCAGCTTGATGTATCCACGGACAAAAAAAAGCCTAGATTTTGGGCCCCCGCGGGTAAACCCAGCCATGAGAACCCCGAGGGAAGCCCAAAATCTAGGAAAGTCGTTTGGCCGCCGCCTGTTGTATCATTCGGTCGAAACCCGAATCTGCTGAACCGGAAACGTAACAGATATCTGCGAACAATAGAATCCGCGTATCTACCCAGCCAATCGGGGCGTAGCCCCTATTCCGGCCCGGAGAAACACCCTAGGTTCTCGCTTTCGCCCCGTACGCACGCCCCCCGGCGGCCAGGACCGCGGCCAGGGCGCCACCCACATCCCGGGCCGCAAAGAGGTGGCCGGTCTCCAAGAGGCGTTTGGGCACCACACGTTGGCTCGCAAGCACCGTCTCCCGCGCCATCGCCCCGAAAACGGCCCGCAAGGCCCATGCCGGCGTCGGCACCACCGCGGGTCGCCCCAGGCAACGGCCCAACGCTCCGGCGAAGTCGCGGCTGCGCACCGAGCGGAGTTCCACGGCGTTCACCGGACCGGCCAGTCGCTCGTCGGCCAAAACATGGTCGACCACCCGGCACAGCTCGTCCGAGCCGATCCAGCTCAACCATGCGGTCCCGTCGCCGATCGGCCCGCCCAATCCAGCGCGAAAGACCGGCAACAATCGGCCCAGAGCCCCGCCCCGCCCATCCAGCACAACCCCCAACCGCAGGCAGACGACCCGCAGCGAAGCGCCAACCCGCATCGCCTGCGCCTCCCACTCGCCACAGACCTCCGCGAGAAAGCCCGGCCCCCGGGGGCAATCCTCGTCCACCGCCACCTCTCCGGTGTCACCGTAGAAGCCGACCGCCGAGGCGTTGATCCACGTGCGTGCGCCCAGTCGGCCGGCCGCGATCGCGTTCGCCAGGGCGGCCGTCGTCAAGAGGCGGCTCGAGCGTATTCGCTCCTTGCGGGCAGCCGTCCAACGCCCGGCCGCGATGTTTTCGCCCGCGAGATTCACGATGGCGTCGAACTCCCCCGCCACCGCCGCGGGCCCGGCGTCGCGCCCGGGCTGCCATTCGATCTCCCGCTCCGTCCGCGGCGGTCGGCGCACCAGGCAGCGGACATCGTATCCGGCCTGCGCCCACCACCGCTGGAGCACGCCGCCCACCAGGCCGGAACCTCCCGCAAGCAGCAATTTCATGGCGACACCTCGTCCTTTCCCGCCGCCCCGGTTGCCGCCTTCCAGTCGGCGAACGCCCGCAACGCCCGCTCGCGCCCGGCCTTCGGTTCCACGACCGGCCGCGGGTACTCGCGGCCGAGCCGCACCCCCGCCTCGGCGAGCACCGGCGGCGCCGCCTCCCAGGGCCGGTGAATCCAGCGATCCGACACGCGGGCCAGCTCGGGCACCCAGCGCCGCACGTAGTCGCCGCCGGGGTCGAACTTCTCGCCCTGTAGCACGGGGTTGAACACGCGGAAGTACGGTGCGGCGTCGGCGCCGCAGCCCGCGCTCCACTGCCAGCCGAGCGTGTTGTTGGCCACGTCGGCGTCGACCAGGGTCTCGCGAAACCACGCCGCCCCGTCGGTCCAAGGTTGCAGCAGGTGCTTCACGAAATAGGACGCCACGATCATCCGCACCCGGTTGTGCATCCAGCCCGTCCGCCAAAGCTGGCGCATGCCGGCATCGACGATCGGTATCCCGGTGCGCCCCGTCCGCCAAGCGACCTGGCTCGCTTCGTCGGGCTCCCAAGGAAAGACCGCGTGCTGAGCCCGCAACGGCTCGGCGGGAGTCGCCGGGAAATGCCACAGCAGATGGTGGGCGAATTCCCGCCAACCGAGTTCGTCGAGAAACACCTGCGCCCCGCGGCTCCGCGGCATCACCCCCGACTCCGCCGACGCCGCCTCGACGGCCGCCCAGACTTGGCGGGCCGTCAATTCGCCGAAATGCAGCGCGGCGGACAAACGCGAGGTGCCCGCCCGCGCCGGGAAGTCCCGTTCGCGATCGTAGGCATCCACACTCGCGCGAAGAAAGGCGTCGAGCCGGCGCCGGGCGTTGCCTTCGCCCGGTTCACCACCCTCGGCGAACTCGTCCGCCCAGCCGAGCGACGTCCGCAAGCGCAACTCCTCCAAAGCAACTCCCGCCGGCCGGCGCCCCACGCCGTGCAGCTGCGCCGGACACGCCCCGACCGGCCGCGCGACGTCCATCGTCCGGCAGCAGCGCCAAAACGGCGTGAACACTTGGAACGGCCCGCCGGAGCGCGTCCGCACCTGCTCCGGCGCGAACAACCACTGCCCGGCCCCTTCGAAGACCGCGATGCCCCGGCTCGCAAATTCGCTCCGCAACACGTCCTCGTTCGCGCGGGACTGCGGCGCGCATTCCCGATTCCAACCGACCCAGCCCGCCCCGGTCTCCGCGGCCAACTCGAGCAAGCTCGCCACCGCGGGACCGCGCCTCAGCAGGAGGCGTGCGCCCCGCTGCGCGAGCGCCGCTTCCAGCGCCGCCAACGAGCCGTGCAGCCACCAGCGGTTCGCCGCGCCGGAGCTCGTTTCCCGCCCCGTGCCGGCATCGTGGATGAAGACCGGCAACACCGGCCGCCCGGTGTGCACCGCCGCCTGCAACGCGTCATTGTCCTCCAATCGCAAATCGTGGCGAAACCAGACGAGAGCGGGACCATTGGGCATGGCCGGAGCGAAAGTCGCGAACCGGCGGAGTCAACTCGGCCGCACGTTCTCCGACGTTTCGGCCAACGAGTATCTTGCACCGTTGGCATGAGCCGTGCATCGTGCGCCACTTCCCTCCCGAAGACTCCGCTCGTCGCCCGCCGACGCCAGCTCGTACCCACCCATGCAACACGGCTTTTCCCAGCACCTCAGCCAACGCCAGACCCAGCAGCTCGTGCTGGCTCCGCAACTGCGCCAGTCGCTGAAGATCCTGCAGGTGGCCGCCCTCGATCTGCGCGCCACCATCGCCGAGGAGCTGCAGAGCAATCCCGTGCTCGAGGAGCTGCCGATGGAGGGCGTGTCGCTGGAGAAAACCCAGTCGGAATCCGATATCGGCAACACCGACGACCAGCGCGAGGAGATGCACTTCGACCGCGAGTTCGAGGTGCTCGCCCGCATGGGCGAAGACTTCAACGACTCGTTCGTGCAGCACGGCGACACGGAAGCGTACACCACCGAGGACGCCGAGCGCCGGCAGCACTTCTTCGATTCGCTCGTCGGCGAGCCGTCGCTGCAGGAGCACCTGATGGAGCAGGCCGATCTCGCCGATTGCCCCGACGGTGTCCGCGATGCGATCCGTTACCTCGTCGGCAGCCTCGACGACCGCGGCTTTCTCACCTCGTCGGTCTCCGACATCGCGCTGATGGCGCGGCTCCCGCTCGACACCGTGCAGGAGGCCAAGAAGCTGCTCAACAGCTTCGACCCGACCGGCATCGGTGCGGTCGACCTGCCCGAGTGCCTGCTCATCCAGCTGCAGGCCAAGGGCCGGTCCGGCTCGATCGCCGCCCGGATCGTGCGCGACCACTTCGCACTGCTCACCCGCCGGCGCATGCCCGACATCGCGCGCAAGATGGGCATCCCGATCGAGGAGATCCAGATCGCGCTCGGCGAGATCGGGCTGCTCGACCCCGCCCCGGGCCGCCGTTTCGCCGAGGACAACAACCGCATCGTCGTGCCCGACGTCACCGTCGAGAAGGTCGGCGACGAGTGGACGATCATCCTCAACGACGACTACATCCCCCGGGTGCGCCTCAGCCGCGCCTACAAGGAGATCATCGCGAAAGGCAAACTCTCCGACCAGGACCGCGCCTACCTGCGCGAGAAGATGCGCGCCGGGAAGTTCCTCATCAACTCCATCGAGCAGCGCCAACGCACGATCGAGCGCATCACCCGCGAGATCCTCAACGTGCAGCTCGCCTTCTTCGAAGAGGGCCTCTCCAAGCTCCGGCCGCTCACGATGACCCAGATCGCGGATACGGTGGGCGTACACGAGACGACCGTCAGCCGCGCGATCGCCAACAAGTACATCCGCACGCCGCACGGCGTCTTCCCGCTCAAATTCTTCTTCACCTCCGGCTACGAGTCGCAGGACGGCGCCTCCATCTCCAACACCAGCGTGAAGGACATGATCAAGGCCCTGATCGAGGACGAGGATGTGGCCAAGCCGCGCAGCGACCAGGAACTGGTCGGCATGCTCACGGGGCGCGGCATCCCGATCGCCCGGCGCACCGTCGCCAAGTACCGCGACGAACTCGGCATCCTGCCGAGCAACCTGCGCCGACGCTACGACTGACGTGATCCTGCGCCCGGCCTGGGGCGTAGGCCGGCGTGCCGCCACCTGCCGGGACGCACGCATCGACCACCGGGGGCCACCCGGCCGCGAGCCGAGCGCGTGAAGCGGAGTCTGGGGAATATGCCCGGTTCGCCCCCGCTGCGTATCCTCATTTCCGGCCCAACGTTTCAACTTTCCCCCGGTCCGTCCGAAACCCCACAACCGGACACTTCGCCCTGCGCGCACCCGCCCCATCCCCGGCGAGGAAACGCGCGCTCCATGATCTGGATCAAGGCAGCCCGGCGTTCGGTGGTCTATCGTCTCCTCGCATGACTACCACCGTGCACGAGCTTGATGTACGTCCGCTGTTGGCCGCGGGGCAATCGCCGCTGGACACCGTTTTGACCGCCGCCCAAGCCCTCCCGCCCGGGGCGACGTTGCGGCTCATCGCGCCCTTCGAACCGACCCCGCTGTTCGCGAAGCTCGCGGCCCTCGGGTTGGAACACGCCGTCACCCCTCTCGCCGACGGTTCGGTTTCGGTCCTGTTCTCCCCTCGCACCGAGGAACTCGATCTGCGGCACCTCGAGCCACCCGCGCCCATGCAGCGCACGTTGGAGGCCGCCGCCACGCTGTTGCCGAAGGCGCGGATCGTCACCCGCACGAGGTTCCGCCCTGTGCACCTGCTCGCCATGCTCGAGGACCAGGGATTTTCGGCCACGAGCACGGAAGAGCCCGACGGCACCTGGCTGAACCGCATCGTCCGTGCGTCCACCGCGGCATGACGTCGAAATCGACCCATCGGCAACAGGCGCTCCTGTCGTTCCCATTCTTCGGCCTGGGCTTGGTCGCGTTGCTCGCCCTGGTCGCGTGGGCCGCCATCCAGCCGGGATTGTTCTCGCAGCCGCTGGTCGCCCCGGCCGTGCTCGCGTTTGTGCATCTGGCCGTGCTCGGCTGGCTCGGCCCCTTCGTTTTCGGCGCCGCCTTCCAACTCATCCCCGTGCTCGCCGAGGCTCCGCTCTGGAGTCGCCGGCTCGCGTGGATCCACTTTGTTCTGCACGCCGTCGCTGCGCCGCTGCTGATCGCCGCGTTGGCCCGCGCCGACTTCGCCGCCGCCGGCATCTGGGGCAGCGTCATCGCCGTCGGAGGCCTGATCTTCACCCTCGACCTCATCGTCACCGCCGACCAGCGCACACGGTGGAGCCCCGAAAACGTCGGGCTGATCCTCGCCCTGTTCTGGTTTGCCGTCACCATCGTCGTCGGTGCCACGCTGGCCTTCGCCCGAGCGGGCCGGATCGCCGGGATCGGGATCGACCCGCTGCGCCACCTCCACCTCGTCTGCGGCCTGGTCGGTTTCTTCGCGGGCACGCTCTACGCCGTATCCTTCAAACTGGTTCCGATGTTCCTGATCGGGCGGGCCGGCTCGCGTTTCCGGCAATGGTCGGTGCTCGTCCTCCTCCACGGCGGACTCTTTCTCCTCGGGCCCGGACTGCTCGGCGACCATCGGCCGCTCCGCCTGCTCGGCGCTTTCGCCATCGCCGCGGCCACGGGAGCGTTCGTCGACGAGATCCTGGGGTTCTATCGGGGCCGCTTCCGCCCGGCCGACGCCCCGCTGCTGACGTACTTCGCCGGCATCGCCATGCTCATCCCCACCACGATCGTCGGCGTCGCGGCCCTGCTGCGCTTGGATTGGTGGTGGCTACCGCCGCAACCGGGCCAGTCCGTCTTCGTCCTTCTGATACTGGGCGTGCTCACGCCCTGCATCCTAGGCATGGCCGGCAAGATCGTGCCCTTCCTCGCGTGGCAATGGTGCTACTCCGCCCACATCGGGCGCCACCGGGTGCCCCTCGTCACCGACCTCTTCCGCGCCCCGCTCCTGCGCCTCCAACTCGCCGCCATCCTGCCGGCCCTCGCGGCCCTGGTATTCGGAGTCTGGTTCGACTCCTCCCTCGCGCTGCGTGGAGCCGCCCTGGGCCTGCTCGTCGCCGCGGCGACGCTCGCCCTCAACATCGCGGGGCTGCTCCCGCACCTTCTCCGTCCCCGGTTGCTGCCTCCGGCGACCGCGCCCCAGCTCAAGCCATGAACGACGACATCCCCGTAGAACTCTCCCCCGCCCTCGTGCGCCGCGCCCTCCATCAGCTGATCGACCCGGAGGTCGGCGTGAACATCGTCGACCTCGGCATGCTCGCCGATGTCGAGGTGTCCGAGGTGGGCCACGTGACGGTCTCCATCCTGCCGACCTCGCCCGGTTGCCCGATGCACGACGTGCTCGCCGACGGCACCCGCGCGATCGTCGCGGCGCTCGCGGGCGTGACCGCCGTCGAGGTGGTCTTCGTCTACACCCCACCCTGGACGCCCGAGCGCATCACTGCGGCGGGCCGTGAAGCTCTCCTGAACCGTTGAACCTATCAAATCATGAATACACCGACCAACCACCTCGACAGTGAAGTCTTCGACGGGCGCGACCTGCCCTGCGAAACGAAGCGCCCCGCCTTCCTCTCCCGTTGCATCGAACTGCCGGAAGGGCGAAGCTTCATCTTCGTCAACGGACACGACCCCGTGCCGCTCCGCGCCCATCTCGACCGCGCCTACCCGGGCTGCTTCGGGTGGAACCTGCTCGAGCAAACCGAGCCCGACATGATCCGCCTACAGGTCACCAAGCTCGCCAGCCCGGCCGGCGGCTTCGCCGCCGGCGACCAGGCCGTCTCCTGCTCCTGAACGGACCACGCCCCCAACGCTGCGCGCCGCCGGTCGCGCAGCGTGAAGGCGCCGGCGGGGAATCCTCCCCAATCGTCGCGGCGCCGACACCTCGTTTTCGGGAGCCGGAATCAACTCGGGGCTCAAACAACCGAAACCCCACAACCGAGCACTCCAACCATCGCAAATTGCCCGCAAGGATCGGGAGTTTGCCGGTGCGAAAATAGGTGGCTCCGCTCAATTCCGGGACGGCCGGTCCGATAGGCCGAGAGCCTCGCTCGCCAGCCCCCCCCGCCCTCCCACACCTATGAATGTCGGCTCCAAGATCATGCTCGGCGTCGCCGCGACCACCGTCGCCGCCACCGTCGCTGCAGTTGCCACCGTGTACGTGCTCGCCAAGCGCAACCGCGTTGTCGAACTCCGCGAAAAGATGAGCGCGATAATCGCCCAGTCCGAAGACATGGCGGACAACATGGACCGCATGTATTCCGTCGGTTCCTTCGACGCCAAACATCTGCTCGAAAACGCGCGCACCCAGCTCCGCGGCCGTGCGCTCAACCAAGCCTACGCCGACACCGATTTCTATCACACCATCCCGATCGTCGCCTCGTGGAACTCGGCCCGCGCCGCCGCGGAACGCGCCGGTTTCAAATTCTTCGTCGGCGGCCCGACCGACTACGCGCCGCGCAACCCGAAGAACCGGCTCGGCGCCGAATATGCCCCGATGTACGCCGCCTTCGCCGCCGGCCAAAAAGAATGGTTCCACCGCGACGCCGACACCGGCGAACTGGTGCTCGCCCGCCCGGTGCGCCAACGCCAGAGCTGCCTCACCTGCCACGGCAATCCGGCCAACAGCCCCACCAACGACGGCAAGGACATCCTCGGCCTGCCGATGGAGAACCAGAAGGTCGGCGGACTCGCCGGCGCCTTCATCCTCAAGGCCCCGCTCACGGGTGACCAGCGGGTACTCGCCACCGCGGGCAACATGGGCATCGTCGGCGCGATCGTCACCGCCCTCGCGCTCTTCGGCTTCTCGGTCTTCAACCGCAGGGGAATCGTCCTCCCGCTCGCCAACGCGATCGACGAGCTCGACGAAGTATCCGAGCAGACCACGGCCGCCGCGGCCGAAGTCTCCGCCTCCGGCCAGGAATTGGCCGACGGTGCCAGCCGGCAGGCCGCCGCCCTCGAGCAGACCAGCGCCACGCTCGAGGAGATCTCGAGCATGACGAAACGAAACTCTGAACACGCGCAGAACGCGAAGGAACTTTCCGCCGCCACCCGCCATGCCGCCGAGCAGGGCACCTCCCGCATGACCGGGATGCAGTCCGCGATGAACGAGATCAAGGAATCGTCCGACAACATCGCGAAGATCGTGAAGTCGATCGACGAGATCGCCTTCCAGACCAACATCCTCGCGCTCAACGCCGCCGTCGAGGCCGCCCGTGCCGGCGAGGCCGGCGCCGGTTTCGCCGTCGTTGCCGAGGAAGTACGCGCCCTCGCCCAGCGCTCGGCCCACGCGGCCCGCGAGACCGCGGAGAAGATCGAGGACTCGATTCGGAAGAGCGAACAGGGCGTGCAGTTGTCCGCCGCGGTCGCCGAGAGCTTCGCCGAAATCGCGGCCAAGGCCCGCAAGATGGACGACCTCGTCGCCGAGATCGCCACGGCCTCGCAGGAACAGTCGCAGGGCGTCGGTCAGGTCAACAGCGCGATCTCCGACATGGACAACGTCACCCAGGCCAACGCCGCGACCGCCGAGGAGAGCGCTTCGGCCGCCGAGGAGCTCAACCAACAGGCGCGCTCGATCCACGACCTGATCGTGGGACTCCACTCGATCGTCGGCGGCGCGCAGGCCGCCGCCCGGGCCCCGAAGGCGGCCAATCCCTACACGGCGGCCCCGCAGCCCCCGACCCCGAAGGCGCGCCCGCTGGTGCACCGTTGAGCCGGGGCTCCTCCTTTCAGATACACAAAACGGGTGCCGTGGCCGGCACCCGTTTCGTTTTCCGGAAGTCGCGTCCGCTCAGTGTTTGAAATGGCGGATACTGGTGAAGACCATGGCCATGTTGCGCTCGTCGGCGGCCTTGATGACCTCCTCGTCGCGCACCGAGCCGCCGGGCTGGATCGCCGCCGTGGCGCCCGCCTCCGCCGCGGCGATCAAGCCGTCGGCGAACGGAAAAAGCGCCTCGGAGGCCACCACGCTGCCCTGGAGATCGAGCCCCGCCTCGCCGGCCTTCCACACCGCGATGCGCGAGCTGTCGACGCGGGCCATCTGGCCGGCGCCGATGCCGAGCGTCTGCTCGCCCTTGGCATAGACGATCGAGTTCGACTTCACGTGCTTGCCGATCTTCCAGCCGAAAAGCATGCCCGCCCATTCCTCCGCGGTAGGCTGGCGCTTGGTGACGACCTTGAACTCCTTCACGTTGCCCAGGGTGCTGTCGCGATCCTGCACGAGCACACCGCCGACCACCGTGCGGATTTCCTGGAGCGAGTCGGCCCCGGGCGCCTGCTTGGCGATCATCAGGCGGAGGTTCTTCTTCTTCGCGAAAATCGCCAGTGCCGCCTCGGTGAACGCCGGGGCGATGATCACCTCGGTGAAGATCTCCTTGATCTGCTCGGCCAGGTCGGTGTCGAGCGTGCGATTGACGACGATGATGCCGCCGAACGGCGCCTGACGGTCCGTCGCGTAGGCCTTGTGCCACGCCTCGAGCAGCGAGTCCGCGCAGCCGACGCCGCACGGGTTGGTGTGCTTGAGGATCGCCACCGTCGGCCGCTCGAATTCGCCGATCAGATACGTGGCCGAGGTGATGTCCAAAATATTGTTGTAGCTGAGCTCCTTGCCCTGGAGCTGCTCGAAGTGGTCGAAGAAGCTGCCGTACAGCGCCGCCTTCTGGTGCGGGTTCTCGCCATAGCGCAGCCCCGACGCTTTCGGCAGGCTGATTTCGTAGCGGGCCGGGAAACCGGCGAGCGCCTCGAGGTCCGGCTCCTCGACCTGCTTGGCCAGATACGCCGAGATCGCTTTGTCATAGGACGACGTGCGTTGGAAGACCTTCAACGCCAGCCTGCGCCGCAGGGCGTGCATCTTCGGCTCGTCAGCCAAGGTGGCGACGACCTCGCTGTAGTCGTCGGGATCGCACACGACCGCCACCGACTCGTGGTTCTTCGCCGCGCTCCGCAGCATCGAGGGGCCACCGATGTCGATGTTCTCGATCGCGTCCTCGAAGGTAACGTCGGCCTTCGCCACCGTCGCCTCGAACGGGTAGAGGTTGACCACCACCAGATCGATCAGAGCGATCCCGTGCTCCCTCGCCTGCGCGAGATGCTCCTCCTTGTCGCGGCGGCAGAGCAGCCCGCCATGCACCATCGGATGCAGCGTCTTCACGCGGCCTTCCATGATCTCGGGGAAACCGGTGTGCGCGCCCACCTCGGTCACGGGCAAGCCGGCCTGCTGGAGCAGCTTGGCCGTGCCGCCGGTCGAGAGAATCCGGTAGCCGTGCTGTCGCACGAGGGCCGTGGCGAAGTCGACCAGGCCGCGTTTGTCGCTGACGGAGATGAGCGCGAGCTTTTCCATGCCGAGGTTTTCGGGAGCCGGGAAATCGACCGCAATCCCAAAGGCTGCGCCGGCGCGATTCGATCCGCCATGGGCCGCCCCCAAGCCCGATTTAGGGTCGATCCCTCAATCCAAACGGAAGCCCTAAAGCGGGCGAAACGCCGCCCGATATCCTTCTCCGAGAACCATGACCACGTCCGTTCCAGTCCAAAGCGCCACGAGCTACACTCCGTTGCTCGCATTCACCGCGCCCGGAACCGACACGGTGTCCCGCGACCAGAAGGTCAACCCGACTCCGCGACTCCCCTCCAAGCCGGACCTCAGCCGGCAATTTGGGGACGAACCGGTGAAGGAAGATTACATCGTCTATCTTCCGGCGAAGAAGGACGACGAGGTTGGGCCGACCTATTCGGACCTCAACCCCGCCAAACCGCGCAAAGCGGTCTGATCGCGCCCCCACCGCGTCCATTCCCCGTGCGTCCCGCCAGAAAGGCCGCACCTGCCGGAGGCGCGTAAAAGCGGGAAGGTCCGCAACTGCGGACTAGACTCGCCGCCCCGTGCGGGCAGCATCGCGGCCCATGCCTGCCACCACGTTCACCATCGCCAACCAAAAAGGCGGTGTCGGCAAGACCACCACGGCCATCAATCTCGCAGCGGCCCTCGCCGCCCGCAAGATCCCCACCCTCGTGATCGACCTCGATCCGCAGGGCAATGCCACGAGCGGTCTCGGCGTCGAGCGAGTGGAAGGGCGCAGCATCTACGCACCGCTCCATGGCGAGGGCACCGCCGCCGACATGGTCGTCGAGACGCCCATCCCCCACCTCTGGCTGCTCCCCTCCGAGGTCGATCTCGCCGCCGCCGAGATGGAGCTGGCCCAGACCGAGAACTACCTCCAACGCCTCCGGACCTGCCTGCAGCCGCTGCGCGACTCCGACCGTTTCCGCGCGATCATCATCGATTGCCCGCCGGCGCTGGGGATGCTGTCGATGAACAGTCTCGCGGCGGCCGACTATCTGTTGATCGCACTGCAATGTGAATACCTCGCCCTCGAGGGGCTCGGGCAGATCCTCAAGGTCGTCGAACGCCTCAAGGAGGCGGGCGTCAACCCCACGCTCGAGGTCGGCGGCATCATCATGACGATGTACGACATCCGCACCCGCCTGGCGCGGCAGGTCGTCGACGAGGTGCGCACCCACCTCCCGGACAAGATCTTCGACAGCGTCATCCCGCGTACCGTGCGCCTGAGCGAGGCGCCCAGCTTCGGCCAGACCATCTTCGCCTACGATCCCACCAGCCCGGGCGCGACCGCGTACAAGAACCTCGCTAAGGAGGTCATCTCCCGCTTCGGCCTGAAATAGGCCCGCGGCGCAGAGCAGTCCCCGTTTCGTCTCCCCGACCGCCATGAGGTTGTTGCGCAAATACGGTCATGTCTTCGGCGTCGGGCTCCAGAGCGCGCTGGTGTATCGGTGGAACTTCTTCCTGCGCGGCTCGTTTTCCCTCGTCCACCTCTGCCTGATCTTCGTGCTCTGGGGCGCGGCGTTCAGCGGCGTCGACGAGATGGGCGGCTTCGACGTGCGCCAGACGCTCACCTACTTCGTCGTGGTGCTCGCGCTCCAGTTCATGGTCGGGGCCTTCAACGAGGACTACCAGATCGGCGAGGAGATCCGCAACGGCCTGATCAACCAGTTCCTGCTCAAGCCGGTGAACTACTTCGGCTACCGCATCAGCCTGTTCGCCGCCGCGCGCCTGGTGTCGGGACTGCTCGTCTTCATCCCGCTGCTCGCGGCGTCGCCGTGGATCTTCGACCAGCTCACCTTTCCGCACGAAACGTGGCGGGTGCCCGCCGCGGTGGCCGCGATGATCCTCGCCGCCATGCTCCAGTTCACCATCGCGTTCTGCTTCGGCCTGCTCGCGTTCTGGTTTCTCGAGATCCAGGGCTTCGTGATCCTCTCCTACGCGATCGAGACCTCGCTCGGCGGCGCCATGTTCCCGCTCGACCTGCTCCCGGCGCCGGTCTTCGCCGTCGCCCAGTATCTGCCATTCCCCTACCAGATGTACTTCCCCGCGGCGATCGTCACCGGCCGCATCGCCTCGCTGCCCGAAGTGCTGCATGGGCTGGCCGTGCAGGCCACCTGGGTGGCCATCGCGATGGTCGCCGCCCGCCTGCTCTGGGCGCGGGGCCTGCAGAAACACACCGCCGTGGGCGGCTGAAACGATGACCCACTACCTCCGCCTCTGGCTGGCCTGCGTGCGCTATTCGGTCGTGCGCACCATGATGTTCCGCTTCGACTTCATTCTCTGGTCGACGGTCGAGCTGGCCTGGATGTCGGTGAACCTGCTGCTCATCCAGGTCATCTACACGCACACCGATTCGATCGCGGGCTGGAGCAAATACGAGATGCTGCTCCTGCTCGGCACCGCGCTGCTGCTCCAGCGCCTGCTGATGGGGTTCTTCTGGACCAACCTCTTCGAGATCGGGCGCAACGTGCGCAGCGGCCAGTTCGACTTCTACCTCACCCAGCCGGGCAATCCCCTCTTCATGGTCTCGACCCGCAAGCTCGATCCCGACGGCCTCGCCAACGCGGTGGTGTCGCTGGGCATCGTGGCCTACGCCGCCGCCCAGCTCGGGATGAGGCCCAGCGTCTCCGGCGTGGCGCTGTACGGCGTGTTGATCGCGCTGGGCCTGGTCGTGCACTACAGCCTGCTGCTGCTGCTCGCCTCGCTCACGTTCTGGATCGTGAAGACCGAGGGGGTCGAGGGCAGCTATTTCACCATTGCCGAATTCGGCCGGCTGCCGCGCGAGGCCTTCCGCAAACTCGCGACGAACATCGTCTTCGTCTACGCCCTGCCGGCCGTCGTGGTGACCAACGTGCCCGCCGCCACGCTGCTCGGCCGGGCCAACTGGGGGCACATGCTCTGGCTCACCGGTCTGGCGGTCGCCTGGTTCGCGCTGGCGACCACCGTGTTTCGCCTCGGAATACGCCGCTACACCAGCGCGAGTTCGTAGCGCGCCGCGCGGGGCTCGTTTTCGGGAAAACGTTTTTACGACTTCCGCCGCCGGGCATTTGCCGCTACATGGAGCACGTCGATGCGGCCCGATACCACAGCAAACACCGGCGCGATCGAGGCCAAGCTCGGCTATTCGTTCCGCCAACCCGATCTGCTCGGGGATGCGTTGCGCCATCCCTCCGCGGCGGCCCTCCGCCCCGGCTCCACCAGCAACCAGCGCCTCGAGTTCCTCGGCGATGCCGTCCTCCAGCTCATCGTCTCCGAGGAACTCTACCGCCTCGACCCCGATGCTCGTGAGGGCGTGCTCAGCCGCCGGCGCGCCACCCTGACCAAGGGCGCCTTTCTGGTCCTGCTCGCCCGCGAACTCGGTCTCGACGAGGCGCTCGAACTGAGCCCCTCCGAAGAGCAGACCGGCGGCCGCGAGCGCGCCTCCTCGTTGGAGGATGTGTTCGAAGCCTTGGTCGCAGCGCTCTACCTCGACGCCGGCATCGACACCACCCGCGCAGTGGTTCTCCGCTGGTACGGCCCGTTCGAACAACGCCTCGCGCTCTTCGAACATGTCGACAATCCGAAAGGCCGGCTGCAGGAGCTCGTCCAGCCCGTGCACGGCAACAACGCTCTCACCTACGAGGTCATCCGCACCCAGGGCCAACCTCACGACCGCCATTTCGACGTTCATCTTCATCTACTTGGTCGCTTAATTGGAACCGGGACTGGCCGATCCAAGAAGGAAGCCGAGGAAAATGCCGCCCGCGAAGCACTCCGCCAATGGAAGACATCCGCGCCAAACTGAAGTCCGAGCACCCGATCCCGCCCCTGCCCGCCGTCTCCCAGCGGCTGCTCGAGCTGATCAACCAGGACGCCCCCTTCGAGGAAATCTCCACCGTCCTCGCGACCGATTCGGCCATGGCCGCCCGCGTCCTGCGCGTCGCCAATTCCGCCGCCCTGCGCGGCGCCACCCCGATCGATTCGCTGACCGAGGCCTTCATGCGCCTGGGCACGACCCAACTCCGCCAACTCATCCTCGGCTTGGTCTTCGTGCACCATTTCCCACGCCGCGGCGCCTTCGACTACGTGGCCTTCTGGCGCCATAGCCTCCACGTCGCCCTCGCGGCCCAACAACTCGAATACCACTCCAACGGCCTCAGGATCGTCAGCAGCGACGTCTACACCGCCGGCCTGCTGCACGACATCGGCATCGCCTTCCTCAACCTCAGCGCCGCGACCCGCTACAAGGAAGTCATCGTCGAAACCCGCTCCTCCGGCGAAGCGCTCGACGTGGTCGAACGCCGCCTGCTCGGGGTCGACCACCACGAGGCCTCGGCCCACCTGCTCACCGAGTGGCGCTTCCCGCCCTCGATCGTCGCCGTCTGCCAGCACCACAGCCACCCGGAGAACGCCAAGGAAAACCTGCGCGATCTCGTGCGCCTGGTCGGCACCGCCGACCGCCTCATCTGGGGCATGGGACTCGACAACGGCGCCAAGCGCGTCGGCGCCGACTTCGACGCCGCCGCCGAGCTGCCCGCGCTGAGGATCCCCGTCGACCGCCACGAAAAGGTCGTCGCCGAGGTGAAGTCCCGCGCCGAACACATCGAGGAATTGCTTTCCTGATGCGTTGCGCCCGTCGCCGGTATCGGTCGCCTCGATGAGCCACGATCTCCCGCGGACCCGGCTCACCGGAATCGGCCGGCCCGCCGCGCCGTTCGTCGTCGAGACGCTGCTGCGCCGCCGCCCCGCGCCCGTCTGGCTGCTGCTCGCCGCCACTCCTCGCGCAGCCGAACAATTCGCCGCCGACCTCGCGCTCGCCCATGCGCTCGCCGGCGATGCGGCGCCGCTCGAAATCGCCTGCCTGCCCCCACTGCCCGACCCGCAGACCGGCATGCGCGAGGCCTTCGCCATCGCCAGCGACCGGCTGGCCGCGCTCGGCCACCTCCGGGCGCGTCGCGGGTTTTCCGGCACAAATTGGCCCGACACCCTGGTGCTCGTCGCCACGCCGACCGCGCTCTTCCAGCCCGTGCCCGCGATCGACGCGGTCACGACCCGGGAGCTCACGCTCAGGACCGGGCAGCCCCACCCGTTCAAGGCGCTGCTCGAGAAGCTCGCCGAACTCGACTACGACCACGAACCGCTGTGCGAGGAGCCCGGCCAATACGCGGTGCGCGGCGGCATCGTCGACATCTATCCCGTCACGGCCGACGCGCCCGTGCGCATCGATTTCTTCGGCGACGAGATCGAGGAGATCCGCCGCCTCGACCCGGTCACCCAGCGCTCGGGCGACAAGCTCGAGAGCGTCGTGCTCACGGCCAGCCCGAGCCTAGCGATGCCCTCCGCCCAGACCGGCATCGCCGCCTACCTCGGCCCGCGGACCCACTTCCTCGCGATCGACCCGCCCGAACTGGCCCGCGCCTACGAAGACGAACTGCGCGCCACCTCCGACGGCAACGCCCTGCCACCGTCCTTGGCGGACGGCTTCGCTCCGGTCTTCGGCACCCGCGCCGGCCGCGGCGACTGGTTCGGCGGCCTGTTCGACCTCGACGTCGACGACGAGCTGTTCGGCCCGGCCGTCGAGACCGAGGAGTGGCGGACCGAGGCCCTGTCGTTGCACCGCACCCAGCCCGAGCCCCATCTCATCGCGGAGGATCGGCTCAACGCCGAGCAGGAGGCCCGGCGACGCTTCCTGCTCGATGTCCGCGCCTGGGCCGGCGAGGGCTGGCGCATCCATTTTCTCCTGCCGCGCGAAGCCGAGGAATCCCGGGTGAAGGAGATCCTCGCCGAGGAGAAGATCCGGATCCCGGGCCTGCGCTGGAGCCGCGGCACCCTCGACGAGGGCTGCCGCTTCGGTCGCACCGCCTCGACCGGTCCGGCCTGGGACGGCCTGCCCTCCGGCTGCCCCGGCGTCGTGCTGGTCTCCGAAACGGAGATCTTCGGCCGCCACCGGCAGCGCCGCTCCCCCGCGCGGCGCCGCGCGACCGTCCAGAACTCGCAGGTCGACCAGCTGCTCGACTTCGCGGACCTGGTCGAAGGCGACCACATCGTGCACCTCCAGCACGGGGTCGGCATCTTCCGCGGCCTCACCCGCCTCGAATCCGGCGGACAGATACGCGAGGTGCTCTCGGTCGAGTTCGCCGACCAGATCACCCTGCACGTGCCGTTGCAGGAATCCCATCTGCTGAGCCGCTACGTCGGCCTGTCGAAGAGCCGGCCCACGCTCGCCAAGATCGGCTCGAACCGCTGGGAGAAAACCCGCCAGGCGGCCGAGCGCGCCACCATCGACCTCGCCGCGGAGCTGCTCGAGGTGCAGGCCAAACGCGACAGCCAGCCCGGGCACGCCTTCGGGCCCGACACCGCGTGGCAGCAGGAATTCGAGGGCGCATTCCCCTTCACCGAGACCCCCGACCAGCTGCGCGCGATCGTGGATACCAAGGCCGATCTCGAAAAGGGCCGACCCACCGACCGGCTCATCTGCGGCGACGTCGGTTTCGGCAAGACCGAGGTCGCCATCCGCGCCGCGTTCAAGGCGGTGATGGGCGGCAAGCAGGTCGCCGTGCTCGTGCCCACGACCGTGCTCGCCCAGCAGCACTTCAACACCTTCAGCGAACGCATGGCCGGCTACCCGGTCGTGGTCGAAATGCTCAGCCGCTTTCGTACCCGCCAGGAGCAGACACGGATCACCGCGGGGCTCGCCACCGGCAAGATCGACATCGTCGTCGGCACGCACCGTGTCCTCAACCGCGACCTCGCCTTCCGCGACCTCGGGCTGGTGGTGATCGACGAGGAACAGCGTTTCGGCGTGAAGCACAAGGAGGCGTTCAAACGCTGGCGCGCCTCCGTCGACATGGTGTCGATGAGCGCCACCCCGATCCCGCGCACGCTGTACATGGCGATGGTCGGCGCCCGCGACCTGAGCGTCATCGAGACCCCGCCGGTCGACCGGTTGCCGATCCAGACCGTCGTGAAGAGCTACGACGACAAGCTCGTCACCGAGGCGATCCGCCACGAGATCCGCCGTGGCGGCCAGGTCTTCTACCTGCACAACCGCGTGCTCACGATCGAGGCCGTCGCCCAGCATATCCGCCAACTGGTGCCGGAGGTCTCGGTCGGCGTCGGCCACGGCCAGATGGACGAGGCCGACCTCGAACGCGTGATGACCGACTTCGTCGCCGGCCGCTACCAGGTGCTCGTCTGCACGACGATCATCGAGAGCGGTCTGGATATCCCCAACTGCAACACGATCATCATCGAGGGCGCCGACCGCTTCGGGCTGTCGCAGCTCTACCAGCTGCGCGGCCGCGTCGGCCGTTTCCGGCACCAGGCCTACGCCTACCTCCTGCTGCACCGCCACGCCCGCCTGCTCGACCACGCGCGGCACCGGCTCAACGCGATCCGCCAATACAACCAGCTCGGCGCGGGCTTCCGCATCGCGATGCGCGACCTCGAGTTGCGCGGTGCGGGCAACCTGCTCGGCCCCGAACAAAGCGGGCACGTCGCCGGCGTCGGCTTCGAGCTCTACTGCCAGCTGCTCCGCCAGAGCGTCTCCCGCCTCAAGGGCGAGAAGACCGCCACCCGTATCCGCGCCACGGTGAAACTCGACTTCGTCTTCATCGGCGAGGGAGACCCCGCCACGATCGGCCGCGGCCGCAAGGAGGACGGCTTCACCGCACTCAAGGACGCCGAACTCGACGGCTCCGACTGCGAGCCCATCCAGGCGCGCGTGCCGTCGGCCTACCTCACCGAGGCGCGCCTCCGCATCGACGTCTACCGTCGCCTCGCGATCGCCGAGGATCTCGCGCAGCTCAAACAGGTCGAAGCCGACCTGAAGGACCGTTTCGGGCGCTTCGGCGAGGAAGTGAAAGCGCTGCTCGCGGTCACCGAAATCCGCGTGCGCGCGGAACAGAAGGCCATTCTGTCGGTCGAGGTCACGGGCAACCGGCTCAAATGCCTGCGTGCCAGTGGTCGGCCCAACGACTTCTGTATGCTCTCCGGGAGGTTTCCCCGCTTGACCGCACCCACCGCCCAAAAAAGACTCCGCGAAATCTGTTCGTTCCTGAACAATCTCCCAAACCCATGATCGTTCGCCCCACCCTTTCCGCCGCCCTCGCCGCGCTGCTCCTGTTACTCTGTCCGGCCCGCGCTGAAGACACCCCGCAGCCCACAGACAATCTCGATCTGCGCTACGAAAACGGCATCGTCGCCGTCGTGGAGGACAAGGCGATCACGGTCGAGGAGGTCCGCCGCGAACTCGCCCCGCTCGTGCCCGAGTTGATGCGCACGCACAAATCGCAGGAGGAATACAACCGCGCGCTCGAATCCCTCCAGGCCGACATCATCCAGCAGCTCATCGACCGCGTTCTCATCATCAAGGAATTCCGCAAGGACGAGAAAAAGAAGATCCCGCCCTACTACGTCGACAACGAGATCTCCGACATCCAGACCGGCCAGTTCGAGGGCGACCGCTCCAAGTTCCTCGCCTACCTGCGCGCCAAGGGCAAAACCCAGCGCGAGTTCCGCCGCGAGATCGAGGAGGACATCATCTACAGCTACATGCGCTCCCAGATGCGCAAGAGCACGAGCGTCATCAGCCCGGTCAAGATCCAGACCTACTACAACGAGAACAAGGACAAGTTCTACCAGGACGACGCCGTCGACATGCGGCTGATCCAGCTCAACCGCAATTCCCTCACCGAGAGCGAACTTCTCGCCCAGGCCAACAACGTGGTCGCCCGCGTCAACGCCGGCGAAAAGTTCGACGAGATCGCCAAGGAAGTCAGCCAGGACGCCCGCAAGGACCGCGGCGGCGACTGGGGCTGGCAGAAACGCGCCGACCTGCGCAAGGAATTCGTCGACCAGCTCTTCGCCCTCGAAAAAGGCCAGTGCACCCAGCCGATCATCCTCGGCGAATCCGCCTTCGTGCTCTATGTCGCCGACCGCAAATTCGCCGGTATCCAGCCCATCGAGGCCGTGCGCAGCGACATCGAGCGCATCCTCGTCTCCCAGATGGCCCGCGACGCCCAGGAGCAGTGGCTCGAGCGGCTCCGGCGCAACGGCTACGTGAAATACTACTGAGCGACGATCGCCATACCCGCTTTCCACGGCCGCACCCGCCCCGGTGCGGCCTTTTGCTGCCCGCGCACCACCACGCCCTGGGCCCGTAGATGCGGAACTCGCCTTTCGGAGGAGTGGAACCACCAACGCCCACCATCCGGCACCAACGCGGAAGGCGTTCGGCACTGCAGGCCAGGGCGCCGACCCGGCCCGTGGATCCAACATTTTGCCACAGATGGCCACCAAGCTGCACCGATCCCCGGAGGATGGGATCGCAGATGGCCCCAGACAAACGCCGATCTGGCCCGTGGTGATGATCGTGAGACCAGCGCAGCGTGGCGGCCGCACTCGCAATCGCCGGCCCGAAAGGACGAGGTTCGGTACCTTGACTCCACCGCGGCATCGAACCAGCCTGCGCCCCGCATTTTCCGCATCACTCAACCTCCCAAACGAAACACCATGTCCGAAAACATCGCCCAACTTACGACCGCCACCTTCGACGATGCCGTCACCAAGTCCGCCACGCCCGTGCTTGTGGATTTCTGGGCACCGTGGTGCGGACCGTGCAAGGCCATCGCCCCCATCCTCGAGGAGCTCGCCAAGGACCTCGTCGGCAAGTTGGCGATCGCGAAGGTCAATGTGGACGAGGCCGGCGAGATCGCCGGAAAGTATGGCATCCGCGCGATCCCAACCATGATCCTCTTCAAAGACGGCGTGGTCGTGGACACCTTCGTCGGCCTGGTCGACAAGGCCACGTTGCGCGCGAAGATCGCCGCGAAGCTCTGAACGCAGTCCTGAGCGCCATCTTTCGGGCCGGCTCCGCAAGGGGCCGGCCGTTTTATCGGCGGTGGGCGCCGCGGTGCTTGCGCCCACCGCAGCGGGGAAGAACGATCCGATGATTTCCACCATGCTCGCAACCGGCAGTTTGAGCGACCGCTATTGGGTTCACGATTGGCAGCCGTTTCTCTGGGAGTTTTCCCCGGGACTCGGGATTCGTTACTACGGTCTGGCGTACCTCTTGGGCTTTGCGATCGGTTATTGGCTGCTGGGGCGCTACACGAAGACCGGCCGGTCACCCCTGACTCCGGCCCAGAACGGCGACTTCTTCTTCGCGCTGCTGCTCGGGGTCATGCTCGGGGGCAGACTCGGCTATTTTCTCCTGTATAACCCGGCGGGCTTTCTCGAGCCGCTTTCTTTGCTGCGCGTCTGGGATGGCGGCATGGCCAGCCACGGAGGCTTCCTCGGCGTGCTGGTCGCGCTGCTTTGGTTCGCCCGGCAGACGAAAACCAGATTCTGGACGCTGGCCGATCTGGCCGCGACGATCACGGCGCCCGGGTTGTTGTTGGGCCGCATCGCGAATTTCATCAACGGCGAGCTCTGGGGAAAAGTTTCGGACGTGCCGTGGGCGGTAATCTTCCCATTGAGCGACCCGAGCAGGCCGATCGACTACATCCAGCCGCGCCATCCCTCGCAGCTCTACGAGGCCGCCCTCGAAGGTCTCGCGTTGCTTGTTTACACGCAAATCCGGTTCTGGCGCAGCGACACGGTGCAGCGCCATCCCGGTCAGCTCACCGGGGAGTTCCTGGTCGGCTACGCGCTGGCGCGGGTGTTCTGCGAACTATTCCGCGAGCCCGATGCGACACTGATCGCAGGTCTGAGCCGTGGCACCTTCTACTCGCTAGCGCTTCTGGTCACCGGACTCGCGATTCTCATCTGGGCGCGATGGAAACCTGCCAAGTAGCACACCCCAGCCGCAATGGGGCGATCGCCCGCCGACGGCCATTCTAGAGATAGCCCACGTTTCGCTTTGCCAATTTAGCGCTGTGCCGTAGACCCGAGCCCTCAGTTCCAGGCCGGACAAGATGAGGAGCAACAATCCGGTCGGGCACCATCCATGGTTTCCACCGTCTCAGAACCGGTCTTCATCATCACCCACGAATTCCATCCGCGCCGCGGGGGAATCGCCACCTTCACCGAAGAGATCGCGCGGGCATCGGTGAACCTCGGGTACAAGACCGAAGTCTGGGCACCGCAAGCCCCTGGCGAGCCCGAGAAATCGTGGCCATTCCCGATCCGCCGTCTCGCGCTCAAGGGCACGCACGACCTCGGCTGCCAGGTGCGCCTCGCCCGCCACCTCGTCTCGAACCGGCGCACGTTGCGCAAGGCCACCGTCTATCTGCCGGAGCCGGGGCCCATGCTGGCAATGATGCCGCTGCAATATTTCAAGGCGCTGCGCCCCAGGCGCCTGCTCCTCACCTTCCACGGTTCCGAGATCCTGCGTTTCGCGGAGACCGGCACCCGCCGCTGCCTCGCCCGTGCGCTGATCCGCCGTGCCGACCGGATCAGTACGCTGACCAACTACACCCACCGCCTGCTCTGCACCCATTTCCCCGAAGCGGCGGGCAAGGCGATCATCACCCCCGGGGCGTTGCGGTCCGATTTCGCGGACGCCAAACCCCGGCGCACCGTCCCAAGCGAAAAGGTGATCATTCTCACGGTGGGGCGCCTCCATCCGCGCAAGGGGCAGATGTTCATCATCGAGGCGCTCAAAGCCCTGCCCGCGCACCAGCGCAACCGCATCGAATACTGGATGGTCGGCACCGGCCGCCGCGAGGGCTACGAAATGCTTCTGCGCGAGGCGGCCGAAAATAGCGGCATCACCGCGCGCTTCTTCGGCGATGTCGGCGACGACCAACTCGACGACATCTACGACCAGGCGGACATCTTTGCGATGACCAGCATCAACCACGAGTCGAGCGTGGAGGGCTTCGGACTGGTCTATCTGGAAGCCTCGGCCCATGGGCTGCCGGTGGTCGCCCATGCGGTCGGAGGCGTACCCGAGGCGGTCGTCGACGGAGTCACCGGCCTGCTCGTGCCGCCCGTGAACCTCCCGGCATTGACCACCGCTTTCCAACGGTTGGTGACAGATACCGACCTACGGCACGAACTCGGGCGCAACGGCCAAGAGTGGGCGCGCCGGAATTGTTGGCAGCGCTCGGCCGGAGTGCTGCTTGCCGGGGGACAGCAGGCCATCATCTAGAAGGCCTTTGTCCCGCCGCAGGCTTGGCCGGCCACCGTTTTTGTGGCCAACTGCGCACATGATCGAAGGCCGAACCGAACTGCGCGTGCGCTACGCCGAAACCGACATGATGGGCATCGTCTACCATGCCAACTACCTCGCCTGGTTCGAGGTCGGGCGCACGGAGCTGCTCCGGGCCCATGGGATACCCTACCGCTCCCTGGAGGAGGAGGGCTTCCGCCTTCCCGTACTTGAAGTCCAGGCACGGTTTCACCGTCCCGCCCTCTACGACGACATCGTCACGATCGTCTCCCGCATGACCGAGCCGCCCTCGGTGCGGCTGCGCCTCGACTACGAAGTGCAGGCCCGCGGGCTGAAGCTCGTCACCGGGCACACGCTGCACGCGTTCATCAACCGCCAGGGCGAACCCGTGCGCCCGCCGGCCGCCTTCGTCGCCCGCATGCGGGAGCTTTTCGGTCGGGCTGCGCCGTAGCGCGACTTCCTTCGCCCGAGGCGAAAGCCGTGTGGCCTTCGTCTGGGACGGCCCCCGCCACGCGAATTCCACTACGCAGCTTGGCCGTGCGCCCCGCGTGCGCGGCGGAGAACCCGGGCTAGGCGTCGTATTCCGCCTGGACCTGGGGGTCGTGCTCCTCCAGCCGAAGGCGTGCGAGCTCCGCCACGACGCGGCCGGCCGTGGAGATCCTCCGGAGCGCCCACACCGCGTGCCCGCGCACCACGGGCGATTCGTGCGCGGCGAGCCGCAACAGCTCGAGTTCGACCTCCGCGGCCGCGGCCCCACCACCCTGCCCGGCCCAACGGTTGCCCGCCGCAATGCAGGCGTTGCGCACGATGCCCCGCCACTTGGTGCGCTTGATGGAGGTGCCACGGAACACCTCGCGGAAGCGCTCGGACGAGAGCCGCAGCAGGTCCAGCAACCCCAGCTCCGCCAGATCGTGGCGCCGCTCGAGCAATTCGCTGCGGCCGATCCGGGCGAACCGGTTCCACGGGCAGACCGCAAGGCACTCGTCGCATCCGAAGACGCGCTCTCCGAACGCACTCCGGAGCTCGCGCGGGATGAAGCCGCGGTTCTCGATCGTGTGGTAGCTGATGCACCGTCGGGCGTCGACCAATCCGGGCGCAGGAAAGGCCTTCGTTGGGCAGGCGTCAATACACCGCGTGCAGGTGCCGCAGTATGCGCCCGGTCCGGGGCCGGCCGTGCGCGGCAACGGCCGATCCGGTTCGATCTCCGCGCGCACGAAAATGGCCGCGAGCAGCAACCAGTTGCCGAGTTCGCGGGAAACGAGATTGCCGTTCTTCCCCCGGAACCCGACTCCGGCCAGCGCCCCCCAACCACGCTCCATCACCGGTCCCGCATCGACGTAGTAGCGATAGTCGGCGCCGCCGATGCCGAATGCCTCCTCCAGCAGCCGGCCCGCGGCGACCAAGCCCGGCTTGATCGTGTCATGATAGTCCCGATGCAAGGAATAACGCGCAAAGCCTTTGCCCGTGACGCCCGGGCCGGGCCAGTAGTTCACTCCGAGCAGGATGACCGTCCGCGCGCCGGGCAGCACGAGCTGCGGGTCGAGCCGTTTGTCGGCCGAGCGGGCCAGCCAGTCCATGTCGGCATGATGTCCGGCCTGCAACCAGTCGCGCAGTCCCGCGTCGGGGTGCGGGTCGAGCCGGGCGAAGCCGACCGCGTCGAAGCCCAGCGCGCCCAGGCGGTTCCGCAGGTCCTCGCGCTCCCGGGGCTTCACGGCTTGGCCGCCGCCATCCGCGCGAAATCGCGCGCCTCGCGGTGGTAGACCCGCAGCACATGGTTGACGATCTCGCCGATCGGTCGGCCCTCGGTCAGGATCGTCGTGCCCGCCTGCCGGTACACCGGCTCGCGCTTTGCAAACAAGGTGCGGATACGCATCTCCGGATCGTCGACCTCGAGCAGCGGCCGGCTGCGGCTTTGGGAGGTGCGCTTGAGGATCGTCTCGACCGAGGCGTGGAGGCAGACGATCACGCCCTTCGAGCGCACCAGTTCGAGCATGCCGTCCTGGACGATCAGACCGCCACCGCAGGCGACGATCTGGTTGGCCGCCGGATGGCCGTGCTCGATGAAATCGCGCTCCATTTGTCGAAAGGCGGGCTCGCCCTGCTGCGCGAAGACCTCGGCGACGGTGCAGCCCTGCAGGCGCTCGATCTCGTGGTCGGAATCCAGGAACTCGAAACCGAGTCGCGCGGCGACACCGCGGCCGACGGTCGTTTTTCCGGTTCCCATGAAACCGACGAGATAAAGATTGGCGCACTCGCTGGTCATGGCCGCGAAGGATGTTCGTGGATGCGGCCGGGGCAAGTGCGGGTTGTTCCCGCGGGGCTCAACCCGCGTCGAACGTGCCGGCCACGACCCGCTGGAGCGTCTCCTCGAACTTGCCGAAGACCCGCTCCCAGGTGATGCCCTCCGCGGTCGTGCGGGCGCCGCGGCGCAGCTCCGGCCACCCGGCCCGCCGCCGGGCCAACTCGGCGGCCGCGGCCACGAACGCATCGCCGTCGCCGAACGGCGCCAACACGCCGTTCTCCCAGCTGCGGATATGCTGCCGGCCCGCCGCATAGTCGTAGCACAGCACCGCGAGCCCGCTGGCCAGCGCCTCGGTGACGACATTGCCGAACGTCTCCGTCGTGCTCGGAAAGAGGAAGACGTCGCCCGAGGCGTAGTGCGCCGCCAAATCCTCGCCGCGCCGCATCCCGGCGAAATGAAATCTAGGATACTTGCGCTCGAGCTCGCCGCGGGCCGGGCCGTCGCCGACGAGCACGAAATGGGCGGCGGGGTCGCAGGCCTGCGCCGCGAGAAAGGCCCGCACCGCCAGGTCGATGTTCTTCTCCACGGCCAGCCGGCCCACGTAGATGAAGACGGGGGTCTCGGGGCCGGCCCCCCACGACGCCCGCAGATCGGCGCGGCGTTTCGCCGGGTCGAACAGCGCGGCATCGACGCCGCGCGAGAACACCCCCACCCGCTCGAAACCGGCGGCGACGAGTTCGCCGCGGGCCTGATCGGTCGGCACCAGCGTGCAGGCGGCCCGGTTGTGGAAGCCACGCAGATACCCCAACGCGATGTCGTGCATCGCCCGGAACATGTACTGCTGGGTGTATTGCTGGAAATTGGTGTGGAAACTGGAGCTGACCGGGAGGCGGAGGCCCCGCGCCGCCAACAAGGCCGCACCACCGAGGGGGCCCTCGGTCGCGATGTGCACCACATCGGGTCGCCCCTTCCGCCAAAGCTTCCGGAGCCGCAGATAGAGCGGCAGCCCGAGGCGCAGTTCGCTGTAGAAAGGCAACGGCAGGCTTGGCACCAGCACATGCCGGAGCCTCTCCGGGTCGGCCGGGTCCTTTTCCTGCGAACCCGGCAGGCGGGGCCGCACCACCGTCACCTCGTGCCCCCGCTCCCCCGAAAGCCCCCGGACCAGCCGTTGCAGCGTCATGGCGACACCGTTGACTTCGGGCGGGTAGGTTTCGGTAACCAGGGAAATCTTCATCAACGGTGGCGCTTGGAGGATTGCAGGACGGCAGGGAACGGCAGCGGTAAGGACGTTGCCAGAAAAAGAAAACGCCCTCCGGGAAAAACCGGAGGGCGCGGGAAACAAAGAGTTACTTCTGCGCCTCGGGCTGCTTGGCGGGCTCCTTCACCTCGAGCAGCTCGAGATCGAAGATGGTGAGCGCGCCGGGAGCCATGCCCTGGTCGCCATAGGCGAGGGCCGCCGGCACGTAGAGCTTCAGCTTGCCGCCCACGCCGGTGAGCATGAGACCTTCCTTCAGGCCGGGGATGGCGGTGCCGAGGTTGACCTCGACCGCAACCGTCTTGCCGTCCTTGTCCTTCGGATCGACGATGACCGAGCCGTCGATCAGGGTGGTCTTCATGTACGCACGCACGGCCTTGTCCGCGGGCGCCTTCGCGCCTTTGCCCTCGGCGATCATCTCGTAGCGCAAACCGCTGGCGGTCTTCTTCACGCCGGCCTTCTTGTCCAGCTCGGCCAAAAAGGTCTTCTCCTCGGCCTGGTTCTTCGCGTTCAACTCGACCCGGGCCTTCTCGATCGCCGCGGCGACCTCCTTCGAGCGACCTTCGATGAGTTCCTGCGTCTGGGGCAGAATGAGGTTTCCGTCGTAGCGCAACGGCGTGCGGGTGAGAGCGGCGCCGAAGCCGCGCAGAAAGGCATAGATCTCCTCCTCCGAGCGGATGAGCGGCATCACCTGCTCCGACAGGTTGAGGCGCTGGGCCAACAGGAAGCCGTAGACCTCGATCTTCTGCTCGTCCGAATACTTGCCGTCGGTGGGCACGATCATCTCGGCGTCCTTCGCGGCGGGCGCGGCGATGGCCGCAGGAGTCGCCGCCGGGGCCGTCTCGGCCGGCTTGTCCGGATCGATGTCGATTTTGATGCTCTGGGCGCAGAGCGGAGCGGCAACCGCCAGAAGTCCGGCGAGGATGGGAAGAGTCGGTTTCATCAGGGTTTGGAAGTGGGTTGGGCACCCCAGTGCACAAGCTTGCCTGAGGCGGAAAGGCGCGGAAGATGAACAGCGGTTTTCGAAAAAGCAATCCTTCCCCCAGCCGCTCCTTTTCCCGGTTTCCGGGCCCCGCGCACCATGATTTCCGACCACTTCTGGCACAGCCAGGACGGGCAGATCCACGCCCTCCGCAAGCACGCCGACGCCCTCTCGCTCACCCTCGCCTTCAAGCCCCGCAGCTCCGCCGAACTCGAGTTCATGCGCGACCATCTCGGGAGCCTGCACTTCACCGAGCGCAGCTCCCTCGCCCGCATCGGTATCGAGATGAAAGTGACGTCCGAGCCGGTATTCGAACGCAACCGCGTGCTCGTCGAGGCCGAGGCCTTCATCTTCGACAAGGGATTCCCGAGCGCGGCCTATTTCCAGAAGATGCTGCGCCCCGGCACCCCGGTCGGCCGGCTCTTCTTCGCCCCCGAAAGCGCCAAGCTCTCCTCCGACGAGATCTGGCGGGCCGTGAAGGACAACCGGATCAAGCTGCCCAACTCCGTGTCGATCGATCGCTTCGGCCGGGTCTTCATCGTGCCGCACGGCGTGCGCTACACCATCAATCCGGCGGTCACCCGGCTGCAGTTCGAACGCGTGGTCAGCGGCGAACAAAACCGCGGCTTCCTCGACAAGGTCCAGCTGCGCGAGGAGTCGTCGCCCCTGGTGATCCCGCCCCGCTCCGGCATCCTCACGAGCTGTTCGATGTATCTGAAGGAGCACTTCGTGGTGCTCAACCGCGGGGAGGACAACTTCGGCCTGCACTGCTCCGCCGTGCTGCTCGACCCGATCAAGACCTTCGGCACCAACATCATGCTGGAGATCTACAACACCGGCGACCAGCCCGTGGTGAACCCGATGGTGTCGGTCGAGGTCTACCGCGCGCCCACCGCCGACGACTCCGCCGACAAGGGCCTGCTGAGCCGGCGAAAACGCATGCTCACCCTCGCGGGCAAGGCCTTCCGCCACCTCGACGCCACCCCGCCGCAGGAAGTCGGCACCCCGCGCCTGCGCACCAAGATCACGGTCAACGGCGAGAACGCCCTGATGGAGAACCGCAGCCTGTTCCTGGCCTGCGGCTCGGATTTCCGCGCCGTCGCCGCCGCCGCGACCTTGCCCGCCGGCCACCGCACCATCATCGAGGCGCTCGACCACGGCCCCGCCGAGGCCGACACCCTCGTCTGCGACATCTTCCCCAACCTGCTCGAGCACATCGAGCTGCTGACCCGCCTGCCCCAGCTCAACCTCAAGCGGATCGTCTTCCGCAAACCCTCCCGCACCCACGGCTTCTTCTTCTCGACCAACGCCCACACCCGCATCGACCACTACGACTCGATCGGGCTCGGTGTGTATTTCTATCACGAAGACACGAAGGACATCTACCGGCACGTCTACAAGAAGGGCTGCGGCTTCTTCGTGCGCGAGGAGCTGATCCGCAAGTTCATGGAGTCGACCATCCTCGCCTTCTACGGCTCGGCCCTCGACCTCACCGACGAGACCGGCCGGAGCATCCGCAGCCTGCTCAACCGGCTCACCGACTTCTTCGGCCCGACCGTGGGCGTGCTCACCGGCGGCGGCGGCGGCGTGATGGGCCTGGCGATGGAGGAGGCCCGCCAGAACAACGCCCTCACCGGCTCGTGTTTCCTCGAACTCGAGGCCCAGCCGCCCAAGCTCGGGGTGGACTTCTTCAACACCTTCCAGGAAACGGCGCGCCACAACCGGCAGAAATGGTTCGAGGTCGCCGATTTCTGCATCTTCAACGTCGGCGGAGTCGGCACGCTCGAGGAGGTCGGCATCGAGATGTGCAATCTCAAGCTCGGGATCCGCCCCCGCGTGCCCTACGTGTTCTACGCCACCGACTACTGGCGCGACCTGAAGAAGCAGATCAAGCAGATGATCGCCGATCGACGCGCCCCGCGCTGGATCGAGGACTACATCCTGTTCTCCGACCAGCCGGACGAAGTCGTCGCCTTCTACCGCCGCACGCTCCAAGTGCTCTGAGCCAGCATTCGGTCGAGTGACGAGTGACGAGCGTCGCGGGGGCGATCACAGAGGAGAGCGAGCGAAGCACTCGTGCTGGTAACTCGCCACCGATGGTTTGGCGCTCGTCCCTCGCGACGCTCGCCTCTCGACCGCATCATCACGGCTGAGCCGCCGTTCGGTTCCGCTGCGCCCCGCCTCGTCGCGAAGCCGGAGGCGACGGGCCGTCTATTCGATTAGCGGCACGAAGCGCACGGCCATGAGGTCCTCCCGGCGAAGCGCTCCCCCGCTTTTGGTGTACCGCCGCAGCCATTGCTCGTGGCGGGCGCCGATCGGCACGACAAGCCGACCGCCCTCTTCGAGCTGCTCACCCCACGCCGGCACCAACGCTTCCGGTGCCGCCGTCACGACGATCCCCGCGAAGGGGCCGGCCTGCGGCAGGCCGAGCCGCCCGTTTCCCACCACGATGGATACACCGCGGTCGAGACCGAGCGACGCGAGCCGGCCGCGAGCCGCCTCGGCGAGCGCGGGCACCACCTCCAGCGAGTGCACCCGCAGGCCGAGCGCCGCGAGAATCGCCGTCTGATACCCGCAACCGGTACCGATTTCGAGCACGGCCATCCCGACGCGGGGCGCAAGCAGCTCGGTCATCAGCGCCACGATGTAGGGCTGGGAAATGGTCTGTCCGAAGCCGATGGGCAACGGACTGTCGGCGTAGGCTGAAGCTTCGTCTCGCTCCCGTACGAAGCGATGCCGCGGCACGCGTCCCATCGCGGCCAGCACCCGCTCGTCGCAGATCCCCCGCGCCCGCAACTGCTGGCGCACCATGGACTCGCGGGAGTGGCGCCGTCCCCAACTCTCCGCCGAAGGATCTCCGGTCGAGCCGTTCATCGAGATGTCGCCCTCGAAAGTAGCCGAAGCACCGCCCAAGACGAATGCCCGAGCGCGGGGCACGCGAGGCCCCGACACGCGCCACGCTACTTTTCCCTTAGGTGTGCCCCTCATCTGCCGATAGGCAAACTTGCCCGGAATTGTGGTGCCCCGAGAGCCTGCTCAACAGGTACCCCGCCCCGACAGAAGGTTCGCCATGCCTGAAACAACTTTCCCCGACATCGAAACGCTCACCAAACTGCTCGAAAACGCAGTGCTGAAGGTGATGCAGACCACCGCGCGGCTGGACGCCAAATTCATCAGGCGTCTGGACAAGGACGAGTCGGACGGTTCCCCCTTTTACGCGGTGGGATCGAAGGATCCTCTGATCGTCGGCTCCGTCGGATTCACCGGCGAAGCCAACGGAATGGTCTACCTATACATGGAGATGGACCTCGCGGCCCAGATCGCCGCCGGCATCACCGGCATGGAACCGGCCGAGATGCTCCAGCCCGAGAACAACGAGATCACCAAGGACGTCGTCGGTGAAATCACCAACATGACCGTGGGCACCTTCAAGAACGGGATCTGCGACATGGGTTTCCAGTGCAAGGTGACCCTGCCGACCGTGTTGCGAGGCTCGCAACTCCAGGTGGAAACAGTCACGGGCGCTCAGCGGTGGACGTTCGATTTCGAAGTAAAAGGCCGCCCGATGATCGCCGATCTTTTCATCGACGAAGACCGGGGCGCCTGAGGCCCGGAACAGCCCGCCTCCGCCTCTCCCGGCCGGGATGTTTCCCGGCCTTATTCGTGCGCCCCCGCTGCGTGGATCGGCGTGCCGTGCCTATTGCGGCGCCCCCAGCACCTGCCGGATGCAGTCCGTCAACGCTCCGACCACATAGGGTTTCGGGACCACGGCGCGGAAACCGTAAGCCCGGTGGTTCGACATCACCGGGTCGTGCGAGTACCCGCTGGATACGATCCCGCGGACGTGCGCATCGATCCGCAGGAGCGCCTCCATGCATTCCAGCCCCCCCATTCCGCCGGGCACGGTCAGATCGAGGATGACGATCTGGAAAGGCCGGCCGGCCGCCATCGCCTCGCGATAGGCGGCGAGGCAGGATTCCCCATCGCCGACGGTTTTCACTTCGCATCCCATGCGATGGAGCAGGCGCTCGGCCAGGCTGCGGATCGTCTCCTCGTCGTCCATCAGCAGAATCCTCGTGCCCTGGATCGCCGTGGCGCCAGGCGCCTCCACCGGAGCCTGCGGCGCGACGGGCGCGAGGGAGTCGCCGGCCGGAATCCACAGATTGAACTCGCTTCCCCGCCCCGCCGCGGAGCGCACTTCGATGTGACCGCCGTGCCGCTTCACGATCGAGTAGGCGATCGCCAGCGAAAACCGGTCGTCGCCGAATTTTGTCGCCGAATACGGATCGAAGAACGCGGGAATCTGCTCGGCGGGGATGCCCGGGCCCGAGTCCTCGAAACGCAGTTGCACATACCGGCCCGCATGCAGGTTGCGGCGGCCCGAGTCCTCCACGCAGTTCGAAGCGCTTACTTTGACGATGCCGCCCTCGGGCATCGCGCCGCGCGAATGGATCAGCAGGTTCTGGAGCGCGCGGCCGAGCTGGTTGCGGTCGGCATGCACGGGCCAGAGTCCCTCGGCAAGGTCGAACTCGGCCCGGGCTTTGGCGCCGCTCAGCGCGAAGCCCGCCGCCTGGTGCAGCATTTCGACCAGGTCGACGTTGTCCCGCATCGGGTCGCCTCCCTTGGCGAATGTCACCAGCTGCTGGGTAAGATCCCGGGCGCGCTTCGCGCTCGCCTCGATGTCCTTCAGGCACTCCCCCACCAGGGGCATCGCCCTCTCCTCGAGCATGGCCAGCGTCACATTGCCGAGGATGCCCGTGAGCAGATTGTTGAAGTCGTGGGCCAGCCCGCCGGCGAGCAACCCGAGAGAACGGAACCGCTGCGAACGCTCCAGCTCCGCCTCGAGGCTGGTCTGCTTCTCGAGTTGGGCGCGGATCTGCGCGGTCTGCACCCTCACGCGTAGTCGCAACGCGAAGACCCAGATCGCCACCACCAGCGTCAGGCCCAGCAACGTGCCGGCCACACCCAGAGCCTTGTCGACCGTCCAGAACTTCGCCGCCGCCACCACCGCCAGATCCCGCCCGCTGCGCAACTGCAGGTCGAAACCGCTCGGCCGGTGGAAATCGTCGTATTCGATCCGGTAGATTCCGGTGGCCGCCAGCACCATGCCGGGCGTCAACCCGATCTCGGGCGAGGCGCCCGGCGCATGGTCGAGCACGGCGTCGAAGATCTCGTTGCCCGTCTGCAACGTGAGATGGAGCTGCTCGGCGTGCCGCGAATAGTCGAGCAGCCGGCCCTCGATCCGCACGAGATGGAGGTCGTCGTCGCGATCGAACGACGCGGGCTCCACCAACTCCGTCGCCGGCGCCGTCGGCGCCTCCCCGGTGTGGCGGAACACCGCCTCGCGCAGCACCACCCGGGCGCCATCCTGACCGAGAATCCCGACCACATCGACCCGCTCGCCGGGAACGAGCTGGCCCGGCTCGCGGCTGAACACCCCGATGCAGTCCTCCTCGTCTTCGAGTATCAGATACTGACCGGGCACATGATGCAGGACCCGGCCTTGCACATGCACGCGCACCAGATCGTTGTGGACACCGATCGGCCGCAGATCCCCCACCCGCCGCAGCGGCAGGTCGTAGATGTCCGCCGGCGCATCCTCCTCGATGAGGATGTCGTGGAGAAACGGAATCCGCAGGCGCACACCGTTGATGCGATTCTTCGCGTCGGTGGTGACCTCGCACACGCCGCGCACCCGCAGCAGCGAGCCCGGCGTCGCCACGAAATTCACCGGCGACTGCAGGTGCCCCACGAATTCGCCGTCGGGCGTGGTCACGTAGATCCACCGCCAGTCCCCTTCCGAGGCCGTACGCCGGATGAAGCCGCGCATCTCCACCCATTGCCCGTCCTCGCGGCCCGAGATCGCCTGGGAGTACGTCAAACGCTCGGGCAGCGGGTGCGCCATCGACCCGAGGTCGACGAGGGTGCGCATCTCGACCAGCGGCGCGAATGCGCCCATGGCCGTCGCGCCCTCGACCCGCACCCATTTTTGCAGCGGTGGCGCGGATACGCCGGCGGGCAGCCGCACCCGCACTCCCCCGGTCTGATCCTGCAGAAAGAAGACATCCGCCTCGGGCAGCGACCAGGTCACGATCCCCGCGATCGAGACCGGTTGGCCGGCCGAGACCCGCTCTTCGCTGAGTTGGCGGATCGCCTCGATCCGCGACAGCACCTCGGTGGCCTTCGCCGCCGCTTCGACCTCGTGCTCGATTTCCCGGAAAAAGCCGTTTCGCACCACCCAGCGAGAACCGCTGATCGCCAGCGTGCCGACCACCTCGACCAGCGAGGTCCGGTTGACCGTCTCGCGCTGCAAGCACTCCACGAACACATCTCCCGAATCGTCGCGCAGCACGAAGCTGCTGCCGATGTCGCGCTTCGCCATCTTGCCCCGCAGGCGCACAACCGTGCCGACCGGGAGCGCGTTGACCGAATTGATCGAGACCAACGGGCGATCGAACACCGGGGCGTTGTCGATCGAGCCGATCACTTCGACATCGCTCTGTTTGCCGACCCAGAGCTCGATGGTGGCATCCGTGCCCGAGGGATCGACCCTGCCCGAATACACCGCACGCAGCCGGACATGATTCCCCTGCCACTCGGGCAGATTCGTCGGCGAATCCGGCGGCACCCAGCAGATCACCCGGCGGTTCTCCGTGAGCAACGTCAGCCGCAGATGGTAGTCGTCGATCGACAGCTGCTCGTCGACATACCCCTCCGCCTCGACCACGGCCCGGTCGAACGCGCGCACCTCGCTGATCCGCCCGCGCGTGGCCAGCGGGGCGATCGCGGCGACCTCCTCGAGCACCGTCACGGTCACCCGCTCGGCGGCCAACCCCTGGATCGGCACATAGGTGCCCTCGATCCGCACACGCTGACCGTTGCGCAGCTTCGGCGGATTGGCCGACAGCGCGATGTATCGACCGATACCACCCTCCTCGAACCACAGGTTCCGCCACGCCGGATCGAAAAAGTTGATGCGTCCCTCGATCGAGATGCGGTAGGGCAGCCGGCGTTCGTCGTTGGACATCTGCCAGATGGCATCGGTGTTGCGCAGCCAACGGACCTCCTCGGCCCCCGACTCCGCCCGCGTCGCCGCCGCCGCAACCAAGACCAGAGGCAAGAAAGCCAGCCGCAGCGCAACCCCGAGCCGCGAAGCAAGGTGCACGCAGGCGCTCCGCAACAGGAGCCGATCCTGGATCTCCATCCGATTCATTCGTCGAGTAGTTTTTTGGGGGCCAACACCACAGCGGGGAAAAGGTGCGTCGTGCGGATCCCGAACGCGAAGCCGGTTGGCGAGGCGCCGCGCTTTCTATGCTTCTGAGGCACAAAATCGAAACATTTCTCGCCGAATCTCCTCCGCGTGAGCAACGACCCGAGGGTTATCCCCCGGCCGCGTTTTCCGTTGGCAACCGCAGGCTCGCCTGTTGGCAGTAGAACCCTCCATTTTCCGAACATGCTCATCCTCCGCGGCGCACCCGCCCTTTCCGACTTCCGCACGCAGAAGCTCGTCCAGGACCTCCTGGGCGCCGGCCTCCCCGTCAAGGAGGTCACCACGGCCTTCGTCCACGTCGCCGAGACCACCGCCGAGCTCACCCCGGCGGAGCATGAGATCCTCGCCAAACTGCTCACCTACGGGCCGCACCGCGAGACCCACGACCCCGCCGGCTTGCTCCAGGTGGTCGCACCCCGCCCGGGCACCATCTCGCCGTGGTCCTCGAAGGCCACCGACATCGCCCACATCTGCGGCCTCGCGAAGGTGAAACGGATCGAGCGCGCCGTCGCCTACTGGATCGACCAGGGCGGCAGCACTCCCACCAAGGAGCAGATCAACGCCATCGCCGCCCGCCTCCACGACCGCATGACGCAGGCCGTCTTCGCCGACTTCGCCGCGCTCGACGTCCTCTTCAGCCACGCCACCCCGCAACCCTTCACCGCCGTGCCGGTGCTGGCCCAAGGTCGCGAGGCCCTCGTCGACGCCAACACCGCCCTCGGCCTCGCCCTCGCCGACGACGAGATCGACTACCTCGTCAAGAGCTTCACCGCCCTCGGCCGCGACCCGCACGACATCGAGCTGATGATGTTCGCGCAGGCCAACTCCGAGCACTGCCGCCACAAGATCTTCAACGCCACCTGGGAAATCGACGGTTCCGCCAAGGACCGCTCGCTCTTCCAGATGATCAAGAACACGTACCAGCTCCACAGCGACGGCATCCTCTCCGCCTACAAGGACAACGCCGCCGTCATGGTCGGCCACCGCGCCGGGCGCTTCTACGCCGACCCGCAGACCCACGAGTACGCCGCCCACGAGCAGGACGTCCACATCCTCTGCAAGGTCGAGACGCACAACCACCCCACCGCCATCTCCCCCTTCCCGGGTGCCGCCACCGGCTCCGGCGGCGAGATCCGCGACGAGGGCGCCACCGGCCGCGGCTCGAAGCCCAAGGCCGGCCTCACCGGTTTCACCGTCTCCAACCTCAAGCTTCCCGGCGCGATCCAGCCCTGGGAAAAGGAATTCGGCAAACCCGGCCGCATCGTCTCCGCGCTCGACATCATGCTCGACGGCCCGCTCGGCGGCGCCGCCTTCAACAACGAGTTCGGCCGCCCCAACATCCTCGGCTACTTCCGCACCTTCGAACAGGAAGTCCCCGCCGCGGGCGCAGTATCTGAAATTTCAGATCTCAAATCTCAAATGCCCGCCGCGCCGGCGACGGAGCTGCGCGGCTACCACAAACCCATCATGCTCGCCGGCGGCCTCGGCGCCATCAAGGCCGAGCACGTGCAGAAAGGCTCCATCGAGCCGGGCGACAAACTCATCGTGCTCGGCGGACCGGCCATGCTGATCGGCCTCGGCGGCGGCGCCGCCAGCTCGATGGCCAGCGGCTCCGGCCAGGAGGACCTCGATTTCGCCTCCGTTCAGCGCGAAAACCCCGAGATGGAGCGCCGTTGCCAGGAGGTCATCGACCGCTGCTGGGCCCTGGCCGACGCCAATCCGATCTCCTTCATCCACGACGTCGGTGCCGGCGGCCTCTCCAACGCCCTGCCCGAACTCGTCAACGACGGCGGCCGCGGCGGCCGCTTCAACCTCCGCGCCATCCCCAACGACGAGCCGGGCATGTCCCCGCTCGAGATCTGGTGCAACGAATCCCAGGAACGCTACGTGCTCGCCGTGCCGGCCGCGCAGCTCGACACCTTCGCCGAGATCTGCCGCCGCGAGCGTTGCCCCTTCGCCGTCGTCGGCGAAGCCACCGAGGAGAAACGCCTCGTGCTCGACGATCCCCATTTCGGCAACCAGCCGATCGATCTCCCGCTCGAGGTCCTGCTCGGCAAGCCCCCGCGCATGCAGCGCAAGGAGACCAGCCTGATCCGCCCCCAACTGCCGTTGGAAATTGGTGACGTCACGCTCGCCGAGGCCGCCAAACGCGTGCTCTCCCACCCAACCGTCGCCGACAAGACCTTCCTCATCTCCATCGGCGACCGCACCGTCACCGGCCTGGTCTGCCGCGACCAGATGGTCGGCCCCTGGCAGGTGCCCGTCGCCGACTGCGCCGTCACCGCCACCGCGTTCGACGTCCACACCGGCGAGGCCATGTCGATGGGCGAGCGTACCCCCGTCGCCGTCAACAACGCCGCCGCCTCCGCCCGCCTCGCCGTGGGCGAGGCGATCACCAACATCGCCGCCGCCCAGATCGGCGATATCGGCAAGATCAACCTCTCCGCCAACTGGATGGCCGCCCCGGCCGTCCCGGGCGACGCCGCCGACCTCTACGCCGCCGTGCAGGCTGTCGGCATGGAACTCTGTCCGGCCCTCGGCATCACCATTCCCGTCGGCAAGGACTCGATGAGCATGTCCACCGTGTGGAAGGATGGCACCCGCCAGAAACGCCAGACCGCCCCGACCTCGCTGATCGTCTCCGCCTTCGCCCCCTGCGCAGATATCCGCCTCTCCCTTACGCCGCAGCTCCGGCAGCTCGCCGACACCGTCCTGCTCCTCGTCGACCTCGGCCGCGGCAAGCACCGCCTCGGCGGCTCGATCCTCGCCCAGACCGTCTCGCAGATGGGCGAGGCCACGCCCGACGTCGACAACCCGACCGACCTGAAGAACTTCTTCAACGCGATCCAGCAGCTCGGCCGCGAAGGCAAGCTGCTCGCGTACCATGATCGTTCCGACGGCGGCCTCTTCGCCACGATCGTCGAGATGGCCTTCGCCGGGCACTCCGGCGTCGATCTCGAGATCCCGACCGGCCACAACGCCTTCGCCGCCCTCTTCAACGAGGAACTCGGCGCCGTCGTCCAGGTGCACGCCGCCGACCTCGACGACGTGTCCATGGTTCTGCGCCAGCACGGCTTCAAGAACTGCACGACCCGCATCGGCACGCTCAATCCGCATTTCGCCCTGCGCATCCGCCGCGCCGGCGAGGAGATCTACAACGAGAACCTCCCCGTCCTGCGCGCCCTCTGGTCCGACGTCACCCGCCGCATCGCCGCCCTGCGCGACAACCCCGCCTGCGCCGAGAGCGAGTATCAGCTCAAGCTCGACAAGACCGATCCCGGGCTCACCCCGAAGCTCACCTTCGACCTCCACGCCGCCCCCGCGATCGTCAGCGGTCGCGCGCCGCTGGCGGTCCTGCGCGAACAGGGCGTGAACGGCGAGATCGAGATGGCCGCCGCCTTCGACCGAGCCGGTTTCCGCACCGTCGATGTCCACATGACGGACATCCTCTCCGGCCGCGTCTCGCTGCGGGATTTCCGCGGCCTCGCCGCGTGCGGCGGTTTCAGCTACGGCGACGTGCTCGGCGCCGGCGAGGGCTGGGCCAAGAGCATCCTCTTCAACGAGCGCGCCCGCGCCGAGTTCGAGGCCTTCTTCGCCCGGCCCGACACCTTCGCCCTCGGCGTGTGCAACGGCTGCCAGATGATGAGCAACCTCCACGCCATCATCCCCGGCGCCGAACTCTGGCCGCACTTCGTGCAGAACCGTTCCGAGCGTTTCGAGGCCCGCTTCGTGTCGATGCAGATCGAGCGGAGCCCCAGCGTGCTGCTCGCCGGCATGGAGGGCAGCGTGATTCCGGTCGCCGTCTCGCACGGCGAGGGCCGGGCCGAGTTCCGCGACGCCACCGCCGCGCTCGCCTGCAGCACCTCCGGGCTCGTCTCCGCCCGCTACGTCGACAACCGGCACCAGGTCACCGAGGCGTATCCGCTCAATCCCAACGGCTCGCCCTTCGGCATCACCGCGCTCACCAGCCGCGACGGCCGCGTGACGATCATGATGCCGCACCCCGAGCGCGTCTTCCGCACCGTGCAGAACAGCTGGCACCCCGCCGACTGGCCCGAGAACGGCCCCTGGATGAAGCTCTTCCACAACGCCCGCGCCTGGGTCGGGTGAGCACAACCGGGCTCCGCACCTGCTCCGATAGGTAGGAGCCTGCTTGCAGGCGATTCCGTCGTGGCGCGGCTCTTCAGACCGCGTTCCGAGGTACGGACAGGCCACAGAGAGCTCAGAACCGGAAGAGTCCACGGAGAACTTGTAGGAGACCCGCTTGCAGGCGCCTCTTCGCTCGGTCCGTCCTCCCGAGTCCAGATCGCGTGCAAGCACGCTCCTACCTCCGATCCTCCGATGCGGCGTGGCAGACAGGGCCACACCGTTCGCCGTACGGGTCGCGGCCACGCCCGCCGCTCTCGCTCGCGTGGCATCCGCGCGCCCCATGAATTCTCCTTCCGCCGTCGCGGACGCGCCTCTCGCTACGGCCGACCACCGGAGGCCTTCCCCTCGAGCCGGCCGATGATGCGCAACAAGCCGTCGAGGATCGTGAGCGGATGTGGCGGGCACCCCGGGATGTAGAGATCGATCGGAATCACGTTGTCCGCCCCTTGGCAGGTTTCCTCATGGCCGACAAACGGCCCGCCAGCGATCGCACACGCGCCCACCGCGATCGCGATCTTCGGTCCGGGCACGGCGTCCCAGGTCTTCTTCAACGCCAGTTCCATGCCCTTCGTCACGGGACCGGTGATGATCAGCCCGTCCGCATGCCGCGGTGACGCCACATACTGGATGCCGAAGCGCCCAAGGTCCCAGCCGATGGTGCCGAGCACGTTGATGTCGGCCTCGCAGGCGTTGCAGCCGCCCGCGCTCACCTGCCGCAGCTTCAGCGAGCGCCCGAGCAGTTTGCGCAGCTTCTCGCCCAACGCCTCGGCCAAACGCAACTCCTCCGCTCCCGGAGCTCCCAGTATGAGATCCTCGCGCCGCCGCACCGCCATGCGATGGTCGCGGGTCTGCACGATCGCCGAGGTCGGGCACGCCGCCACGCACTCCGCGCAGAAGAGACAACGCCCAAGGTCCAGCGCCACCGGTTGCCCGGGCTCCCGCGTGATCGCCTGCGTCGGGCACACCGGCAGGCAGGCCGCGCAGCCGTCGGCGCACTTGGTCGCCTCGACGCGCAACGCCCCGCCATGACGATCCGGCAACGCCGGCGCCGGCCTGTCCGGATACGCCATGGTTTCACAGCCGCGCTTCAGACGGTGAACAATCGTATCGAGGACAAACATGGCGGTGGTGGTTCAGCGTTTCGGTTCAAAGGTCGAAGCCGCAGTACGACAGGTTGAAGCTCTTGTTGTTGATCGGGAAATCCGAGATCGCCTGGTTGCGCAGAGCCAGCGCGAGCCCGGTCCAGTTGTGGAACGATGGATCGGTCACCTTGTAGCGGCGAAAACAGCCGACGGCATCGGTGAGCGCAACGTGGCAGATCTCGCCGCGCCAGCCCTCGACCAGCGTCACGGCCAGCGTGTCGGGCGCAGCCGGTGCCAGCGGCTCGCGGATTTCACCATCGGGAGGCGCCACGATCTGCTCGCGCAGGAAACTCCCCGAGCGCTGGATCTCCAGCCCGCGCACCCGCGCCCGGGCCAGCACGTCGCCACCCGACCACACCGCCACCGGCGCTTGCGCGAAACGATGCCAGCCGGCGGGATGATCGTAACGCACATCCCGCACCAGCCCGCTCGCACGCGCCGCCGGACCGACCAGACCGATGGCCGTCGCCTGCTGCGGATGCACCGTGCCCACGTTCTCGAAACGCGCACGCACGGACGCGGCGTCCCAGAACCAGCTCGCCGCCCGCTCCATGTCGGCCAGATGCGTCTCCAGCCGGGCGAGCAGCGTCGCGGCCCGCACCGGCTCCAGATCATGGCGACAACCGCCGGGGCGCACCAGCCCCCGGCCGAAACGGTTGCCGCAGAGCAGCGCGGTGAGGTTGAGGAAATCGCCGCGAATCTTGCCGCAGGCCGACTGCGTGGGCAGGAACGCCACGTCGCCCGCCAGCGCACCGATGTCGCCGGAGTGGTTGGCAAGGCGCTCCAGCTCCAGCGCGAGCGCCCGCAGCCATTGCGCGCGCAGCGGCGCCTCGCCGCCGCCAAGCGCCTCGAGCACGGTCGCGTATGCCGTGGTGTGCCCGATCGTGGTGTCGCCCGCGATCGTCTCCATCTGCGCCACCGTCGCGCGATGCGGACCGTCGGCGAGCGCCGCCTCGATGCCGCGATGCTGGTAGCCGAGCGCGATCTCGAGGTGGATCACCTCCTCGCCGGCGCATTGGAAACGGAAATGCCCGGGCTCGATCACGCCCGCATGTACCGGCCCCACGGCGACCTCGTGGATCTCGCCGCCGTCGACCCGGAAAAACTCGCCCACCGCCGGCGCGTTGCCCGCGGTGCGCCGCACCGGCTTGAGCCACGGGTGCCCTTCCGGCTCGACCCCGAACTGCTCCCACACTTCGCGTTCGAAGAGATGCGCCTGGTGGTTGCGCAGGGTCAGCGCGGGATACTTTCCGGCCAACGGCCCGCTGCGGCCGACCGCCAGGGTGTTCTCGGCATCGAAGGCGACCACCGCCACCAGCCGGATCGCCCCCGGCCCGGCCGACGGCTCCGCGACTCCAAAGAACGAGCACAGGCGACCGCCGCGCTCCAGCGCCGCAGCCACCACCGGCACGAACTCGGCCACGGGCCACTCGGGCACCTCGGCCCACGGGAGAGCGGTGGCGTTGGCGATCAGGGCGAGCGATTCGGCGGCGTTCATGGCGCGGGGTGGAGTTGGGCGACGGCGTCGGTCCACGCGGTGGCGAGCACTTCGGGAAGAGCGAGGCCCAGCCAGAGCGAGAACGCGAGCAGCAGCAGCGGAGGCACGATCACGCCGGCCGTCTCGGGGAAGCGCCGACCGGAAAGCTTCGTGGCGACGCGCGGCCGGCCGTCCACGATCGCGAAGACCACGCGGGTGAGGCCGAGGAAGACCAGCAGCAGGCAGACGAGAAACACCGCCCCGGCGAACCCGTGGCCGCCGGCGAAACTCGCGCGCAGCACCCGCAGCTCGCTGAAGAACGGGCCGAAGGGCGGCAGCGCCGTCACCGCAAACATGCCGGCCACGAACAGCGAGGCCGACTTCGGCGTGAGCACCGCCATGCCGCCAACCTCGTCCATCGTGCGCGCCCCGGCGGCGCGGCGGATGTTCCCGGCGCTGAGAAAGAGCGAGCCCTTGGTCAGGGTGTTGCTCCACACGTGGAAGAGCCCGGCCCAGAGCCCGGGCGCCCCGAGCCCGGCCGCGAGCGCGAGGATCCCCATATGTTCGACGCTCGAATACGCGAGCATGCGCTTGAAGTCGCGCGTCCCGAGCAGGAACAGCGCCGCCACCACCAGCGAGAACAGGCCGATCGCGACGAGCGAGCGGTCGGCGACCTCCCCGGCGCCGGCCGCCGCCACCACCGCGCGCACCCGCAGGATCGCGGTGAACGCCACGGTCGTGACCCCGCCGGCCAGCAACGCGCCCACGATGCCCGGCGCCTCGCCGTAGACATCGGGCTTCCAGGTGTGCATCGGCGCCAGGCCCATCTTCGTGCCGTAGCCGACCAGCAACAACACCCAGGCCACGAGCACCCACGGCCGCGTGAGCCCCGCGCCCTGCGCGACGAGCGCGGCAAACGTCAGGTCGCCTCCGCCTCCGCCGTGCAGCGACGCGTAGCCGAGGCAGAACGAGCCGAGCAGCGACAACGCGATGCCCGTGCCGCCGACCAGCAGGTATTTCCACGTCGCCTCGAAAGCCCGCGGCGTGGCCGCGAAATGGATCAGCGGGATCGCCCCGAGCGTCACCCCCTCGGTCGCGATCCAGAGCAGCCCGAGATGCCGGGCCATGTGGCCCGCGCTGAGCAGCCCGAGCACCGCCAGCATCAGGGCCACGAAGAGGCGGTTGGGACGCTCGGCCCGGGCCCGGAGATAGGATACGCCATAGACCGCGCAGAGCAGGAACAGCACCGACACCGCCGGCAGCACGGCCCGGGCGAGCGCATCGAACCCGAACCAGGAGCTGAGCGGCTGCGCGGGCGGCGCCACCAACAACCACAAAGCCAGCACCAGATGCGCGCCACCGAAGGCGGGCATCAGCCACGGCCGGGTGCGGTCGCCGCGCCAGACCGCCGCCAGCGCCGCGCCCGCTAGGGGCAGGATCACGAGAAGGGATTCTTTCATTCGCGGAGCACGGTGAGTTTGCGGGTGTCGAGCGAATCGAACGCGCGCTGGATCTGGTCGACGATGATGCCGATGACGAACACGCCGACCGTCAGGTCGAGCAGGATACCGGCCTCGACCAGCAGCGGCGTGGAGTGAATCAGCAGCAGACCGAAAAGATAGATGCCGTTCTCCAGGATCAGGTAGCCGCAGACCTGCGAGATCGCCTTCGTGCGGCTGATCAGGAGCACGAACCCGGTCAGCACCGACGCCAATGCGCCGGGCACGAGCAACGAGCCCGCATGCTCGGGCAGCAAGGGCAACGATTGCGCCAGGGCCATCGCCGCGATCGAACCGCCCGCCCCGAGCAGGATCGAGGGCACGTAGCCGATCAGCGGCTCCATGTCGCGGTCGATGTTGGCCGCGCGCATCGCCCGGTTGAGCAACCGCGGGATGACGATGCCCTTCACCGTGATCGTCGCCGCGGCCACCAGCAGCAACGGCCAGTACACGTGGTTCCAGCTGATGTGCTCCATCAGCAGCGGCATGATGCCGAGCACGACACCCTGCACCGACATCGCGCGGATGAGCGACGGGATGCGGCTGCTGCCGAGCGCCACCAGGTTCAGGCCCATCGCGAGGCCGACCAACAGATTCAGTGTCCCGTTCATTGGAAAATGCCTCCCTGCTTTCCGCGTCCCGCCCGAATCTCCGCCTTCACGCCGCACCACCCTTCCACGCCACCAGCAGGGCGAACAGGCAGAGCAGAAACGCCAGGGTGAGCAGGAACGGCACCTGTTTGAACGCGAAGCGCGCCAACAGCGACTCCACGAGCCCGACACCGATCGTCGTCGCCAGCACCCCGCCGGCGAGCACACCGGTTGCCGCCAGCGCCCCGAGATCCCCGAGCGGGATCACCGCCTGCACCAGCAGCAGCGAGAACAGCAGCAGCTTCACCGACGCCCCGTGCAGGATCGCCGCGAGCGGCGGGCCGCTGTGGTCGAGGATCATCGCCTCGTGGATCATCGTGAGCTCGAGGTGCGTATTGGGATCGTCGAACGGCACCCGGCAGTTCTCCGCCAGCAGGACCATGAACAGGCCCGCCGCGAGCAACGCCGCCCCCGCTCCGGCCGAGGGCGTGAGGATTTCCGCCAGCGAAAGCCCGCCCGCGTGCACGCATAGCGACAGCACCGCCGCGAGGATCGCCGCCTCGGTCAACACCGCGTAGCTGACCTCGCGCACCGAGCCCATGCCTTCGAAGGCCGAACCGGTCTCGAGCGCCGCCCACACCGTGCAGAAGCGCGCCAACGCAAGCAGGTAGATCAGCAGCAGCACGTCGCCGCGAAAACTCAGCACCGCACCCGCCGGCCCGAGCGGCAGCAACAGCGCCGCACCGAACACCGCCACCCAGCCCACCGCCGGCGCCGCGATGAAACCGGGCGAGGCCAGCGTGCTCAGCACCACGCCCTTCCGCCACAGCCGCGCGAGGTCGTAGTAGAGTTGGAGCACCGGCGGCCCGCGCCGCCCGGCCACCCACGCCTTCACTTTGTTGATGATGCCCGGCAGCAACGGCGCGAGCAGCACCCACAGAGCCAGCCGCAGCACCACATCGAGAAGCGTGATCAGCATGATGTCTCCTTCTTGAAAGTTCGCCCGCGCCGGCGGCCCGCTTGCGGGTAGGTCCTGTCTCCGACTGGACCATTCTTGTGCCACCGACCAAGAGCGGAGCACCCACACGGGCTTCGGCCGAAGACCGGACCCAACTCGGCACGACCGTCGCTCATCGGCCACCTCCCGCCAACACCAGCGCCGCGAGCGTGGCCAAGCCCGCCACGAGATACAGGAGATAGTATTGCACGCGGCCGTGCTGCAACCGGCGCACTGCGGCCGATACCCGCATCACGCCCCCCGCGACCGGTCCGATCCATTTCTCGAGCACGGTCTCCGGCACACGCTCCACCCGCCGGGCGCTCTCGGGCAACAATCCGCGCGGCCGTTGCACCACCCGCTCGATCCGCAACAGCCAGAAGAACCAGCCCGCGCCGATGCCCGCGAACGAACCGCCGCTGTACTGCATGCGGCCGGTCGGCGCGGCGTACCCGCAATCCCAAGTCAGCCCGCGGCTCAGCCCGTTCGCCCGCGAGCGGCGCACGACGAAGAAAACCGCCGCAGCAGCAAGCAGCACCAGCACGCCATGCAACCGGCCCAGCGTCACGAGCGCGGCCGGCGCGGTTTCGGCCCCGGCCCACGCCGGGTTCCACGCGCCCGCCACCCGATCGACCAGCGGCCACAGCAGAGCCGGCAGCAGACCGATCGCCAGACAGAGACCGCCCAGCAGAAGCATCGGGCCGATCATCCAGCGGCCGGCCTCGTGCGCAACCGCGGTGCGTTTGGTGCGCGGCGCTCCGCAGAAGACCAGCGCTCCCGCCTTCGCAAAACTCGCCAGCGCCAACGCCCCGGCCATGCCGAGCACGATCGCCACCGGCATCGCGGCCCACGCCGCCGCACTGTGCACGGTGCCGGCCTCGAACAACCCGAGATAGATCAGCCACTCGCCGACGAAACCGTTGAGCGGCGGCAGACTCGAGACCGCCACGGAGCCGAGCGCGAACAGCCCGGCCGTCCACGGCATCCGTTTCCAGAGTCCGCCGAGCCGGCCGATGTCGCGCGTACCCGTGGCATGGAGCACCGAGCCCGCGCCGAAGAACAGCAGTGCCTTGAAAAGACCGTGGTTCCACACGTGCAACAGCGCCCCGCCCAAAGCCAGCCGGCCCCACCCCGCGTGCCCGTACCGCTCGCCGAGCAGCGCCGCACCCAGGCCGACCAGGATCACGCCGACGTTCTCCACCGAGCAGTAGGCGAGCAGGCGCTTGAGGTCGTTCTGCGCAAACGCGAACGCGATGCCGAAGAGCGCGCCCACCGCCCCCAGCGCGATCACGACCCAGCCCGCCTCGACCGGCATCGGCAACCAGCCGCTGAAACGCACGATTCCGTACACTCCCATCTTGATCGCCACGGCCGACAGGAGCGCCGACACGTGGCTGGGCGCATTGGCGTGGGCCGAGGGCAACCAGACGTGCAGCGGAAAGACGCCGGCCTTCACCCCGAAGCCCACGAGCGCCAGCCAGAACAGCGGCGCCAGCGCGGCTTGGTCGCGCAACTGCGGCCCCAGTTCCCAACTACCGGTGCGCGCCGCCACCAGGGCGAAGAACGCGAACAGGCAGAGCGTGCCCGCATGCGACGCCCCGAGGTAGAGCCAGCCCGCCGCGCGCACCTTCTTGCCGCGGCTCTCCAACGTGATCAGGAAGTAGCCGCCGAGCGCGAACAGCTCCCACGCGATCAGGAAGTGCAGGCCGTTGGACACCGTGAGCACGAGCCCCATCGCGAGCAGGCTCGCGCTCCACCACTGCCGGCCCCGACCGGCCGAGCGCGGATAGTGATGGTCCCCCCAATACTCGCGCGAATAGGCCGCTCCCGCTCCGCCGACCACCGAAAGCAGCGCCAGAAAGAGCGCACTGATCGCATCGAGGCGCAAATGAGGCACCTCGCCGCCGAGCCGAAAGGAGCCTATCCACTCCCACGCCGGCGCGAAGCCCAGCAGGACCGTGAGCGCCCCCGCGAGCGACGCCACCGCGGCGACCAGCGTCGAGCCGAGCCAGAGGCGGTCGCGCCGGCCACCCAACGTCAGCCCGACGAACAGGCCGAGGGCGGCCACCGCGAGGAGCGCACCGACTGGCGAATCCGGCCGGTTCACGATTGGTGCAATCCCGTCCCTGGCGAGCCCGCCGCGGCTTCGGTCGCGGCGACGGCTTTGAGAATCTCCCCGTCCGGCGCGCCCTGAAGCACCAGTTCCCGCAGCGGCCCCCGGGAGAGCAGCCGACTGAGCCGGCCGAGCAGGTCGAGGTGGGCGCGCGGCGACGGGGCGATGAAGAAGAGCATCCGCGTGACCGGTACATCGTCCGGGGGCGCTTCGGGCAACGGCAGCGGCTCGCGCAGCAGCAGCAGCGCCACCGTGCCGGAGTCGCGCCCCAACGCGATCCGGTTGCTCGGATGCGGCAGGGCGAAGCCGCCGCCGACCGGCGCGATCACCACGCCGCCGGGCGCGCGCAACCGCTGCGCCACGAGATTGCGGATCGGGGGCGTCGCGCCCGGGAGCGCGGCCACGACCTTCTCGAAGACGGCGCCGACCTCCGCCGCGGGCACGTCGCGCCAGATCCCCCCCGCCTGCAGCAACGCCGCCACGCCCCCGCCCGCCACCACCGCCGAGGCCGCCGGGGCCAGGAATCCGGCCTGCGCGGCCAGCCCCCGCGCCGCGGCCCAGTTGGCCACTTGGGTGCGGTCGAACAACATGCGGTCGCGGTCCGGCGTGAAGGGCAGCCCCTCGAGCCGTACCCAGCGCTCAACGACTTCTTCCGCGACGCCGAACGACTCGGCAATCTGGATGATGTTCAGGTACATGGAGGGAGGCGAAAGCGGGTTGAGGGAAGCGGGCCGAGACTACGGCACCGATGCGCACGCTGTCAGGCAATAATCAGGGGCATCGGGGGCGTCACGGAAGTTCCGATGTCAACACCACCGCGGGCTCAACTCCCGCCTGCGACCACCACCACCGCCAGGGCGGCGACACCGAGAACGAGATAGAGGAGGTAGGCCTGCATGCGGCCGTGCTGGAGCTGCCGCACCGCGGTCGAAATCCGCAACACCCCGCGGGCCACCGGCGCGACAACATGCTCGAGCACCGTCTCGGGGGTGTGCTCCTCGCGGCTGGCGGCGACCGGAAACGGCACCTCCGGCGCGAGCGCTCGCTCGTGTTTCGCGGGACGCAGAATCCAGTCGAACCATTCGACGATGGTCGCCGCGAAGGAGCCGGCGCTGTACTGCATCCGCACCGTGGGCACGGCATAGCCGCAGTCCCAGGTGGGTGCGCGGCGCAGCCCCGCGCGCTGCGCCCGCCGCCAGAGCCACCACGCGGCGGCAGCCGCGACCGCCACCAGGGCGAGATGGAAACAGGTGAGCGGCCAGAGCGGCGCCGCGAGGCCCTCCGCCCCCCACTCCGGATGCCACGCCGCACCGGCGCGGACGATGGCCGGAAGAAACACCACCGGGACCAGCCCGATCGCGCCGCACAGCGTCGCGAGCGCGACCATCGCCGCGCGCATCCGCCAACCGCATTCGTGCGCCTTTTCGGCGTGCGCCGAACGCGGCGCACCGAGAAACACCACCCCGCAGACCTTCGCGAAACACGCCAGCGCAAGCGCCCCTGTCATCGCCAGCGCGATGACGGCCGGAATCGCGGCCCACGCCGCGGGGCCGTGCGAGAGCATGGCGTCGAAGAGGCCGAGATAGACGAGCCATTCGCTCACGAAACCATTGAGCGGCGGCAGACCGCAGATCGCCACCGCCCCGATCGTGAACAACGAGGCGGTCCACGGCATCGACCGCCAAAGGCCACCGAGTCGACTCATCTCCCGCGTACCGGTCGCATGCACCACCGAACCGGCGCCGAGGAAGAGCAGCGCCTTGAAGAGCCCGTGGTTCCAGATGTGCAGCAGGCCGCCGGCGAGCGCGAGTCGGCCCCAGGGTTGGTCGCCATATTCCACGGCCACGAGAGCGAAGCCGAGGCCGAGCAGGATGATCCCGATGTTCTCGACGCTGTGGTAGGCGAGCAGGCGCTTGAGGTCGTGTTGGCCAAGGGCGAAGGCGACCCCGAGCACGGCGCTCGCCGCCCCCAACGCCACGACCACCCAGCCAGCCCCCGACGGCACCGGCAACCAGCCGGTGAAACGGATCAGCCCATAGAGTCCGATCTTGATGGTTACGCCCGAGAGGATCGCCGAGACATGGCTCGGCGCGTTGGCGTGCGCGCTCGGCAACCAGATGTGCAGCGGAAAGAGGCCGGCCTTCAGTCCGAAACCGAACAGCGCCAACCAGAACAGCGGCGCGAGTTCCCGCTGCTCGGGCCGCGGCCCGAGCGCCCAGCTGCCCGTTCGTTCCGCCAGCAGCGTGAAGAAGGCGAAGAGCGCCAGCATCGCCACATGCGACGCCGCCAGGTAGAGCCAACCGGCGGTCCGCACCGCGGCGCGTCCGCGTTCGAGCGTGACCAGGAAGTAGGCGGAAAGCGCAAACAGCTCCCACGCGACGAGGAAATGCAGGCCGTTGGCTTCGATCAGGACGGCGCCGATGCTCAACAGCAGCCCATTCCACCAGAAACGCCCGGCCCGCGCCGATCGCGGGTGTTCACGCCCGTCCCAGTATTCGGTCGAATACCACGCCCCCGCTCCGCCGACGACGGCCAGCAGCACGACAAACAGCGCCGAAAGCGCATCCAGCCGCAACGACGGCAGCTCCCCACCGAGCGCGACACCGCCCCGCCATTCCCATTCCGGAAACACGCCGGCCAGCACGCCGAACGCGGCAAGGAAGGCCGCCGTCAGCCCCGCCGTGGTCGCGCCCAGCCAGAGTCCGCCTCGCCGCCCCCCGCCCGCCATGCCGGCAAGCAGACCGAACGCGGAAATCGCGAGCAGATAGCCGGGGGTCATCGTCTTGGTTCCTCGTTGGCCATGGCGCAGGCTCTTCCGACGAAGAAAACGCCCCCGGCGGCAAACGCCAGCCCCGAACCGAAGCGGCGGCGCATCCCGGAAACACCGACACCACCGCGCCTCGGTCCCCTCCCGGCCGCACCTTCCGGATACAGGGGCCGCCGCACCTTTCACACCTCGGGCGAAGGACACCGCAGCGAGGTCGCCGGAGTTGCGGTCTCCCACGTTCGGCGGCCTTGGCGCCGCCGCCACGGCACGGGATACGCGGATCGAACCGGGCGGCGCGGGCGCACGGAAGCCTTGTCTTCGGCAGATGGCCGGGGTCGGCCGTGGCCAGGCGATTGCCGCCGCGCCGCGGAGACAACGGACGCGCCGACCGGCGCGCCGTCGGTTCGTTGCGGATCAGGTGGCGGGACTCGCGGCCGGGGCGCCGGCGGCATTGCCCTTCGCCTGCTCGAGACTGTCGAAGAACGTCCAGTTCTTCGTATCCTCGAAGCCCTTGCACTCCTGCGTCACGATCGCGTTGCCCACGAGCACGTACTGGATCGAGACCTCGGAGCAGGCCTGCATGAAGGAGAAGAGCAGTTTGATCACGGGCATATCGAGCGCCTTGAGTTTGCTCACGTCGATGATCGCCTTGGCGACGCCGTTGTCCACGGCACCGGAGACCTTGCCCTTCATGTAGCCGGTGACCTCGTTGATGATGACCGGGGTCATGTTTTCGGGCAGGCGCATGGTGAGGATGTCGTCCTCCATGCCGAAGTAGCGCAGGGAGGTGTCGAGGTTCATCGCCTTGGCCATGCGGGTCTCGAGCTCGGTGAATTCGATCGGTTTGGTGATGATCGCCGAGAAGCCGACCTGCAGCGCCTGCTGCTGGGCCGCGGTCTCGGTCTTGACCACGAGCGCGAACACCGGGGTGAACTTCGTCTTGATGTTCGTGCGCAGCATGCGGAACAGCGTGAAACCGCCGTCCTCGGGCAGCGAGAGGCTGGCCATGACCAGGTCGGGGATCGTGCGACCGCAGAAATCGATCGCCTCGCCGGTGGTACTGACACCGTGCACACGCCACGGGGTGCCCCGGAGCCCATCCTGGATCTGCTGGATGATCGCCGGCTTGTCCTCGACCACGAGGATGTCGGCCGGATCGAAGATCGTCTTGGTGCGCTGGTTCGCCTCGCTGAGCGGCTTGATGTCGATGATGCGCATCACCTTCTCGACGAGCAGCTCCTCCTTGAAGGGCTTCACGATGTAGTCGCGCACACCGATCTTGGCGATCTTGAGCACGTGTTCGCGACCGCCCTCGGCGGTGAGCATAACCACCGGGATGCCCTTGAGCATCGGGTCGGACTTGAGCTTGGTGAGCATTTCCACGCCATCCATCACCGGCATGGTGATGTCGAGGAGCACGACATCGGGGGCCTCCTTGGCCGCCATGGCCAGACCCTCGACCCCGTTGGCCGCTTCAAGAATCTCGCAGTCGAAGCTCTTGAAGGCCTTTTTGACGATGATGCGGACAGTTTTGGAGTCGTCCACAGTGAGGATTTTATAGCGCATGGAGAAAAGCGGGAGACGGTTATTCCGGGTACTGGAGGAGCAGATCGGCAGTCATTCGCCTGCCGTCGGCCTCAAATTGGTAGACGTGCCGCAACGCATCGCTGGCCGCCTCGATCGTGAAGTTGCTGCCGCGAAGGATCGACGGGATCGTCAGATTGCAGGGCAGGCCCATGTCGCACAGGGCGTTCTTGAAGCCGCCCACGGTCATGTTGGTGAGTTCGCCCACCGCGTCGTTCACCACTTCGTCGCCCTCGGCATCGATCTCCTCGGGCTCGAGGCCGACCAGTTTGCTGGTCACCATCTTGGCGAACTCGCTTTCCAAGTGGAGATAGATGAGGCCGTTGACATCTCCGATGAAGCCCACCGCACCGACCACCAAAGGCGAATTCTGGCTGAGCGGAGGCGGGGTCTCGCCGGGATGATCGTCCGAGACCCAGACCAGTTTCGAATTCAACGACAACATGGTGATGAGCACGTCGGACATCGCCTTGTTGACCAGGTCACGCAAAACGTTGTCGGAGATGGGGGCGGTGCTTGGCATGCGGGTACTTGCGGAGGTTGAGCCGCTCGGGGCTAATAATCGGCCGATTTGGCGCGGCTTTAGCGCGAATTGCCTTCCGGATGCGCAGATACGCGCGTTTGTCCACGAACGGCGAAACCGGGGCGCGGCCTCATGAAACCCCACGCTCCCCCGACGGGGAGACCGATCCTGCACGTTCTGCGACACACCGCGCCCGGAAATGGAGAAATCCCGCCCCCGTGGCCCCCGCCCCGTGGAAAGACCAATCGTTGCGCCGCGTCCGGCACGCACGCCTCCGGCCGACGCACCGTCGCGCCTTAGCCGTGATGATGCGGTCGAGAGGCGAGCGTCGAGGGACGAGCGCCAAACCATCGGCGGCGAGCTTCCAGCACGAGTGCTTCGCCGATCTCCTCTGTGACCGGCCCCTCGACGCTCGTCACTCGTCACTCGACCGAATGCTTACGCCTCAGTCCCCTTCGGCGGCGAGATGCCCGGCCAACCAACTGCCGACGCTTCCGTTCGCCGGTTGCGCCAACAGCTCGCGCAGTTTCCCCGCGTGTTGCCGAGTCGCCTCGATCCGCGCAGCATCGCCGACCGCCGCCTCCACTTGCGCAGCCAAACGCGCCGGGCTCGCCGCCCCCTGGATGAACTCCGGGTACATCGCCTCCCCGAGCAGCAGGTTCGCGATGCCCAAAAAGGGCACCTTCACGATCCAGCGCCCGATCAGATAGGTCAACGGGTCGGTCCGGTAGACCACCGCGCCCGGAATCCCGGCCAGGGCGCATTGCAACGACATCGTGCCGCTCGAGGTCAGCACCGCCGACACTCCGATCGAATCCGCGCCCGGCTCCAACGGCACCAGGTCGACCTCGACGGGCGGCTGGGCCGCCCGCAGTGTCGCCAAAATCCCATCACTCGGATAGAGCACCACGGCGCCGCGATCGCCGCCGTCCTTGCGGTACCAGAGGAAACCGTCGAGCAGCGCCGGAAAGATCCGCGCCACCGCGCCCTTGCGGCTGCCCGGCAGCAGCAACACCGGCCCGCTCGGGTCGTAGTGGATCGGCGCCCGATGGTCCGGAGCGAGGAACGGATGCCCCACAAAGGTCACCGGCAACGCGGTGTCCGCATAGCTCTCCGCCTCGAAGGGGAAGATCGTCGCCAGCGCGTCGAGATGCGCGGCCATCGCGAAGCGGCGCCCGGCGCGCGAAGCCCAGATCTGCGGGCTGATGAAATACAACGCCCGGGTCGGTCCTCCGGCCTTGGCCGAGAGTCCCTGCGCGAAAAGGGCCTTCGCGATGCGCAGGTTCAAACCCGAGGAGTCGACGAAGCAAACCGCCCGCGGCCGATGCTCGCCGACCCAGCGCACGATGTCGCCGATGAGCCGGCGGAAGAAGGCCAGCTTGAGCACCGCGGCGAAACCGATCGCCGAGTTCGCCGTGAGGTCGAGCAGCAACTGCGCACCGCTCGCCGCCAAGGCCGGTCCGCCGAGCGCGCAAACCCTCACGTCGGGCCGCAACTGCCCGAGCTCGCGCACCGCCCGCGCCGCATGCTGGTCGCCCGAATGCTCCGCCGCCACGACGAGCAGGTCCACTCCGCCCCCGGCGGGTGGCGGCAACGAGTACGGGAGCTGCTTCGGCGTATTCATAAAAGCGTCGAAAAGAAACGGCGCGGCACCGTCATCGGCGCGAAAGATAAGGGGCGAGTTCGGCCAGCGTGCGTTGCATCGAGCCGCGGTTGGCCCGGTGCCACGCCGCGGCCGCCGCGGCCATCGCGGCACGGCGTTTCTCGTCGCGGACCAGCGCGAGCCCGGTATCCACGAGCTCCACCTCGTCGGCCACCCGCATCGCCGCCCCCTCCTCGAGCAACGACGCGGCCGCCGCCCGGAAATTTGTCATGGCCGGACCGAACAACAGCGGTTTGCCCAGCGCCGCCGCCTCGATCGGCGTCTGCCCGCCCTCGTTGGGCGGCAGGCTCTTGCCGACAAAGACCAGATCGGCGATCTGGGTGAGCAGCTGCAATTCGCCGGTCGTGTCGGCCACGCAGACATCGACCAGCCCGAGTGCCTGCCCGCGCGAACGGAAATGATGGTTGAGCGCGCGCGTCCCGAGCAGCGCCTCGATCTCGCCGCGCCGCTCCGCGTGCCGCGGCACCAACAGCAGGTGGCAGATGCAGCCATCGCGCCGCACCCGCTCGAGCAAGCGCAGCATCGCCTGTTCCTCGCCGGCCCAGGTCGAGGAGCCGAGCAGCACGAGCTGGTTTTCCGCGAAGCCGAGTTCACGCCGCAGCATCGCCCGCTCCCACGTGTCGAGCGGCTTGATGTCGACGTCGAACTTCAGGTTGCCGGTCGTTGCGAGCTTCTCCGCCGGCACGCCCAGACCGACGAAACGTTCACGATCCTGCTCGGAAGAAGGCAGGATCCGCGCAATCTTCCCGTACATCCGGGCCGCAAATACACGCACCCGGCCCAGCCGACGAAAACTGCGGTCCGAGAGGCGTGCATTCACCAGCACGACCGGCACGCCCCGCGTCGCGGCCTGCTTGAGATGCTCGGGCCAGAGCTCGCTTTCCGCCAGAAGCACCAGATCGGGCTGCACCGCCCGCCACGTGCGCCGGCTGAACAGCCACCAGTCCAACGGGAAATAGCCCACGCCGATGGTCGTCGCCGCGAACTTCTCGAGCGCGATCGCATGGCCCGTGCTCGTCGTCGTGGTCAGATAGACCTCGTTGCGGCCCTCCGCCGCCAACCGGGCGACCAGCGGCGCCATCGCCAGCACCTCGCCCACGCTCACCGCCTGCAACCAGATGCGGGTCACCCCCTCGCGTTTGGCCGGCAACGGCGGCACCGCGCCGAAGCGCTGCCCGAAGCCCGCCCGATAGCCCCCACGCTTCCACATGCGCCGAAGGTAAAACGGCGCGGCCAGCAGCATGGCGGGGATGAAGAACAGTCGGTAGAGCCAGATCATGAGAAGCGTCGCCGCCAAAATCCACGCCCCGTCCCCGCGGCTCAAGCCTTGGTTTATGCCTGCCCCGCCTCCCCCACTCCTGCTCGCCCTCCGGAATAGTGAAACCGCCGATGCACACGAACGGGCACCAATCCGACCGTCCGTGGCACTGTTCGCAAGGAGCAGCGATGTCCGTGGGAATCGGCGGCCGTGGTGGCCGCTGCCAAGGCGTGACATCTTCACGGCAGGTCCACGTCTCCGACTGGACCCTCTCGATCCCCGCCGGCACGCCCGCCCGCGCCCAACTGAACCGGTCACAGACCGGCCCTACGCCGGCCCGTAGGTCCCCGTCTCCTCCTTCTGCGCCTGCTCGATGTTCGAAGTCGGAAGTTCGAAGTTCGAAGTTGGATGTTGGATATTGGATGTTCCCTCGCCGATCCGCCTTCCCCCCGGCCTGCTCCTCCCCCTTCCCCGTTCCGGAGCTTGTACCCGTGCCGCACCTTCGCCTGACTGAGTCCCGCATGAAGCACCGTACCCTGTTGGCTTTCACCGTCGGCTGGTTCCTCTGCGGTTCCGCTGGCGCATTCACCGAGGCCCCTCCGGCGGCCGCCTTCACCTGGCCCCACACCACCAGCGACATCGCGGTCGATCCGTCCGTGGTCTGGGGACGCCTCGACAACGGACTGCGCTACGCGATCCTGCCCAACAACGAGCCCAAGGAGCGCGTGAGCGTGCGCCTGCTCGTCGAAGCCGGCTCCTTCATGGAGACCGAGCCGCAACGCGGCCTCGCCCATTTCATCGAGCACATGGGCTTCAACGGCACGAAACACTACGCGCCCGGCGAACTCATCGAGTACTTCCAACGGCTCGGCATGGCCTTCGGCCCCGACACCAACGCCTCCACCGGTTTCGACCGCACCCAGTACCAGGTCGAGCTCCCGAAGAACGACGAGGCCTCGCTCACCGAAGCCTTCGTCGCCCTGCGCGACTACGCCGACGGCATTCTCTTCCTCCCCGAGGAAATCGAGCAGGAGCGCGGCGTGATCCTCGCCGAAAAGCGCGACCGCGACTCCGCCGACTACCGCGCGATGCTCGCGGAGTGGAGTTTCGTGCTTCCGGATACGCTGCTCCCCAAACGCTTCCCGATCGGCGAGGAGGAGGTCATCCGCCAGGCCGACCGCGCCCGCTTCGTCGACTTCTACGACACCTGGTACCGGCCCGAACGCATGGCGCTGGTCGTCGTGGGCCCAGTGGACCCGACGCGCGTCGAGCAGCTCATCGCCGCCTCCTTCGCCGACATGGCCAACCGCGCACCCGCCCGCCCCGAGCCCGACCTCGGCAAGGTCGCCACGCCCGCCGGCGTCTCCGCCGCCGTGCACCGCGATCCCGAGTTGCCCCGCGTCACCGTCAGCATCGGCGCCGCCACTCCGTACCAGTACGAGCCCGACACCGCCGCGAACCGCCTGAAGCGCCTCCCCCGCGACCTCGCGAACACGATGATCAACCGGCGCCTCCAGGAACTGGCCAAGCAGGAGGGTGCCCCCTTCACCTCGGCCTCCGTCTCCTCGGGCGAGATGTTCGACTTCCTGCGCGCCTGCAACGTCGAGATCAGCACGACCAAGCCCGAGCAATGGCAGCCGGCACTCGCCGTCGCCGAGCAGGAGCTCCGACGCGCCCTCCAGCACGGTTTCCAGCCGGCCGAGCTGCGCGAGGCGACCGCCAATCTCGCCAATGCCCTCGACGACGCGGTGAAACAGGCGCCCACCCGCCGCTCCCCCGCCCTCGCCGCCGCGCTCACCCAAGCGATCGACGATCGCAACGTCTTCACCCATCCGTCCACGACCCGCGATCTCTACCAACCGGTGCTCGCCCAGGTCACCACCGAGCAGTGCCTCGCCGCCCTGCGCGAAACCTGGGCCGTCCCGGGCTGCCGCATTTTCGTCTCCGGAAATCTCCCACCGGAGGTGTCCCCGGAAACCGTCGTCGCGGCGTTCAACTCGAGTGCGGCCACAGACGTCACGGCTCCGGCCGCCATCGTCGAGACCCGGTGGGGCTACAGCGACTTCGGCCCCGCCGGCTCCATCGTCGCCCGCCACGAGGTCGCCGATCTGGGCGTCACGCAGATCGACTTCGCCAACGGCGTGCGGCTCAACCTCAAGAAGACCGACTTCCAGGCCGCCAACATCCTGCTCACCGCCCGCTTCGGCGGCGGCCTGCTGACGATGCCTGCCGACAAGCCGGGCCTCGACATCTTCACCAACGCCGCCGCCGGCCTCATGGGCCTGGGCAAGCACAGCGCCGACGAGCTGCAGCGCATCCTCGCGGGGCGTTCCGTCTCGGCCAACTTCAAGGTCGACAAGGACTCGTTCACGGTCGGCGGCGCCACCACGCCCAAGGACCTCGAACTCGAGCTCGAACTGCTCGCCGCCTGCGCCACCGACCCGGGTTACCGCCCGGAGGCCGAGCGCTTGCTGCAGCGCTACATGGCGCAACACTACACCAACCTCGCCCACCGCCCCGAGGGGCTCATGCAGCTGGAGATTCTCCGCGCCCTGGCCGACGGCGATGCGCGCTTCGGCCTCCCCTCGTTGGATACACTCTCCCGCTACACCATGGACGATGTGCGCGGCTGGCTCGCCCCGGAGATCGGACAAGGGCCGATCGAGCTGACGATCGTGGGCGACTTCGATCCGGAGGCCGCGATCGGCTTCGTCGCCCGAACCTTCGGCGCCCTGCCCGCCCGGGGCCCGAAACCCGCCTACGCCGAACAACGCAAGGTCTCGTTCCCCGCCGCCGGCTTCACCGCCGAGCGCAAGGTTCCCACCGAGATCGAGCGCGGCACCGTCTTCGTCTTCTGGCCCACCACCGATGCGCGCGACGTGAAGATCTCGCGCCGCCTCAACGTGCTCGCCGACGTCATCTCCGACCGGTTGCGCGTGAAGATCCGCGAAGGCCTCGGCGGCGCCTACAGCCCGGGCGTCGGCAACATCGGCAGCGACACCTTCACCGGCTACGGTTTCACGCTCGTGCAGATCGGCGTCGAGCCCGCCCAGGCGCCCACGATCCTCGCCGCGGTGAAGGAAATCGCCGAGGCATTGCGCACCGGGGGCGTCACCGACGACGAGCTCCAGCGCGCCAAACAACCGCTGCTCACCCAGATCGTCGAGAGCGCCCGCACCAACGGCTACTGGGCCTATGCCGTGCTGCTCAACAGCCGCGAGTTCCCCGAACGCCTCGACTGGGCCCGCACCCGGACGGCGGATACCGAGGCGATCGCCAAGGCCGAAGTCGACGCGCTCGCCGCGCGCTACCTCCTGCCCGACCGCATGGTCGGCTACATTGTGCTCCCGGAACCGATGCCGGCCGCCACCCCGCCCCCGGCGACCGAGTAGTCGCGTCGCCCGAGACAAAGCCGAAGGCCCGGTCGCACGACCGGGCCTTCGTTGTTTTCAAAATTGCGCTACACGATCGGGGCTCACTGCTCCGGCTGGGCCGCGCGCTGTTTCGCCTCTTCGGTGAGCGTCTGGTAGTCCTCCTCGTCGAGGAGCGCCTCGGCGGCGAGTTGGAACGCCTCGAGGAAACCCTGGGCCGCACCACCCTTGAGCCCCTCCTGGGCGGACTCGCGGATGTTGCTCACCACATCGACCGGCAACCGTTCCTCGGCCACCTGCATGAAGAGAAAACGCGAACTGTGGTGGCGACGCGAGGCCTTCGCCCGCGGGGCGGCGGCGATCGGCGCCGGTTTGGCGTCTTCGCCGTAGAGGCGCTTGTTCACCGCATCGATCGCCTTCTGGGCATCGTTCCACAGCGTCTGCAAATACGCGAAATCGCCCGGCAGCGGATGCGTGTGCTTCGTCGGCCAGTCGCGCACCGCGAAGATGAATTTGAGCAACTCCTGGCGATAGACGAAGTCGGTCTGATTGTTCTGCGTCGGCACCTTCATCGTGCCGAGCCCGTGCGTGAGTCGGGCCATCGACAGGGCCGGCTTCGCCGGCGAGGCCGGAGCGGAGGCCGGAGCGGCGGGTTTCGCCGCCGGTTCGGGCGCCTTCGTCGGGGCCGGCGCAGGCGCCGCAGCGGGAACCGGGGCCGCAGCTTTCGCGGGCACCGCAGGCGCCGTCGGCTCCGCTTCGGCCGGCGGTTTCAGGAAAGCGGTGAGCAACTCGACCTCGCTCGCGGTCGGCTCGACATACTGGTTGGCGATCCGGCTCAAGCGGGTCGGGTCGATCCCGACTTGCCGTGCAGTCGCCGTGAGAGCCCGCGCTTTGCGTTTTTCAGCCAGAGCTGAGATCAGCCATTCTTCCATGTTCGTGGTAGGTCGTGTTCGCCCCAAAAGATAGTCCCTCGGGCGGAGCCAATCGTCATGGGCCAAAACGCCTCCGCCGGTCAACCTAAACGACAGTTTCTGCACCAACTTGAATGAAAAAGCCGCGACCTGCGCTTGGACTCCTCCGAGACCTCGTTGCCAAATCCACCGCTTCCACCACGATCCCAACGCCGATGAATACGCTCCGCCGCCGTTTCGCCCTCGCCCTCTTCACCTTCGCATGGGCCGCCCTGGCCGCGGCGCCGCTCGACGAGTCCGACAAGACCTTTCTCGCCCACTACGAGCGGATCCGCGTGGCGCTCTACGGCGACAACCTTGCCGCCGCCCGGACGGCCGCCAAGGAGTTGCCCGAGGCGCAGGCCATCGCCGAGGCGGACTCGATTTCCGCGGCCCGCAAGGCCTTCAAGGCGCTCAGCGCCCGGGCCATCGCACTGGCCCGCGATCGCCCCGGCTACTTCATCGCCCACTGCACCATGTTTCCGGGCGGAGCCGACTGGGTGCAGACCTCCGGGCGGATCGACAACCCGTATTGGGGCCGGAGCATGCCGCACTGCGGCACGATCGAGGAACAAGGCGAAACGAAATAGACCCGAAGCGCGCCGCCGATGCCCCCCTACCGCGGACGCCTCGCGCCCTCGCCCACCGGGTATCTCCACCTCGGGCACGCACGCACGTTCTGGACCGCCGCGCAACGCGCCCGCGACGCCGGCGGCACGCTCGTGCTGCGCAACGAGGATCTCGACCGCGCCCGCTGCCGCCCGGAATTCGTGGCCGCCATGGTCGAGGACCTGCGGTGGTTCGGCTTCGACTGGGACGAAGGTCCGGACTGCGGAGGCCCGCATGCCCCCTATTCCCAAAGTGAACGCCTGCCGCGTTACATCGCGGCGTTCGAACTCCTCCGCCGGGCCGGACTCGTCTATCCCTGCGTCTGCTCTCGTCGCGACATTGCGGAGTCGGCCGGAGCACCACACGAAGCCGGCATCGGTGCCGGCGACGAACCGCTCTACTCCGGTCGCTGCCGACCGGAGAACCTTCCCGCAGACGAACGGGCAACCCGCACGGCGTGGCCCCGCGCCGGCCACAGTTGGCGATTCCGCGTGCCCGACGGACTGCGGATGGAGTATCGGGACTCCGGGCTCGGCGTGCAGTCGGCGGTGGCCGGCGAGACCTTCGGCGACTTCGTGGTCTGGCGAAAGGACGACCTGCCGAGCTACCAGCTGGCGGTCGTGGTCGACGACGCCGCGATGGGCATCACCGAGGTTGTGCGCGGCGCCGACCTGCTCATCTCCACGTTCCGACAGATCCTGCTGTACGAAGCGCTCGGGCTGGCCACGCCGCAGTTCCACCATTGCCCGCTGATGCTCGACGAGAGCGGCCAACGCCTCGCCAAACGCCACGACGCGCTGAGCCTGCGCGCCTTGCGGGCCGCGGGCCGCGCGCCGGAGCAGATCCGAGGCGATTGGAGGTAGCACGGGCCCCGCGCAAGCCACACCAAGGGGGTGTGCCGGGGAATTTGCCGGAAAGCCGAGTTGGGCTATTTTCGGCCCGCCCCCGCCGTCCAATGCCCTACCTCAAAATCCGGACCAATCTCCCGGTATCGCGTGCGACAGTCGCCGCGGTGGTAAAGGATGCGACCGCGTTGCTCGCGCGCGAATTCAAGCGGCCGGCCGACGCCGTCGCGATCGCGTTGGAATCCGACACGCGCCTGTTTCTCGCTGGCAGCGACGAGCCCGCAGCCTTTGCCGAGATCACCACCGGCCACCTTCCGACGTCGGGCCGATCGCTGGGCGAAGCCCTGGCCGACCTGATCCACCAGCACGTGGGCGTGCCCGCGGCTCACGTGTACGTGAAGTTCATCGCCTCGGGCACCGGCCATTCGGGTCGAGCGGCCTAGCCCGCGTGTCGGCCACACGCCTCGCCAGCCGCCGACTTGACGAGCGGGCACCCGCCTGCAAGGTCGCGGCCCACGACCATGCCCACCTACGTTTACGAGACCATTCCGCAGAAACCCGGCGACGCCGTGGTGCAATTCGAGATCAAACAGAGCATGCGCGACGACGCGTTGACGCAGCACCCGGAAACCGGCGTGCCCGTGCGGCGACTCATCAGCGGCGGCTACGGCCTGATCGGAGCCAATACCGGCAAGAGCAGTGAAGGCGCCTCGGCGCCCTCCGCCCCGGCCGCGGGCCACTCGCACGGCGGCGGTTGCTGCGGCGGTGCGTGCGGCTGCGGGCACTGAGGCTTCGCCGTTTGGCGAAAACAAAAACGCCCGCCGGACTCTGGTTCCGACGGGCGTTTTGTTTGGATTGAATCGGATGTGACCCGATCAGCGGGCGACGAGATCCTCGATGCTGTCGGTGTCGGTATTGATGTCGGCGAACAGCCAGGTCGACAGATAACGCTCGGTGCTGGAGGGCACGATCACGACGATCTGCTTGCCTTCGTTCTCGGGACGTTGGGCGAGCTGGAGCGCGGTCCAGATGGCGGCGCCGGCCGAGATGCCGACCGGAATGCCGTCGAGGGTGGTGACCTGCTTCGAGACCGGGCCGGAGTCGGTCTCCTTCACGCGCACGACCTCGTCGTAGACCTTGGTGTTGAGCACCTCCGGAACAAAGCCGGCGCCGATGCCCTGCAGCTTGTGCGGGCCCGGGTTGCCGCCGGAAAGGATCGGCGAGGCGTCGGGCTCGACGGCGACGATTTTCACGCCCGCTTTGCGCTCCTTGAGCACCTCGCCCACGCCGGTGATCGTGCCGCCGGTTCCGATACCGGAGACGACGATGTCGACCTTGCCGTCGGTGTCGCGCCAGATTTCCTCGGCGGTGGTGCGGCGGTGCACGGCGGGATTCGACGGGTTCGCGAACTGCTGGAGGATGACGCTGTTGGGGATCTGCTTCTGCAGCTCCTCGGCGCGGGCGATGGCGCCCTTCATGCCCTTCGCGCCTTCGGTGAGCACAAGGCGGGCGCCGAGAATCTTGAGCAGCTTGCGACGCTCGAGGCTCATCGTCTCGGGCATGGTGAGCACGAGCTTGAGGCCCTTCGCCGCGGCGACGAAGGCCAGGGCGATGCCGGTGTTGCCCGAGGTCGGCTCGATGAGGACGGTGTTCTGGTCGATCTTCCCGGAAGCGAGGGCGTCGTCGATCATCGCGGCGCCGATACGGTCCTTCACGCTGGAGAGCGGGTTGAAGAACTCGAGCTTGAGGAGGATCTCGGCCTTCGCGCCATGGGCGGCGGCCGTGCGGTTGAGGCGCACCAGCGGGGTGTTGCCGATGGTCTGGGTGATGTCGTCGTAGATGCGTGCCATGGTAGTATTTTGGTTGAGGTTCAGATGGTGTAATGGTCAGGACCGGGTGAGGAGGGAGCCACATCGGTCTCGAAAAATTCGCCCTTGGGGAAGAGGCGGATGTGGTTGAACACGACATCGACCTCGTCGCCCTGCTGGAGATTGAGCTCGCGCAGGCGGCTGCGGGAGATTTCGGCCTCGAGCGCTTCACCGGTGCCGATTCGCTCGAGGCTCACGCGACCGTAGTTGCCGGCCGAGAAGACGTGTTGCACCCGCACCTTGAGGGCGTGGTCCCCGGTATAGCCCCGCTGGATGTCGACATCGTGAGGCCGCACGTAGAGCACGTTCTTCTCCGAGACCTTGAGCTTGTCGAGCCCGGAGCTGAGGCGGTTCACATTGCCGAGGAATTCGATGACAAAGGGAGAGGCGGGGCGGTCGTAGACCTGCTGGGGGGCGCCGACCTGCTCGATGCGGGCGTTGTTCATGACCACGACTTCGTCGGCCAACTCGAGTGCTTCCTCCTGATCGTGGGTGACGAATACAGTGGTGACGTGGAGCTTCTCGTGCAGGCGGCGTAGCCAGCGGCGTAGCTCCTTGCGCACTTGGGCGTCGAGCGCGCCGAAAGGTTCATCGAGAAGGAGCACCTTCGGTTCGACAGCGAGCGCGCGTGCAAGAGCGATGCGCTGCCGCTGGCCGCCGGAGAGTTGGTGGGGGAGCCGACCACCGAGCTCTTCGAGCTGGATGAGCTGGAGCAGTTCGTTCACGCGGCGCTGGATCTCACGCTTGTCCGGGCGTTGGTTGCGGGGGCGCACGCTCAGGCCGAAGGCAATGTTCTCCGCCACGGTCAGGTGCTTGAAGAGCGCGTAGTGCTGGAAGACAAAGCCAACGCCACGCTTTCCGGCGGAAACCTCGGAGACATCGTTGCCATGGAAGAGCACGCGGCCCGAGTCGGGCCTGTCTTCCGGGTCGGGATACTCAAGCCCGGCAATGATGCGCAGCAGCGTGGTCTTGCCCGAGCCCGAGGGACCGAGCAGCGCGGTGAGCCGGCCCGTCTCGACCTTGAGATTGATTCCGGCGAGCGCTTGGTAGCCGCCGAAGTGCTTGTTGATGTTGCGGACTTCGATGCTCATTGGGCGAATTGGCGGGTTTCGGAAGCGGAGGCGGCTTCGATGGCGCGGCGATGACGCCATTCGACCACATTCTTGAGGACGAGTGTGACGACCGCGAGTAGTGTGAGGAGGGAGGCCACGGCAAAGGCGGCCTGCGTCTGGTATTCGTTGTAAAGAATCTCGATATGGAGCGGCAGGGTGTTGGTCTCGCCGCGGATGTGTCCGCTGACGACCGACACGGCCCCGAACTCGCCCATGGCGCGGGCGTTGCACAGGATGACGCCGTAGAAGAGCGCCCACTTTACGTTGGGCAGGGTCACCCGCCAGAACGTCTGCCAGCCGGTCGCGCCCAGCGTGATGGCGGCGTATTCCTCGTCCTTGCCTTGGGCCTGCATGAGGGGGATGAGCTCGCGCGCCACGAACGGGAACGTGACGAAGACGGTGGCGAGCACGATGCCGGGGGTCGCGAAAATGATTCGGATGTCGCGGTCCATCAACCACGGCCCCCACCAGCCTTGGGCGCCGAAGAGCAGGACGAAGACCAAGCCCGAGATGACCGGCGAGACCGCGAAGGGCAGATCGATGAGGGAGATGAGCAGGGCCTTGCCGCGGAATTCGAACTTGGCGATGGCCCAAGCGGCCGCGACGCCGAAGACCAGATTGGCCGGCACGGAAATGGCGGCGGTAATAAGGGTGAGGCGGATCGCCGCCTGGGCGTCGGGATCCTTGAAGGCGGCAAAGTAAGCGCCGATGCCTTGGCGTAGGGCCTCGGTGAAGACCGCGAGCAGAGGTACGACAAGAAAGAGGCCGACGAAGAGCAGCGCGATGCCCAGCAGGGAGTATTTCAGCCAAAGAGGATCGTCGATCGACCGCCGCTGGTGGTGGCGGGCGACGTAGGCGAGCGTGGAGGTGGTGGTTCCGGCCATGGGAAAGAGGATCAGCGTTGGTGACGGGCCAAACGCCATTGCAGCAACTGGATGGCGAGCAGCAGGGAGAACGAGACCAGGAGCATCGAGACGGCGAGCGCTGTGGCACCGGCGTAGTCGTATTGCTCAAGCTTGGTGATGATGAGCAGCGGGGTGATCTCGGTGCGCATGGGCATGTTGCCCGAGATGAAGACGACGGAGCCGTATTCGCCGATGGCACGCGCGAACGCCAAGGCAAAGCCAGTGATGATCGAGGGGATCAGCGCGGGCAGGAGGATGCGGCGGATGGTCTGCAGGCGCGTGGCCCCGAGGCTGGCGGCGGCCTCTTCGAGTTCGGGCTCAAGCTCCTCCAAGACGGGCTGCACGGTACGCACGACGAAGGGCAGGCCGATGAACGTCAGCGCCACCCAGACACCGACGGCGGTGTAGGCAACCTTGATGCCGAGCGGCTCGAGGTACTGACCGAACCAGCCGTTCTTTGCATAGAGGGCAGTGAGCGCGATGCCGGCCACGGCGGTAGGCAGGGCGAACGGCAGATCCACCAGCGCATCAACGATGCGTCGCCCGGGGAACTGGTAACGCACGAGCACCCAGGCGAGGATGACGCCGCAGGGCACGTTCGTCAGTGCCGCCAAGAACGAGGCACCGAAGGTCAGCTTGTAGGAAGCGAGTACCCGCGGAGCGGTGACGGTGTTCCAGAACTGCTCCAAGGAAAGCCCGGAGGTCTTCACGAACGTGGCCGTGAGCGGCAGAAGAACGATCAGGCTGAGGTAGAAGACCGCGTAGCCGAGCGAAAGCCCGAAGCCCGGTAGCACCGAGCGCCGGTTGCGTTTGGGTGCGATTTTGTGGCGTTCCCCCTCCGTCCCGCGAGGATCGACGGTGGAAGTGTCAGAGAGCGGCGGCATAGGAGATGAAACGGCGGTAGGTGGTGGTCAGGGAGTGCAGCGCCCGCACGGTCGCGGCGCGTTGGTCGGCAAGGGTGGCTAGAGCGGGGGTCTCGAAGATAATCTCGAAGGGCTGGGGTCGTTGCGCGGGCGGCGCGGCCAGCACGCCGCAGAAGCAGTCGCGGATCAAGCCGAACTCGGCTCGGAAGCCGTCGATGACAGGATCGTGGTTGGTCGGCAGCACCTCGGCGGCGGCGGCGAGGGCCGGGCGGAGGAGTTCTTCGGCGAGCAGGCGGCCGCGGGCGTAGCCGTAGAGGCCTGGGCTGGTGTCGTCGGCGTGGAGGGAGACAATGCCGTCGAAGGCCTCGTCGGCCAACTCGCGTTCAATCAGGCGCACTTCGGGCTGCTCGGAGCCACGCCAGAACTCGCGGTTGAGGTCGAGCCCGGCGGCGTTGCAGCGCGTGCCGCATTCGAGTCCGGTCGGGTTGATGCATGGATAGAACACGAACTCGAAACCCTCGCCCAACTTGGGCTGTGCGAGCAGCGCGGCAGCAAAATCGAACAACGCCCAACCGCCGGCTGGCTCATCGCCGTGGATACCGGCAAAGAGGGCAAGCTTGAGACGGTCACCGCCGCCGCGGGGACCATGCCAGGTGTAGCGCTTGAGCGGTCCCCCTCCTTCGCTGGGGCCTGAGACATGGCCGAGTGTGAGCTCCAGCAGCTCCGGGTGCTGGGCGGCGAGCGCCTGGAAGGCGTCGAGCAGCGTGGTGAGCGGAGTGGCGCGGTTCACGGCGGAGCGGGCGGAGGTCGTATCGGCGAGTCCGGGCATGGGACGAAGCAGGATCAGAGATGTTGGCCGTGAGCGAGCAGTGCGCGGATACGCTGCACGATGGCGCGCAGGGCGGCGGCATTGCCCGCGGGGTCGCGGCCAAGCGTGAGCTGAAGTTCGAGCGGACGAAACGGCAGGTCCGCAACCAGACCGTCAATACCCTCGGGGACGAGGCGGTCGCCCTCCTCTTGCCGCCAGCTGGCGGCCAGAAGGCTATGGGCCGCGCCATCAAGCCAGTGCGCAAGCGACTCGCCGCGTACCGCACCTTGAGGGATGCGCAATGGGCCCTGACGCAGTTTGATCACGGCGTGGGGAGAGAGGCGGCGGTATTCGCGCTCGAGAAGGGCCAGCTCGGGGCGCTCGTCGGTCACCCACGAGGCGGCCCAGAGATCGCCGACACCGCGATTGACGAGGGGGACGACATCAAGCACGACGCCGCCAATGGAAGCGGGCGCAGCGATCGATGCCTCGATCAGATCGAACGCGGAAAGACTGGAGGCGTCGTCGTCTTCTGCAAAGCCGGCGAGCACGGAGACACGGGCGTCGTTGTCGGAGCTGTTACTACCGAACACTGCGAAACGTGGCAGGTAGAAGCCATGTTCGTCCGGCCCGAGAGGGGCGGCGAACAACGAATCCGAGCGCTCGGCGCGCGGCGAGAGCCGGGCGAGACGGTCGAGCACCGCATCGGAAAAGGGACGCGGTCGAATGGTGGACGAGGAGCACACGGGATCGAAAGGAGGGGAGATGGCGCCCGCCGGTATTCGCCGGCGGGCGCGGCTGAAGTCTGGTTACTTGGCGTAGATCTGGTCGAACACTCCGCCGTCGGCGAAGTGGGTCTTTTGTGCGACGGTCCAGCCGCCGAACTCGTCGTCGATGGTGACGAGGTCGAGCTTCGGGAACTGGCTGGCGTACTTGGCGGCCGCGGCCGGCTTGGTGGGGCGGTAGAAGTTCTTGCCGGCGAGGTCCTGCCCCTCGTCGGAATAGAGGTATTCGAGGTAGGCCTGGGCGACGGCGCGGGTGCCTTTGCGGCCGACGACCTTGTCGACGATCGTGACCGGCGGCTCGGCGAGGATGCTCAACGACGGCACCACGATCTCGAACTTGTCGGCGCCGAACTCCTTGAGGGCGAGGAAGGCCTCGTTTTCCCACGCAAGCAGCACGTCGCCGATACCCCGTTGCACGAAGGTCGTGGTGGAGCCGCGGGCACCGGAGTCAAGCACCGGCACATTCTTGAAGAGCGAGGCGACGAATTGCTTCGCTCCTTCGTCGCCACCGTGGTGGCGCTTGGCGTAGGCCCAGGCCGCGAGGTAGTTCCAGCGGGCGCCGCCGGAGGTCTTCGGGTTGGGGGTGATCACCGCAACGCCCGGCTTTACGAGGTCATCCCAGTCCTTGATGTGCTGGGGATTTCCCTTTCGCACGAGGAAGATGATCGTCGAGGTGTAGGGCGAGGAGTTGTTGGGGAGGCGCTTCTGCCAGTCGGAGGGGAAGAGCTGCGCCTTCTTGGAGATCGCGTCGATGTCGGCCGCGAGCGCTAGCGTGACGACATCGGCGGGGAGACCGTCGATGACGGAGCGGGCCTGTTTGCCGGCGCCGCCGTGCGACTGTTTGATGGTGACGTTGTCGCCGGTCTGGGCCTTCCAGTGCGCGGCGAACGCCTGATTGAATTCGACGTAGAGTTCGCGTGTCGGGTCGTAGGAGACGTTGAGCAGTTCGACGTCCTTGGCGGAGGCGACGAACGAGGCGCCGGCGAGCAGCGTGGTGGCGAGGAGATGAGAGAGTTTCATGACGGAAGTTTCGGAAGGGAGTTGATTGACTGTTTCAGTGAATGGGCGCTTTCCGTGGTCGGGTCAGGCCCTGGAGTTGGCTGTTGAGTGAACCTTCGGTGGTCCGGTTGGGGAATGAGACAGGACGGGATTTGGGAAAAGGAAGTGCTCCCGGGCGGCCCGCTCAGAAAGAGAGCTGGACGCGCGAGAACACGCTGAGCTCGGGATCGTTGAGAATCGAGGTGGCGGCCGGGGTTGCGCCCGGAGCCAGGTCGAAGCTATCCCGGTTCACGCTCAATGCAGCCTTGAGGGACTTGGTCAGGTACCAATTCACCCCGAAGCCGAACGACGTGTCCTTGGAAACGGCACTGTTCGCGTTCGCCAACGCGCCCGAGCCGCCGAAGACATCGTTGTCGATGTCCAGGCTGGCAGCCCGGAACACGACCTCCCATGCGCCCCAGGTTCCGTTGGTCGGGTTGAATGGCTGTTTCGGGGCCACACCGCCGTAGCCGGCGTCTTCGCCGGTCAGCACGTATCCGGCGGTCAACTGCCAAGCCTTGTGCTCGACCGTGCGTGGCGCACCGCCGTTGGTCAGCTTCTGCGAGGAGATGACGTACTCGGCTTGGGCGCTGAACGGACCCGCGTAGAGGTTGGCCTGCGGTGAGAGTCGCCAGGTGGTGCCTGAGGCCACGGTGGTGCTGCTGTAAGCGAAGATCTTTTGTTGTCCGCTCGATACGTAGGAGCCGTAGCCTGAGGTGCCCTTCGATTCGCCCACACTGCCGGCCAGTCCGAATCCAAGGCCCTTGAGCGCCGAGTCCTCGGTGGTCTTGAACGGGCTCACGAAGATCCGACCGGCGAGATGTACCTGATTGTCGAAGTCGGTGCTGTTGCCGATGCTGGTGCGGTCGGGGGCGCCGTTGAAGACACCCACGGCGTAGTCAGTGGTGCCGCCACCGAAAGTGCCCTGGAGCTGGAGACCAAGGTCGCGGTTGGGAATGAGATTGGTGGCCAGTGAGCGTTCGACAAAGGCGAGAGCCGAAGCCGATTGGAGTTGCTCAAGGCCGACCGGGGAGCGGAAACGGCCGATCTTCACGCCGAAGGCTTTGCTCGGCTGCACAGTAACGTTCGCATCGAGCAGCGACGGCGAACTGCCGCCGAATTCCCCGACGACCTGATAGCTGGCGATCTTGCTGTAGGTGCCCTCAAGTCCGATGCGGGCCCGGCGGATGACGAAATTGTCGTTCGAACCGCGATCGGATTCGTACCAGCGTGCGTCCGCTTGGACCAAGCCGCGGAGGCGCAGGCTGTTGGCTCCATCGGCGGAGGCGAAGGACACGCGCCCGTCGCTCACGGTGAGTTTGGCCGATTTCTTGGCTTCGGCGGCTTGGGTCTCGTCCTTGAGCTCTTGATTGCGCTCGAGCACGCGGACCTTCTGGTCGAGCTGCCGGATCTGCTCGCGCAGGGCCTGAAGCTCTTCGGTTTCGGTGGCGGCGTCAGCAGAGGCGGCGAGCAGGAGCAGCAGGGTCGCGGTGCCGGCGGTACGGAGGGAGGTGGAGTTCCACATGGGTGTCGGTTTCTGGTTTGGTCTTCTGGGACCTTCCCGTGGTCGGGTCAGTTGAAGGGATTGCGATTGGGATGGCTGCGCCGCCGGTGGTGGTCGGTAGGCGAAAATGGAATCCTAGTGGAAGCGAGACGCCTCGATGCGCGTCTTCTCGGTGCGCTCGATCTGGGTGACTTTGGAGTCGTGAACGACGATCTGGACGACGCCGAAGCGCAGGCCTTCGATCTTCTCGCGGACCACCGCGAGCCATTCGGGAAGCGACGCGAGGGTGTTGTTGGATTCGGAAGCGGACATGGCGAACACTGGGTCAGATGCTGTATTCGGGAATCAACGAAGAAAGGATGCCCTCGGCGGGCCCGGTGACTGCGGAAACCGCGGCGCGCACCCCGCGGCGCCGGGCGGCCCCGGGCAGCGGCGTGGGCGACTCGGCAAAGGGATGAACCACCCCGCTCGCACGCATTTTGCGCAGGGTCACCTCGACCAGATCGGCCACCGTGTAACGATCGAGGATGCCGGCGATGGCGTTGCGCACATCGAGCATGATCATCCGCAAGCCGCAGTGCGCCTCGTCCGGGCACGAGCACTTCTCGTAGGCGGACTGACTGACACAGCCGATGGGGGCGAGAGGGCCGTCGAGCAGCCTCACGACTTCGCCGATCGGAATCTTCGCCGACGGACGGGTGAGACGATACCCACCAAACCGGCCCCGTTCACTGGCGACATAGCCGGCCGCCTTCAGATCCTTCACGATCTGCTCGAGGAACTTCACCGGCATGCGTTCGTGGTCGGCCAACTCCGAAATCTGGACCAGCGAGCGCCCGACCTCGGCGGCGATGCCGAAGTTGATCAGAGCGCGCAGAGCGTATTCGCCACGTTTCGAGAGTTTCATCGTCTACTCTCGAATCTAGATATGTTTAGTAAGGTTTAGCGCAAGCGCTTTTCATTACTTGTTTGGTCATCTTTCAAGCGCGTCGAGCTTAGCAACTGATTTTCAGATATTTATGCGAAGTCCGTCGTAGGCGAAACTTACGCCCCGTGGCAGTTTCAGATCGTCGCGTTCGTGCAAAACGAAGTGCGCCAAATGCGTGAGATAGGTCTGTGGCGCACCGATCGCCTGCGCCACGGCTATGGCCTCGGGGATCGACATGTGGGTCGGGTGCGCTTCGGGCCGAAGGCCGTCGAGCACCACGACATCCGAAGCACGGGCCAACTCGCGCTGCTCCGGACCGACCTCCTTGCAATCGGTGAAATACGAAAACTTGGCCCCGGTGCTCCTTTCCTCGAAGACCAGACCGAGCACTTCGACTGCGCCATGGGGCAGTCGGCAGGAGCGGATCGTGCCCTGCGGAAACTCCCGCACGGCCGGCATCAGGCAGGGCTGGAACGCGGGGTAGCCCTTGAAGCGCGGCTTCTCGCCGATCGCGTAGGCGAACATTTCCCGCACCCGCAGCATGCCCTCCTCCGTGGTCCAGACCGGCAGCGCCGTATTGCCTCGCAGATCACAGAAGCGCCGCAGGTCGTCCATCCCGGCCAGGTGGTCCGCATGGCCGTGGGTCAGGATGAACTCGTCGATTTGGCGGATGCCGTTGGCGACGCATTGCAGGCGGAACTCCTGCGCGGCGTCGACCTGCACATGCAGGCCGTCCATCACCACATGCACGCTCGTGCGCGTGCGCCGGTCGCGCGGATCGGCCGAGCGGCACACCTCGCAGTCGCAGGCGATCATCGGCACGCCCTGCGACGTGCCCGTACCGAGAAAGGTCACTTCCATCGCGCGCGCCTCACTTGTTCGCCATCACGTAGATCGGCACCGAGGCCAGGCTGACGCGGTCGAGCGCGAGCTTGATCGCATATTCGCCGTGTTCCGGAAACAACAGGTCCTTGAATTCGATCGCGAAGGCCTTGCAGACCGTCGGCAGCTCTCTCGCGAAACGCACCTCGAGATCCTCCACGATCTCCGGCGCCACGGCCCGCCCATCGGCATCCATGATCATGAGACGCAGTTGGTGCATGCCCTCCTCGATCCGTTCGAAGCGCACCCGGCCGGCCAGCCAGCAGATCGGCACGATCAACGGCGCCTGGGGCGTGACGAAGATGTCGAAGGCGCCCGCGATATCGAGCACCTGCCCGTTGTAGCGCGCCTCGCGGCAGAGGGTGAGAATCTCGAGTTGCATCGCCGATCGAATGATGAGGGGAAAAGGGAGCAGACACCGACGAGCCAAACGCCACACGAATGGCTCGGGCGGACTCAACCGCGCAGGTGCCCGGCGGCCTTCTCCTCGAGGAACGAACGATAGGTGCGCTCAACGCCCTCGCGCAGGCCGATCTTCGCCTTCCAGCCAAGCGCGGCAAGGCGGGAGACATCCATCAGCTTGCGCGGGGTGCCGTCGGGCTTGGAGGCATCCCAGGTGATGCGCCCGGTGAAGCCGACCGCGGCGGCCACGGTCTCGGTGAGCTCCTTGATGGTCACATCGGTGCCCGAGCCGATGTTGATCAGGTCCGGCGGATTGTCCTGCTGGAGCAGGAAGAAGCAGGCGTCGGCGAGATCGTCGACATGCAGGAACTCGCGCATCGGCGTGCCCGTGCCCCAGGCTACGACCTCGGCGAGACCGGCCTCCTTCGCCTCGTGGAACCGGCGGATCAGCGCGGGCAGCACATGGGAGTTCTGCGGGTGGTAGTTGTCGTTCGGGCCGTAGAGATTGGTCGGCATGCCGGAGTGGAAGAGCACGCCGTACTGCTTCCGATAGTACTCGCATAATTTGAGCCCGGCGATCTTGGCCACCGCGTAGGCTTCGTTGGTGGGCTCGAGGGCGCTGGACAACAGGCACTCCTCGGTCATCGGCTGCGGAGCGTGCTTCGGGTAGATGCAGGAGCTGCCGAGGAAGAGCAGGCGCCCGGTGCCGTGCCGGCGCGCGGCCTCGATGAGGTTGGCGGCGATGATGAGGTTGTCGTAGATGAACTCGCCCGGATAGGTATTGTTGGCGTGGATGCCGCCGACCTTGGCGGCCCCGACCAGCACGACCTCCGGTTTCTCGACGGCAAAAAACGCGTCGACCGCCGCCTGGCTGGCGAGATCGAGCTCGGCCCGGCGGCGCAGGAGCAACCGCTCGCAACCGGCCGCGCGCAACCGGCGCACCAGCGCCGAACCGACCATCCCGTTGTGTCCACTGACAAAGATTTTCTTCCCCGCGAAAGTACTCATGAGCCGCGAAGGCAAAGGAGTTCCCCCCAGGCAGGCAAGTGCTCTTCCTCGTCGTCGGTAACCGGAGCGTGAAATCCTGGATTCTTTTTCATCCCGCACGCGACAAACCGCGCATCCCGACTATCCTGTCCAACTGCTTCTTGCGGTGGATTTGCAGGCTGCCCCAACCCCCGGGTTCCGGCGTCGATAATTCCGCGGATTCGCCGCATTTTCTCCGAAACTTATCAACGTTTGTGACGATCTAAGAAACGCTATGACGGGAACGCTCCATACCCTCTGGGACGACCTTCCCGACGACCAAGCCGAGGAACTCCTCGCACGCGCGGCCGCCGGTGAGGCTGTCTTCTGTGAACACATCGCGCTGCTGATGGCAGCCTGAGTGCGAACCACGACACCGCAACGCGGCGCTTCCGACACGCGCAGCGCAGCGGGACAAAGTCCGCGAACGACCGGGCCGAAACGCCTCGTCTGCCGAAGACAAGTTCCGTGAGCAGCTCGAGTCAGAACCGCCGGCAGTGTCGCCCGCCGCACTTGGGCCCGATCCCGCGATCGCCCCGACCGACGATCACCGGACAGATTCCATAGCGGCACGGTTCACCTCCTTCAAACAAAGGTCCCGCACCTTGATCGGTGCGGGACCTTTTCGTTTCGCGACGGGCGAAATCGAGCCGCGGCGGCGTCAATCGCCGGTGGTTTCCTCGATCGACAGGACCTTGCCGTCCTTGAACGTGACCCGATAGCGTTCGACGACCTCGCGGTCGTTGTAGTCGAGCCAATAAGGATACATCCCCGGGTGCCGCCGGTGATAGAAGCCGCGATAGTAGATCATCGTGCCCCCGTGCGAGCTGTAGCTGGTGTAGACCCAGGCCTCGTTGGTGCCGGAGGCATCGGTACGGACATAGACCCGATCGGGTTCGCCCACGGCGAGCTTGACCATTTCCGGGGTGAAGCCGATGGCGACCTTGCCCTCCTGGATCAACTGCTGATCGCTCGCGGGCAGGCTGTTGAAGAGCACGGGGTTGCTCCGGATGCGGGTCTGGGGCGTGCTGCAGCCGGCCAAAAGCGCGAGGCCGGCCAGGCATCCAAGCAGAAAGGGGAAACGTTTCATGATGAGTCGGGTAGGATGATTCGTTCGGGCGGATGATTCAGGACCCTCAGACCTTTTCAACTCGCTTCCGGTTCCCTCCTGATTCTCATCCCGCCCCGATGAAAGTTTTGCTCTGGGATATCGACGGCACCCTCATCCGTTCCGGCAACGCCGGCCATCGCGCCATGAACGCCGCCGCCCAGGCCGTTTTCGGCCTCGCCGATGCCTTCGCTCACTTCGACTTCGGCGGTCGCACCGATCCTTGGGTCCTGAACGTTCTCTGCGCGCAGCACCGCCTCGAGGCCTCCCCCGCCGACATCGATCGCTTCTTCGCCGTCTACGTGGATGCCCTGCGGACCGAGCTCCACAACCCGCGCGCCCTCACCTGTGCCGGCATCCGCGAGACCCTCGACCATTTCCACGGCGCGCCCGAGACCGCCCAAGGACTGCTCACCGGCAACATCGTGTCCGGTGCGCGCGTGAAGCTGGAGCACTTCGGACTTTGGGAGTATTTCCCCTTCGGCGCCTTCGCCGACGATTCGGGCGAACGCAACCGCCTCGGCCCGATCGCACTCGACCGCGCCCGGCGCCATGTCGGCCTCGACTCGCTCGAAGCCTCCGACCTGATCGTGATCGGCGACACGCCGCACGACATCGCCTGTGCCCGCGCCGTGGGCGCCCACGCGGTCGCCACTGCCACGGGCGGCTTCACCTACGACGAGTTGGCCGAGCACAAACCCGATCTGCTCGTCCGCGACTTCACCGATCGGGTACCGCTGCAAGCATTCATCCGCAACCTGCGGTGACGCCGGAGGCGGCGCCCGCAATCATCGCTCGAAGCGATCGACCGCGGAAACCTTCCCCTGCTCGAAGTGCACGCGCACGCGTTCGCCATCCGATCCGCCGGCGGTGGTGCCGAGACCGACGGCCCCACCCGAATGCCGACCGCCTCCCCCGATGCCGACGCCAAAGGAAATGACCGGCGTCTTGTCGAAATAGGCCCAGCTCTCGGTCTCGCCCTGTTCGGTCTGCCGGCGCAGCACCCGGTCCGGTTTGCCCAAAGCCATCTCGACCATTTCGGCCGTGAAGCCGACCTCGACCATGCCAGCCCGAATCTTCGCCTGCACTGCCGGCGCATAGCTGGCAAACGCCGCCTCGTTTCGTTGGATGCGCGAGGCCGGTGTCGAACAACCAGCCAGCACGAACAGACTCAAAAGAGCGAGGGGCACACAAGAGTGGCGTTTCATCGGGATACAGGGTTGGCCGAGGGCACCCCGGCTCCGACACTTATGGCGCGCTAATGTTCGTTCGCAACCCGGCATTGCCAAGCAGGCATCCCGGGACCAACGTCCGCCCCCTTTCACCCATGTCCAAACCCACCGTCGCTCTCGCCTCCGACCACGCCGGCTTCCGTTACAAGGAAGAGATCAAGAAGATGCTCCTCGAGCAGGGGTACACTGTCCGCGATTTCGGCACCTATTCCGCCGAGTCCTGCGACTACCCCACCTACATCCGCCCCGCGGCGGAGGCCGTGGCGCGCGGCGAGTATGACCGCGGCATCGTGCTCGGCGGCTCCGGCAACGGCGAGGCCATCGTCGCCAACAAGGTCAAGGGCATCCGCTGCGGCCTGTGCTGGAGCGAGGAGACCGCCATCGCCAACCGCGACCACAACGACGGCAACGTGCTCGCCCTCGGCGAACGCATGGTGTCGCTCGAGCTCGCGTTGAAGCTCGCCCAGCTCTGGCTCGAGACGCCGTTCAGCAACGACCCGCGCCACGTCCGCCGCATCCAGGCGATCGAGGGCTGAGGCGTGTTGATGCAGACGAGAGGCGAGCGTCGAGTGGCGAGCGCCAAACCAATTGTGCACAACGCGATTGCCCGAGGGGGCTCTCGATCTGACTCCGGAACTCCGGCCCTCTACACTCGTCCCTGGTCGCTCGACTTAATCACTACGGCTGAGCCGTGATGATGCTGTCGAGAGGCGAGCATCGAGGGACGAGCGCCAAACCATCGGTGGCAAGCTTCCAGCACGAGTGCTTCGCTCGATCTGCTCTGTGATCGGCCCCTCGACGCTCGTCACTCGTCACTCGACCGAATGCTTACGGCTGAGCCGGCCGCTTCCCCGTAGGAGCCTGCTTGCAGGCGATTTTCCGTATCCGTTTCATGCGGATCCGAAATCGCCTGCAAGCAGGCTCCTACTATTCGGGAGAACAGCTCTCGGCCTCGCCGGCACGGAGACCGGCGCCACGGCCGGTCACGCAACGAGCGCCCGCCTCACGCCAACCACGGAAACTTCCGGGCGTCGGGCTTGCGCTTCTCGCGCTGGGCGCGGTGGAACTCCTTCGCCTCGTCGGTCATGTAGTAGAGCATGGTCGCGTTGCCGGCCAGTTCCTGGATGCCCTGCTGGCCGTCGACATCGCAGTTGAACGCCGCCTTCAGGCAGCGGATCGCGATCGGGCTCTTCTCGAGGATCTCCTCGGCCCATTTCACCCCCTCGGCCTCCAGCTCCGCCACGGGCACAACCGTGTTGACCAGGCCCATCTCGAGCGCCTGCTGCGCATCGTACTGACGGCAAAGATACCAAATCTCGCGGGCCTTCTTCTGGCCGACGATGCGGGCGAGGTAGCTCGATCCGAAACCGCCGTCGAAGCTGCCCATCGCCGGGCCCACCTGGCCGAAGATGCCGTTGTCGGCGGCGATCGTCAGATCGCACACCAGATGCAGCACATGGCCGCCGCCGATCGCGTAGCCGGCGACGAGCGCGATCACGACCTTCGGCATCGAGCGGATGAGCTTCTGCAGGTCGAGCACGTTGAGCCGCGGCACGCCGTCCTCGCCGATGTAGCCGGCATGCCCGCGCACGCTCTGGTCGCCGCCGGCGCAGAACGCGTACTTGCCGTCCGTATGCGGCCCCGCCCCGGTGAGCAGCACGACCCCCACCTGCTGGTCCTCCCGCGCATCGAGGAACGCGTCGTAGAGCTCGAACACGGTCTTCGGGCGGAACGCGTTGCGCTTCTGCGGGCGGTTGATCGTGATCTTCGCGATACCACCGCACTTGTGATAGAGGATGTCCTCGTAGGACTTGCAGGGCTGCCACTGGGTCGACATGCGCGCGACGTTAGGACCCGGCAGGCCGTTGCCAAGCCCGCTCCCGCCGCGGAAACATCTTGGCCCGGACCGCGCCGTCCCCACACTGCGCGCTCCGGATGAGCCAACCCTCCGAAGCCAGTTCCGCCTCCGCCACCCGTACCGCCCTCACCTTGGGCGCCCTCGGCGTGGTCTTCGGCGACATCGGCACCAGCCCGCTCTACACCATCCGCGAGTGCCTGCAGCACCTGCCCGAGAGCGACCGCGCCACCGGAGTGCTCGGGCTTCTCTCCCTGGTCTTCTGGTCGCTCACGCTGGTGGTGAGCTTCAAATACGTCTCCTTCATCACCCGGGCGGACAACCGCGGCGAGGGCGGCATCTTCGCGCTGCTCGCCCTGCAGCGCACCGACAACTCCCCGATGCGGAAGATGACCGTCGGGATCTTCATCATCCTCACCGGCGCGGCATTGTTGTACGGCGAGGGCCTGATCACCCCCGCCATCTCGGTGCTCGCGGCCGCCGAGGGTTTTCGCACGGTCGCGCCCGGCATCACACGGTTCATCCCGTTGATCGCGTGCGTGATTCTCGCCGGCCTGTTCTGGGTCCAGCACAAGGGCACGCACGTGATCGGCCGCGCCTTTGGTCCCGTCATTCTGGTCTGGTTTGCCGTGCTCGGTGGGCTGGGAATCTGGCACATCGTCCAGAACCCGTCGGTGTTGTGGGCGCTCAATCCCCTCTACGGGGTTCGCCTCGTCACGAGCACCCCAAACCTGCCCATCGCGGCGCTGCTCGGCTCGGTCGTGCTGGCATTCACCGGCGTCGAGGCACTCTACGCCGACATGGGCCACTTCGGGCGCAAGGCCATCGCCCGCGCCTGGTACTGGGTCGTGCTCCCCGGCCTTGTCCTCAATTACTTCGGACAGGGCGCCCACGCCCTGCGCTATCCCGAGGACATCGCCAACCCGTTCTTCGTGCTCGCCCCGGCCGGCCCCGCCCGCTTCGGCCTGGTGCTGCTCTCCATCGCCGCCACGATCATCGCCAGCCAGGCGCTCATCTCCGGCACCTTCTCGCTGACCCGCCAGGCGATCCAGCTCGGGTTCTTCCCGCGCCTCGATGTGCGCCACACCAGCGCCGAGATCGAGGGCCAGATCTTTCTCCCCCTGGTCAACCGCATGCTCGCCGTCGGCGCCATCGCCACCGTGCTCGGCTTCGGTTCCTCGGAGGCGCTGGCCGGCGCCTACGGCATCGCCGTCACCGGTGCGATGACGATGACCACCATCGCGTTCTACTTCGTCGCACGTCGCCGCTGGAAATGGTCGGTGCTTGGCGCCGGCTCCCTCTGTGCCCTCTTCCTCGTGGTCGACCTGACCTTCTTCCTGGCCAATGTGCCGAAGGTGCCCCACGGCGGCTGGTTGCCGTTGGCGATCGGGCTCGGGCTCCTCCTGCTCATGCATGTCTGGAAGCGCGGTCGCGAGGTGATCTACGACCAGGTCTACGGTCGCGGCCTCGAGAACATCGAGGCGCCGTCGCTGCTCGCCGGCAACGAGGTCCATCGCGTGCCGGGCACCGCCATCTTCATGGCCTCTTCGGCCAAGGGCACCCCGCTGGCCCTGCTCCACCACCTCAAATCCAACCGCTGCGTACAGAAGACTGTCGTGCTTCTGAGCATCTCGGCCGAACCCGAACCGCACGTCGCCGATGCGGAGCGGCTCACCATCGGCGAGCTCGGCCAAGGCGTCTGGCGCGCAGTCGGCCGCTACGGCTACATGGAATCGCCCGATGTCGCCAACCTCGTGGACCGGATCCGAGCCTGCGGGGTCAAGGTCGAGCCGATGAGCACGACCTTCTATTTCAACCGCGAGATGATCCTGACCGGCGGCAAGACCCCGCTGTGGGAGTGGCAGAAATCCACCTACGCCTTCCTCAGCCGCAACGCCCGCTCCGCCAAGGACTACCTCAACATCCCCGCCAACCAGATCATCGAGATCGGCATGCCGATCCAGCTCTGAGCCAAGCATTCGGTCGAGGGACGAGGGACGAGCGTCGAGGGACCGAGCACAGAGGAGATCGAGCGAGGCACTCGTGATGGAAGCTCGCCACCGCCGGTTTGACGCTCGTCCCTCGACGCTCGCCTCTCGACCGCATCATCACGGCTGAGCGGTAGCACTGTCGTTCGCCGGCAGCGCCGGGCCTTGTGTCCGTGCCGGTTCGAAGGCCGACGGCGCGTCGGCAGGAGGCGGCCCTCCACCGCCTTCGGAGGAGACCTCACCCGAGCGACCGACGTTGCCGATCGCAGCGTCACGGCTGTCCGGAATCCCCCATTCCTGGATACGCGCACTCCACCCCGGCCCACCAACGCACGCTCGGTGGCGGGCGAGAATCGCTGGTGGACGGCCGGTAGTTGGCGAAGCGTCGCGCTCGGTCCAACTCCAGGCAGCTCAACGTGCCATCAGGTGCACATTGGGGGCCTTGACCGCGGCGAACACGACCGCGCCGGGCGCGAGTTCGAACTCCGCCGCGGCTTGGCGCGTCAGACGCACGACCAGCGGAAAGCCGCAATCCAACTCCACGCGCATCAAAGCGCCCTCGTCGATCAACGCCGTCACCCGGCCGCGCCAGCAGTTGCGCGCGCTCGTCCGTCCCGCTCCGCCCTCGCGCACCAGCATCACATCCTCCGCCCGGATGCTCACCAGCACCGACTCGGTGCCCGCGGGCAACCGGTCGGCGAAACCGAACAGCCGCAGGCCGTTGACCTGCACCGCCGCCATCGCCCCCTCCCCGCCCAGCATCCGCCCGGGCAGCACCGTCTCCACACCGACGATGCGCGCCACCGCATCGTTCGCGGGCCGGCGGAACACCTCCGCCACGGGCCCGTGCTGCAGCACACGGCCGTCCTCGATCACGACCAGTTCGTCGCAGAGCGCCAACACCTCCTCGCGCGAGTGGCTGATCAGGAGCATCGGAATCCCGAGCTCGTCGCGGACCCGCCGCAGGTACGGCAGAATCGCCGCCTTGCGCGCGGCATCGAGCGCGGCGAGCGGTTCGTCGAGCACCAGCAGACGCGGCGCCGACACCAGCGCCCGGGCGAGTGCCACACGTTGCCGCTCGCCGCCCGAGAGCCCGGCCACCGGCCGCGGCAACAACTCCGCGATGCCCAGCAGGCGCGCGATCTGGTGGCGGCGCCGCTCCCGCCCCGCCACCGGCGCTCGACGCTCCGCAAACCGCAGGTTGCCCAGCACGCTCAGATGCGGAAACAACGCCCCCTCCTGGGGCACAAAACCGATGCGCCGCCGCTCGGTCGGCACCGCCACCCACCGCCCGACATCGGCCAGCACCGACTCGCCCAGCACCACCCGTCCGGCCGACGGTCGCCGCAATCCGACTACGATCTCGGCGAGGGTCGACTTGCCCGAGCCGGACACCCCGAAGAGTCCCGTCACCCGCCCAGAAAACCGCGCGGAGACTTCGAGCGAGAATCCGCCTGGCGCCGCCCAGCACACCCCGTCCAAGACGAGAGCAACCGGCGGCGCCACGTCGGGCACTCCGTCAGAACACCCCCGCATCGACTCGGCCAGCCCACCCGAATCCTCCGGCCCGCTCGCCCCGACACCGGGAGCGGGCGGGCTGAATTCGCGCCCGGCCACCCGCCCCGCCTTCCGTCGCAGCAACCACTCGCTCAGCGCCAGGGCACCGAAGGCGAGCGCGACCGACACACCGAGAAGGGAATACGCCGCCGGGTCGTTGCCCAGCTGCACCTCGTGGTAGATGCCGAGCGCGAGCGTGATCGTCTCGCCCGGGATCATGCCCGCGATCATCACCGTGGCCCCGAACTCCCCGAGCGCGCGCGCAAACGCCAGCACCGTGCCCGCCGCGAGCCCGCGCCGGGCCAGCGGCAGCGACACCGCGAAGAACGTCCGCCACGCACCGGCGCCGAGCGAGCGCGCCACCTGCTCCAACCGCTCCGGCACCTCCTCGAACGCGACCCGGGCCGAGCGCACCAGCAGGGGCAACGACATCGCCGCCGTCGCCAGCACAACTGCCTTCCACGTGAAGACGATCTCCATGCCGAAAATATGGGTACACAACCAGCCGAGCGGGCCGTGTTTCCCGAACAATTTCAGCAGGATCAAGCCCGTCGCCACCGGCGGGATCACCAACGGCAGGGCCACCAACGTCTCGACCAGCACCTTGCCCGGCCAGCGACGCCGCGCCAGCAGCCAGCCCAGCGCCACCCCGGCGGGCAGGATCGACAACGTGGCGAGCAGCGCGACGCCGAGGGTGAACAAGGTGATCTGGAGCAAGGACCCCACGGCTCAATCTGCCGGCAGAAAACCGTACTTGGCAAACACCGCCTGCGCCCCGGGCGTCGCGAGGAAGGCGACGAAACGCGCCGCCGCCGCGGGCTCCTTCGCCTCGCGCAACACCGCCGCCGGGTACGTGATGCCCGGCCCCTCGGCCAATGGGACCGCGATGACGATGCGCACCTTCTTCGAGATCAGCGCATCCGTGCGGTAGACGAACCCCACGTCGACGTTGCCCGACTCCACCGCGGCCAACACAGCGCGCACGTTGTTGAGGGGTACACACTTTTCGATCACCCCGGCCCACAACCCCATTTTCTGGAGATGCGCCTTCGTGTACGTGCCCACCGGCACGGTCGCGGGCTCGCCGATCGCGATGCGCTTCACGGCGGAGTTTGCCAGGTCCGCGAGGGCCGCGACCGGCAGCTCCTCATCGTCCGGCACGATGGCGACCAGTTGGTTGGCCAGAAACGTGCGCCGGGTGCCCGACGCCAACAGCCCGGCCTGCTCGAGCTGATCGACGCGCAGCTCGTCGGCCGAGAGGATCACATCGGCCGGCGCGCCTGACTGGATTTGCCGGGCGAGCGCACCCGAGGAGCCGAGATTGAAACGCACCGTGTCACCCGTGGCCTTGGCGTGGAGCGGAGCCAACTCCTTGAGCGAATCCGAGAGGCTGGCCGCCGCGAAGACGGTCACCTCGGCCGCGGAGGCAGGCCCCGCGAGCAACACAACCGCCGCAAGGAGAAGAATGGATACTGATTTCATCGGATCATTCGGAGCAGGGAAAGCCGGTGCCATTTCCGGGGAGAATCGAGGCCATCCTCAAGATCGATCTTCCCCATCGCCGGCTCCATGGAAGGACCGATCTTCGGCCCGCCGCGATTGGCGCGAGTCGAGCGAGGCAGCCGAGGTGCTCGCGTCCGGTCGGAATCGCAACCGATCTGCGGGCGTTAGCGGCTTCATTTTAGCGCCTCCCCCACCAGTTGCTCCCACGGCTCATCGAGCCGCTCGCCATGGCGGATTCGCTCGCGCAATCGGGCCAGCCGACGGTCGAGCGAGGCGAGGCGTTCACGGTTCGCCGCCTCCTGCGGCGACGGCTCGATCACCTGCTGCACCGCGCCGTGACGGATCACCAGTCGCCGCGCGCCCGAGAGTGCGAGCAGCGGGTCGTGCGTCGAAAGCAGCACGATCTTCCCCTGATCGACGAAGAACTCCAAAGCGCGGGTACGGTCGACGCCGGCGTTCTCGATCTCGTCGATGAGCACCACCGGCTTGGGGCTGAGAAACGCCGCATCGGCGATCATCAGCGCGCGCGACTGACCGCCGCTGAGCTGTGTGAGCGCCGTCTCCGGGCCGAACGGCTCGCCGGCCATGCTGATCGCGGCGTCGAGCACGCGTTGCATCGCCACCTCCGGCGCCGCCAGCGCGCGGCTTTCCGCGTGCATCTGGAGAAATTCCGCCACGGGCAGATCCATGACAAAGTTCATGTTCTGCGTGATCTGCGCGACGATCCGGCCCTCGCCAGTGAACCGCGACTCGGCCGGCGGCGGTTGGCCGTCAATCAGCACGGTGCGCCCCGTCGGCGTATCACCTTGCGCGAGGCACTCGATGTCGCCGAGGAAACGGCTCTTGCCCGCGCCCGTCGGGCCGACGAGGCAAACGACGTCGCCCGGTCGGAAGATCAGGTCGAACTGCTCCGGGTTGCCGCTCTTGTCACGCCCGTGGCGGATCTCGAGCGTGCGCAGTGTCGCGCCCTCGCCCATCGCCGCGTGCGCGCCGAGGAAGGCCGCGAGTCCATCGACGAGCCGTTCGTAGTCCCAGCCGCTCTCGGCCCGGAAATCCCACGACTGCGCCTCCCACCACGCCCGCAGCGTGCGGTGCGCGGCGCGTGAGGGCAGCTTGTTGAGCAGCAGAAATTCGTCGCAACGCGGATCGGCGAAAGCGGGTTCCGAATTGGTCTCCGCATGTAGGAGCCTGCTTGCAGGCGATCCTTCCGTCCCCTGTAGGAGCCTGCTTGCAGGCGATCCTTCCGCCCCCTGTAGGAGCCTGCTTGCAGGCGATCCGCCGCCATCCGGCGATTCACGCCCAGAATCGCGTGCGAGCACGCTCCTCCCTCCAGCAGCAATAGCCTCAGACATGGTTCGCCTCCTCGATCTGGATCTTGCGCACGGTGCCGTGCTGGTGCTCCTCGCCGATCTGCGTCTCGCCGAGGCAGTACGAACACACCGCCGCCGGCACGGAGAAGCGCAGCTTGCCGTCGGTGAGCGGCGCGTTGTCGGGCGCGGCGTCGAGCAACCGGCTGACCTCCCACGAGCCATGGCCGGTGATGCCGTTGACGAAGAGCAGGCGCGCCTTGGCGTTCACCTGCCGTACCCGGAACGCGAACACCTCGCGCTCGGCCTGGCTGACGATGTCGCCCTTGGTCACGAGCACGACGTCGGCCGTCTTGAGCATCGGGCCGATCTTGCGCGGCGTGTGCACGCCGGCGAGATGGTCGAGCACGCACACGGCGAGGTGGCCGCGGATGTGCGGGGCGCAGCGATTGCACAGGCCCGCACTCTCGCTCACGAGCAGATCGAGCTCCTGCCGCCGGCCCCAGGCCGCACAGTCCTCGATGTTGGTGATGAAGTAGTGGTCGGGACAGAAGTTGCCCGAGAGCCCCGTGATGCAGGGAATGCCCGCCGCGCGGAACCGCTCGGCATCCTGGCTGGCGAGGCAGTCGAACTTCACCACCCCCACCTTGCGGCCCGCCTGCTGCAGGTGCGCGAGGGCCTTGAGGATGACCGCAGTTTTCCCCGACGAGGGCGGGCCGGCAACAGTGACGAGTTTCATGGGACGCGAAGGCTTCGGGGGCTGGAGGTGGGCGCCTGCTTGCAGGCGATTCGACAGCCTTTGGTTCGCCGAGCACGGATCGCCTGCAAGCAGGCTCCTACAGTCGGAGTGTCGATCGCCATTTTCATCGGGTGGACTCGTAACCGCGCACAAACGCGGCGTTGTTGGCGGTCTTGAGCGCCTCGAGATCGTGGGTACGGACAAAGTCCCAGCCGACCCAGCGGAGCTTGCCCGGCGCCGGCGGGGAGTCGGCCCGGGCCGGGACGAAGCCGACCTTGGCGAGATGGGCGCCCCACTCCGCCCCGCAGAGATAGTCGAGGGCCGGCTGCGCGGCCGGGCCGGCATCCGCTTTCCGGAACAGATAGAGCGGATTCATATACGCGCCCTCCTCGGGCCAGATGATGCGCGTGGCCTGTTTGTGCGGGCAGCTCTTGGCGAAGAAGTTGGGCAGGAGGTAGAGCGCGGCGCCCTTCGGGTTCGCGGAGCCCGCCATCTTCGCCATCTCGGCCGGGTGGAAAAAGTCGCCCACGTTGGCGCCGAGCGCCGCAAGACCAGCCTCGCCGTGGTCTTTGCCGATACCGTACACGAGCGACTCGTGAATGTCGCCCTGTTCGCCGCTGACGATCACGTCGTGACGAAAACGCGGGTGGAAGACGTCGGCCCAGGTGCGCGGGATCGGTCGATCGCCGAGTCGATTCAGGTCGACGAGCACCACCTCCGGCACGGCGCCGTAGATGTGAAACTGGCCCTGCGGGTCGACCAATCCGGCGTCGAGGAACTCCGGCCGCACCGCGCCCGCTTCGACCGGGCCGAAAACGCCCGTGTCGAACCAACGTTTGAGGAACTCGGGCCGGTTGTAGTCGCCGAAGCCCGTCTCGGAAATCAGACCCGGCAGCGCCGCGGCATCGGTTGTCTGCCAGAGCTCATCGTAGGGATTGGGCGAGTGACAGCCGGCCGGCATGAACCACGCCGGGGCCTCGCCCCCTCGCGCCGCGATCGCCCGGAAGTGGCGGTGCAGGCGCCCTTTCAATTCGTTGCGCAGCGGGCACGGCGCGTAGCCGAGGAAATCGAGCCGGCGGCGCTGGTTGGTCTCGGTTTCAGGAAAAACCGGATCGTCGTTCAGGAGATCGGGGGAATCGGAAAGGTTCGAAGCATTCATGGACTGGGAAACGGAGGTAGCTGGAAACACGCCAACAGAGGTTGGAAGAAAGGGGGACGCGCCTCAGCATTTCTGCCAGACGATCCAGGTGCCGACCTCGTCGTCCTCGACGGCCGCCGGCAGCCCGAGCCGGCGCACGATCGCCTCGTAATGCTCGGGCGGATTTTCGGCCATGCGTTTGCGCCGGCCCTCGCCCCATTGCGGGTCGTCCTTCCGGGCCTCGTTGATCTCGGCGAGCAGCTGCGCGTTGCCCATGCCGCCGCCGATGAACGCCCAGCCGCCCGGCCGCAGCACGCGCTGCACCTCGGCGAGGCCTTTTGCCTGATCGCTCCAGAAGAAGATGGAGCCGCGGCTCATCACCAGATCGACCGAGGCGGTCTCATACGGCAGCGCTTCCGCGGCGCCCAACCGCGCGTCCATGCGGTCCAGCAGATCGGCCGCGGCGATGTTCTCCCGCGCCACATCGATGCAGCCCGGCAGCGGATCGCAAATCTCGACACGCGCCACGGTGCGTCGCGCGTACTCGATGCCGAGCATTCCCGGGCCACCGCCGAGATCGACACAGAACCCCTGCGCCACGCCGGTGCGGGCGAGGATGTCGTCCGCGATCACCGGATAGATCTTCCGGAAGAAGCCCTGCATGACCCGCGCATTGTAGTCGCGGGCGTTCATGTTGTAGTTGGTCAATGGAGCGGTGGTGTTCATTGGAAAAGGTTCGAGGGTCACCATCTTGCGTTCAGGTGCGTGCATCGGGCATGGCGAACGCGATCGGAGCTTCGACCCGCGTGGCCACCCGACGGCCGTCCTTGCGGCCCGGCCGGAACTTCCACCACCGCACGGCCTGCAGCGCCGGAGTGCGAAACTCGGGCCGACTCGACTCGACCACGCGCGGACACCGCACCACACCCTCCGCGTCGACGATGAAGCTCAGGAGCACCTCCCCGTTGGCGCCGCTCCGCGCCAGCTCCGCCGGATAACGCGGCAGCGGTTGGCTCACCACCGCGGGCGGTTGATCCAGATCGGCCAGTTCGAAGAGCGGAACTCCGCATTCGCCGATTCCGTCGCGGCCAGGACCGCCAAGGGCTGCGCCGAAACCGCCCCCGGTCGACAAAACCGGGCGCACCGATCCCGCCGCGACCCGCACCACCACGCTGCGTTCGCCGCACATGAGTTCGGGGCGTGCCAACGCCCGCGGGTCGAACCCGGTCTGCGCCATGAACCGGTCCGACGCCGCCCCGCTCGCCACCGCCGCGGCTTCCACCCCGGTTGAATCCGGCGCGGCCACATCGGTCGGCACAAAGAATCCGTTCTCATCCCCAGAGATCACCGGCGCCTCCACCGCCATCGGCCGAGCCCCCGGAAACAATTCGCCGAGCGCGATGAGCCCCCCATGCAACCCAACTGCGAATACGGCGGCGACCAGCAGATCGCTCCGTCGGCATCCGCATCTCTCGCATCCGCGCGCGCCCCCTCCCCGGCGAGGGTCCGCCCGTTCGAGGTGACCGGCCGTCTTCATGGCAACGGCTCCTCCGGCTCCCGCGGGACGCTGCTCTCCGTCCAGAGCGCCGCCTCGTCGGCCGCGAGAATGCTGGCGGCATCGGGCCAGTTCAGGCGGGTGAGCTGGTAGTCGAGGCGGACTCCGGCATGGACCAGACACACTGTCCAGGGCGTTTCCGTGTTGGCCCGGACCGAGTGGGCCATCGTCGCCCGCAGCGGGCTGCAACCGGTCGCCATCTCGAAGCCGTGCGCGAAGAACGTGCTCGAGGCCAGTTCCGCCCGCAACGGCACACCGCGCGCCACCCCCAACCGCCGCAAGGCCGCGACGCCAACGCGCAGCCCAAGCGCGAAATCGGTGTTCGTCGTATCCCAGTGCATCTCCCGTGAAGCGCGGGCGGCATCATCGGGGCACTCCATGACCTTGGCCCAATGCAACGGCACCGCCGCATCCGGAAACGCGTCGAAGTGCGGCACATACGGTTTCACGTCGACGACCGGAGTGCGGTGGAAAGCGTCGAGGCCGCGCACAACCAGCACGTTCCGCTCCCGCCGCAGCAACGCCACCACGCAGGAACCGAGCGCAGCCGGCCGGCACGGTGCCCGGGAACTGAACACGCCCTGCCCGGCCCGATCGTCCTCGGCCGGCAACACGAGCGGCGGCGCATCGCCCCACCCTCGCGCGCGCAGCCACTCGGCGCTGCGATGCTGCCGGTAGATCACCGAGAGGTGCGAGAAATACTCGATGCCGACCAGTCCGGCCTCCAACTCGGGCCGCAGCACCAGGCGCGACTCGCTGCGGTAGTCGCATCCGTCGACGAAAGTCTGATAGGGCGAATCGACCTCGCCGATCGGGGCGAGCGTGAACGCTTCCAGTGGATCCGTCCGTGGTTTCTTCATGGCGTGGGCGTGACGAGTTGCGGCCGCGAAGCGAAGAGAATCGCCCGCGCCTCCGCCTCCTCCATCTCGTACCGGTAGAACAACCGAAAGTACTCCCGCGTCTCCGCCACCATGTCGAAGTCCACGCGCTCGGGGTACAGCACCCAGAGCAGCCACTTCACGCCGAGCACGCGCGAGGCCGACGGCGGCCGGTCCAACCAGTTGAACGGAGCTCCGGGAATCAAATACACGCGATTGCCCGCCACCGCCGGCACCTGCCGCCACGTCGGGTCGTCGAGCCACTCCGGCGCCCACGAGCCGTCGCGCTGCGCCCTTTCGGGGCACGCGAGGATGACCTGCGGTTGCCATGCGATGACCTGGTCGAGCGATACGGGGGCGCGACCAAAGCCGCTGGTCTCGGCGAGCGCGGCGACGTTCTCGAGCCCGAGGAAGTCGAGCGGCTCGGTGTGCATCGATTCCGTCGAATCGGTCTGCAGCCCGCGCAGTCCCTCGGCGTAGTAGACGGTCGGTCGCGCGGCGGGCGGCACCGATTCGGCCAACGTCTTCGCGGCGGCGAAGGCGCGGCGCGTGTAGACGGCGAGGCTCTTCGCCCGCTCCGGCACACCGAGCAGGTCGCCGACCAACTCGTAGGTCGCCGCGGTGTCGAGCATCCGCCCGCTGGCGAGGAAGACCGGGATGCCGAGCTGCTGCTGGAGCCGGTTGGCGAAATCGATCGCGGTCGGGTCGTTGTAGCCGATGGAGAGAATCACGTCGGGCCGCGCGGCGAGCAGGGTCTCGCGGTTGCCCTTGCCGTTCTCGCCGAACCAACCACCGAGCGTCGGCAGGTCGTGCACGCTCGGCAGCAGGAAGTGTTTCTCGGCCGCCCCGAGCTTGGAGTTCCAGCCGACCAGCCGGTCCGGCGCGAGCGTGTAGAGCAGCACCGCGCCGACGGGGCTGGTGACATACGCGCGCTCGATCCTCGCCGGCACCTGCAACGAGCGCCCGGCGCCGTCGACGACGGTCACGGTCGCACCCGCCGTTGGTGCGAAAATCGAAAACACCAACGCCATCAGGATCAGCTTGGTAGGACCGTTGAGTGCCATCGCCTCCTGTAGGAGCCTGCTTGCAGGCGATTCCGAATCCAAATCGCCTGCAAGCAGGCTCCTACAATCGGATACCAATGCCAACAGGCGGGCTCGGCCCCGCCCGGTCCGATCGGAGACAGGACCTAATGTGATCAATCGATGTGGGGAGCGCATAAGGGGAAATGTTGGCCGGCGTGGTCGGTGAGGTTCGCGACCACGAAGGGCACGCGGTAGATCGCTTCGAGGCGGTCGGCAGTGAGCGTCTCACCGGGCGCACCGGCGGGGGACAGCCGCCCCTCGCACACCACGGCCACGCGAGTCGCGCAGCGTAGCGCATGCTCGGGATGATGCGTCGCCATGAGCACGCCGAAGCCCTCGCGCACGAGGCGCCGCAACGTCTGCAGCATCCGCACCTGGTTGCCGAAATCGAGGGACGACGCCGGCTCGTCGAGCACGAGGAAACGCGCTTCCTGTGCAAGCGCCCGGGCGACGAGCACCATCTGGCGTTCGCCGCCGCTGAGCTCGGTATAGCGCCGCTCCGCGAACGCGCTCATCTGCACCGCGGCGAGCGCCGTCTCCGCCGCGTGCCAGTCGACGGCGGTCGGTCCCGACCAGAGCGGCCAGCGCGCGGTGCGGCCCATCGCGACGACATCGAGCACGCGGAAGGCGAAGAGCGGCGCGTGCGCTTGGGGCACGTAGGCGAGCCGCGCGGCACGCTCACGCACCGGCAGCTCGGACCACTCGCGGCCGTCGATGCGGATGTGTCCGCCGAGCGGCGGCAGGATGCCGGCCAATGTCTTGAGCAGCGCTGTCTTGCCGGATCCGTTGGGGCCAAGCAGGCAGACGAACTCGCCCTCGGCGACCGTGAGCGAGACACCGGTGAGCACGGGGCGGCGGGTGTAGCCGCAGGAAACATTGTCGAGAACGAGGCTCATGGCAGATCAGCCGGACCGAGGCCGGGCCAAGGTTGGGAGGTAAGGCGAACCGTCCCGGTGAGCCGCGGCTCCGCCTTCGCCATGGCTTCGGCGGACACGTCGGCGAGGACGCCTCGCCCTACCCCGGAAACGAGCCCACCACGATGAGGGACTTGAGTATTCGTTTTCATCAGTCGTTCCAGCTGCGCGAGGCGCGGCGCAGCAACACGAGGAAGATCGGAATCCCGCAGGCGCAGGTGACCACGCCGAGCGGCAGTTCGACGACGAAGAGCCAGCGCGCGAGATTGTCGGCCCAGAGCAGGAAAAGCGCGCCGAGCAAAAGCGACGCCGGCAGCAGGTCGCGGTGGTTCGGCCCGATCATGAAGCGCACGAGATGCGGCACCATCAGGCCCACCCATCCAATGACACCGGCCACGGCAACGGCGACCGCGGTCACGAGCGTGGCGCTGAGCAACGTGAGCACACGTACCGTACCCGTGGGCACGCCGAGCGCGCGTGCCTCGTCCTCGCCGAGCGCCATGACGTTGAGCGGCCAACGCAGCGCGAGTAGCACCGCCACCCCGAGCGCCAGAGGCGGCAGGAGCAGCTGCACATCGGGAGTGGTGACCGAGGAGAGGCTGCCGAGCAGCCAGTAGGTGATCAGGGGGAGTTTCGAGTACGGATCGGCCAACGTCTTGATGACCGCCACGCCAGCCATGCCGAGGCTGCCGACCACCATGCCGGTGAGCACGAGCTTCAACGTAAACGTGCCCCCGCCCACCCCACGGCTGAGCCCGTAGGTGAGCGCCACCGCGCTGAGCCCGCTCGCGAACGCCAATCCCTGGATACCGAGCACGCTCCACGAGAGCATGATGCCCAGCGCCGCGCCGAACGCCGCGCCCGAGGAGGCGCCGAGGATGTCGGGCGAGACAAGGGAGTTGCGGAACAACCCCTGGTACGATGCGCCGGCCACGGAGAGCCCGGCACCGATCGCGAGCGCCGCGACGATGCGCGGCAACCGGATGTCGTAGACAAGTGCATTCACCGTCGCCCGGCCGACCGTCGCGCCATCGACATCGAAGCAGAGCTGTCCGAGATCGGCCCAGGACAACGGATGTGCGCCATAGCGCAGCGAGATCGCGACACTGGCAAGGACCGCCACGCCGAGCAAAGCGTAGCGAAGCCCCATGCCGCCAAGGTGCGACCGGAGGGTCGCCGCCCGTTGCGCGAACCGACCGGCGAGAACACAGATTTTTGTCCCGATCGGGACAAGATTCTGTGTTCTCGCTCGGCCGGGAGCGGACACTCTCGAGCCGTGCGACTCGCCTGCCACCGCTTCGCTCACGAGTCGCCCTCCATTGCCGGTGGCCGCTCGATTTGGAGGAAACGGCCGATCACGGCGACGCGTTTCCCGACGACGCGCGGGAGCATCGTGGCGAAGGCGTTGCCGCCGGGCGCCGGCGCTAGGTACGGCGCGTCGTCCCAGACGAGCCGCGGCTCACCCGGAGGGTTCGCCCCACCAAGGACCACCGGATTTTCGAGTGCGAAGAAGGCAGGCATGGCGGCGTCCTCAGAACGTGTAGCGGACGTTTGCGTACCCGTTGCGGCCGGCCTCGGGATAGCCGTCCTGCAAACTGTAGTCCTTGTCGAAGACGTTGCCCACGCCGGCGTTGACGGTGATGCCGTGCGGGAGGTGGAACGAGAGCTTGAACCCCGCGGTGGCGAAGCCGGCGAGCCTGCTGCCATCGGTGTACGCGTAGCGCCACGAGGAGAAGTCGAGGCTCGGGATCACGCTCAGCCACGGAAGCGCCCGGTAGTCGGCGTAGAGCGAGCCGGAGTGCTCGGGCGTGTCGGTGGCCATGATCGCGGGGTTGGTGAGGTTCTTCTGGTGCAGGTAGGTGTAGCTCGTGCCGACCGTGAAGGTGTCGCCGACGGCGTACTCGAGGCCGAGGTCGAGGCCGTAGTTCTCCACCGTGCCCACATTCTGGTTCTGCGAACGGGTGGTGCCGTTGACCCGGCTCACGCTCTGGATCGCGTCGTGGATGCGGCTGAGGTAGACGCTTGCCTGCGTGGTGAGACCGGGCGCGAGCTTGCCGTTGTAACCGATCTCGTAGTGCACGGCGGTCTCCTGCTTGAGGTCCGGGTTCGGGAAGGCCGTGTTGAACTTGTACGAGTAGCGATCTTTGATCGTGGGAAAACGGCTCTTGTGGGCGACGGTCGCGTAGACGGTGCCGGTGTTGCCGAGCGTGTAGAAGAGTCCGGTCTGCGGCGTGAACCCGTCGAACGACGTGAGGCGCACCGGCGTGTTGTCGGGGTTGACCTGGTCGGCGCGCAACGCTTTGCGCCAGTCGTAGCCGAGGCCGACCAACCAATCGAACGCCGTGGACAGGTGCCACGTGTCCTCGAGGCCGACAGAGATCGTGCGGTCCTCGAAGAGGAAGTGCGGCTGGTTGACGATCTGCTCGTCGTGGTGGTCGAACTTGTAGTGGGCGGCGAACTTGAGGGTGTTGGCCGGCAACAACTCGGTGCCGGCCTCGATGGACGCGCCGTAGGAGTGGTCGCTGTAGTGGCTGGGGGCCCAGGAGCCGGTGCGCAACGTCGTGAACGTGGCGTCGGTGTACTGGTCGAGCGCGTTGTCGTACCAGTCGTAGAAGAGGCGGGGCTTGAGGTAGCTGGACTCGCCGAGCTTGGTGCTCGAGACGTAGTAGACGGTCTGCTTGTTCCACTTCGGCCAGCGCCAGTATTTCAAGTAGCCGGAGAGCGCGCCGGTGTAGGGCGGCGTGCCCTTGTCTCCTTCCTGATGCACGAAACCGAGCGCGTATTCGTCGGTCGGGTTCGGCGTGTAGGCGACCTTGCCGCTGACCTTCCAGTCCGTGGAGGCGGCGTTCTCGCGGTCGTCGCCGTCTTCGGCGGCCACAGGCACGAAGTCGTCGGAGAGCGGGAACGAATCGCGCTCGGCGTACGAGACGCCGAGCTGCGCGTACCAGGATTGTTGTTTCGTGCCGACGTTGAGGCTGGCCTCGCGGCCGTCGCCCGAGAAGAGGCCGGCGGCGAGCTGACCCTCGAACGCGGCCTGCGGCTGGCGAGAGACGAGGTTGATGGCGCCGCCCATGGTGTTCGCGCCGTAGAGCACGGAGCTGAAGCCCTTCGCCACGGAGATCGTGCCGATGTCGTAGGTGGTGAAACGCCCGAGGTCGACGTAGCCGTCGTACGGTACGTAGGCCGGTACGCCGTCGATGAAGATCGGCGTCTGGTTGCGGCCGAAACCGCGCACGTAGACCGAGGTCTCGTTGCGTCCGCCGAAGCGCGTGAGCGTCACACCCGGCAGCGTCGCCAGCGCCTCGCCGACATCGCGCTTTTCGAGCAGCGCGATCTTCGCGGAATCGATCTGCACCGGTGTGAGATCCGCACCGGCCGGCGCCTCACCGTAAACGGACACGGTGCCGAGCTTGAAGACTGCGGCGTCGGCGGGCACGGAGACGGCGGTGTCGTTGGGCTTGGCGTCGTCGGCCGACTGCGCCAGCGTCGCCGTCGTCACTAAAACACCGAAGGCCGCGCCCGCCATGGATTTGCCCATGCCGCTGGCACGCCTGCCGCTCTTCCCCGACCGAACGGAACCGAAACAAATGTCGCTCTCCATAGACACAATGTCGTCAGCAAGCGACATGCCGAGACCATGAGCCGTGCCGAAAAAGAACCCGCGCGCAGCGAAAAGGGCCGTTTGGCCGCGCTCCGACGCAATTCCGGCCTGCAACAGGCGGACCTCGCGGCGCGTTGCGGCGTCTCGCGGCAATTTTTGAGCATGGTCGAGTCCGGCCGCACGCAACCCAACGTCCAGGTAGCTCTCCGCCTCGCCGCCGAGCTGGGTTGCAGCGTGGAGGACATCTTCGGCGCGGTCGCGCCGCGCCACACCTCCGGCCTCGCCGTGCAACTCGCGCAGCCGCAGCTCTCCGCCGGGACCCGGCTCGCCGTCGCCAAGGTGGCCTCACGTTGGGTCGCCCACCCCGCCGACACTGCGGACTCCCTCGGCGGTGGTTTCAACGAGTCCGATGCGGTGCTTGCCTGGGTCGAGGGCCGCGCCGAGGCGCGCCCGCACCGCGCGCCCGCCGAGCTCGAACGCAACATCCTGCTCGCCGGCTGCGACCCCGCACTGGCGTTGCTACGCGGCGGCGAAACCGGCACCGCCACTGCGGCGACCGGCCGCTGCGCCTGGATCAACAGCGGCAGCGCCCGCTCACTCCAGTTGCTCGCCGACGGCTGGGTGCATGTCGCCGGGCTGCATTTCAACAGTGGAGACGCCGACGACAATCTGCGCCACGTGCGCCGGCTCGACCCGGCCGGACACTGGCAGGTGCTGCGCTTCACGCGTTGGGAGAACGGCTGGATGGTGCGCCCCGAAGTGCGCGCCCGTTTCCGCGGCACCGAGGATCTCGCCGCCGGCCAGATCCGCCTGATCAACCGCGAACCCGGCTCCGGCAGCCGCCAATGGCTCGACGGCGAACTCGCACGCCTGAAGGTGCCGGCGTCGAAGGTCTCCGGTTACGGGTCCGAGCTCGGCAGCCACTGGGAGTGCGCCCGCGCCCTGCGCGAGGGCCGCGCCGATGTGGCGGTCGGGCCGCGCGCGATCGCGGCCGCGTGCGGACTGGAGTTCATCGCGATCGGCGAGGTGGCCTTCGACCTCGTGGTGCCGAAGGTGCATTTCGACCACCCCAGCGTGCAGGCGCTGCTTCAGCGCATGCGCAGCCGGTCCTTCCAGCAGGAGGTCGGCACGCTCGCCGGCTACGACGCCAGCGCCGCCGGCACGCGGGCGGGTTGAGGCGCGCGCGGCGTCGCCCGGCGCGTGGCTCCAGACAATTCGATGCCGCCGGACGGCGTCCGCGGGCTTTGCCAGCGATGCCCCTACGGTCCGGTGGTTGCCTCACGCCTCAACCGTAAGCATTCGGTCGAGTGACGAGTGACGAGCGTCGAGGGGCCGATCACAGAGGAGATCGAGCGGAACAATCGTACTGAAACCTCGCCACCGGTGGCTTGGCGCTCGTCCCTCGACGCTCGCCTCTCGACAGCATCAGCACGCCTCAGATCATCTCGCCGTCGCGCGGGCTCTGGTCGTCGCGGGCGAGGCGCACGATGTTGTCGAGCCGCTGCATCCAATCTTTGGTGTGCACGATGCGCTCGACGCCCTCGCCCACCCGCGCGAAGAGCTCCTGACGGGTCATGCGGCGGAGGGAATCTGCGTCGGCCCGGACCACGTAGAGGGCGTTGTCGACCTCGAGATTCTCGAACACCGCGAGGTTGTCGCAGTAGTCGATGAGGAAGTAGCCCACGAAACCGCGCGCGCTGTGAAGGATCCGCCGCGGCTCGAGCTTGCGGATACAGTCGAAGCGTTCCCGCATCAGCCGGAACACCTCACCGCCCTGCCCCGCGGAACGCTGCGCGATCCGCGCCAGCACGGCTTCGGTCGAGGCCTCGTCGAGCGGCACCCAGCCGAGATCCTCCGAGAGGCCGCGCAACGCGTCGGCTTCGCCATGGTCGACTGGATGCACGCCGACCGCGCCCACGTTTTCCTGCAGCAGGTTCACGCAGCGCAGGAGCTTGTCGCGAAAATCCGACTGCGCCGGATCGAGCGGTTCCTGCACCTGGAAATGCACCGCGACACCCGCCTCGGAGCCGGGCCTGGGCAGCGCCCGAAAACCGAGCAGCGCCATCGCCGGCGGCAACAGTTCGCGCTGCCAGACCTCGCGGCGGAAGGTCGTGCGGTGCTTCTTCTCGCCGCGCCACGACGGCGCTTTGCCGTGCATGAGCTTCGCGTACTTCGGCCGGTCCTTGAGCGGCCGCTCCTCCGGGATCGCGTTGGCGTGGCTGGTCGGGCCGACGTTGGGCGACGGCAACAGCACCTGCGTCTCCGGCGACAGGGCCTCCATCGACCCGATACAGAGATGCCGGTACAGCCCCGCGGCGATCTCGGCCTCGGCGAGCACCTTCGTGCAGCCCACCACGCACAAGGCGCCCGGCGGGAGGTGCACGAGGGCGTTTTCAATCACCGGAGGCAGCTTCCGGAACGTCTTCTTCCACGGCAGCGATGAGGAGCGAGGCATCGCGTCGATTCTCATGCAAGCGCGCCCGAGGGCCAGACCGGAGGTTTGAAAATTCGGTGAGCGTGGCGACTTCGGCACGGGCTCGGTCCCACCCCATCCGCGACGACCCACGCGATTCCTGTCGTGGAGTCCGACCGTGCATGACCGAGGTTGCGCGCAGGAACCGGGGGCACGGCAAAGGTCAAGTCGCGCCGGGCCGAGCACCAGGTCGCGCCCGCACCTCTCCCGACTTGCAGTCGCTCCGGGCGCCCCACACATTCCCCGCCCCATGCAGAACGATGTCGTCGAAGTCTCCGTCAAGGGAGTCATGCCCACCGCCAACGGCTGTGCCGTATTCCTTGGCGACGACGGGAAGAACTTCGTCATCTACGTCGACCACGCCGTCGGCAACGCCATCTCGATGACGATGCAGGGCGTGAAGAAGGATCGCCCGCTCACGCACGACCTGATCGGCAACATCTTCCTCGGTCTCGGCATCACTCTCGAACGCGTCGTGGTCAACGACGTCGACAACGGCACCTTCTTCGCCCGCATCATCCTCACGATGAGCAACGAACTCGGCACCAAGATCGTCGAAGTCGACGCCCGCCCGAGCGATTCCCTCGTGCTCGCCCTCCAGCAGAAAAAACCCGTCTTCGTCGCCCGCGGCGTCTACGATGCCGTCGAGGACATGACCGAGATCCTCGAACGCGTGCTCCGCCAACAGGCCGAAGACGACGACGACTCCGACGAGGAAGACGACGACGAGGAAGACGAAAAGCCGCCGTTCTGAGGCGCCTCGTTCCCCCTCCCGTGGCGACTTGCGTGAGCACGTCGCCCCTCCCAATCGCCCCATCTGCCGCCACCCGTGAGCGCACCACGCCCACTGCCCCCGCCACTCCGCCCCGGCCTGCCGCTGACCGCGCTCGCGCCGATGCAGGACGTCACCGACCTGGCGTTCATGAACCTGATCGGTGAATACGGAGCGCCCGACTACTTCGTCACCGAGTTCTTCCGCGTCCACGCCACCTCGAAACTCGAGCCCCACATCGTGCGCTCGATCACCGAGAACAGTACCGGCCGACCGGTCTTCGCCCAGCTCATCGGCGAAAGTCTGCCCGATCTCGAGCGCGCCGCCGCCGACCTGCTCCGCCTCCCGATCGCCGGCATCGACCTGAACCTCGGTTGCCCCGCCCCGAAAATCTACCGCAAGAACGTCGGCGGCGGCCTGCACCGCGACCTCGCCAAAGTCGACGGCATCCTGCGCACCCTGCGCGCGGCCACCCCCGGGCTCTTCACCGTGAAGACCCGCATCGGCTTCGACGACGGCGCCACCTTCGAACGGCTGCTCGAAATCGTCGACGCCAACGACGTCGACCTGCTCAGCGTGCATTGCCGCAGCGTGAAGGAGCTGTACCGGGGGGAACCCCATTACGAGTTCGCCCAACGTGCGGCCGAGCGTTTGCGCTGCCCCGTGCTCGCCAACGGCGAGATCTCCTCGCCCGCCAAAGCCGCGCGCGTGCTCGAGGCGACGCGCTGCGCCGGCCTCATGGTCGGCCGCCACGCGATCCGCAACCCCTGGATCTTCCGTCAACTCCGCGAGCAGTTCGCCGGCGAACCCGTCTTCGCGCCCACGCTGGCCGATGTCCGTGAATACATCGCGCGCCTCCACCGCGCCACGGCCAACCCGGACACGCCCGAGTTCGCCCGCACCGGCCGGCTCAAGAAGCATCTCAACTTCGTCGCCCAGAGCGTCGATCCCGGGAGCCGCTTCCTCAAGGCGATGCGCCACGCCCGCACCGAGGCCGAACTCTTCGCCGTGTGCGACGAACACCTGCTGCGCGAACCGACCCGGTTGTTCGCCCTCGAGCCCTACCCCGGCGTCATCGCCCGGCCCAATTGCGAGCTCCCGCTCGACATGGCCTGCACGTAGCGCGCTGCGTCCCGTTGCGGATTGGCTTCGGGACAAAACAAACGGCGGAGCCTTTCGACTCCGCCGCTCGATGGACAACCAGGGCGCTCGTCCCTCGACGCTCGCCTCTGGTCCCAGTTCAGTCCGCGTCTTCGGCGAGCAGCTTGAACGCGGTCGCCGCCGCGGCGCCGGCCGCGAGATTCGCCACCAGGAAGATCCAGATGCTGCCCCAAGCGGACAGACCCATGATCGTGACACCGAGCGCCACGGCCGGGTTGAACGCACCGCCCGAGATGGATCCGACCGAATAGGCACCCACCAGCACCGTGAAGCCGATCGCCAACCCGAAGAACGAGTTGCCGGCCGTGCCCTTGGCGGTCGCGGCGTTCAGGACCACCCACACCAGAGCGAAGGTGAACAGAAATTCCACCAACAAAGCCGGGCCCACCGCGGGCGCAGCCGCCGTCAGTTTGGCGAGTTCCTCGGCCGGCTTGAGGTACTGCACGGTCGCCGCCGCCACCGCCGCCGCGGCGAACTGGGCGATCCAGTACGGCACCACATCCTTCGCGGAGCATTTGCCCCGAAGGAAGACACCCAGCGTGACCGCGGGATTGAAATGGCCGCCCGAGATGTGGCCGCCCGCGAAAATCATCACCGCCAAGACCGAGCCGATGGCCAGCGGCGCCATGGCGCCCGCGCCGGGCGCGATCACGGTCATGCCGATGGTGAACACGAGGAAGAACGTACCGATGAACTCGACGATTGCTTTCTTCATAGGGAACAGGTGTCGCGGCAGCCGGATGTGGTAGTGGTTTGCTGGATGGTGCCGGCCCGCCGGCCACCGCGATCGCGGGCCGTCACCGCCGGCGAGTCTCACCAAAACGGAGAACGAGTCGAGCGACGAACCTGCGCCCCCCATCCCCAATTATCCGGCGCGCGAAGGATCCCTCGGTCGGGATCGCCCAGTTCCAGGCCGGAGCATCCGGAGCACCGCGACCACGGATCTAAGCCGAAGCCCCGCCAGGGCAATTTTCCGCATCTCGCTCCACGCGCGCCTCCGAGGCGCTTCACGGACCACCCGAATCCGTTTTCCCAACGCAACCCGGATACCCGCGGTCCTTCATCGCGCCTTGTCCGCCACGAACAGCCGACCCGCCTCCTGCCGCGAGCCGGCATGCAGTTTGACCGGCAAGGTCTCGACGAGGAACCCGGCCTGCCGCAGGCGCTTCTCGAAGGCACGGTCGGGACCGGCGGACCAGACGACCAGGCGCCCGCCGGGCGCCAGCACCGATGCGAGCAGGCGCAGGCCGCTCGGGTCGTACATCCGGGAGTTCGACGCCTGCACCATCGCCGTCGGGCCGTTGTCGATGTCGAGCAGGATCGCCGCGTAGGTCGCCGGTCGCGCGCGGCGCAGCAGTTCGAACACGTCGCCCTCGCGCACGCACACGCGGCGCTCGTCGAGCAACCCGCCATTCAGCCCGCGCAGGTGTTCCCGGTTCCACGCGACCAGCTCGGGCACGAGTTCCGCCACCTCCACCCGCACGCCCGCACCGGTGTGCTCGAGCACACTGCGCAACGTGAACCCGAGACCGAGTCCGCCGATCAGCACCGTCTGCCCGCCGCCGCGCCCGAGCCTGGCCACGCCGACCTCGCCAAGCCTCAGCTCCGAACTCGTCGCCGCGGAGTGCATCAGCTCGCGCCCGCCGAGCCGCACACAGTACGTGCCGCCGTGTTCGTGCAGCGTGAGCACGCCGCCGGACAGGCGAGCCTCGGCGAGCAGCTGGTGCGGTTTCATGGTTTTGCGTCGCCACTCAACGGACACGCGTCGCGGCCGCCGAGCCGCGCCCAGCCGCGGAAGAGCGCCAGCGAGATCACCGCCACGGGGATCGAGGCGCTCACGGTCAGGCCGACCTTGAGCACGAGATAGAGCGACGAAGCGCCGAAGACGACCCCCAGCAGCGTACCCGTTATCAGGGCACGCAGCGTGAACTCGGGAAGGCGGGTGGCGGCAGGGATGTACGGCTCGAAGCCGCGGGAAGGATCTGGTTGGTCTGCCATGGTCGGGCGCGGAGAGGTCTCGCCATTCCCCGCAGGAAGCGGGCCACGGCGCAACGCCGGACTGGACCGAATCGCCCGCCGCCGGGTCCCCGCGCGGATCTGGTCTTGTCCAAGATCGGGCGAAGCACTCGTGCTGGGAACTCGCCACCGATGGTTTGGCGCTCGTCCCCTCGACGCTCGCCTCGCGACCGCCTCATCGCGGCTGAGGAGAGGGCCGGGGGCGCCCTGGGGCGCACCATTTCAGCGACCGGCAGGGTTTCCCCTATTGACCCGCTCCGGGCGCACTGCCGCCGCTTCCCTCCATGCCCATGGCCCGCCCATCGATTCGCCGACTGCGTCGTGTTGTTCCTGCAACGTTTCTGCTGCTGGTCCTCCCCCTCTGCGCCGAAACGCTCTACTACGACGGCGACGGCTCCGCCACGGCCTTGGCATTTCCCGACGTGCTCACCTCCGACGGAGGAAACACCGTCGCGACCGCCGGAGGCACCATCGTTTCGGGGACGACCTTCTCGCTCAACCAGACCATCGGCGGGGCCACCAGCGACGACACCATCTGGCTGAGCTTCGTCGGCTACCGCACGACGCTCGCCGCGGCCGATGGCTCCGCCAATGCGTTCAATCTCAGTCTGGGCACCGACGCGCAGAACGACCTGATCGGCGTCGGCGGCTACCGCGGCTACACCGCCGGCAAGGGCAACTACGTCGTCTCCGACGGCACCTCCTCGTCGTCAACAACTGGGCCCTGACCGCGCTCGACGGCGCGACGCAGGACGGCATCCGCACCGGCGTATCCGCAGTTGCCAACTCCGCCAGCGGCGCCGATTTCATCCTGCTCAAGATCGAGTACAACCCCTCCAGCGGCACCGACACCCTTTCACTCTGGATCAACCCGACCCTCGCGGCCGGTGAAGACGGCCTCGCCGCACAGACCTTCTTCGAGATGACCGGGCTCGACCTGAGCGCCTTCGACCAGATCCGCCTTTATACCGGAGCCAACTCGACCTTCGCGGTCGACGAGGTCCGGCTTGCCACCTCGTTCGAAACCGCGATTCCCGAACCGGCGACGTACGCCTGCGCCCTCGGCGCGGCCTCCATCGCCCTCGTCTTCGCGCGCCGACGTCGCCGGCACGCCTGATACGGTGCGGACGCTCCAGTCGTCGCGGCCATCGATCGGACCGCATCGCCCCGGCCGAAATCTCCGATTCGCGTGCGGGCTCGCTCGCACCGTCCGGCGGCACCCTGGTTCCGGCGATGCGTGGCGCCCAACGCTACGCCGTCCCCATGAGCACCGGCATCACTGTCGGGCCACCGACACCGGCGCCGATGCCTTCAGGTACACCGTGCTCGAACACTGCCCATTGGTATCGCCGAGCAAATACGGCGTGAGCTGCTCGAGCTCGGCCAACGGCACCTCGGGACCGCCCACCCACACCTGGCTCAGATAGCCCATGTCCGGCGACTTCTGCACCCGCCCCTCGTAGGGACCGGGCGCCATTTCCAGCCGCCAGCCCGCCCCGCGTTCGATGGCGAGCGGTTGCACCGCGAAGCCGCATTTGGCCGTCTTGCGCCCCGCGAAAAGCAAAATGCGATCCGGCTCCGCCTGCACCGCCGGATGCTCGAGCAGCCCGCGCACCACCGGCCCGCCGAGTTGCACATCGACCAGCCCTTCCGGGACTTCCGGCGAGACCACCCGCGCCGCCGCGACCGAGAACGGCGTCTCCACCGCGACCACATGCATCCCGTAATACGGGCGACCGTCGCAGGACCAGCGCACGGTGCAGCGCAGGCTGTCGCCGTTCCACTCATACTCACGCACGAGCACCGGATAGTCGGAATTCCCGCGCGGGTGCTCCACCCGGAGCACCCCGTCGTGTTCGTCGACCGCCACCGCCGCCGCATGCTCCCACTCGACCGGCGGCGGCCACACCCAGCGGCTCTGCGGCCCGAGCCAGAACCGGTGCCCGCCCCAGTTGGGCGAGTCCGACGCAGTCGCGGGCATCACCGCCGGCCGCGGGGCATCGAGCAGGTTGCACGAACCATCCGCCGCCCCCAGATAGATCAGGCGGGCCCGGGCCAGCGACACCACCGCGTGCACCGCCCCGCGGGTCGAACAACGCGCCTCCTCCCCATGCCATCGCACCGGCGACCAAACGGCCTCGGCCGCCAAACCGGCCGAAGCCATTCCGAGAAGACAGAAGACGAGGAGTTCGCTGGGACGCATCGCTCCCACCGAATACAAAACCCGCGCCCGGAGGCGAGCCGGGAGTTCGCGCTAAATCGCCGCAGGGCCGCTTCCGGCGCCGCCCTACTCCGCCGCGACCTCCTGGGCCGCGTGCACGAGGCGGATGTAGCTCGCCCCCAGATCGACCACATACTCGTTTTCGCCCCAGAAGAACGGCCAGTCCTCCTTGTTCTCCGGATAATCCGGATTGAGTATCAAAACTCCCGGCACAACGCCGCCGGCGATGAACGAGAAATCCGCGCGGTTGCTGCCATAGGCGACGCGTTTCGAATGCGCCCCCACCCCCGACACGAACGAAATGTCCGAATCCGGATGGCAGCCGTGCAGATACTCGACGGCGCGAAGCACATCCCCACCGTCGAACTCGGCGGGAAACGCCTTCCGCAACTCGTAGGCGAGCAGTCCCAGACGGACCACGAAGCCGTTGCCCGCCCACCCCCGCCGCGTGATCGGCACGCCATACGGATTCTCGGCCCGCATCGGCGCGAACTTCACAAGCTCCCGCCGCACGCGCGCCAACAACCCCGTCCGGTAGGCCTCGTCCATCGACGGTGCGACACGCACCGCATCGAGCATCCCGAAGGCGAAAACCTCCCCGAGCGACGCGGTGAGTTCTCGGATCCGCGCGGCGTAGCGCAGGTCCGTCGTGGCCACGAACAGCTCGACCGCGGCCGAGAGCTCCTCGAGTCCGACATCGCCTCCGGTGGTGTTGCCGAAACGGTAGAGCCTCGGCTCGCGCGCGTGCTCCATGTCCCAGACGTGGACCGCCGTGCGCAGGCATTCGTCGGCCAACTCGTCGCGAAACCCGCGCAACGCCCGGCTCGCCGCCGCCAGCGCCGCCGCCGAACCGTAGTTGAGCGCCGTCGTCTCCGTGGTGAACGCCAACCGGTCGTCGAGCGGCGACTCCGGGTCGTTGGGGTCGTCGACGAGCCCATCGGTCTTCGAGGCACCGTCGCCAAGATGTGTGTACTGGCGGAGGTCCGGCTCGACGATGCCGTGGATCGCGTGGCCAAAGACGCGATGCTGCGACAGGAGCATGAGCGTGCCGTGCTCGATCTGCTGGAGCAGGTCCGCCTCGCCGTCGGGCCGATGCATCTCCACGTATTGCCGCCGCTGGTCGATCAGGGTCTCGTCGCGCTCCGGGCGGAAGTCCTCCCAGGTGTGCACCAGCGTGCGCACGAGCGAATAGTGGGTCTGGGTGCGCAGGTCGAAGTCGCCGGCGTCGTACCAGCCGCCAACCGTCAGCCCGGGAATGTGCTCGCCCGCGGCGAACGGCGAATCGGTGGTCGGCCCCATCGTGTAGAGGTCGAAATGCGGCTTGTTGGCGGGAGCCTGCCGGGCGTCGTCCATGTGCGAACGGTCGTGCCAGATCCGGTACGCCTCCCGCACCCGCATGTGGTCCATCTGCACCGGGAAGAAGATGTCGAGCGTCGGCTGCCACGCGTCGGCATACACGTCCTTCGCGATCCGAAACGCCGCCGTGCGCACGCCCGCGCACTCGAGCACGTACGCGCCCTCCTCGCGCACCGCCGAAAAGTCGGCCGTGAAGTAGCGGTAGCGGAGGTAGTCGCCCCACGGCTTCGCCTCGGCGGCGAGCACCTCGCGCAACGAGCCGTCGTCCGCCACCTTCAGCACACGGACCGCGCCGGGGGCCTCCATGTTGGGATCGCATTCGACGATCGCCCGTTTCGTCCGCGCCGGATGATAGCCGACCTGCGAATGCCCGATCGACACCGGTCGGGTCCAGTCGGCGAGAGTGTTCGCTGTCAGCTTCCAGTCCACCACCGTGCCAGTCGCACCGGCGGGAATCGGGCTGCGGACCACGAACCAGCCGTTCTGCGCCTGGTTGCGCCCGTCATAGAGCGCGAGGTCGCCACGGCGCGCCTCGATCGCCACGCGATGCAGCGGGTCTTCCGGCGCCAGTACGAGACGCTTTCCGGTCGCGAGCGGCGCGCGGCCGATCGACCCGTCGGCGGAGCGCGTGGTCGGCCCCACCGGATGCAGCGGCAGAATCCCGGTGCGCCCATCCGCCGCATAGCTCTTCTCGAAATAGGCCGAGGGGATGAACTCGAGGTTGAACCCGGCCTGGCCGATCAGCGCGTCCGGCAAAGCCTGTGCGGCGAGCACGCGGATGCGCGCGCCGTCGCCTTCCCGCTCGACCCGGACCGTGTATTCGTAGCCATGCTCACGGTACACAAGTCGGGTCTCGACCGCGCCCTCGGCCTCGAGCACCCGCCGTTCGAGCAGTTCGGGCACCGCGTCCCATTGGCCGGGGGTGGGTTCGAGCCGCACGTCGCCGTTGGTCGCCGTGCGCACGCCGTGATGGATCAGTTCGACGCCCGCGATCTTCGCATCGCTGAAGGCACCGTCATACCAGTTGTTGAAGACAAGGACCTCGCACCCGCGCCGCCCGAGAAAGCCGCGGGGATCGAGCGCGAGCGGGTCGCGGGCGGGAAGATTGTCGCCTGCACCGAACACTCCGGTGAGCGAGAGACCGAGCAGCGCGCCGGCGCACAGCCGGCGCCGGACCCGAGGGGAAACGAGCGGGTTGGACATAGGGGATGGGATGTGGCCGAGATAGATCGTCAGCCCCACCGCCGACGCGAATGCAGCGGCGTTCTCATAATAGTGCGCGCCGTCGCGGGCAGGGCCGCCCTACTCCGGCCGCACCAGCAGCTCGCAACGTCGGTCGGTGGCGAACAACAAGCGACCGAGTTCGTCGAGTTCCCGCGCCCCGATTTCGCCGTAGAGGCTCGCCTGCTCGCCCTGCTGCGCGAGGTACTGCGGCTTGGTCTGCGCCTCGTCCAGCACCGACATCCACCACTGGTTGCTGCTGAGGTTGTCGGTCGACTGGCGCACCAGGGGCCCGCGCGCGCGCTCGAGTTCCTCGGCGCCCACGCCCCCCCGCACCAGGTCCGCCACCACGGCATTGGTCGCCACCGCCACCCGTTCGAGGTCGCGCGGGGCCGTTTCCACCCGGCAGCGCAGGATCAGCATCGCCGGAGCGAGCGCCCGCTCCGCCAACAGGCCCACCGACGGGGAATACGTCCGCCCCATCTCGCGCCGCAGCCGCACGCGAATCCGGTCTTCCAGCACAGCCGCCAACAGCCGCATGCGGCAATCGTCGGCCTGGCCGACGACGTCGGGCAGGCGCCACGCCAGCACGACCGAGCCGACCGAACGTTTGCCCCGGAAACGGACCTCCTGCCGGAACGGCGTGGCCCCGGGAGAATACAGCCGGCGCTCGGCCAGCGGGTCGACCGTGCTGCGCAGCGGCATCGCCCCGAAGGTGCGGGAGACCACCTCGATCACCTCGCCCAGGTCGATGTCGCCGACCACGGTGATCTCGACGGGGGAGTCGCGGAGCTGTGGTTCGATCCACGCGCGCATCTGCGCGAAGTCGAGGTTGCTCACGTCGTCGCGCCGCGGTCGCGTGAGTGCAGGGTGTCCGTCGTACATATATTCACGGATTCGATCCTCGGCCACGCCGGGGGCCGTGCGTTCGTGGCGCGCCAGCTGCGAGTCCACGAACGCCCGCGTCGGCGCCTCCCCGCCGGCGGGAAACTCGGGGGAGGCGAAGCGCGCGGCGAAGAGGCGCATCGCGGTGTTGAAGCCGCCGCGGGCGCAGGTGCCCGACAACCCGAGCCGGTCGGCCCCGAAGCCGAACGAAGTGGCGATCTCGCCGCGTTCGCGCAGCTCCCGCTCCTGGTCCGCATCCAACCCGGGGATGCGCCCGTGGTAGAGCGCCGCGATGCCGAAGGCCAGCCCCTCCCGCCCGGGCTCGGTGCCGAGCAGCCCGTGGCCGAAGCCGATGCGCACGCGCACCCGCCCCTGCTCGAAACGGGACTCCTTGAAATTGAGGCGCACGCCGTTGTCGAACTGCACCAGCCAGCAGTCGAGCGCGGCGTTGTGTTCGCGGCTCGTCACTGAACCGGTGATACCGGAGTCGCCCGGCAGCACCACGTCGACGGGCGCCTGCGGGCGGTAGGGTTCGGGTACCGTGCGCCGGGCCTTCTCCAGCGCGCGACGCAGCGCCCATCCCGCACCGATCCCCTTGTCGACCGGCCCCGTGGCCACGAGCCGGGTCGCAGCCGGCGGCCAGAGCCGCCGCACCGCCTCCACGCAGTCGTCGGAGGTGAGCGTCGGCAGCACCGCCTCCAGGCGTCGCCGCTCCGCCTCGGGCGCGGGGAAGGGCAACCCGCGCCCCACCGCCTGCGCCAACGCTGCGGCCACCTGGTCGGCCGGCCGGTTGGCCGCGTCGCGCTCCTGCCAACGCGCCTGTCGCAACCCCCAAAGACCGGCCTCGGCCAGTTCCTCCGGCCCGAAACCATGGGCCCACGCCCTCCGCAGCTCCGTTTCGAGGCCGACCGCCGCCCCGATCCAGCTCTCCGCCGAGGTCCGCACGCGCAGCACCGCGAGATCGGCCCCGGTAAGCTCGTGGCCGTGGACCGAATCGACCACCGCCCCGACACTGAGCCCCGTGCACAGCCGGTTCTCGAGCAGGTGGAGCACAAGCTGCTCGGCCACCCGCTCCCGCGGCGAAGCGGGCACCGCCGGCGCAGGCCGGAATCCCACGAGGCTCACCTGCACCCCCGGGGCGTCGGCATCGACCACCAGTGCCGTATCCAGAGATTCCCGCCCCGTCGCCGCGACCGGCGCGGCGCGGATAGGTTCGGGACCCCGCGCCGCGAGGTCCGCGAACAGCGGCCCGACGAGAAGCGCGAGCCGCGCCGGGTCCAAATCCCCCGCCACCGCGAGCACCATGCGTTGCGGACGATACCAACGTTGGTAGAAGGCGCGCAGGCCCTCCGGTGTCGCGCGCTGGATGGAGCGACGCGGGCCGAGCTGCGAACGCGCCCACGGCGAACCGGGAAAGGTCCCCTCCAGTTCGCCCAGGGTCAGACCCTCGTCGAAGGGCTCGACGAACTCGAAGTCGCCGCCCCACCAATACGAAATGCGCCCGGCCCGCACCCGGGTCTCGGAAAGGATGACGCCCCGCTCGCGCTCCACCGCCAACGGATCGAACTCGAGCTCGCCGGCGTAGTTGCGCATCACCCGAAGCGCGGTCTCGAGCGCGCCGGGCACATCGACCGGCACCCGCGCGAGTTTATAGACGGTGTAGGTGCGGCCGGTCGCCGCGTTGATCTCGGACCCGAAGGCCAAGCCGAAATGCTGCAGGGTGCGGATCACCCCGTCGCCGGGAAAATCGCGTGTGCCCGCGAACGCCATGTGCTCGACGAAATGGGCATACCCGAGTTCGGAATCGGTCTCGTCGGCGCTCCCGGCATCGACGAAGAGGTGCAGCGAAACGCGCCCGGGCGGCACGGGTTGGCGTCGCAACGCATAGCGGAAACCGTTGGGCAGCTCGCCGAGCACCACCTCGGGATCCGCCCCCTCCGCCTCCGTCTGCGCACGCGCCTCCGGCAGGCCCAGGGCCAGTGACAGCAGGAGGAGAAACACGAGGTGGGGACGAAACGGCATGTGTGGGGGGGGCGCCAGGCGCGGAGGGAAACAAAACGGCGCACCTGCCGATTTCAACCGGGCTTTCCGTTAATCGCCGCGCCCCGGCCTCCCCTCCGTCCGGGCACGATTCTCCCCTTCGCCTCCTCGCCCGCGAAACGCCGGCGGCGACGACGGCTCCGTTCGGCGCCCGCTTCGGCGGCCCGGCCCGGGCGACCGACGGTGGAATCCGCCGGCTACTCCTGGTACGGCGTGTACTCGGGCACGAGACGCTTCATCGCCGCCTTGATCTCGTCGGCCCTGGCGTTGTCGGCGACCACGCGCAAGGCCGCCAGCCAACCGTCGTCGGCCTCGGCGACCGCATCGGGCGAGCTCTTCAACCGGAAGACGCGCGGGTGCGCGGTCTTCTCGTGGCTCTCGTCGGTGTGGCGCAACTCCTCGTAGAGCTTCTCGCCCGGTCGCAGGCCGGTGATGCGGATCTCGATGTCGACGTCGGGCTTGTATCCACTGAGTTCCACCATCTGGCGGGCCATGTCGAGGATCCGCACCGGCTTGCCCATATCGAGGATGAAGATCTCGCCGCCGGTGCCGAGGGTGGCCGTCTGCAGGACCAGACCGACCGCCTCCGGGATGGTCATGAAGTAGCGGGTCATCTCCCGGTGCGTGACCGTCACGGGGCCGCCGGCCGCGATCTGTCTCCGAAAAGTCGGGATCACGCTGCCGCTCGAGCCGAGCACATTGCCGAAGCGCACCGCCAGGAACCGGGTTCGGTTGCCCGGGGCGCGCTGGCGCGCCTGGAGCGCCTTCTCGGCCAGGCGCTTGCTGCAGCCCATCACGCTGGTGGGGTTGATCGCCTTGTCGGTGGATACGAGCACGAAGCGCCCGACCTGGTGTTCGCTCGCCAGGCGGGCGAGCAGCGCGGTGCCCAGAGTGTTGTTCTTGATCGCCTCGCCGGGCTGGCGCTCCATCAGCGGCACGTGCTTGTGCGCCGCGGCATGGAAGATGATCTCGGGCCGATGGCACGCGAACACCGCACGCATCGAATGCTCGTCGGTGATGTCCGCGATCAGGGGAACGATCCGGCCGCCCTCGGGCCTGCCCAGCAGTTCGTTCTCGATCTCGAACAGCGCGATCTCCGTTTGCTCGATCATGACCAGCCGGCGCGGGCCCTTCGCCAAGATCTGACGACAAAGCTCGCTGCCGATGCTGCCGCCGGCCCCGGTCACCACGACCACCTGATCATGCAGCAGCGCGTCGATGACCGCGGCATCGAGATCCACCTGTTCGCGGCCGAGGAGATCCTCGATCGCCACCGGGCGGGTCCGGTCGACCCGCACCTGCCCGCTGGCCAACTCCGCGGCCGACGGCACGATCTGCGTGGTCACCCCGATTTGGTGGCCGATGGCGACGATCTCACGGATCATCTTGGGGCTGGCCGAAGGCACGGCGACGACGAGCTGGTTGAGCTGCAACTCGGGCGCGAGTTCCCCGAGCCTGCCGAGCGGTCCATACACGGGCAGACCATGGATGCTCCGGCCGATCTTGGCCGGATTGTCGTCGATGAAGAGCACGGGGCGGAAATCGCCGCCGCGACGCGACAACAACTCCTTCGCCAGAGTCTCGCCCGCATCCCCGGCCCCGATGATCGCAATCCGCCGCTCGGCCACGCCGGTGCGAATCTGACCGGACCGGCACCAGGTGCGCAGGACGCGCAGGAACAGGCGAAAGGCCGACAGCAGCGTGATGCAAAGCATGAAATCCATCAGGATCACGCCACGAGGCGGCGAAGCGCCGCGCGCCGCCACCACCCAAAGCCCCAACATCATCAACGAGCTCGCACTCATCGCCAGCACCACGCCGCTGAAGTCCGCGAGGCCGAAATAGCTGAGCATCGAGCGAAACTGCCCAAACGAGTGCAGCAGCAGCAGCTTGCAGAGCACGACCGCCACGATCAGCTGCAGGCGCTGCACCGCGAATTCCGCCGGCACCGCGAAATCCCACCGCAACTCGTACGCGAGCCAGAACGCCGTGCTCAGCTCCAGCGCATAGATGGCCAGCAACGCCGCGAAACGCGGCGCGGGCCGCCGCCCGATGTGGTTGTCGCACCACTCGGTGGCCGCTCGGAGAATCCGGGACAAACGCCGATTGGCCATGGCGGCCACCGCGGCGGAGCCGTTGTTGGGCAGAAGAACAGACATGTAGGGGGCTGCTGGGATCGCTGACGGACGGGCTTGCTCGATCGAATCCGGTGAACCGGAAAACAACCGGCACAGCCCGCGCCGTGCCGGAATGGGTCATGGCGGAACCAACCGGTGAACACAACTCCCGGATGACATCTCATCGCCCGCGGCCCTGTCGGCGCCCCCCGATTCTTCACGCGCCCCGACTCCACGAATCGAAGGTCCACCGACGCGCCGTAGTGCCGGCCGGAGGCCGCTCGCCTCGCCTCAATCCCCGGATTCCGGGCCGTTCGCCGGATCGAGTTCGAGTCCCAAGCCGGCCACCCCGCGAAGGATCTCCTGAAACCCGGGGTCCGACCAGAAATGGTCGAACGAGGTGTTGGCCGTGATGCGGATGAAATACTGCTCGCTGCTCCCGCGCGTGGCCTGGCGCACCGTGTCGCGCCACCACGCCACGGGACTGGGAATCGAGTTGAACCGCCCGCTCGCCTCGCTCACCCGGCCGTCCACCAGATGCCAATAGTACACGTAGGTCGCCGGACCACCGCCGGGCGGGGCGAAAAGGCGCCACTCGGCCGGCAGCCATCGCCGACCTTCGACGGTGAGCACTTCGCGGAAACGCATCGCCTCGCACAACCAGCCGTTCTCCGTCCAGCAGCGGTCGGGCGTGTGCGAGGCCACCAGCCGCGTGGGCATCTTGCCCGCCCCCCAATATGCGACATACACCCCGACGTTCACCCCCCGACGCGAATAGTCGCGATAGACGACGTCGTCGTAGTTGAGCGTCCGCCGTACCGCGCTCTGCACCGACTCGTTCGGCCCGAGCGGGACGTTTCGTACCCGCCATCCGGGCACGCTGGCGGGCACCATCCGGTCGAGATGGGGCGCCTTCGGCTGCGGGACCTCGCGGAAGAGGCTGAGCCCCTGCAGGGCCGCCGCGCCGCAAAGGATGCAGAGGGGGAACAACAGCGACCAGTGCCGCCACCACGAACGTCGAGGCCTACCCATGGGAGAGCTCCTTCGCGCCGAGCACGCGGGCGGGCGGGCCGTACACGGTCGCACCCGCGGGCACGTCGCGCATGACGATGGCGCCCGCCCCGATCGTGGCGCCGGCCCCGACCTGCACGCCGGGCAGAACCGAGGCATGACTGCCCACCAGCACGCCCTCGCCCAGCACCACCCCGCCGGTGATGTCGACATGGCAGTGCAGCTGGCACCAGTCGCCGACCACCGCGTCGTGGGCGACGGTGGACTGCAGGTTGATGGTGACGAAGTCGCCCACGTGCGCATTGGCCGTCACAATGCTTCCGGGACAAAGGATCACTCCCGTGCCGAGCGCGACCGCGCCACCCACGACGACCGTGCGGTGGATCACGCGGGTGAAGGCGCCGCCGCGGGCCCGGATCGCCTCCACGCAACGCCGTTTCGCGCCGATCCGGCCCATCGCGCAGACGAAGACCTCGTCCGGTGCGGGCACATGGCCGGCCACATCGCCGAGCAGCGGCACGCCGGTCCGGTGTGCATCGAGCGCGCGCGGGTTGTCGTCGAGGAAACCCTTCACGATCCAGTCGCGGCCGAAGGCCTCCGACTGGCGGGCCCAGTCGAGCACTTCGCGGCCGAAGCCGCCGGCGCCGACGATGACAAGTTGCTTCATGTCCCGGGAAGCACGCGGCTCTTCTTGAGGTTGCGCGTGGCGGCGATCGCCTCGACCAGGCGCACCACCACCGGGAGCATGTGCCGCGGCAGACGCGGCGCGGCGAACGTGTGCAGCGCGCGCTTCACCGCCGGCACCTCGCGTTCTTCGCCGCGCCAGACCACCTCGACGGCCACCACTTGGCCGAGCAACGGACTACGCTCGGCGTACACCCGGCAGTCGGCCACCTGCGGGTGCTCCTGCAACACACCCTCGACCTCCGCCGGCAGCAACTTCTCGCCCCCGACGTTGATGAGGTCCTCGCGGCGCCCGAGCACGCGCACCGAGCCGTCGGGCAGCCGCTCGGCCAGGTCGCCGGTGTGGAACCAGCCATCGGCCCCGAGCCCGCCCGCGTGGCCGGTCAGATAGCCGAGCGCCCGGGCCGGGCTGCGTACCCACAATTCACCGTCAACGATCTTCCACTGGAACCCCGCCGCGTCGTCGCCGAGCTGGAGGCCCGCGCCGCACTCGGTCACCGGCAGCGCGCCGGTCTCGCTCGTGCCGAAACGCTGCACGAACTCGACCTTCGGAAACGCGCGGTTGAGCCGCGCCAGCAGGCCGACGGGCATCGGCTCCGCGCCGTAGGGCACGATGCGCAGCGTGCTCATCGCATAACGACGGTGCACCTCGGCCACGAGCAACAGATTGAGGAAACTCGGAGTCGCGGGCAGCACCTCCACGCCGTGCTTCATCACGATCGCCGCCACGGCGTCGGGAGTGCGGTCCTCCGGCGGGGCCACGAGCACGTGACCGCTGCCCAGCGCGCGCCAAGCCATGTCGAGCCCGCCAATGTGGTCGCAGCGCATCAGCGGCATGATCCGCCGCGCCGCGTGCTGCTTGATCGGCACGGTGCCCAACAGCGCGTCGAGATCGTGCAGCACCAGTTTCGGCTCACCGGTGGTGCCGCCGGTGGCGAGAATGAGTCCCGGGCGGCCCGCCGCGCGCAACGGATCGAGCAACGCCGCCGCCTCCGTCGAGGGTGCACACCGGCCCAGATCCACGAGCGCCCCCTCGGCCACGCGCCAACGCGGCGCGGCGTGCCGTTTCCAGCTCTCGAGCTCCGGCTCCCGGCTCGCCCGCAACGGCGCCACCGTCGCCCCCGCCAACGCCGCCCCGAACAACCAGCCGAGCGCCGCCAAGGTGCCCTCCCCCGGCGTCACCACGATGTCGCCCGGCATCACCCCGGCGCTGGTGCAGGCCGCCCGGGCCGAGCGGATCTCCGCCCCGAGATCGAGCCACAATCGGCTGCCGCTGTCGTCGATCCACAAGTCGCGCGCCGAGCGGCGCGCGATCAGGGCGAGCAGATTCTGGAGACTGAGATTTTCGGTGTCGGCCATGGTTGGGGAGAGGGATCTCAGCCGTTCACCCCGCCGAGGTAAAGCACCTGGCCGGTGATAAATTCACTCTGCGGCGAGAGAAAAAACTCCACCACGTTGACCACGTCGGCCACCGACCCGGGACGCCGGATCGCCTGCCGCGCCAACAACGCCTCCATCTTCACCTCCGGCACGTTCCGGATCAGGTCGGTCGGCACCGGGGTCGGGCCGACGGCGTTCACCGTCACCCCCGCCGCGCCGAGCTCGCGCGCGAGCACCTGGGTGAACGTCTCGACCGCGGCCTTGCTCGCCGCGTAGAGCGCCTCCCCCTCCAACCGGAGCGGGGTCGCCACGGTCGAGAAATTCACGATGCGGCCGCCCCGGCGCCGCACCATCGCCTTCGCCACCTCCCGACAGAAGAGAAACGTGCCGTGGAAGTTGGTCGCCATGATGCGCGCGGCCGTCTCCGCCGGAGTCAGCAACGCGTGATTCATCGACGCGATGCCGGCGTTGTTGACGAGCGCGTCGATCCGACCGAAACGCCGCCCGACCTCGCGCACCATCGCCACCACCGCGGGCTCGTCGGCCACCTCCAGCGACCAATGCGAATAGTTGGCGTGCTCGATCGAGGCCGCCCCCCGGCTGCACCCGCAGACGAGATCGCCGGCAGCGAGAAAATGCTCGGCCAAGCCACGGCCGATGCCCCGGCTGGTGCCGGTGATGAGGACGACGCGTGGTTCCGATTTCATGATGGCGGGCGCCCGGCGTCGATCACTCGGCGAGCAGTTCGACGACATAGGCGGTCAACGTATCGACATCGCGGAACGGCGACCGGCTGCGGCTCATCGCACGCTCGCTCGCCAGCACCAGTTCGCGACCGGTGGCCTCGGCGAGCCCATGCTCGAGATCCGCGAGGAAATTGACCAATCCGAGACTGTCGAGCACTCCACCCGCACCAAACAGCACCGCATCGCCCCGCGCCCCTTCGGGCAGCGTGGAGACGATCAACTCGCGGACGGACTCGGCGGATATCGGGGAGGCGGACGACATGGGATCGTCGAGGAGGTTTCCCGGCCGGGCCCCCGGTGTCGAGTCCGGAGGCCGCGGGACCTTCCGCTCCGGCGGCCAACCGCGGGAAATCCCGGTTCCCGGCCCACTTCCGCCGGCCCCACCGCGTGGGAACCGTTGGGCACAGCCGCCCCCCCCGCGGTCCGTTCCGAGCGATCCGGCTCAATCTGCCGCCCGCAGCGACAACGCGGTCGCCTCCGCCCAATCGGCACCAAACTGCCGTGTCACGGCGACGCCGAACACCACATGGCACGCGCCGGCCGGCGCCACGGCGCCGAGCGCGTACCCACGCCAGGCGCCTTCGCCCTTGGGCAAAGCCACGGCCAGGTTGTCCCCCAGCAGCTCACCCTGCGCGTCGACGAATGCCAAGGTCAGCGCGACGTCGTTGCCCGGGCTGCTCCGCCCGCGCATCAGCCCCTCGACCAGATGGAAACGTCCCGGCCGAGCCGGCTGCATCTGGGCGACGCGGGTGTCCCACGCCCCCTCGATGCGCAGCACCCGCATCCCGGCCCGGGCCGGACCGAGCGCCACCTGGCCCTTCTCGGTCGGGGTTGCCCGCACCTCCCACCCCTCCGGAACGTCACCGGAGGTGGGGTACAGAAACCGCGGTCCGAGGCGCGGTCCGGCGTCTTGCAGGAAGCGGCCGTTGTACGCCAGGTCGGGCGCACCTCGCAGCACGCCCGCCGCGCAGGCCGCGGCTAGCTGCAACCATTCTTCGGGCACCGCCACACCGGCCGCCTCGCCCTGCGACAACGCCGCCGCCGGTGCGCCCGGGTCGCGTTGCCCCAGACGCAGCAACAGGCGCGGCACCGGATCGTTCCGCAGCAGCCAATCGATGTTTCCGCTCGCCATCGCGGGCATCTCGCCGGAGGTCGCGTCGGCGAGCCGTGCGGCGAGCACCGCGCGCGCCCGCAACAGCTCGAGCAGACGCGCGCCCAACGCCGCCGCATCCAAACGTTCCGCCGCCGGTTCGCCGAGCCCGCGGCGCACCGCATCGTACGCCACCGCCGCTTCGGTGACGGCAAACGCCCGACCGGTGAGCCGCACGGCGGCTTCGATCTGGGCTCGTCGCTCCGGGCACGGCACCCCACCCGACCGCGGCGATGCTTGGGCGTTCACGTTGCCCACGCTCCGCCCGGCCTCGTCGAGCAAGCCGCGCAACTCGGCGCACACCTCCGGCGGGAAAAGCAGCACCTGGTCGGGCTGCTGGTAAAACTTGATCCACCACGGCGGCCCCGACTGGGCCATCCACACCTCCTCGCAACGCGCAAAGAAGCGCCGCATCGGCTCCGCCGCCGGCCCGTACCAGCCCGGAAAAAAATCGTCCGCCAGCGCCTCGGTCGACCGCTCCGGCTCCTGGAGCAATTGCGCGAGCATCCACACCTTGAAGGCATCGAAACCCGCATGCGGACCCGTGTCGGCGATGTAGCCGCGCGCCCCGCGCCACCACCCCTCGCGCACCGCCTCCGCCAGCATCGCATGCGGCACCCGCGGCACCACGTAGGCGGTGCCGTAGCCGTACTCCCAGATCCCGTATGCGCGTGCCCCCGAACCTTGCCAACGCGACATCAGGGCGAAATCCGCCGCCCGGTAGGCCGGGTCGTAGAACTGCGTCCGATCCGTGGTGACATAGGGCACCACCCGCGGATCGACGGGAAACGGCGGCACATCCTCGCACCAGAAGTAGGCCAGGCAGCCGAGGTAGCGATTGTCCAACGACGGCGGCAGCGCCGCCACCGCCCGGTTCATGAAGCCGAAGACCAAGGGCGAATAGTCCGGCATGCCGCGGAAGTACCGCAACGGCGCGACCGCCGCCCGGGTGCCCTCGCCCTGGTCGAAACGCACGGTGTCGTTCATCCCGAGCGAGAAGCTCGCCCGGCGCGGATCGGCGGCCAGCGCTTCGGCGGCCCTGGCGGCGGCGAAGACCGCCACCTCCGGGTTCGCCAGATCCGGCTGCCAATGCCAGTCCCGCCCGCCGAGCGGCCGCCGCCGCTCGCCGTTCACGAGTCCGAACCACTCCGGATGCACGTCGTGCAGCTCCGGCGGGAAGATCCGCGTCAGATTGTGGCTGTATTCGAGCCGTTGGCGCAGGCCATTGTGTCGTTGCCAGACCCTTCCCGGTTCGCCCCGCAGCCCCGAAATCTCCCGCGACACATAAGCCGGTTCATGCACCTCTGCGAGGTCTGGCAGAATCCATCGCTCCCGTCGCGGAATCACCTCGCCGGTCGTGCCCGGCCAATACCAGCGCACGCCGCCATGCCGCTGCACCAGCCACGACACCGCGAACAACGTCGCCTCCGGAGTGCCGCCTTCGACAAAAACCCGGTCGCCCACCGTGCGCAGGCGGATGCCGTCCGGTCCGATCTCGCCGGGCCGAGGTGCGAACAGATCGTGCGATGGCTTCAACTCCGGCAACAACCGCCCCGCCGCCGCGGTCCGCCCCACGTAGAAGCCCAAGCTCTGCCCCTCCGGTTCCGTCTGCACCGGCCATTCGAGACCCGACATCAGCCCGAGCACCCGGGCGAGTTCTGCGGCCGCCGCCCGCTCGTCGGCGGTCGCCTGCGCGCCGACATACACCGGCATCAGCGCCCGCCCGCCAGCAAACACCGTCGTGTCCGCCCGCGTCGCGGTGCCTCCGCCCACCGTTAGGCAGACCAGCGACGAAAGGAGGCAGCGGGCAAAGGCCGGAAATCGCATCGGCCGAAACCACACCGCGGCCGCCGCCCCAAATCAATTCCGATCACTCACCGATCGCCCCCCGGCCCAACATCAGCTCTCCAACTCCACGCCCTCACTCCCTTTCCTCGACCCGTTTCCGAGAAACTCCGGCACCGTCGCCTCGCCGGCGGCGGAGATGCCGTCGCGTCGCAGGACCTTCGACACGGTCAATGCCAGTATCCTCAGGTCGAGCGCGAAGGAGCGGTGGTCGACATACCAGACATCGAGGCGAAACTTGTCATCCCAGGAGAGCGCATTGCGGCCGTTGACCTGCGCCCAGCCGGTGATTCCGGGCCGCACCTCATGGCGCCGCGCCTGCTCGGGTGAATACCGGGGCAGGTAGTGAGCCAACAGGGGCCGCGGCCCCACCAGGCTCATGTCGCCCCGCAGCACGTTCCAGAGCTCCGGCAACTCGTCGAGACTGGTGGCGCGCAGCCAGCGCCCGAAACGCGTGAGTCGTTCCGCATCGGGCCGCAGTGCGCCGGCCGCGTCGCGGGCGTCGGTCATCGTGCGGAACTTCAGCATGCGGAACAACTGCCCGCCCCGGCCGGGCCGCTCCTGCACGAAGAGCACCGGCGCACCAAGCTTCACGCGTACCAGAAGCGCGAGCACAGCCAACAGCGGCACGAGCGCGAGCAGTGCCGAAAGCGAGCAGACAAGGTCGAGAAGGCGCTTCATGAGGGGACCGGAACTCGGCATTTGGCACACCTACTACTTTGGGGCGGCAGAGAAACAGCGCTGAACCACCTCGATCACACGATCCTGGTCGGCATCGCTCATGGCCGAGCCCGACGGCAAACAGAGCCCATGGGCGAAGAGCCGTTCCGAGACGGCCCCGCCGTAGACCGCGCAGCCCATGTCGCGAAAGACCGGTTGCAGATGCAACGGCTTCCAGACGGGGCGCGCCTCGATGTTCGCGGCCTCGAGGGCGAGACGAATCGCCTCACGGTCGGTCGCCGCCGCCGCCGGGTCGACCGTCAGGCAGGTCAGCCAGCGGGAACACTGGCCGTGGGGCGCCTCCGGCATGAACGCCACGCCGGGCAGATCGCCAAGCGCGGACTTGTAGCGGTCGAAGATCCGGCGCCGCGTCCGCACGCGATCGTCGAGCACATGCAACTGCCCACGGCCGATGCCGGCGAGCACGTTGCTCATGCGGTAATTGTAGCCGACGGTCGAATGCTCGTAGTGCGGCTCCGGATCCCGCGCCTGGGTGGCGAGGCTGTGGGCGTACTCGACCAGCTGCTTGTCGTCGGAGACTAGCATGCCGCCGCCCGACGTCGTGATGATCTTGTTCCCGTTGAATGAGAATACGCCGATCTTGCCGACCGAGCCCGCCGCGCGGCCCCGGTAGGTGGCTCCCACGGCCTCGGCGGCATCCTCGATCAGCGGAACCCCGTGGCGTTCACACGCGGCGACGATCGGATCGAGGTCGGCCGTTTGCCCGTAGAGATGCGCGAGCACGACAGCCCGTGGCAGCCGGCCCGCCTTGGCGCGCTCCTCCAACGCGGCCGCGAGCAACGCCGGGTCCATGTTCCAGGAACCCGCCTCGCTGTCGATGAACACGGGAAGCCCGCCCTCGTAAACGATCGGATTGGCCGTGGCCACAAAGGTGAAGGTCGACACCAGCACCTCGTCGCCGGGGCGCACGCCCACACAACGCATCGCCAGATGCAGCGCGGCGGTACCGGAGGACAGCGCCACCGCATGCGCCACACCCACCCGCCGCGCGAACTCCTCCTCGAAAGCCTTCAGGTTCGGTCCCGCCGGAGCGACCCAGTTGTGAGCAAACGCCTCCGACACGTAACGGAACTCGTCCCGGCCCATGTGCGGCGGCGACAGGAAGAGCCGGGGCTGCGCGGCTCCGGCATGGGGCAGACCGGAGGCCACCACCCCGGCCTTCGCGCGCCGCTCCGCGGCCTTGACGACCCGATGCACCGTCCCCAGCGAAAGCAGGGCCCCCACCAGGACACAGCTGCGCGTCCAAGAACCGCCCTGCAAGTACGCGAGCGCCCCCAGCGCAGACGCCCCGCCCCACCACAGGTAAAGCTGGGCGACGCGCGCGTGGGACCAACCGCTGATCGTGAGGCGTTGGTAGAGGTGGCTGCGATGGGCCAGGAGAACGTTTTCGCGGTGCCGCAGTCGCCGCAGGAACGTGAAACCGCCGTCACCAAGAAACGGCCACACGACCAGGCCGGCGAAGACCGGCAGTGCACCCACGAAATCGCCGTTGAGCTCCGCCAGCGGCCGCAACGCCAACAACTGCCGCAGCGCCAGCAGGGGCAGCACCGCAAAGGAGAAACCGAGGAACGCGCTGCCCACATCGCCCATGAAGATCCGCGCCGGCGACCAGTTGTGCGAGAGAAAGCCGGCGCAGGCCGCCGCGAACGCCAGACCGCTCAACGCGACCAGCGGCATGCCCGATCGGAAACCGAGCACCGCCCACACCGTCCCGGCCACCAGTCCCTGCACGCCGGCGATACCGTCGATGCCGTCCATGAAATTGTACACGTTGGTCAGGCCCACGACCCACACCACCGTGAGCCCGACCGCGACCGCCACGGGCAACGCCACGACGCCGAAACCGGGCAACGCCACGACCGGAAACGCCCCAAACAGCCACACGGCCGCCACTGCCGACCCGAGGTGGCACACCAGCCGGACCACGGAAGGCAACGAGCGCAGGTCGTCGGAAAAACTCAACGCCGCAATCAGCAGCGCCAGCCCACCCGCCCAGCCCAGCAGCGGGCCCGCCTGCGGGCCGCACCAGCCCAGCATCCCCGCCCCGGTCAGCGCCAGGGCGAGCGTCAGCACAAACCCGACACCGCCGCCACGGGGCGTCAGCCGGGTGTGCGAGCTGCGCGAGTTGGGCCGGTCGAGCAGGCCGAGCGACGGCGCCAGCCGGAGGACCAGGCCGACCAGCAGCCAAGTCAGGCCGGCCACGCCAAAGGCACCAAAGGCAAGATGAAGAGGATCAGGGAACATGGAGAGGGACGATGGCGGATGGACGATGGCGGATGGCGGAGGACGGACGACGGATGGCAGAATCCGCCGAACACTGAACGCTCAACAGAGAACTTTGAACTTCGAACGCGATTGGAGCAGGCAGCAGAGCGGGAGCTTGCTGGTTGGAAACTGGAGGGCGGCGCTTCGTCGCCGCCGGGCCTGACACCGTTACGGCCGTGACGAAGCACGGCCCTCCAAAAAGAACGCGACCGGGTGCTTGGCTCGGAAGAACCCGTAAAACCAAACCAGAGAACGCAAACCGGATGCAGCCCTACGCTTTCACCGCTCGCCCGTCCTCGCGGCGCAGCCGCCTAAGGTTTCGCGCGGCGCGAAACCTCCCGCAACACCTCCGGCATCGTCTCGCGCAGAGTATGCCGAGGCTTCCAACCGAGCTCTCGCTGGAGCTTGGCGGACGAATACCAGGCGCTCCCGGTGAGCTTCGCCAGGGCATCGGAATCGAACACAAAACGCCGCCCGCGCACATGGCCGATCACGTCCCCCACCCGACCAAACAGGCGCAGAGTCCACCGCGGAATCGTCCACCGCGGCACCTTCCGGCCTGCGGCCATGCAGATCCAGTCGAAGAGTTGACGAGTCGAGAACGGCTCGTTGTCGGCCACGATGAATACTTGGCCTTTCGCAGCCGGGTGTTCCGCAGCCAGCAGGGCCGCCGCAATCACGTCGTCCACATGCACCATCGAACGCTTGTTGCCGATTTCGGGCAGCGGCGGAAAGCGCCCGCGCTTCACCGCCACGATCATCTTCTCCAGATTGCCCTTCGGCGTGGGCCCGTAGACCAGGCAAGGCCGCAATGCGACCGGATGCGGCACGTAGTTTCCGTCCAGCAACAGCTTCTCTGCCGCCAGCTTCGACTGACCATAAGGCGTGTCCGGCGGCGCCGAGCACAGCTCGTCCATCGGAGTTGGAACCACAGATGAACACGGATGAACACGGATGTCCGATCCTTCTCCGTTGCTGCCAACCCTGATTCCCTGAATTCCAGATTCCTCGCTCTGGCTTGCGGTTCCGCCGCTGTCCCCAGCGGCCTTCACCGTGCTGAACAGCACAAACGCCCGCACGCCGGCGCGCTGGGCGGCTTCGAGCATGCGCCGCGTGCCCTCGGTATTGATCTGGAAATACTCGGCCTCGTCCTGCGCGACCTCGGCCAAGGCATGCGCCTTGCCGGCCAGATGGACAATCGTGTCGATCCCCGCCGGCAAATGGATGGGAGCGTCAGAAGTGATGTCGGCGACGATCCAGTTCGGAGAACCGGTAGACGGTGAACGGTCGACGGTGGACGGTACGCTTGCGGTAGGGTCGTCGCTTGCCGACGCACCGCTTTGTGATCTTCCCGTCCCCGGAGACGGCGCAGCCGCATCCTCAGGTTTTGCGGCACGCAAAACATCCCGGTCCAACCCGATGACATGCCAGCCGGCGGCCTGCGCAGCGACCGTCATGCGGCGCCCGATGAAACCGGCCGCACCGGTGATCAAAACAGTCTTCATGATTTCAGGAACCGAGCCGGAATGTTAACCGCAGATGCACGCTGATGAACGCAGATTGAGACTTAGTAGTTTGAAGTTGGGAGTTGGAAATTGGTCGCGTAGAGGGTCCAACCCCACGCGATTTGAAATTGGGAGTTGGTCGTTCGGCGCCCTCTGCCGTCCCAACCTGTCACCTTCAACATTCCCACCTTCACACTGCCCGTCTTCCCAGCTTGGCCACAGGTTTTCGCAGATCGCACCGATCCCAAATAATCGGAAGCACCGCCGTTCAAAGTTCAGCGTTCTCTGCAAAAAATTCAGATTTCGCGGCACGCGAAACCTTTCGTCAGCGAAGCGGCCGCGTGCTCCAGTACTCCGGATGCCGGCGAACATGAGCCACGGCCAAAACCCAGATCACCTCCGCCCATTCCACGTAGGCGATGTAGTACGGAAACACTTGGCAGTTGACGCGGCGATAACCCTTCGGCCTCAACGGCGACACACCGTGGTTTTCGCGCACCCAAGCCAGGTTTCGCCATACTTCGGCCCTGAAACGCTCACCGAGCCCGAGGGCCAGATCGTCGTAATAGCGACTCGCCTCCTCGATCTCCCGCTCCGCCTCCTCGAGAACTTAGACTCTCATGAAGGACGCTGCTCAAACCGGGCCATCACTTCCTCGAGGTCGGCCGCCAGCGCGCGCCCGTCTTTGACGGCCTGAATCCGGGCAGCGATGACTTCATCCCAAGCCGCTTCGGAATCCCCCATGTCCCCATTCTCACGTTCATCGGAAAGATCGAGGAGAATCCGGGCCAAGGTCAGGCGCTTACCGGCAGGCAACTCCAAGGCCTCTCTGGCAAATTCGGCAAGGGCTTTCATGTTGAGCCAAGCTGTGTGACGCACCCGAAACGTCAATGTCCGGAATTCCCGTGCCGCCCGGCTCGTTTTTGTGACTTCTCGTGCCTTTTGGTGGCCGCAGCCTCAGGTTTCGCGCCCCGCGAAACCTTCCTACAACGCTTCGAGCAGCTCCCGCCAGCGAACAGCCAACACGCGCTGATCGTAGCACTCCCGCGCGGCACGCCAGGCGTTGCGGCGCTTGGCGAGGACCTCGTCGGCCTGCGAGGGCAAGGATTCCAGCAGGGTCCGCAGACCGGCGGCATCACCGGGAGCGACCACCCAGCCGCAGTCATGCGCGAGCACCGTGTCGGCCAAGTCGGACTCGCGCGGACACACCGCCAGGATCGCCTGCCCGGCCGCCATTGCGCTGTAGGTCTTGCTCGGCATCACGATGCCTTCGGCGCCCGGCTTCATCGTCACCAGCGCCACATCGGCCGCGGCCATGGCGGTGAGCCACTCCGCTTCCGGGAGACTGCCGCCAAGGGTCAGGCAGGGAGCCGTGTCCCCTGCTCCCAGCTTGGTCGTGAGCTCCGCAAAACCCGCCCCGTTGCCGCGAAACGAAAGATGCACCCCATCCGGCACACCGGCGCTCACCGCACCTACGAGTGTGTCCACATCGTGCATGCGCCCGAGGTTGCCGCAGTAGAGCACCGACACTATTGGGGCGGCCCCGCCAGGTCTGAGCCCGGCCGCAGGCGCATCCGCCCCAGCATCGCCTGCAAGCAGGCTCCTACCTCCGCTCTTTGTGTTCTTTGCGGTTAACTCCTCCGAATTGCAGGTATCTCGTTTCCGCTCTGTCGGCTCCTTGTCCGCAAACGGCGCGGCATCGCAGCCGACCGGGATCACCACGCCCCGCGGAATCGGACCAAACTGGACTTCCGCATAGGCCAGCAATTTCTCGCCCAGGAAGACGTTCGCGGCCGCGCCGTCGAACATCGCCCGCACCCATTTGCGCAACAGCCGCTCGCCCAGCGAACCGCGCTTCAGCTTGCCGGCCAACACCAGCACATCCGGAAACAGGTCGAACATCCAGTGCACCACCGGAATACCCCGTTTGCGCGCCGCGCGCATCGCGACCCAAGGAGCAAAGAAGGTGTTCGTGCAGACCACCAAGGCGAGCGGAGCGCCCTCGCGTCGCACCCGCCGGCGCAACTGCAACGGGTAGCCCACATAGCAGCGCCACCGCATGCCGAGCCGGGCCCACGTGCCCCGCGCCTGCCGGTAGGCCGACTCCGTCACCGCGAAACGCTGGCAAGCGGAGCCGTTGAAGGTAGGAAGGTAGAAAGGTGCGAAGGTACAGCCCGCCCCATTCTCCTTTTCTCCCTCATCTTGGCAGGTTCCTGGCTCAGCGCCTCCGCTCTTCGCCACTTTCCCACCTTCAACCTTTTCACCTTCTACCGTGGCGGCTACGCCGCCGCCGCCCAGCTCGCGCACGAGCCCCTTCAGGAAGGTGCCGTACTCGACCGAGGACCAGAATTCGGTGTCTTCAACCATTCGAGATTACCGTTCCGAAACTTGACGTGCAGGATTTCCGGCCATGACGGCTCGAGGAGGTACATTCTTTGTGACAACCGCTCGAGCCCCCACCACCGCAAGTCGCCCAACGGTGACGCCGGAGCCGATAAACGCGTCCGTGCAGATCCAGCAGTCCGACTCGACCACAATGGGCTTGTTGGTGAAGGGCAAATGGGGCTGACGATGATCGTGATTGCCGGCGCAGAGGTGCGCATTTTGTGAAACTATGCAGCGGTCACCAATCATCACCTCAGCCAGGTTGTAGATGCGCACATCCCAAGCGATCGAGACCTCGTCGCCGATCCGTAGCTTCCACGGTGCAAAGATCCGGGCTGAAGGATAGATCCTCACTCCGATTCCGATTTGCGCACCGAAGCCCCGGAGCATGAGATTGCGCCAACCATACAGGTGCCGCGGGCTATAACGGAACAACGGCGCCAGTGCGGCCCAAAAGATTCGGCGGGCGAAATCGGCTTTGCTGTATAAGCCGAACGGAGTGGATCGATGGGCAACAATGTCGTGTCTTTCAATAGCCATGGGATTTCTAGTCAGCGAGAAGGTCCGCCGGTAGCGCCTCGCGCCGGATCACCGATTGATACACACGCATGAAGTTTGCGGCTATTGTGTTCCAATCGAACCGCTCGCGCACCAAGTACTGGCCAACCAGCCCCATCATCACACGCTCGCTGTCCCCGAGTCGGACCAATTCGAGGATCGCGGCCGCAATGCTGGAAGGGCGCGGTTCGCAACACAAAGCCGCGCCGCACTCCACCCCTTCTGGCAGGTTGCAAGCCGGAGTAATGACTGCCGGCAAGCCGTAGGACCACGCCTCCAGCACCGACATCGGTAGACCCTCACTGAATGAAGGTAACACAAAGCCATCAGCCTGCGAAAGGGCCGCCGCCTTCTGTTCGCCGAGGAGGGGCCCACAGAAACAGACCGAGTCGGCGAAGCCTTCGACCTCGGCAAATTGGCGCAGGTCGGCCTGGATGCCGGATTCGTCCCACCCGGCAATAGCCAAACCCCAATCGCGGGCAGGACCGTTATGCGCCTGAACGTCTCTCCACGCGCTAAACAGTTCCTTGAGTCCTTTCTTGGGATGCAACCGCGCCATGAAGAGCAGAATCTTGGATCGACCGGCAACCCTATGTTCCGCCCATGGAGCGGGCCCAGATGGCCGAGGCGGATCTATCTCGACCCCGTTGGGCAGCACCACAATCGGCCCCCTCAGGCCGTACGCACGGATGGATTGGGCCTCTGCGGGATTGAGCGCGTGCACCACAGTCGCGCGCTGCAGTTGCTCGTCCTGAAATATCCGGGCAACGAACCGCTTCTTTAGCCCGGAGAGCGCGAGCGCCCACGGGTCAAGCATTCCATGCGGTGAAACTACCATCGGTACGTCGTGTTTACGATGAGTGCGTAGCGCCGCAGCGGACATATAGGTCCAAAGCCCATGGCTGTGGATGAGGTCCGGGGCGAACGCCGCGAGCGCAGGCTGGAACCGCGGCGAATACCCGAACACTCGCGGTGGCCACGGATCAAAAGCTGAGACCTTCACGTCGCCCCATAGCGGCCGATCCTCCTCGGTTCGCGGATCACGGTAACCGAACACCTGCAGCTTTGCATCCTCCAAATGCTGGAGCCGCGGCAGAAGAGCCGTCAGCACAAAAAACACCCCACCGTTCAGCCTGGATGTATAGGTGGTGAGTTCGGCTATACGGGTACTCATGATGGAAAACTCCCACTTCGGGCTTCACGCAAAACCATTGCCAACTGCGTAGTCACCGCGTCCCAAGTAAACTGCGCAGCGGAAAGGGCACGGTTTCGGTCTCCAATCTGGCACGCACTAGCGTCGTCACCAAGCAGGCGGAGGAGAGAGACTACGATAGATTTCTCGTTTCTAGGGGGAACCGAATATCCGTTCAGCCCGTCACTGAGAACATCGCCGACTCCGCCATCTTGGCCCCAAACAATTGAACACCCAGCGGAAAGTGCTTCCATGTAAACCACCGCGAACGGCTCGTTCCAACTCGGCAGAGCAAAGACCCGAGAATTCCTCATCTCCTCAAGAACTAAATCGTGAGAAAGATAGCCCAACAATTCGACGGATGCTTCCAGCCCGAGTTCGCGCCGAATTCTGTCCAGCGTCGGTTTCTCCGGCCCGTCACCCGCGATGCGCAATTTCGCGTCCGGAAAACGTTTCACCACTTCGGCCCAAGCGCGCAACAACACTGCGAACCCCTTCCGCTCGACGAGCATGCCTACCCCAAAAACGGTCCTTCCGCGTGCTCCGGCTAGTTTCACCGTTCCTGGGTCACGTGGCAAATTAGATCCGTTATATAGGATACCAATCCGTGCTCCCGGAGCAATCCGCTGAAGGTCGGTGGCCATCTTGCAACTCACGACCAGCATTCCCGCCGCCTTTCTCCCAACCTCGCCGAAATATTGTCGCCTACGCGGAAAACGTTCACACATTTCCATGTCACCATAGGAATGATCCTGTGTGACAAACGGCACATCTAGCGCCTTGCTAAGGCGCATGGCTACCCCGCCATTTACGCAAGTATGGTGTGCAAATATCACGTCGGGACCATACGCCCGGGCCATCGCCAAAATGCGACGGCCAGAGAACCGCCACGCCAAACTGAGCCAGCGATCCGGGTTCCGGTGATACGCTTTGAAAAGAGGCCCAATCGAGTAAAGTGGCCACCGCGGATAGCGCACTGTCAGATTGTCCCAGCGATGGACCAGCGGGCAGTTCGCGTATGCTCGGTAACCGGGGGACATGAACGGTAGATCCGGCAACCACGGAGTCAGCGATATAACCTCGACATCGCAGCCGTCCTGACGCTGCAACGCTTTCGCCTGATCCAGAGCCCAAGTACCCAACAACGGGTTTCCTGGCTTCGGGAAATAGGAGGCAAGAATCAGCACTTTCATGGCGAGGTATCAATCAGGTCGCCCGCCACCGGGACCCACTACCGCGATGGGCCGCATTATCCCTATGACCCAAGCCGTGCGAAGTGTGATTCGGAGCGGGGGGAATCGCCCGTTTGGGAGACCCAAGAAAGTACCCAAAGCCGAGCCACAGTACCCGATTCATTTCAAGCGACATACTTGTCATGCTTTGGAGATAGGCGAAGACGAAGACAGAAAATAGAACAATACTCTCCCAGTCCGGATCGCGCCGAGTTCTCCAAACGTGCAACAGAATCCTCGAAAACAGAAGCAATGATAGCAAAGCAAAAACCAGTCCAACTAGGCCGAAACGGGCATACAACTCTATATATTGATTATGGGGGTAGCCTGCATAGCCGGCCTCTCCAAATGGCCACGCCACCTGCGGATGCCGGGTATAGTAACCCCACATCAATTCCCTGGCATTGGTTGAGATATCCGCTTCACCCTCCGTGATCGAGTAGTAGAGGCTCTGTGAGCGTTTCACCAAAACATCAACCCGCTCCAGCGCATCCCCGCCGCCTTTCGCAAGAACAAACCCTCCCAAACCCGCAATCGCAAGAGCGCCGCCGAGTAGCGTCAACTGCTTGGCGCCGGCAAGAACTCTTCGAGCCAATATCGGCGCAAAGACTAAAGCGGTTACCAACACCCAGATTACCGCGCCCCGCGATCCCGAGGTGGCAACCATCAATGCGGACAAGCCCGCCCCTACCCCGAAAACAGCTCGAGGAATCATTCGATTAGCGCCGATCATGAGCACAGAATAACCCGTGAAGAGAACCGAGTTATAGTAAGCAACCGAGATCGGGTTCAACTCGGTGTCCCCATAAGATCGCTCCGCTCCAGAAACGCCGACGCTCCCGAGAAACCGCCACATAAAGAAGAGACAAACAATCGAAACGATGGCCGCAGGCACCAAGGCCCATCCCGAAAAACCACGAACCGAGTTCACTCTGGCGTTTCCCAACGCGTAACCGGCAAACAACAAAGCGATGCAAACTGCGTGGAACACCGGCACCGGAAACTCGAAAAGATCCTGCTTCAGGGCCCACGCCTGCATGGCCAGCAATGCAGCGCCCATCGCAACAGCCGCGCCTCGAACAATATCACGGCCACGAAGAGCCTTTGCCCCAAGAGCGGCTGCCCCAACTATGGATAAGAAGCCTAGAAGCAACATCGCATAGCGCGCAATATTGCTCCCAGTGGCAAAGTACGCGCCGTGGCTGCTGCTTAATAGCAAGATTCCACTAGTGGCGAAAGTAAACCGCCAGTCTACCGTGCTGCTCTCGGATTTCGTTCTATGCGAGTGCATACTGTTGCTCAATGATTCTTGATTGGTGCCGAACAGCGAGAACGAGCGTCCAGAAGAGCATTGATCATCCGTTCGTAGCTGTACTTCTCCGCCGTACCTTTTGCGAGAGGAGCGCGCCTTCGCACCCATTCTTCGCGCCTGCGGAAAATTTCTCCTAGTTCAGAAGCTAACGCAGGCACCGAGTTCTGTTTGAAAAACGCCGCGGTCTCTCCGTCCACGCAGGTTTCGATCTCTGGCGAATGTGGTTCGCCCTTAGCGACAAGAATCGGTACTCCAAAGGCGAGTGATTGCGTCGCTGAGAGCCCCACATAGCCTGGAGAGAGCGAAACCAGCGAAGTGGCGTAGAACTCTCGCAATCGATCAATATCCGAGACATGCCCCATGAAAGCACATGGGACTCCCAGTTCGCGTGCCAGAGCCTCCGACCTCGCCCGCTCCGGCCCGTCTCCCACCATCAGGAGTCGGCTGGTCTTCGCCAGTCCCCCGCTCTTATATGCTGCGGCGAACCCCCGAATCGCCAATTCCGGTTTCTTCTCGCGAATCAACCGGCCAACATAGATCACATCGGTGACCTGTTCGACCGGGAGTTGCGGCGTCCAACAATCTCGCGCATGCATTACGGCATTGGGAGCCACCAGAACGCTCAAGTTCGGTCGCTCGATGCGAAGGGCTGAAGCTTGGGTTTCAGTATAGCAAACAAAGCAACTCGCTCGATCCAGAAGCCAAGAACGAACTCGCATCGCCAATCCCGTTCTCGAACGGCCGGAAGTATGCCCCCAGAATCCTGTCAACAGCCCTGCCTGCGCCCGACGCCGCACGGTTATCCACGTCGACGGGGCCCGGAGATTGAACTCGAATATCGCCAAACCGGGAGTCCGCCAATGCCTCCCCATACCACACTGCCACAAGACTCGATTTCCAAGCAGCCACCGATTCGCCAGCGGATGCGGCACCAGATCGCGCGGCACTGGTGCGTTCATACCGCCGGAAGACCACTGGCCCCCACACGTCAGTTTGAATCCATCCCCCAGCCGATCCTTCAACCCGCGGAACACGGGTAATCTATAGTCAGGTACAATCGTCTGATGAATCCAAAGCCGTTCGGAACGCAGTTGTTCCTGGCAGATGCTTGAAGAGACACTCATCAGCTAGCCCGGTTGACCGAAGTGCCCAAATTGCTCGTCCGTACTGTCCTGCGGTACGACTGCCAGGTATGAAGTTCCGCATTTCTCCGAGCGTTTCGCCCCATCTCAACGCGGCGCGGATCTTCAAATAGCGAGCGAAGGGCCTCCGCTAAAGCGATCTCGTCCCCGACCGGTACGACAAAGCCATCAAGCCCGTTTCGCGCCCAGCTGCCGGCATTGGGAGAAACCACTACCGGCAATCCCGAAGCCATCGCTTCACCGACCACCAGTGCTGACCCCTCCCATAACGACGGCAGCGCAAACGCATGGCATCGCCCCAACTCCCGAATCAGGTCCGCCTGCGGCAAATGCCCGTGGAATACCGCAATCTGCTCCCACGACGAGAAACCACCCGGGAGGTCCGACACATTGCCGAACACATGCACTCGAACACGACCGGCAATACGGGCCGCTCGGAGGAGCCGCAGCAAACCTTTCCGCAAGGCTCCGCTGCCAATGAATGCGACCTCCAATGGCTCAGAATCATGACGGCGGCGTTCGCGGTAGGCCCAGCGCTCCAAATCTACGCCGTATTCGGCGACAACGACTTTGCTCGGAACGACTCCGTGCTTCAGCAGGGAACTCCGCACAAACTCGGAACCTGCAAGAATGGTATGAGCAAGGGAGTACTCCGCTTCATTCATCGCAATTCGGTCGGCCGCGAAACCAAGCCCGTCCAATGCCGCTCGATCCCTGACGCCAAGCGCATCGGCCTCCCGCAACAACACATCGCGCCCCTGCCGGCGGTCGGCAATGTACTGCTCCAGCACCAAAGGCCGGCCGCAGCCATGAAGGCGTTCGAACACCCGCTCGGCGTGAACGCAGGGCAGATGCACTCCCGCCTGTGCCCGGTTTGACTCCGCAACAACCGAGTCTTCCCAGTTGGAATCGGAGGTCGAGCTTCCCAGAAGCCGGAACACGTTCCGCCTCAGCAAATCCGGCTGCGCTACAAGAACATGCTCATCCAGGTGGGGAAACGAGTAATTGCAGAGTTTCTTCGCCGAACCCGTGTAGCGCGCCGCCAAGCGTAGGGCCGCTGCCACCGGTCCGCCCCCGACATAGACTTCCGTTACCCAGCGCGCCAACGCACCGGCCTCCAGATAGGCCAGCGCCGTTTGGTAGAGGTGATGGCGGCGGGGATGCCCAACGACGAAACAAGATGGGGGCTTACTCATTCATCTAGGTCCCAATGACCGTTTTCCCAAATCCCTCGCGAAAGACCCGGGCGAGGCCGCGAAGGGAAAACAAGGTCCAAACACTAAAGGACTCGGCACGAGCACCATGCAGTAGTCCCGCAAAGCAGTAGACGGAATTCGCAAGAGCAAACGCCCCCGGTATTGCCAATAGGCCAAAGACCGAAGTGAGCCCCCCACCGACCAACAACGCCACCACATTGACCACTAAATAGATCTTACTCAATTGCCCCACTCGATTCGTGGCCCAGCAAACAAGGCACGCCAGTGTGGTCGCACCAAACGTCACAGCTTCGATGCTGCATGCAATGCAAAGGATCCACTCGATTCCCAGGTCTTTCCGGGTCCACCATTCCACAATTTCGGGACCAATGAGTGTTGCGGCCACGACAAATGGAGCACCAGCCAACATCGGGATCATCACCGCAACAGACTGCAAATCCCGGATTCGGGAACGGTCTTGACTAGCACAGGCTACAGTCATTTCGGGCTGGATCGCCGTGGTGAGCATCCCTGTGCCATGAGTGAAGAAACGCGCCAGTTGCCGGCATACACTTAGGGCAACCACAGCCGGAGCCCCAAGAAGGTGGTTCACCGCCAGGACGGTGCCTTGATTCATCAGTGCGTTTGAAACCGGGAAAGACAGATAGGCAACTCCCGTCGGTAACAGCGCCTTCAAGTCCTCCCAACGTCCTTCAAACAGCGACAGGCGTACGGCCGGGAGCGCGGACTTCGCGCGGCTGTACTGAAAAATTGCCCCCGCCAACCGCACACAGAATAGGCCTCCCGAGACCGCGATAAACCCTCCGTCGGCGAAGAGGACCAGCGTCACACACCCTACCTCCGCCAAACGTGTGTGCGCGTTGACCGAGAGAAACTCGGGCACACGACGGGCAGCGCGATATAATGCGCCAACCAGCCCGATCTGCATCCAAACGAGCGTGTAACCACAAAGGAGAACGACTGTCGGAAAAAACTCCCGCCACGGCACATCTTCCACACCTAGCCACGACCGTACCGGAAACACAGAAGCACCGGCACAGCATATTCCAAGAACGAGGGAGAACCCGACCAACTGATACTTCCACGCGGCGTTGAAACAAGCCTGCGCTTTGTCAGCGCGTCCTCTCTCCACCTCCAATGTCACCGCATTCCCGACAACGTTGGAAAGCCCGATGTCCGTGAACACGAACAATGCTGGCACCGTGAAAAGCACCAACCAATGCCCATAGGTCTCGGCTCCCCAGAAATGCAGATACACCGGGACCAGCACCAGCTGGCTCGCCAGATTGGCTCCGGTGAGGTACGCGCTGCCGAAGAGATTGCGACGGACTCCGGCCATCAGTAGTGGCTTGAGCCGGCTCCGCCGGCGACGAGGGTTTCCATGCTACGATTGCTGAGGATTCCTGTTGTCCGAGTCCCTCATTCCCGGCTCCACACCGAGCTTCGCCCCGTCACTTCCCGGGGAGGTGACTGCGAAGGCGCTGTGGTTGACGCGCATTTTCGGTGGACTGTGGCCAGTGACCGCTGGCCGATTTCTGCTCTGCTTCGCACGGTGGTCGGCCGTGCTGTTCGCGGTGCGGACGCGAGGTCCGACCTTACATTTCTGCTATATACCGGTCTTTATGCTCTCTGCGTTCCATACGGTTAAATCTTCCGTCGCCCCTTGCCGAGAAACGTCTGCAGCAATGGCAGCAGGTGCAGCGCCTTGCGGTGCCAAACCTGCAGGCTGCCGAGGCGTTGTTCGATGAACTCCCGGTGCACGGAATCCTCCGGGCCGATCTTCCCCTGGAGCATATTGAGCTTCTCGACACCGGCCTCCAGCGGGTTGCGGAAACGATGCTGCAACACCCCGCCGAGCAACCGCCGCAGCTCGGTCTCGGGCTTGAACAACTCCCGGCGACCTTCCCCGCCCTCGACCGCGTGCACCGCCCCGAGTTCGCGCAGGAAACGCAGCCCTTGGCTGGCGGAACCATTGCTGATCCCGAGGTAGGCGACGACATCGGCGAACGCGAGCGGCCGGGGCGACGCATAGATCACGCCGTAGATCTGACCCACCGAGCGGGGCAACCCCAGCTGCTGCACGATATGGGCGCAGATCTCCACCATCTCGCGCTGCACTTCCGTGAGCGCCGTCGCCCCCGCGCCGGCATCGGCTGCGGTTTCCGCTTCAACCGGCTCGAAACCGGCGGCTTTTTCGGTGGAGGGCACTGCCCCGAGGCTTTCGGGGTGCCTCATTTTGTTCAAGTTGTTTTGAACAAAACACTATTCCCCAAAAAACTGCCGAGTCCGTTCGGGTCCATGCCCGTCGATCCGACTTCCTTCCGTCGCCACTCGCACGCCCCGCACCCGCGCCGCCGACAGCCGACAATTCCTTTCCCAACGGTCGTCACCCGGTTTCGCGCACCATCGATCACCGCTCCCCCCTCCTTCACTCCCTTTCTCCCTCAATCCCTTCCCTATCGAGCACCATCGATCACCGCTCCCCCTCCTTCACTCCCTTTCTCCCTCAATCCCTTCCCTATCGCGCACCGTCGATCACCGCCCCTCCCCCTCCCCGCCCGACCTGAAGGCCTGCCCGCCTCGCCAAATGCGGCTGTCTCCATCTTCCCTGCTCGATCCGGTTGGACACGCGCAGCGGCCTCGTCGTTTACTTTTCGGGTCTCCATGCCCGAACCGTCGCGTTTCCATTCCCCCTCAGGCCGTTGGTCCCACTTCGCCGGACTCCTCCACGACGAGTTCGACCTCGAATCCTTCTGGATCCGCCTGCACGCCAAGATCGTCCTGCCCCATTTCGCCGATGTCCGCCGCGTCGTGCTGCGCGCGGCCTACAAACCGTGGCCCGCGGCCGAACGCCCCGGTGGCCCGCCCCGCTTGGAGGTTTGTCTCGATGGCCGCCGCGTCGCCCTCGCCGCCCCGACCCAGCCCGGCCCCTTTGCGGTCGTGATCGACCTGCCCACCGAGAGCGACGGCACCGGGCACAACATCGAGCTGCACCTCCACGGCACCGAATGGACCGACAACCTCGCCTGGCTGGGGCGCGTGACGAAGGGCCTCTCCTTCCTCGGACCGGTGCACCGCCGCCTCCAATGGTACCGGCGCCAGAACAAGAACCGCCAGCTGCGCATCTGCGCGCTCGAGGCGGATTCGGGCGAGGCGATCTTCGACTTCGCCAACCGGCACTCGCCCTTCAACCACGCGTTCTCCCGGCAACATCTGCAGCTCGGCATGAACGTCGTCGGATTCCACCAGGCCGAGCTCGGCGTGGGCGAGTCCGCCCGCTGCATGGTGCGCGCCGCCGATGCTGCCGGGCTGCCGGTGGCGGTGGTGCCGTTGAAGCTCAACTGCCTCAACCCCATGGGCGACGCCACCCTCGCCGCTCGCCTCCAGGATTCGAATCCACACGGCGTCAACGTCGTGCATGTCGACGCCCCCCAGTCCCGCGACATCGACCACCACCACGGCCCCGCCTTCCGCGCCGGCCGGTACAACATCGCCTACTGGGCGTGGGAGCTGCCGGAGTTTCCCGACGCCTGGCTCGAACACGCGCAGTACTACGACGAGATCTGGTGCCCGAGCGACTTCGTGCGCGCGGCCATCGCCGAGAAGCTGCCGCACGCCGTGCACACGATGCCGCATGCGATCGGCTTCGCCCGGCCGACCGACTCTGTCGCCGCGATCCGGGCACGCTTCGGCCTGCCGGTCGACCGCTTCCTGTTCCTTTTCCTCTACGACCTCAACTCCTACAGCGAACGCAAGAATCCGAAGGCGGTGCTCGAGGCCTACCGGCACGCCTTTCCCGCGTCCCGGGAGGTGGGCGTCGTGATCAAGGTCCACAACCGGGCCAACAATCCCGACGCCTGGGCCCGCCTGCAGGAGGATGCGAAGGCGCTCGACGGGGCGGTGCTCATCGCCGAGACCCTCCCCCGGGCCGACATCTACGCACTGCAGGCCGCCTGCGACTGTTTCGTCTCCCTGCACCGCTCCGAGGGCTTCGGCCTCGCGATCGCCGAAAGCATGTTCCTCGGGAAACCGGTGATCTCGACCGACTGGTCGGCATCCGCGGAATTCGTCAACGAGCGCAACGGCTGTCCGGTCGAGGCGAAGCTCGTCACCCTCGAGCGCAACATCGGCCCCTATGCGAAAGGCCAGACCTGGGCCGATCCGGACGTCGAGCACGCGGCGTGGTGGATGCGCCGCCTTGTCGCCGAGCCGGAACTACGCGAAAAGATCGGCACCCGGGCGCGCGCCACCATCGAGGAACGTTTCGCACCGGCTGTGATCGGGCGCCGCTACCGGCGACGGCTCGAGGCCATCGCCGGCTGGTAGACCGCGCCGGGCCGACCGATACTCGGAGGCCACGACGCCGGCGACGTGGCCTCCAGGCTTCGCGCCCCTTTCGCGGTCCGGGCCGCGGGCCTCCCCCCTGCCCGCGGCCGGCTCCCCCCATCCACGCGAAAAGGGCTCGTCGCGGAGGACGAAAGGACCAAGGCTCGCCCCACCCCTTCGCCCTCTCGAGACCCGCCATGCGCCGCCCCTCCGCCCTCGTCTTGTGCCTGCTGCTCCCGTTCGCCGTTTTCGCCGCCCCGAAATGGCACACACTGCAGGCCCCGCACTGCCTGATCGTGTCGCAACTTTCCGAACGCGAGACCCGCGCGTGGGCGACCGAGTTCGAGCAGTTCACCGCCGCCGCGCAGACCAAGATCCTCATCGACGAAAAGCTGCTGCGGCCGCTCACCGTGGTGCTGTTCGCGGGGCCCAAATCGTTCCGGCCCTACCTGCCGCGCGACTCCGCCGGCAAACCGCGCACGGTCGGCGGCTACTGCCAGACCAGCCAGACGTGGGCGGCGATCGCGCTCGGCGCCGCCATGACCGACGAGCACACGCGCCACATCATCCTCCACGAGGCGACCCACTGGATCGCGGCCGCCTCGCACACCCGATTCCCCACCTGGCTCAACGAGGGCACCGCCGACGTGCTCGCCACCTTCAAGGTCGAGAAGGGCAACTACATCATCGGCGAAACCGATCCCTCCCATCTCGGCGCGCTCGCCCGGAAGGAATGGCTGCCGGTGCTCCAAATGCTCCATACCACCGGGAAGTCCCACGCCTACACCGATCCGTCACGCCGGGACATCTTCTATGCCCAGTCGTGGCTGATGACCCACCGGCTGTTCTTCGAAAACCCCGCGGCGGGCATCGAGACGATCAACCGGTACCTCTCCGCCCTGCACCGCGGAGCGGCCCAGACCGAGGCGCTCGAAGCCGCCAGCGGCAAGACCCTCGCGCAGATCGAGCAGGAGATCGAACGCTACTCGCGCGGCGGACGTTTCACCTACGAAAAACTGCCCTTGAACCCCAAGTTGAAGGTCGACGCACCCTTCGAGCGCGCGGCGCCCGAGGCGGTCGAACTCGCCCTCGCCCGCCTCGCGATCGCCTCGCGGCAGATGGAACTCGCCCGCCAACACATCGACCGAGCCCTCGAACTCGCCCCGGCCCAGGTGGCCGCGTTCGAATTGTCGGCCGAGCTGGAGTTCGGGGCCGGCAACATCGCCGCCGCCGAAGCCCCCGCCCGGCGCGCCCTCGCCGCGGACTCGCGGAACGCCACCATGCATCTGGCCCTCGCCCGCGCGATCCGCCTCCACCACAAAGACCGGGGCACGCTCGACACGGTGGTGCGCGAAATCGCCGATCACTGCGCCGCGGCCATCGACCAATTCCCCGACCTGCGCCCCGCCTACCTCGAATTCGCCAGCGTCGCCGCGGCGCTCAAAACCGTAACGCTCAACGACGCCAAACTCCTGGTCGACGGCTACCGCCGGTTTCCCGACGAACCCGGCCTGCTCGTGGCCTTGGCCGGCGTGCACCTCCGCGTCGGCAATCGCGACGAAGGATTCGCCCTGCTCAATCAGGTCCTCGCCAAACCCGATCTCCTCGACGCCCAACAACGCAAGTACGCCGAGGATATTCGCGCCACCTGGGTTATCGACCCGCTGCGCGAGGAGATCAACGCGCTGAAAACACAGCGTCGCTACCGCGAGGCGTTGGAACGCTGCGACGCACTCCTCCGGATTCCGCTCCGTCAGGATCTGCGGATACCCTGGGAGAAACGGCGGAAGGAGCTCCTCCTCAAGGCCACGATCCGCGAAGCCGACCTCGCCATGGGAGCCGACGATCCGGCGACGGCCATCCGCCTGGCCGAGGAATACCTCCGGCAACCCAACCTCCCTCCGGCCTCCATCCGCGAGGTCTCCGCACGCCTCGAACGTGCCCGCAACTTCCACACCATCACCCACCCCTCGGAGACATCCACCCCATGAAATTCGAACACTTCGCCCTCAACGTCCCCGCCCCGCGCGAGATGGCTCTCTGGTACGCCGAGCACCTCGACTTCAAGATCCTCCGCGCCAACGACACCGGCCCCTGCGCCCACTTCCTCGGCGACGACACCGGCCGCGTCTGTTTCGAGATCTACCACAACCCGGCGGCTCCAGTTCCCGACTACACCGCCATCGAGCCGCTCACGCTGCACTTCGCCGTGTTCAGCACCGACGCCCGAACCCTGCGTGCCCAACTCGTCGCCGCCCGCGCCACGCTGCTCACCGAGGACACGCTGCCCGACGGGTCCGTGCTGGTCATGCTGCGCGATCCATGGGGCGTACCGCTCCAGATCTGCCAGCGCGCCACGCCGTTCCCCGGATTTTAGACACAACGTCCGAAATCATTTCCGGTCCTGTAGGCCAGCGTGCTTGCACGCGCCTGACCTCCGACCGCGGCAACGCGCGTGCAAGCACGCTGACCCACTCGGAACAAACCTGCGCACGAATTTCCGACGGTGTGTTTCGATCCCGCTCCGGTCCACAACACGCCGCCGCGCAGGAGGCCCGGCCGCCCCACCGCTCCCCTCGGTTTCCCATGTCCGCCTCTCGCCAACCCGTACGTTTCCCGCTCTGTGCCGCGTTCCTCGCGGCGTCCGCGCTCGCCTCCGCCCAGCCCGAACCGAGGCTGCTCTTCCACCTCTCCGCCGACCACGGCACCACCGCCGAAGTCGCCACGCCCGGCTCCGCCGAGCCGACTTTCGTCGACGACGTATCCACGGTCCCCGACGGCGCCTCCGGGCCCGCCCTGCGCTGCCACGAATTCCAGCGCCTCGCGTGGTCGGCGCCGGGCAACGTGTACGCCCAACGCGGCACGATCTCGTTCTTCTGGCGCGCCCGCACCCCGCTCGGGCCCACGCCGTTCCCGCTGTTCCGCGTCGCCTTCGCCGACCACTCGAGCTGGGACATGGTCTTCCTGCGGATCGACTACAACGGCCACGGGCTCGACGCCTTCGTCACCGACACCGGCCTCGCGCGTGTCCGCGTGTCGAGCACGCTCGCAACGTTGCCCGCGCCCGACCGGTGGATCCATGTCGCGTTCGCATGGGACGAGGCGATCGGCGTGCGCCTCTACCTCGACGGCCGGCTCCTCGCCGCGAAGGACCAGCCGGCGCTGCTCGACGCCGCGCTCGACCAGTTCGGCCCCCACTCGCGACTGGTCAGCCCGCACAACGTCCAGAGCGACTACAACTTCATCCGGGGCGGCGACATCGACGAGATCCGCATCCACGACCGATCGCTCGACGGCGAAGAGATCGCCGCGCTGGCCGACCGAAGATCCGTGGCGCAGGCGTCCCTGCCTGCGATCCCCGGCTCGGCCGCAGCCCCCAACCCCGCATCTTCGGCCCCGCCCAACACCGCCGGCACGGAGGCCGGCGCCACGCCCCTTCCGGCACGCATACCCGTGGCGCAGGCGTCCCTGCCTGCGTTCCCCGGCTCGGCCAGCACACACGCCCCAGACCGCTTCGCCGCCTGGCGCCGCCGCCACGATTGGGCCGATCCCGCCGCCCTCCCGCCGCCGCTGCCCGCGCGCGCCACCGCCGTGCGCAAGGTCGAGATCCACGACGCCTACGACCTGAAGCGTTGGTGGTGGAAAGCCAACGACGGGATTCGCGAAACCACCTGGCCCGGCGTCTACAACCGTTCGCGCCTGCCCGGCCGCCACGACTACTTCGAGTTGCCCGACTGGGATTGTTACGTCGAGTCGGGCCGCGCGATCACGTTCACCCTGCCCGCCGACGAGCCGGTGAACCACCTCGAGATCGTCGGACCAGCGTGGGGACACTTGGGATACAGCGTGACGTTCTCCGATGATGGGCCGGGCTTCATACCCGCCAAGGCGCCGTCAACGGCGGCCTTCACGCCCGCCCTCGAACGCCCCGCCGGTGGCACCAAAACCAGCCACCGCCTCCCCGAGCCCGTCGTGGGCGGCGCGCTCCGCTTCACCAACGCCGAGCCAGAAACGCCGATCCAGGAATTCGGCGCCTACCACGTCGCGCCCGGCCACGCCCCCGCCGGCCGCACCACCCTCGACTACCGGCTCGGATTTGGTCCGGTCGACCAGCCGAGTCTCCGATCGCTGGGCGAGTACATTGCGGGCCGGCACCCACGCGACGAAACGGGCCGGCTGATCGCCCGGCCGGCGGGCGAGTCGTTGGCCGCCGCATCGGACCACTGCCGCGTCACCGCATTGCCGTTCGTCCATATTCTGATCCCGGCCCCCGCCGGCTCCCAGGCCGTGGCGCAGGCCGCCGTGCCTGCGGTCTCCGACTCCGCCAGCACGGCGGCTCGTAGGTCCACGTCTCCGACTGGACCCTCCCGGCTCCGCTCAACCCTCCGAACCACGCCCGATGAACCGGTCACAGACCGGTCCTACTT
>JAEZUE010000039.1 GCA_023443455.1 Verrucomicrobiota bacterium
GGGTCGGCCCCGATCGCAGACAGGCCACGCCGGAGTTCGATCCGGGATCAATGCCCGCGCTGAAACCAACGGGCCGTTTCCGACGGCTCGATCGTCGGCACTCCTAGCGGCTCCGCCAAATCGGCGGCAAAATGCCGCAGGCGATGCCGGAGACCATTGTCGACGGCCGTATTGGGCCTGACGATCGGGATCGGGGCATTGGCCGGAAATCCGCGCGGCAACAGATCGAACGTCTCGATCTCCTGGGCCGTTTTATCGACGGCCTTGCACATCGAATGCACGACAACGACCCGCAACGGCCCATGCTCGGTGGAGTAATAGTAGGTCCGGTTCCCTTCCTCGGCATGATCGCGGTCCGCCGTGGTGACCGTCGCTGTGAATGGAGCGATGCTCTCCAGACTGTTCGTGGCCAACTGGGCCTGGATGATCTTCCGGACGAAGGAATGCGCTTCGATGATGAAACTTTCCAGTTCGCGCGTCGTCGCGGGCGCACGATGGAGACTCTGTTCGAACACCTGACGGGCGGTGGTCTGCGCAATGTCGAGAATGATGTCGATCCACACGCCGTGGCGCGGCAACACGACGGCATCCCAAACGCTCAGGGGGTTGTGGAAGACCACGTCCCGCGCCTGATCGACCGGCAGGATCGCCGTCTTGAATTGTCGGAACGCCATCGTGATCGAATCCTGGAACTCGCCGCGATTGAACGATGCCGCCAGCGCATCCGCCCCGGGCGCGTGCTGCATGGCCACCAGTTCGCCCAGCAAGGCATGCCGCTCGTTCATGCGGGTGAGCTGGGCAATGTTGGCTCGCAACTCGATCTCATGCAGGAGCATCCGCTCCGCCACCCGCAGGCGCGCCGCCAATTCGATCGCATCCGGCGGTTTGACCAGGAAATCGTCGGCTCCGGCATCGAGTGCCGCCGCGATCGCCGTCCGTTCCTTCTTAGCGGTGAGCACGATGATGTAGGGACGGAACGGCAATTGTTTGCCCGACTCCCGAATCTTGCGGGCAACATCCGGCCCGGTCAGCCCGGGCATCATCCAATCCAACACGATGATCTCGGGGTAAGGCTCCTGCAGCGCCGCGTGGAGCGCCTTCGATCCATCTTCCACCGCCGTCGGCTGGTGTCCAAGCCTCTTGAACACCGAGGTCAAGATCTGGCGGGCGGTCGAATCGTCATCGGCAAGCAGGACTCTCATGAAAAATGGGGACTGGGGAGTTCGTGTTTCTGACGAAGCGCCCAGCCGCTGTCCAGCGCAGGGGCGGCCCGAACAGAGGGCGAGGCCGAATGGATGTGATCACGGATCCGCAGAGCCCCGGGTCCGCGATGGACGCGTCGTTCTGAGCGTAGACGTGATGATGCAGTCGAGAGGACGAGCGTCGAGGGACGAGCGTCAAACCATCGGTGGCGAGCTTCCAGCACGAGAGCTTCGCTCGATCTCCTCTGTGATCGGCACCTCGACGCTCGGCACTCGTCACTCGACCGAGTGCTTGGCTGAGCCCACCGCGACGGCGAGCGCTCAACCGACGGGCGAAAACGGCGAGCCGGGCCTGCAGGGCGCCCTGAAGGAGCGCCCCACCTCGCGGTCCGGGGCCGGCCCTACTTCCGCTTGTTCAGCGCGGCGCTGAACCAGTCGCCGCCGAGCGACTGCTGCGAGGCGGGCTTGCCGCCGAAGCTGCCGCCGCCGGGGCGCCCGCCGCCGGGGCCGCTGCGACCACCGGGACCGCCCTGCCCTGCGGGCGTTCGCGGGCCGATCTGCGGGTTGCTGCGCATCGACAGCGCGATGCGGTTGCGGGCCAGATCCACCTCGGTGACGGTCACCATCACCTTCTGCTGCGGCTTCACCACCGCCGCCGGATCCTGCACGAAGTTGTCGGAGAGCTGCGACACGTGCACGAGGCCGTCCTGGTGCACGCCGATGTCCACGAACGCGCCGAACGCCGTCACATTGGTGACGATACCGGGCAGCTTCATGCCGGGACGCAGGTCCTCGGGCTTGTGCACGCCCTCGTCGAACTTGAAGACCTCGAACTGCTTGCGCGGGTCGCGGCCGGGCTTGGCGAGCTCGGCCAGGATGTCCTTGAGCGTGGGCAGGCCGAACTTCTCGGTGACGTAGCTCTCGAGCTTGATCTTGGCGCGCAACGAAGCGTCGCGCACGAGGTCGGCCACGGTCACGCCGAGGTCGGCGGCCATCTTCTCGACGATGGCATAGCTTTCCGGATGCACCGCGGAGGCGTCGAGCGGGTTCTCGGCGTCGCGGATCCGCAGGAAGCCGGCGGCCTGCTCGAAGGCCTTCGGGCCCAGGCGCGGCACCTCCATGAGCTCGGCGCGCGACTTGAACGCGCCCTTCTCGTTGCGGCGGGCGATGATCGCCGCGGCCGTGGCGCTGTTGAGGCCGGACACGTAGCTGAGCAGCTGCTTGGAGGCGGTGTTCACCTCCACGCCCACGCCGTTCACGCTCGAGATGACGACGTCGTCGAGCGAGCGCTTGAGCGCGGGCTGGTCGACGTCGTGCTGGTACTGGCCCACGCCGATCGACTTCGGGTCGAGCTTCACCAGCTCGGCGAGCGGATCCATGAGTCGCCGGCCGATGGAGACGGCGCCGCGCACGGTGATGTCGTGGTCGGGGAACTCCTCGCGGGCGACCTCGCTGGCGGAGTAGATCGACGCGCCGGACTCGTTGACCATGACGACCGCGATCGCGGGCGAGAGGCCGCAGGCGCGCACGAAGGCCTCGGTCTCGCGGCCGGCGGTGCCGTTGCCGATGGCGATGGCCTCGATCTGGAAGAGCTTCACGAAGCCGAGCAGCTTCTCCTTCGCCTCGGTCGGATGGCGGTCGGGATAGACGACGTCGTTGTGCAGCAGCTTGCCCTGCCGGTCGAGCATCACGACCTTGCAGCCGGTGCGGAACCCCGGGTCGATCGCGAGCACGGCCTTCTGGCCCAGCGGCGAGGAGAGCAGCAGCTCGCGGAGGTTGTCGGCGAAGACCTTGATGCCCGCCTCGTCGGCCTTCTTCTTCGACTCGAGGCGCATCTCGCCCTCCATGGCGGGCGAGAGCAGGCGCTTGTAGCAGTCGGCGATGGCCAGGCGCACCTGCGCGGAGCAGCTGCCCGTGCCGCGCACGAAGAGGCGCTCGAGCTCGGCCACGGCGAGCAGCTCGTCGGGCAACTGGATACGCATGATGAGGAAGCCCTCCTTCTCGCCGCGGCGCATGGCGAGCACGCGGTGCGACGGCGCCTTGGCGAGCGGTTCGCTCCACTCGAAGTAGTCCTTGAACTTCGCGCCCTCGGTCTCCTTGCCGATGATGATCTTCGACGACACGACCGCCTGCTCGCGGTAGAGGGTGCGGAGCTTCTCGCGCGAGGCGGCGTCGTCGCTCACGCGCTCGGCGAGGATGTCGCGGGCGCCGGCCAACGCCTCGTCGGCGGACTCGATCTTGGAAACCTGGTTCTTGCCGTCGTCGGCGGTGTATTCGCGTCCCACGTATTCCTGGGCGGCGGCGGTGGCGTCGGCGGCGTTGTCCTGCGCCCAGACGAGCTCGGCGAGCGGCTCGAGGCCCTTTTCCTTGGCGATGGTGGCGCGGGTGCGCTTCTTCGGGCGGTACGGCAGGTAGAGATCCTCGAGCTTGGTGAGCGTCTCGGCGGCGGCCAGGGCGTTGTCGAGCTCGGGCGTGAGCAGGTTGCGCTCCTTCAGCGAGGAGACGATGGCGGCCCGGCGGTCGTCGACGGCCTTCATCTGCTCCATGCGGTCGCGCACGGCGGTGACCTGGACCTCGTCCATGGTGCCGGTGGCCTCCTTGCGGTAGCGCGCGATGAACGGCACCGTGGCGCCCTCGGCGAAGAGCTGCGCCGTGGCGGCGACCTGGAAGACTTTGAGGTTCAGCTCCTGCGCAATGCGGAGCACGTGGTCGGGGTTGGGCTGAGTCGCGTTCGACATGCGTTGGAAAGCGGCGAGGACAACGCCGCGCGCCCCACGTGCAAGGGCGAAGTGCGCGGGAAAAAACCGAACGAAGGATTGACGAAACGAGCGGTTTTCGCTGCCCGGAAACGCCCGGCGGCACGGTCGTCGCAGGAATGAGCTGGCAACCCGCCAACTCCTTTCTTTCCTCCCATCCAATCCTCGCAAACATCGAGCCATGACCGCCACCCCCGATACCCCGGAAACCTCCGCCACGACCGAGACCACGGTTCCCTCCGTCGAGAATCTGCGCGCCGCGGAAAACGCGTTGACCGAAGCCGAGCGTTCCGCCGATGCGGCCGCGCTCCAGTCCCTGCTCGCCGAAGACTTCGGCGGACACAATCTCTACGGTCGCCGCAACGACCGCACGGCGTTCGTCGACTCGTTCACGTCCGCCGACGTGCGTTTCGAAAGCCTCGAGACGCACACCGTCGACTACCGCGTCGACGGCACGACCGGACTCGTGCGGGGCATCTCCGAATGGCGGCTCAATGCCGGCAACCGCGTGATCGAGGGCACCAGCCGTTTCCTCGATGTCTGGATGTGGCGCCGCGACCGCTGGCAACTCGTCGCCGCCGCGATCACCCCGCGCACGAGCACGAGCATCGTCCCGCCCGCCCCGCTGCCTTGACGATGCTCCCCCGTCTCGGCCTGGCGATCGCCCTTGCGCTCGCCGGCCTCGCGGGTCGCGCCGCCACCGACCCCATCCTCGACGGACTGCGCCCCGGTCACCCCCGGCTGCTGGTCCAGGGCGAGGCGGAGTGGTCACAAATTTCCCAGCACGCGGGCACGGACCCGCAGCTCGCGGCCTTCCTCGCGGCCAACCGCGACCGGGCCCGCACCTTGCTCGATGTCGCCCCGGCGGAACGCGTGCTCACGGGCCGGCGCCTGCTCCACGTCTCGCGCGAGGTGCTCGGGCGGTTGCTCGTGCTCGGCCTCGCGTACCATACGACCGGTGACACAGCGTTCGCCGCCCGGGCCGAACGCGAGCTCCTCGCCGCCGCCGCGTTCACCGACTGGAACCCGTCCCACTTTCTCGACGTCGGCGAGATGACCGCCGCCCTCGCCCTCGGTTACGACTGGTTCCACAACGAACTGCCCCCGGCCGCCCGGGTCTCGATCCGGCAAGCCCTCGTCGAGAAAGGACTCCGCCCGGGGATGGACCCCGCCGCCCGGCACAACGGCTGGTGGACCTCCCCGAACAACTGGAACCAGGTCTGCTGGGCCGGGCTCGCGCTCGGCGCGATCGCCCTCGCCGACGAAGAACCGGCGCTCGCCGCCGAGGTTCTGACGCGGGTGAAGGAGCACAACCCGCGGGGGCTCGAGCCCTACGCGCCCGTCGGCGTCTATCCCGAGGGGCCGAACTACTGGAGCTACGGCACCACCTACCAGGTCCTGCTGCTCGCCGCCCTCGAATCCGCCCTCGGCACACGCTGGGGGCTCGACGAAGCGCCGGGTTTCCTCGCCAGTGCGGGCGCGCAGCTCCAGGTCACCGCCCCGTCCGGCCGGCTCTTCAACTTCGGCGACGGTCGCGAAGCCGGCGCCCTGCAACCCGCGTTGTTCTGGTTCGCCCGTCGCCTCGCCGATCCGGGGCTGCGGCTCGGGCAGGAACCCTTCCTCGATCCCGCCACGCCCGCCGAGGGCGCCGCCCGGGCTGCCTTCGTCGAGACGGACCGGTTCCGCCCGTTGGCCGCCCTGTGGTGGCCCGCCAAGCACACGGCCGGCACCGGCCCCCGCCTGCCGTTGCACTGGTTCGGCGACGGACCCAATCCGGTCGTGGTCTTCCGCGGCAGCTGGAGCGATCCGCAGGCGTTCTACCTCGCCGCGAAGGGTGGCCGCGCCGACCTCTCGCACGCGCACATGGACGCCGGCTCCTTCGTGTTCGAGGCCGGCGGCGTGCGCTGGGCGATCGACCTCGGCCTGCAGGAGTACGAATCGCTCGAGTCGAAGGGCATCAACCTGTGGAACCGCGCGCAGGACTCGCCGCGCTGGCGGGTCTTCCGGTTGAACAACCTGGCCCACAACACGCTCACCATCGACGGCCGCTCGCATCCGGTATCCGGCGACGCCCGCGTCGTCGGCTTCTCGGCGGAGGGCCCGGTCCCGTACGCCACGATCGATCTCGCCCCGGTCTTCGCCGGCCAGGCCACCCGCGCGCTCCGCCGTTTCGAGGTGCACGAGGGCGGGCGCATCGTGGTCCGCGACTCGTTGCGGGGCCTCGCCACCGGCACTCCGGTACGCTGGGCGATGGCCACCCGGGCCGCGATCGAGCTCGCCGGGGCGACGGCGCGGCTCACGCAGGACGGGAAGACCTTGCAGGCGGTGCTGGCCCCTGCGTGCGGCGCACGCTTCTCGACCCGTTCGGCGGAGCCCCCGGCCGACTACGACGCACCGAATCCCGGGGTCGCGTTTCTGCTCGTGGAGACCGGGGCGCCGGCGTCGGGAGAGCTCGAGATCGAAGTCGCACTCGAGCTCGTCGGCGACGCCGCCCCGCTCAACCGGTGAACGCGTTCGCGGGACCTTCGGCCAGCCGCCGGGCGTCCGATTCCGGTGAAGCCCGCCACATCGTCTCGCCACCTCGCCCACTCGGCGCCTGAAATACGCGAACCCAAACCCGAACCATGGACCGCGCGCTCGATTTCCTCGCCCAGCTCTACACGGAAACCCCGTGGATCTACCTCTCTTGGCCGGCCGCCGTGATGCTGCTCGGCACCCTGTTGCCCGTGGTGTGGAAACCGGCCACGCAGCACCTCGGCCTCACGCCGCGCTCGGGCCCGGGTGCGGTCGGCATCGCCACCGCGCCGTTTCTGCACGCGAACCTGGCGCACGTGATGGCCAACCTGCCGCCCTTCGTCGGGCTCGGCTCGCTGGTGCTGCACCGCGATCCCGCGCGTTTCCCGGAAATCGCCGGCACGATCCTGCTGGCCACCGGTTTCGCAGTGTGGGTGGCCGCGCGCAAAGTCGTGCACGTCGGCATGAGCGGCGTGGTCTTCGGTTTCCTCGGCTACCTGATCGCCGCGGCCTGGTTCACGCGCGACACGCCCGACCTGATCGTGGCCGGCGGGGTGCTGCTCTACTACGGCGGCATGCTCGCCGGCGTGGCCCCGGTGCGCGGCAGCGTGTCCTGGGAATCTCATCTCTTCGGCCTGCTCGTCGGCATCGGCCGCGCGTGGCTGGATCTCGGGTGAGCCAAGAGGGCAGACCGCCCGCGGCTCGCGGAGTAGCGTGTCGTAGCGGAACGCGCCAGCGTTTCGACTCCGAGCCTCGCCGACCGGCCGCACACGATCGACGGCCTAGGCGGCCGCCGCCACACTGCAGAATACCCGCGCCCTATCGCGTGGGGCATCCCCGAACACGAAGGGGCCGGTCGGAAGCCGGCCCGACTCGGCTCAGGCCTTGAACAGATCGACGGGGCGATAGACCGGCACGCCGACGGCCTGCAGCGCCGCGAGCGCCTTGTCGGTGTCGTCGAAGCGGAAGACCATCACGGCATCGTTGCCGGGACGCTCGGCGAAGGCGTACATGTACTCCACGGATACGCCGGCGGCTTCGAGCTGGGTGAGGATGCCGGCGAGGCCGCCGGGGCGATCGGGCACCTGCAACGCGACGACCTCGGTGGTGGTGACCGCATAGCCGGCACCGGCCACGGTCGCCTTCGCCTTGTCGGGATCGGCGGTGAGCAGGCGCAACAGGCCGAACTCGCCGTTGTCGGAGAGCATGAGCGTGCTGAGGTTCACGCCCGCATCGGCCAACGTGCGACAGAGCGCCGAAAGCCGGCCGGGCTGGTTTTCGAGGAAAACGGAGAGCTGGGTGAGTTTCATTTTTCGGCAGGGGTAGTTGGAAGTTGGTAGTTCGAATTTGGAAGTTGGTAGTTTGTCGTTGGGGCCCCGGCGGATCGGGGCTGGCGGGGAGGACCGGCGGGCCCCCAACTGCAACACTCCAAGTCCGTCCGCTATCCTTCGTTGCGCTTGTCGAAGAGGCGCTTGGCCTTGCCTTCGCTGCGGGGAATCGAGCCGGGTTGCACCAGCGTGACCTCGGCGGTGAGGCCGGTGATCTGGGCGATGCTGTGGCCGAAACGCTTCTGCAGCTCGTCCATCGCGCCGACCTTGTCGCTGAGCATCTCGCCGCTGACCTCGACCTTCACCTCCATGCGGTCGAGCCCGCCCTTGCGGGTGAGCACGATCTGGTAGTGCGGGAGCGCCGCCTCGGTCTTCATCAGCGCGGTCTCGATCTGCGAGGGGAAGACGTTCACGCCGCGGATGATGAACATGTCGTCGCTGCGCCGGCTGATCCGGCGGATGCGCCGGACGGTGCGGCCACAGGCGCACGGGCGGGTGTCGATCGCGGTGATGTCGCGCGTGCGGTAGCGGATGGCGGGCATCGCCTGCTTGCTGAGCGTGGTGAACACCAGCTCGCCCTCGGTGCCGTCGGGCACGGGCTCGAGCGTGACCGGATCGACGATCTCGACGAGGAAATGGTCCTCGAAGATGTGCAACCCGTCCTGGCACTCGCACTCGGTGCCGACGCCGGGGCCGATGATTTCGGAGAGACCGTAGATGTCGAAGGCCTTGATGCCGGAGGCGCTCTCGATGTAGTGGCGCATCTGATCCGTCCAGGGCTCGGCGCCGAAGACGCCGCGCTTCACCTTCAGGTCGCGGCGGAAGTCGATGCCCATCTTCTGCGCCACTTCGATGAGATGGATGAAGTAGCTCGGGGTGCAGCACACGCCGGTGACGCCGAAATCCTTCATCACCATGATCTGCCGCTCGCTGTTGCCACCGGAGATCGGGATGACCGTGGCGCCGATGCCCTCGAGCCCGCCGTGCAGGCCGAGGCCGCCGGTGAACAGGCCGTAGCCGTACATGTTCTGCACGATGTCGCCGCGCGAGAACCCGGCGGCGTAGAGCGTGCGCATGATCACCTGTTTCCACACCTCCATGTCCTGCGCGGTGTAGCCGACGACGATCGGCTTGCCGGTGGTGCCGCTGGAGGCGTGCAGGCGCACGACCTCGCTCATCGGCACGGCGAAAAGGCCGTACGGATACGTGTCGCGCAGGTCGCCCTTCACCGAGAAGGGCAGATGGCGGACGTCGGCGAGCTGCCGGATGTCGGCGGGCTTCACGCCCTTGGCGTCCATCCGTTCGCGGAAGAGCGGCACGTTGGCGTAGGCCAGGGCGGTCACGGCCTTGAGGCGCTGGAGCTGCACTTCGCGCAGCCGCGTCTCGGGCATGTAGTCGAGGGCACTCTCGGGGAAGAAGGTGCCCTCCAGATCGTTCCAGAGGTTTCGAATCATGGGGATTGGGGCGGTAAGAAAGGAAGGAGGTACGATGTTGGGGTATCGGGAAGGCAAGGAGGTAGGGCGAGGCGTCCCGCCGAGCCGCGGCTCACCCGGAGGCTTCGCCCTACCCGATCGCCTTCACCCTCGACCGAGGGCGAAGGCCTGGGCGTTGGCGGCGTGGAGCTTCTCCGCAAAGTGGGCACGCAGGCTCTCGAGCCACAGCTCCTCGGGGAAATCGAAGTGCCGGCTGAGGCGCCCGAGCATGGCGACGTTGAGCGCCTTGCTGGTCGGCAACTTCGCGGTGTCGATCTCGGCGGGGGTGATGAGCACGCCGCCGGGCCGCAGCCCGCCGCGCACGACCTCGACCTGCGAGGGCTCCATCACGACGAGAAAATCGCAGGCGCCGGCCGGGATCATCGGGCTGTGCACCTCGGTGCCGAAGCGCACGTCGCTCTGCACGGAACCGCCGCGCTGGCTCATGCCGTGAACCTCGGCCTTCTTGGTCTCGTGACCGAGCCGGAAGACGACGTCGGCAAAGATGTCGGAGGCCTTGATCACGCCCGTGCCGCCGAGCCCGGCGAAACGGATGTTGGTGGTGGGGTTGTTCTTCGTTGAAGTCATGTTGGTCTCAGGTCGGCGGTTCAGCTCTGGCAATCGCAGCCGCAGCCACAGCCCGATTGCGGCGTCTCGTCCGCGGCGGCAGCCGCGGCGAGCGCCTTCTCCTTCTGCTCCTTCTCCCACGCGACGATGCGCCCGGCGGCGAGGATGCACGGGCTGCGCGCGATGATCACCGTGAGCTCGTCCTTGGCGAGCGCCTCGGCAAGCACCTCGCGGAAACGCGCCTTCTCGCGGATCGGGTTGAGCGTGACCACATTTCGGACACCCGCGGCGCGCGCCATGTCCTCGTAGCTGACCTTGTAGGTGCCGTCGCCGCCGAGCTGGCGGCCGGTGCCGGGGTGCTCCTGCTGACCGGTCATCGCGGTGGTGCCGTTGTCGAGGATCACAAGCACGTGGCCGGTCTCCGGCGGGTTGTAGGCCATCTCGACCAGACCGGGCAGGCCGCCATGCAGGAAAGTGCTGTCGCCGATGACGGAGACGACCCGCTTGGCCTGTGCGCGCGGCAGCACATGGCGCAGGCCCAGGCCCATGCCGACGGCGGCACCCATGTCGATCATCATGTCCATCGCGGACAAGGGCGGCAGCGCAGCGAGGGTGTAGCAGCCGATGTCGCCCGAGACGATGCAGTCGAGCTCCTTCATCACCTCGAAGCTCGAGCGGTGCGGGCAACCGTTGCACAGCTCCGGCGGCTTGCCGCGGGGCGGCACCGGCTCCGGGCTCGAATCGCCGGCGAGAATACGGCGCACGCGGTCGGCATCGAGTTCGCCGAAGCGGAAGATGTTGTCGTCCTTCGCGTCGACGGGGATGCCGGCGGCGCGACAGGCGGTGACCAGCCAGGGATCGTTCTCCTCGATCACGACACAGCGTTTCACGGACGCGGCGAACTCGCGGATCAGCCCCATCGGCAGCGGGTACGTCATGCCGAGCTTGAGCACGCTGGCGGTCGGCGCCGCCTCCCGCACGTGGTGGTAGCCGATACCGGCGACGATGATGCCGAGGTCGGTGTCGCGCCGCTCGACCCGGTTCGGGCCGGAAGCGACGTTCCACGCCTCCGCCTCGGCCATCTTCGCCCGCAGGCGACGGTGGGCGGGCCGCGCGTGGCCGGGCACCATGACCCGGGCGGCGATGTTGCGCACGAAGTCGGGCGTGGGCGCGCCGGTCTCGGCGGGGGAAAGTTTCGCCCCCACGGCAAAGCGCGGCGTGACGGGCGACTTCGAATGGCTCACGCGCGTGGTGAGACGGAAGATCACCGGGATGTGCCAACGTTCGCTCGTCTCGAAGGCGACGCGAAGCAGGTCGTAGGCCTCCTGCGAGTCGGCGGGCTCGAACATCGGAGCCACGGCGGCCTCGGCGTAGCGGCGGCTGTCCTGCTCGTTCTGCGACGACGCCATGCCGGGGTCGTCGGCGACGACGAGCACATAGCCACCGTCGACACCGGAGTACGTCATCGTGAACAGCACGTCGGCCGCCACGTTGAGGCCGACATGCTTCATCGTGCAGAGCGTGCGGGCCCGGGCGAAGGCGGCACCGAGGGCGACCTCGGCGGCGACCTTCTCGTTGGGGGCCCACTGGGCCTTGCCGCCAAGCGCGCTGAAGTTCTCGAGGATCTCGGTGGACGGGGTGCCGGGATAGCCGGTGCCGAGCGCGACGCCGCAATGCAGTGCGGCCAGGGCGAGCGCCTCGTTGCCACTGAGCAGAAGACGACCGTTGGGGTCTTGGGAAGGGTGCATGGAACGGAACGGATGGTGGGGATTTTCCGCCGAGCAGAACAACCGATCCGCCTCCAGACAACCCTCAAGGATGCGCTTCGCCGAAATGTCGGCGCCACCTCGATACCGCCGATCCGGATCGGCTCAGCCGTAGGCATTCGGTCGAGTGACGAGCGTCGAGGGGCCGGTCACAGAGGAGCCCGAGCGAAGCGCACGTGCTGGAAGCTCGCCACCGATGGATTGGCGCTCGGCGCTCGACGCTCGCCTCTCGACCGCATCATCACAGCTCAGCTCGCCGTGCGTTCGCGGAACCACTCGGCGAATTTCGCCCACGCCCGAGCGCGATGGCTGATGCCGTTCTTCACCGCCTCGCCGAGCTCGGCGAAGGTCAAGTGGCTCTCCGCCGGCACGAACAGCGGATCGTAGCCGAAGCCGGCCTTGCCGCGTTCGTGCTCGAGCAGGCGACCATCGCACCGGCCGATGAAATTGTGCTCCCGACCTTCGGGATCGATGAGGAACAACACGCACACGAAGTGCGCTCCCCGCGCTTCGCGCGGCACGCCCTGGAGTTTGGCGAGCAACATCGCGATGTTCGCCGCACTGGTGCAGCCCGGACCGGCATAGTGCGCGGACTCAACCCCGGGTTCGCCGCCGAGCGCATCGACGCAGAGCCCGCTGTCGTCGGCGAGCACCCACGAACGATCGCCGAGCTGCTCGTGCAGCGCGCGGGCCTTCTTGCGGGCATTGCCGAGAAAGGTGCCGGTGTCCTCGACCACGGCGGGCATGCCGCCGGCTTCCTTGGCCGAACGCAGGCGGAGCGCGAGCCGGGAGTCGTCGGCGAGGGCCTGCATCTCGGCGACTTTGTGCGAGTTGCCCGTGGCGAAGAAGATGTCGAGGGGCTCAGTCATGATCGCAACCGCAGTGATGATGGCCGCTTTCCCCGTTTTCGCCAACCGGAGCCTCATCGAGTTCCAGCGAGGGCGGAAACACGATCCGGCCCCGCATCAACTGGTCGTCGCCGAACACCGCGTGGCGCACTTCGGCCAGCCGCAGCCCGACCGTCGGCAGCTCCACCCGCAGCCCCGTCATCATCGGGATCGACGCCGCATCGGCGAAGAGCCGCGGCGCCCGATACGAGAGCAGATAGTCGAGCGAACGGGCCTTGAGCAACGCACTCAGCAGACCCGAGCCGCCCTCGATCAGCACGCCCGTGATCCCCTCCTCCACGCACCGCGCGTTGAACGCCCCCATGTCGACCGCGCCGTCGTGCACCGGCAGCAGCCACACGCGGACACCCAACTGTTCGATACGGCGGACGACCACCGAATGCTGCCGGTCGCTCGTCACGACGACCGTGCGCTCGCGGTGCCCGTCGGTGAAGAGCCGGGGCAACGGATTGAGCGTCGCGGTGCTGAGCGAGGCGTCGAAGACGAAACGCGTCGGGCACCACTCGCCCTCGGGCAGGCGCGCCGTGAGCTGGGGGTCGTCGCTGGCCACCGTGCCCGCGCCGACCGCGATCGCCGGAAACAGGCGCCGCCAGCGCATCACGTCGGCCCGCGAGAGCTCGCCAGTGATCCACTTCGACTCGCCCGAGCGGCAGGCGATGCGCCCGTCGATCGTCGTCGCCACCTTCGCCGCCAGCAACGGGCGCTGGTGCGCGATCCAGTGGTTGAAAACCAGATTCAGGTCGGCGCAGTCCTCGCCGAGCACGCCGGTGGTCACCTCCACGCCCGCGGCGCGCAGGACCTCGAAGCCGTGGCCCGCGTGGCGCGGGTTCGGATCGGTCGCACCCACCACCACCTTCCGGATACCGGCATCGACGATCGCCTGCGTGCAGGGCGGCGTGCGCCCCTGCGTGCAGCACGGCTCCAGCGTCACGTAGAGCGTCGCGCCCGCCTCGGGCCGGCGCCCCAGCGCGCGCAGGGCCATCACCTCGGCGTGGGGCTCCCCCGCCCGCGCGTGGAACCCCTCGGCCACGACCTCGCCCTCCTCGACGAGGAGCGCGCCCACCATCGGATTCGGATGGGTCGTGCCCCAACCTCGGCGCGCCAGCTCGAGCGCGCGCCGCATGTAGGCTTCGTGGAAGGGAGTGATCGGGGCGTTCATCGGAAGGTCCGCGGAAGGATCTAGTTCGGCGAGTTCGGCCGGGCAACGGTCAACGTGGTCCGGCCTCTTCGGTTCAGCCCCGCACGTACGGGTTGGTCGCCTTCTCGCGGCCGACCGTCGTCTCGGGCCCATGTCCCGGATACAGGACCGTGGCGTCGGGCAGGGTGTAGATCTGCGTGCGGATCGACTTCTCGAGGATGTCGAAACCGCAACGCGGAAAATCCGTGCGCCCGATGCTGCCGGCGAAGATCGCGTCGCCGACGAACGCCGCCCCGCTCCGCTGGAAATGGAAGAGCACGTTGCCCGGGCAATGCCCCGGCACATGGCGCACCTCGACGGTTTCGCCGAGCAGCTCGAACGTGTCGCCCTGGGCGACGAGCGTGTCGATCTTCGCCGGATCGAGCCGCAGGCCGGGCATGGTGAACATCGCCATGCATTCCGGCGTCTCGATGAACATCCGGTCCTCCTCATGGGCGTAGAGCGGCACGCCGTTCGCTTGGATGCGCGCACAGTCGCCGGTGTGGTCCCAATGCCCGTGGGTCACGAGCAACGCGACCAGCTGGCACTTGGTGCGGCGCAGAATCGCCTCCACTTCCGGCTGCACATCGTGAGGCGCGTCGACCAGCACGGCTTCGCCGCGGGCGGCGTCGGTGAGCAGGTAGGCATTGGTCTCGATCGGCCCGGCGGGCAGCGCATGGATTTCCATCCGGGTTGAAATGGAAACGGCCCCCGACTCGGGCAACCCAAGAATCCGCCCCCACTCGCCGCAGACGCAGAATCATGTCACGATCGGACCATGGATTTGCGTCTTGGGGTCACGGGCGGACGCCCCCATTTGGCTCTCCCGGATGAGTGGGACATCGGGTCCCAGAATCCGCTTGGACTCTTCGCGGGCTTCGTTTTGCCTCTCGCGCTCTTATGGACGTCATCAAGTTCGCGGTTCTTCCCGGAGACTACATCGGCCCCGAGGTCATGGCCGAGGCGCTGCGCGTGCTCGAACACGCCGCCCAGGGCGCCGGCCTCAAGCTCGACTACCAGCTCGCCGACGTCGGCGGCGCCGGCATCGACAACCACGGCAAGGCCCTCCCCGACTCCACGCTCGCGGTCTGCCGCGAGGCCGACGCCATCCTCTTCGGCTCCGTCGGCGGCCCGAAATGGGAGAAGCTCCCGCCGGCCGAGCAGCCCGAGCGCGCCTCGCTGCTGCCCCTGCGCAAGGCCTTCAACCTCTTCGCCAACATCCGCCCCGGCCTGCTCTACTCCGACCTGCGCGACGCCTCCCCGCTCAAGACCGAGCGCATCCCCAACGGCATCGACATCGTCTGCATCCGCGAACTCACCGGCGGCATCTACTTCGGCAAGAAGGAGACCATCACCCTCGAGAACGGCGAGCAGCAGGCCTCGGACACCATGGTCTACAAGACCTCCGAGATCGAGCGCATCGCCGAGGTCGCGGCCGTGACCGCCCGCGCGCGCGGCAAGAAGGTCTGCTCGGTCGACAAGGCCAACGTGCTCGAAACTTCGGTACTGTGGCGCAAGACCGTGACCGCCTACTTCGCGAAGAACCACCCGGACCTGGCGCTCTCGCACATGTACGTCGACAACGCCGCGATGCAGCTCGCCCGCGACCCGAACCAGTTCGACGTGCTCTTCACCGAAAACATGTTCGGCGACATCCTCTCCGACGAGATGGCCGTGATCTGCGGTTCGCTCGGCATGATGAGCTCGGCTTCGCTCGGCACGGGTCTCAACCGTTTCGGCAAGCCCTTCGGCCTCTTCGAGCCCGCCGGCGGCACCGCGCCCGACATCGCCGGCAAGGGCATCGCCAATCCCTGCGCCCAGATCCTCTCCGCCGCGCTCATGCTGCGCTACAGCTTCGGCCAAGACGCGCTCGCCAACAAGATCGAGGCGGCCGTGCGCAAGACCGTAACCGTCGACTGCGTACGCACCGGCGACATCGCCTTCGGCAAGACCCCGGTCGGCACCAAGGCCATGGCCGACGCGGTCATCGCCAACCTCGGCTGAGGTCGGACTCGGATTCAGAAAGCAAAAGCCCCGGCGGTTGACGCCGGGGCTTCTCGTTTTGCGCAACGCTCACGGCGCCGAGACTCGGGTCTCCGGACACCAATGGTTCAGGCGAATCCTCGTTCAAAAGCGCCCCCGCATGAAACGTCGTCCCAGTCCACGCCCCATCAAGGACGCAAATCCGTGTCGCGGTCGGAACACGATTTTGCGTCCTCTCCCACCCGTGGGCGCCTTTCGCAGGTCGATGTGAGGGCAAAGACGCAAAACATTGTCGCGATCGGGACAGCATTCTGCGTCTTCGGGGTATAGATGGGATTCCGGCGGTGTCACGGAGGTGACCTTGCAACTCAGCCCGCGGTGCCCCAGCGGCGGTGCAGGAAGTTCTCCCACGGGGAGAACAGGATCTTGTCGGCGGCGACCCCGATGCAGACGATCACCAGCATCACGCCCACGACCTGCTCCATCGCGTTGAGCTCACGGCCGTAGTGCAGGAGTTGCCCGAGGCCGAAACCGGTGAGGATCGTCACGAAAATCTCCGCCGCCATGAGCGAACGCCACGCGAAGGCCCAGCCCTGCTTCATGCCGCTGACGATGAATGGCAACGACGCGGGCAGGATCACGCGGGTGAGCGTGTGCAGGCGCCGCGACCCCATCGTCGCCGCGGCGCGCATGTAGATCGGATTCACGTTCCGCACACCCGTCTCGGTCGCCAGAATCACCGACCAGAGCGTACCCATGATCACGACGAAGAGCATCGCACCCTCGGTCTGCCCGAACCACAGCAACGCCAGCGGCACCCAGCACACGCTCGGCAGGCCCTGCAACCCCAGCGCCAACACGCCCAACGTGTCGCGCAACACACGCGACCGCGCAGTGAGCATGCCGACCGGCACGCCGACCACCAGCCCCAGGCTGTAGCCGATGAGCAGGCGCTTGAGCGTGACCAAGATCGCCGCGCCCAACGTGCGATCGACGACGGCCCCGCGCAGGTACTCGCCGACCTCGCGCGGCGAAGGGAAGAGCCACGGGGACCAGAGCTCGAGCGAATGGAGCACCTGCCAGAGCACCCCTAGTCCCAGGAAGAACGATACAGCGGTGAGAAAACGTTTCATTCGGCCACCTCCCGAGCCTGCAGATGTCCCTTCAACGCCCCCATGATCCTCGTGGCATGCTGGGCGAGTTCCGGCGAGTTGATGTCGCGGGGCCGGGGCAGATCGACGACGAACTGCTCCTGGACGCGCCCCGGATTCGGCGAAAACAGGACCACCCGGTCGCCGAGGCAGGCCGCCTCGCGCACGTTGTGCGTCACGAAGACGATGGTCTTCTTGCGCTCGAGCCAGATGCGCTGGATGTCGCCGTAGAGCTGCTCGCGCGTGAGCGCGTCGAGCGCGGCGAACGGCTCGTCCATGAGCAGCATCTTCGGATTCGGCGCCAAGGCCCGGGCCAGGGCGATGCGCTGCTTCATGCCGCCGGAAAGCTCGTGGATGTTCGCATGCGCGAAACGCTCGAGCCCGACCAGCCGGAGATAATAGCGCGCGACCTCGCGCCGTTCCGAATCCCGCAACGACGGTTTCAGTTTCAGGCTGAACAACAGGTTTCCCATGACATCGAGCCACGGGAAAAGCGCGTGTTCCTGGAACATCATCATGCGCTCGCGGCTCGGGCCGGTGACGCGTTGCCCGTCGGCGACAATGCGCCCGCCATCGGGCTTCTCGAGACCGGCGATGATGTTGAGCAACGTCGACTTGCCGCAGCCCGACGGGCCGACGAGGCAGACGAACTCGCCCTCGTTCACCTGCAGCGACACCCGGTCGAGCGCATGGACCGAAGTCCGCCCGGAGCGGAACGTCTTGCTCACGTCCTCGATCGCGAGCTTCGCCGGTGCGATCGGCGCCAACTCCTGTTGGAGAGTCATGGAAAGGTGGGGTTGGAGAGCTGGGGAAGGGAGCGAGCCCGGCCTAGCGGCCGAACATGCGGTCGAGCGGCAGCGACGCCTTCAGCAGGCCCGCGTCCTGCGCATCCGCCATGAACGACTCGAGCGCGGCCGGCTCGATCTTGTCGGTGAAGAGCAGCCGGCCCCACGCCGCCGCCACGAGTTCGGCCGGCATCTCGCGCCGGGTTGTCGCCGAAAGTCCGGCACGCACCTGCTCCTGGGCCTGCGCGGGATGGGCGTTGATCCAGTCGGTCAGCTCGACATGCGCTCCGCGCAGCTTCGCCGCCAGTTCCGGACGCTCCCGGAGCAGTTTCGCGCTGGCGACGAGCAGCGTCGTGACGGCGTCCTTCTGTTCGAGAAAGATGCGGCCGCCGCCGTCGAGCACCAGCCGCGACACCCACGGCTCGACCGTCCAGACGCCCCCCAGTTTGCCCGACTTGAACAGACCGAGTTGGTCGGGATTGGGGGTCGGGACGATCTGCACATCGCCCCCGGTGAGGGTGACGGCGAGGCCCTGTTTGCGGAACCAGGCGCGCGCGGCGACGTCCTGGGTGTTGCCGAGCTGGGGGGTCGCGATGCGTTTGCCCCGGAAATCCTCGGCGGTGGTCGCCGTGCTCGAGGCCGGCACGACCAAGGCGGCCCCACCCTGTGCCGAACCGGCGAGCACGCGGATCTCCTCGCCCTTGGACTTGATGTAGGCGTTGAGGGCCGGATTCGGCCCCACATAGGTGGCATCGATGGAACCGGCGAACACCGCCTCCATCGCACTCGGGCCGGCGTTGAAGGCGAACCACTCGACCTTCACCTCCGGGCCCAGGCGCTGCTCGAACCAGCCGTGCCCGTCGCGGGAACTCTGCGCCCCGATCACGCCCTGCGCATGCGTCACGTTCGGGAAATACCCGATCCGCAACACCGTCGCATCGGCGGCCCGCACCACAGCCGCGCCCGAGACGAGCGCGACAACACCGATCAGCCACATGGCGACATTTCGGGGCAAGGTTGTCATAACGCGTGCCACGATAGGCACCACGGCTTGGCAGGGAACCCCAAAATGAGGCCGGCGAAAGCCCTACCCGAGCACCTATCCGCCTCGCCCGAACCGGATACACCCAAGTACACCGCCTCCCCAGCCGCTCGCCCCGCCCGAAGACCAAGAAATCCGTCGGGTGTAACGCATTCATGAAAACCTGTCGGCGAACTGCAACAACCCCGATGCGCCTCAAGTTCCCGCCGCCCCAACCGATGCCGGGCAGCGGTGGAGGAAACGCGCCGCACCGGATCTTCCCGTAGTTGAATCATAACTTCAGATACGTTTCGATGAACACTTCCGCCGGACACCAACGCCTGCTGCTCGTGGCAGCCGATTCCGCCTCCATCCAGGGCCTCGCCCGCGACCTCTTCCTGCTGGACGAACAGATCGAAACGGCGTTTCGCGGCTCCCCCGCGGCCGCGCTCGCGCTGCTCGAAGCGGAGAACTTCGATGCGCTCGCCGTGGATCTCGCGCTGGGCGAAGGCACCACCGAGTTGCTCTCGGCCGTCGCGAAGCGGTTTCCCCGGATCGCCCGTTTCGTGATCGCCGACGCGCCCGGCGATGCCGTCTTCGCCCACGCGGCCCATCTCGCGCATTGCCTGCTCCCGCGCCCCTGCGACGCCGGGACGATGTTCGCCTCGTTGCAGGACACCCTCTCGACACTGCGGCGCCACCGCGATCCCGCCCTCACCACGGCCGTGGCCGGCATCCTCGCCCTGCCCGAATCCCCCGCCATGCGCCGCGAACTGCTCGGCCTGCTCGCCGACGACGAGATCACGCTGGAGCAGCTGCAGGAAGCGGTGGAGAAGAACCCCGCCATCGCGGCCAAGCTGATGCAGATCGCCAACTCGGCCTACTTCGGCGCGCGCGGCTCGGTCGACTCGATCGGCGAGGCCGTCTCCATGCTCGGGCTCGACACCGTGCGGGGCATCGTCACCGCCGCCCATCTCTTCGACGCGATGCCGACCGCCCAGCTCGGCGATTTCCCCCTCGGCGAGCTCTGGAACCACTGCGTCGGCACCGCCGTATCCGTGCGTCGGATCGCCTGGCATGTCCGCGCGAGTGCGAACGTCAACCGCGCGGCCTTCACCGCGGCGCTCCTGCACGACGTCGGCAAGATCATCATGGCGATCGCCCACGGGGCGGCCTACGCCGGGCTGCGCCGGCATCCGCAGCATCCCGAACGGCCGCTCTGGCAGGAGGAGGAACGGCTCTTCGGCCACCACCACGGCACGGCCGGCGCGCTCCTGCTCGAGCTCTGGGGCCTGCCCACTTCCGTGGTCGAGGCCGTCGCCTTGCACCACACGCCGCATCGCCTGGGCGACAACACCGTGACGCCCCTCGTGCTCGTGCACATCGCCAACGCGCTCGTCAACAGCGAGAACCCGGGCCACGCCGCCGAGGCGACGCTCGACTCGGGTTTCCTGCAGCGCCTGCTCCTGCCGGCCAAACTCGACCTCTGGCAGCACGCGCTCTCGGCCGAGGATTGAGCAACCCCGCAGCGCGCGAAACGCGTTGACCCGACCGCCACCGCCCGCGGAACTCCCACCGTGAGCGAAGCCAAGAACCCATCGGACCACCGCACCATCGACTGGGGGCGCACCCGCTATCGCGAGGCGTGGGCGAGACAGGATGAACTCGTGGCCGCCCGGGCCGCCGGCACCGCACCGGACACCCTCGTATTCACCGAGCATGACCCGGTCTTCACCGTCGGCATGCGCCGCGGCGCCGAACAACACCTCGTCTGGACTGCGCCCCAACTCGCCCAGCAGGGCATCGAGGTCGTGCCCACCAACCGCGGCGGCGACATCACCTACCACGGCCCGGGGCAGATCGTCGGCTACCCGATCGTGAGCCTGGATGCACGGCGCGACCTCCACGCCTATCTTCGCTTCCTCGAACAGGTGCTCATCGACACGGTGGCCCGCCACGGGCTGCTCGCCGCCCGGCGCGAAGGCAAGACCGGCATCTGGCTGGGCCAACGCAAGATCGCGGCCATCGGCGTGGCGGTGAAGCGCTGGGTCACGCTCCACGGCTTCGCCCTCAACGTCACGACCAACCTCGCCCACTTCGGCGGCATCGTGCCCTGCGGCATCACCGATGGCACCGTGACCTCGCTGGCGTGCGAACTCGGGACCGGTTGCCCGCCCCTTGAACAAGTCCGCGCCGACCTCGCCGCGGAGTTCTGGACCGCCTGGCCCCGCTTCCTCGCGGGGCAGGATTGACCGGCGCCGGCGATCCGCCCGCACCCGTTCCAGTCGCCCTGATTCCATGCGGCGTGCGCGGCGCCGATACTCATATCGCCGCCCGACGGGAACATCCGGGTTGAACTTTCCGACGGGAACCGGGAACTTCGGCGCCCCGATGGTCTCACGAAAACCCGAGTGGCTCCGAGCCAAGCTTCCCTCCGGTCCCGAATATGGCGCCGTGCGCCGTCTCGTGGAGGGCAACCACCTGCACACCGTCTGCCAGAGCGCGCAATGCCCCAACATCGGGGAATGCTGGTCGCGCGGCACGGCGACGGTGATGATCCTCGGCAACATCTGCACGCGCTCCTGCAACTTCTGCGCGATCCAGACCGGGCGCCCCGCCGCCCCCGACCTCGGCGAACCGGCCCGCGTCGCCGAGGCGGTGGCCACGATGAAGCTGCGCCATTGCGTCATCACCTCCGTCGCCCGCGACGACCTGCCCGACGGCGGCGCCGCGGCCTGGGCCGCCACCATCCGCGCGGTCAAGCACCGCAACCCGACTTGCGCGGTCGAGGGGCTCATCTCCGACCTGAAGGGACGTCTCCACGACCTCGACACCATTCTCGCGGCCAAGCCCGACATCCTGAACCACAACATCGAGACGGTGGAGCGCCTGCAGAAGCCGGTGCGCGTGCAGGCCCGGTACGACCGCACCCTGTCCATCCTCCAACACGCCAAGTCCCGCGGCTTCACCACCAAGAGCGGACTGATGCTCGGCGTCGGTGAACGCCGGGAGGAGATCGCCCAGACCATGCGCGACCTGCGCGCCATCGGCGTGGACGTGCTGACCATCGGCCAATACCTGCAGCCCACGCCGCAGCACCTCGCGATCGACCGCTGGGTCACGCCCGAGGAGTTCGCCGAGTGGAAACAGTTCGGCCTGTCGATCGGCTTCGGCGTCGTCGAATCCGGTCCGCTGGTACGCTCGTCGTACCACGCCGACGAGCAGTCCTCGCGCTATACCGGCGCCGAGAGCCTGCACACGACCGCCGCCGCGGCGACGTAGAACGGGAGCGCGTCGCCCGCCGACGCCCCTTGCCTCGGCACCGACTGCAGGGATGTCACCATCCAACGGGCGTCGGCGTCAGTGCAGTTCGCCGGGTTGGATCTGGCGCACCCGCATGAAGCGCGCCCGCAACTGTTCGTCGAGGGCCGAGCGGGTGGCCGGAGAGACACGAGAAACGAGGCTATCGAGCGTGGGTTTACGCTTCGTCGGCGCTGCGGGGGCCTTCGGCGCCTCGGGCACGTCGCCGGAAGAACGCATCTCGGCCTCGTCGGCTTCGGAGGGGCCGATCGGTTCGCCTTCCTCGACGCGGCCGACCGTCTCGACGGTCACCGCGTCGCCCTCGGCATAGTCGGCCGAATCGCCACCGCCGTCGGCCTCAGCGGCCGGGCTCAGCTCTTTTTTTTTTCGTCGGCGGGCGAGGCCTCGGCCAACGCGACGATTTCCTTGAGCACGCTGTCGAGCGCGCGCGAGCGGCTGCCCTCGACGGCCTTGAGCAGGGTGATCTCGAAATTGACCTTTTCGGAGAGACCGAATTTCACCCCGCCCTCGCCTTCATGCAGGGCATCAAGCAGGCGGGTGAACTGCTCGGTCGTCATCTCCGCGCCGAGCTGGCGGCTCCTACCGTTCTGTTTGATGGCGTCGAGCAGCGCGCGGCGCACGACGGTCTGAAGATCGGTCAAAAGGCGAAACAGGTCGCGGCCGCCGGCATCGAACTCGTCGACCATCTCGACGATGCCGCGATGGTCGCCCGCGGCGATGGCGGCAGCGAGCTTGGCGACCTGTTCGGCACCGACCAGACCGTACACGTCGAGCACGTCGCCCTCGGAAATCTTCTGGCCGCAGAAGGCGATCATCTGGTCGAAGATCGACTGGGCATCGCGCATGCCGCCGTCGGCCAAACGAGCGATGCTCGCCAAGGCCTCCGGGGTGACCTCGATCTTCTCGGCCTCGGCGATGCGCTGGAGGCGTTCGGAGATGAGTTCGTCGGAAATCGGCCGCAGATCGAAACGCTGGCAACGGGAGACGATGGTCGGCAGAACCTTCTGCGCCTCCGTCGTGGCGAAGATGAACTTCACGTGGGACGGCGGCTCCTCGAGGGTCTTGAGCAGCGCGTTGAACGCGGCCGCGGAAAGCATGTGCACCTCGTCGATGATGTAGACCTTGTAGCGCCCCGAGGCGGGCGCGTACTGCACGGTCTCGCGGAGGTCGCGCACCTGATCGACGCCGTTGTTCGAGGCACCGTCGATCTCGATCACGTCGAGGTGCGTACCGGCGGCGATGTCACGGCAGGCGGCGCATTCGCCGCAGGGCACCGGCGTGGGCCCCTTCTCGCAGTTGAGCGCCTTCGCGAAGATGCGTGCCGTCGAGGTTTTGCCTGTGCCGCGCGGACCGACAAACAGGTACGCATGGGCGATGCGCTCGCGATTGATCGCGTTTTTCAGCGTCCGCACGACATGGTCCTGACCGACGACATCGTCGAAGATCTGCGGGCGCCATTTGCGGGCGATGACTTGATAACCGGAGGCGGACACGGGGATGGCGGACAAAAGAAACCGCCCTGCAGCCAAGGCAAGAGGGCGGTTCGGAGGAGGAGGATAAAAAGAGGATCAGACGGCGGTTTCGCCGCGCTCGTCGGTACGGATGCGGATGACATCCTCGAGCGGGGCCACGAAGATCTTGCCATCGCCGATCTTGCCGGTGCGGGCGGACTTGGAAATCGCGTCGACGACCTTCGAGACGAGATCGTCGCGGACGGCGACCTCGAGTTTCACCTTGGGCAGGAAATCGACCGTGTACTCGCTGCCGCGGTAGATTTCGGTGTGCCCCTTCTGGCGACCGAAGCCCTTGACCTCGGTGACGGTCATACCCTCGATACCGATACCGGTGAGGGCTTCCTTAACTTCCTCGAGTTTAAAGGGCTTGATGATGGCGATGATCAATTTCATGGGACTCGAAAGATGGGCCGGAGGATTAGGCAGCCGAGAAGACCGAGCAAGGTTTGTTTGGGGCAATTTTCGACCGTTGGCGAAGGGGGCGGCCGGAGCGGCGAATCCGCTCCGGCGGTCGCGCCCGGGTGGGCCGCGGATCAGCCCTCGACCCGGGGGAGAAAGGCGGGCCGCGGGCCCTTCTCCTTGCCGACGAGGTCGAAGCAGATCGGGCAACCGTTGAGGCCGAACTCCTCGATGATGCCGCTCTCGAGGTAGCGCCGATACGAGTCGGACAACGTCATCGCGGTGTTGCAGAAAATCTTGATACGGTACGGGCGGTTGCCGGTCTGGACGGCGTAGTAGGCGCGGAAGCGCTTGCCGGCGAAGGCCGGCGGCGGCACGCGGTCGGTCAGGCGCAGCAGCACCTGGTTGAGGCGGCCGGTGGGCAGTTTCCGGTCGAGCATGGCGTCGATGCGGCGTGCGGTGTCGAGCATGCGCTCCACGGCGAAGCCCTTCAGTGCGGAGATGAAGACCAGCGGCGCGCCCGGGGTGAAGAAGAGTTCGCGCGAGGCGGCCTCGGCATACTTCGCCCGGTAGTCGCTCTCGCTCTCGTAGCCGCGCAGCGGCGCGGTGCGGAACGCGTCGTGCGCGAGATCCCACTTGTTGACCAGGACGACGGTGGGCTTGTTGGCCTTCACGATCTCGGCGCCGATGGCCTTGTCCTGTTTGGTGACGCCGCTGAGGGCATCGAGGACGAGGTACACCACGTCGGCCCGGTGGATCGCATCGAGAGAACGGGTACGGGAGAAATAGTCGACCGGGGAGCTGAGCTTGGTGTTGGCCTTGATCCCGGCGGTATCCATCAATCGGAACGGCCATTTCTCGGCGTTCTCGGTGGTGAACAGGAAATCGAGCTCCACCGCGTCGCGGGTGGTGCCGGGGATGTCGCTCACGATGAGGCGGTCCTGCGACATCAGGCGGTTGGCCAGGGAGGACTTGCCGACATTGGGCCGGCCGACGAAGACGATCTTGAGGGGATCCTCCTCGGTGCGTTCGACGTGGTCGGGCGGGGGCGGGCCGAGATGCTCGGAGATGCTGCGGCGCAGCTCGTCCTCGCCGTGGCCGTGTTCGGCCGAGACCCGCACGAACTCCTCGAAGCCGAGGCGCTTGAACGGCACCACGGGCAACTGCGATTCGGGGTCGTCGCTCTTGTTGAGCACGATCACGACCGGCTTTTTGCTCTTCCGCAGCAGGCGCGCGACCTTGTCGTCGAGCGGGTTCCCCTGCTCGCGGGCATCGACGACCATCAGGATCAGGCTCGCGGTCTCGACGGCGAAACGGGCCTGGGCCTCGACCTCGGGGATGAGCTTGTCGGGGGTGAGTTTGGGATCGAGCCCGAGGCCGCCGGTGTCGAGCAGCATGTAGTCCTTGTCGACGGTGGCCGAGACGATGTCGCGGGTGATGCCGGCCTCGTCGTGCACGATGGAAACGCGGCGGCGCACGAGCCGGTTGAAAAGGCGGCTCTTACCGACGTTGGGACGACCGACAATGGCGACGATGCGGGACATGAGGCGGGCACAATCGACAAGCCCGACGCGCCGGGCGAGGAGAATGTTGCCCGGCCTTTCCCGGGGTGGCGCCCCACCCTATTTCGCCGCCGCCAGGTCCTGCACGAAGCGCTCCATGCGGTCGCAGGCCTCGCCGATCTGCTCGTAGCTGGTGGCGAAACAGGCGCGGACATGCCCGGCGCCGTTCGAGCCGAAAGCGGTGCCCGGCACGACGGCCACGCTGTGCTTCTGCAGAAGCTGCACGGCGAACTCCTTCTCGTTCAAGCCGGTGCCGGCCACATGCGGGAAGGTGTAGAACGAACCGCGGGGCGAGTGGCAGCGCAGCCCGATCTCGTTGAAGCGGCGCACGATGAAATCGCGACGACGGTGGTATTCCGCCCGCATGCGCAGGACTTGGTCCCAACCGCGCAGCAGCGCCTCGGTCGCCGCGTCCTGGCTGACGATCGACGCACACATCATCGAATACTGGTGCACCTTCATCATCGCATCGATCAACGCCGCCGGTCCGCAGGCGTAGCCGATGCGCCAGCCGGTCATCGCGAACGCCTTCGAGAAGCCGTGCAGAAAAACGGTGCGGTCGCGCATGCCCGGCAGGCTCGCGATGCTGATGTGCTCCCCCTCGAAGGTGAGTTCCGAATAGATCTCGTCGCTGATGATCAGCAGATCCTTCTCGACCGCGAACTTGGCGATCGCCTCGAGCTGAGCGCGGGAGCAGGTGCCGCCGGTCGGATTGCACGGCAGATTGAGCAGGAGCACGCGGCAGCCCGGCTGCCAGGCCGCGGCCAGGGCCTCGGCGGTGAGCGCGAAGTTGTCCTTCGCGAAGGTCGGCACCGGCACGCCCACGCCATGGGCGAGCGTCGCGCTCGGGTGGTAGCTCACGTAGCAGGGCTGATGGTACAGGACCTTGTCGCCGGGATTGAGGAAGGCGCGGCAGGCCAGATCGATCGCCTCGGACACGCCCACGGTCACAAGGATGTCGCTCTCCGGCCGATACTCGATGCCGAAGTGCTTGCCAACATAGCCCGAGATCGCCCGGCGCAGCTCGATGTGGCCGAGGTTCGAGGTGTAGTGCGTGCGGCCGCGCTCGAGCGAATAGATGGCCGCCTCGCGGATGTGCCACGGCGTGCGGAAGTCGGGTTCGCCGATGCCCAGCGAGATGACGTCCTTCATCTTCGCCACCAGCTCGAAGAAATCACGGATGCCCGACTTGGGCAGGCCGACGACATGTTGGGCAATGAAACGGGCGGGATCGCTCATGGCTGGCGACGGTGCGGGGGGCGGAAGTGCGGGCGAAGGGAGTCGGTTACGGAGTGACCTTCAGCGGGCCGGACTCCTCCTCGGGCATGTCCATCAGGACGCCTTGTTCCTTGTAGGTGCGCAGCATGAAATGCGTCGCGGTCGAAAGCACACCGTCGATGGTCGACAAACGCTCCGACACGAAGGAGGCCACCTTCTGGAGGCTGGCACCGCTGACGAAGACGAGCAGGTCGTAGCTGCCGGAATTGAGATAGCAGGAATCGACCTCGTCGAAACGCGCGATCCGTTCGGCCAACCGGTTGAAGCCGCCGCCGCGTTCCGGCCGGATCTTCACCTCGATGACGGCCCGCACCACCCCGGTCTCCTCCTTGGCGAGGTTGAGCACCGGGCGCCAGCCCAGGAAGATGCCCTGCGCCTTGAGCTCGTCGAGCTGTCGGGTCACTTCCGCTTCGGACACGCCGAGCACCTGCGCCATCTGCACGGGCGTCAGGCGGTTGTTTTCCATCAGAAGCTTCAAAACGGGGTTCATGCCGGGAAGGAAACTCACAGACTCCGAAACGACTAAGCCACAACAAAGTTCAAGCCGCCGAGGCCCGTTTCCCCGCTTTCCACGAGAATCCGTCCCGGCCCGCTCAAGTTGGACCTCCGCACGGCCGATAACTTCCGCGACGGCCGGCACCGCATCCCGGTCGAAAAATCGCACCTCCGCCCCTTACCATGCCCTCCGTTCTCTTCATCGAAGACTCGCGGACTTTCCAACGGCTGATGACCAAATACCTGCCGGAGGACTACGAACTCACGATCCTCGACAACCTCTCGGCGGGCTGGGAGTCGATCCAGGCGAAGAAATACGACCTGGTCATCACCGACTTCATGTTCCCGCAGGGCGACGCCTTCGAGCTGATCTTCCAGGTGCGCCACCGCTTCTCGCCCCAACAGCTGCCGATCATCGTGCTGACCAGTGTCGCCGACCGTTTCCTGATCAGCAAACTCTTCGTCGCCGGCGTGAACGCGACCGTATCCAAGCCGCCGAATGTGCCGGTCTTCCGGGAGTTGGTGGCGAAGATGATCACCGACCCATGGGTGCAGCGGCCCGACTTCCCGAGCGAGGATGCGCACCTGATCATCTGGGGCACCGCCGACGAGTTCGTCGTGTTCTGCCCCAACCTGAACTTCTTCACCCGGGGCCCCACGCACCAGGCGGCGCTCGACGCGATGCAGCAACGAATCCGGCAGCACTCGATGGCCGGCGAACGCATCCCGGTCATCACGACGCCGAAGCAGACGCTCTACTTCTCGCAGGTCGAGGAGGCGCCGACGAGCTGAGCGGCCGCCTCGCCCTCAGCGTTTCGGCAATTGATGCCCGCGGGTGATCGCCGCATCGCCCTGTCGCCGCTTGAGCGCATCCACCGCCGCCGCCAGCCGGTGCCGTTTCTCCGCCTCGACCGCCCCAAAGAGCTCCAACTGCGCCGCCGGCGCCTCGATCTGCGACAGGCGCACCCCGACCAGCCGCAGCGCTCGCCGCCGTTGCCAGGCTTTCCGGAGCAGCGGCGCCACCCACGGATAAAAATCGGTCTCCAGGTCCCCCGCCCGCACGAGACTGTGCCCGGCCGAGACATCCTCCATACCGGGGTATCGGATACGCACCGTGAGGGTGCGCGCGCATTTCCCGTCGGCCCGGAGCTTGGGCAGCAGTTCGTCGAGCATGCCCTTGGCCACCCGCTCGACCTCGTCGAAGTCCGCCACGTCGCGCGCGAAGGTCTCCTGTTGCGAATAGCTCCTCGCCTCCGACTCCTCCAGCGACAGCGCCGAGGTGTCGCGGCCGAGCGCCATCGCCCGGATTTCCCGCCCCGCGTCGCCGAACAGCGGTCGCAGTTCCGCGTCCGCCGCCGCCGCCAGTTCGCCGACCGTGCGAAAGCCCGCGGCGACGACCCGCGCTTCGGTCTTCGCCCCGATGCCCGGCAACCGCCCGACCCCGAGCGGCGCCAGAAACTCCGCCTCCCCGCCCGGCGGCACCACGACGAACGCCCGCGGCTTGCGCAGCTTGCTCGCGATGCCCGCCACCAGCAGGTTCGCCGCCAGCCCCCACGAGACGGAGATCCCGAGCTCCGCCGAGATCGTCGAATCCAACGCCCGGACACGCGCCTCGAGCTCCGCCTGGCTGCGGAAACCGCACGGGCCCAGGTCGAGATAGCCCTCGTCGATCGACCGCCGCTCGACGAAGGGCGTCAACGTCTCGCACAGGTCGAACATCCGCCGCGACACCCGCCCGTAGAGGCCGGCGGTATGCGGCAGCAGCACCAGGTCGGGGCAGACCTGCAACGCCCGGCTGGTGGGCATCGGCGTGTACACTCCCGCGGCGCGCGCCTCGTAGCTCGCCGAGGAGATGATGCCGCGCGTCGTGCCGCCCACCGCGCACTTGCGCCCGCGCAACGCGGGATCGCGCGCCTGCTCGCACGACACGAAGAACGCGTCGGCGTCGAGATGCACGATGGTGGTGAGCGCTGCCACGGATCCCGATCCCAACCCGGCGGCGGCGCACAACGCAAACGCGGAAGCGCGGAGCGGACTTGCGAACCCGCGCCGGCCCGCTCTCGTGGGCCCGTGGCCCACACCATCCCACCGCACTCGCGGCCCGCCCTGCGCGCCGCGCTCCTCGCCTGGTTCCGCGCCAACCGTCGCCCGCTGCCATGGCGGGAGGCCTCCTCGGTGTACAAGACCGTGGTGAGCGAATTCATGCTCCAGCAGACGCAGGTGAAGACGGTGCTCCCCTATTTCGCCAAATGGCTGGCCCGTTTCCCCGACTTCGCCGCACTCGCCGGCGCGCCCGAGGCCGACGTGCTCAAGCACTGGGAGGGGCTCGGCTACTACTCCCGGGCGCGCAACCTGCACCGGCTCGCACAGGCCGTCGCGGCGATGACTGCGCCGCCGGTCACCCCGGAGCAATGGCAGGCGCTCCCCGGAGTCGGCCCCTACACCGCGGCCGCCATCGCCAGCATCGGTTGCGGCACGCCCGTCGCCTGCGTCGACGGCAATGTCGCCCGCGTGCTCGCGCGCCTCACCGCCGACGCCACCGCCTTCGCCTCCGGCTCCGAGCTCGCCAAACACTTCCGCCCGCTCGCCGGCGAAATCCTGGCCGCCGAGGCTCCCGGCGCCTGGAACGAGGCGATGATGGAGCTCGGCGCGACGGTCTGCCTGCCGCGGGCGCCGCTGTGCACGGTGTGCCCGCTGGTGGCGTTCTGCGCCGGTGCAAGAAACGGAGATGCGGATACACTGCCCCGCCTCGGCCGACCCAAGACCGAGCAGCGCCGGGTGGTTCGCGCCTGGTGCGTGGCGCGCGGCGCCGTACTGCTCCACCGGGCACCCTCCGATTCGAAACGGCTCGCCGACCTGCACGAGTTGCCGACCGCCGCCGACCTCGGGCTGGAGGAGAGCCTCGTCGCCCGGGGGGATCTGCTGCTCCGAAAGAGCCGGAGCATCACCCGCTACCGGATCGAGGAGTCCATCCACCGCCTGCCGGCGGCGCTGCTCGCGGACCTCCCGGCACCGGAAAAACAAAACAGCGCCGCGGAGGCGGCGCTGCATTGGATACCGATCGCGGAGATCGAGCGCATCACGCTCTCCGGCCCGCATCGGCGTTGGTTGGGCGAGCTGCTGGCCGGCGAGTCCGCGCCGTGAGCGCGGCCGCCGGGCTGGTCACTTGGTACCGAGCAGCTTCCCGAGCTCCGTCTCGAGCGCGTCGCCACGCAGGTCCGTCGCCACGATCTTGCCATCGGGCCCGATCAGATAGGTCGTGGGAATCGACTCCACGCCGTACTTGCCGGCGATGTCGGCCGCGCCCTCGAAGATCTGCGGCCAGGTCATCTTCTGCTCGGCGGTGTACTTCTTCAGCTCGTCCTCGTCGCGGTCGAGGCTGACGCCGATCACCTCGAAGCCCTTGGCGTGATATTTCTCATACGCCGCCACGACATGGGGGATCTCGGCCTTGCAGGGCGGGCACCAGGTGGCCCAGAAGTCCACGAGCACCACCTTGCCGCCGAGCGCGGCGGTGCCGATCTCGTTGCCGTCGACGGTCTTGCCGGAGAAGGCGGGAAACTCCGCGCCGACCACCAGCCCGGAACGGGTCGCATCGGTCTCCCGCTGCTTCTCGATCTGGGCGACCATCTCGTCGACATGTTGGGCGAACTCGGAGCCGGGTTGTTTGGCCGCGGCGCCCTTCACGAGCGCGATCGCCCGGTCGTAGTCCTTGGCCTCGAGGGCCTGGCGCACGGCGCTCATCTCACGGTCCTGCTCGATGCCGGCGAGGATCTCGTCGGACTTGGCGGCGAACTCGCTGCCGGGAAACTCGGTCTTGAAACGGCGCACGATGGCGACACCGGCGTCCATGTCGTCGAAGACCTGCAAATACAGCAGGGCCTTGGCCCAGAGCACGCCGGCCTTCTCGTCCTCCTTGGCGTCAGGGAACTTGGCGATGATCGCCTCGAACTGGGCGAGCTCGGGCTCGAGCTCGGCGGGCGTGAGCTCGCCCATGCTTTCCTGCAGCTTGCCGCTGATGGTGCCGATCAAGCCCTCCAAGGCGACCATGATGGGCGTCTTCTCGGCCGGTGCCGGGGTCTCGGCGGCGGCGCTCGCGGGCTCGGTTTGAGCCTGCACGTTCGGGGCAAGACCAACGCCGACCGCGGCGAGAGCCAGAATGAAGGTACGGAATTTCATCGGGTAGAAACGACTGCGTTAGGTTCAGGGAAGAAGGCTTTCGACGCGGCACTTCGACTCGAGCACATCCGCGACCGAAAGGCGCGGGCTGTACTCCAGGACGAAGACGTGTTCGGGACGGAAGAAGCGCGACACCATCTCGAAGTCGATTGTTCCGGAGCCGAAGGGCTGATGGTCCTTCCCGGCCCCGTCGATGTCGTGCAAATGGAAACCGATCAGGCGGGCCGCGTTCTGTTCGAGATGCGCTTCGTGGACCAAAAGCCCCGCGCGTTCCTTGATCTGGGCATGGCCGGCATCGTGCCAATACCCGGCGATGCCCTGCCGGCTCAAGCCGTCGAGCAACTCGCCGAAACCATCGTCCAGCGGCAGCTCCTCGATCCGCTCCCGGTTCTCGATCCCGAGGCGAAGCCCGCGTTCCTCGGCATAGGGGAGGATCTCCTCGAGCGAGGCCTTCACGCGCGCCCAATGAGCAGGCAGCCGCTTGCGGATCCGGGCCATGGTCTTGACGAGCAGCGCCTTGTATTCCGGATCATCCGACGAGAAGGCGTCCCCCTTCCCCTCGAGATGCCGCCGGTAGGCACGGAGCGGGTTGAACCAGAAGAAGCCGACCTCGCCCAGATGCAGGACCACGACGCGCGCGCCCACCTGCTTCGCAAAATCCAGCGTACGCCGGGTGTGCCGCAACCACTGCGCATGCTCGCGGTGGTCTCCGGCCGACGGCATGTAGATGTTCGGCGCGGGCGAGGTGAACCCGGTGGGCAGCGGGCAGAAATTGTGGACCGAGGAGACGCCGATCACGCCCTCGCGCAGGGCCTTGAGAATTCCGGGCACCAGCGAGATGCGGATCCCGTGGCTGAGCTCGACCCAGGAGAAACCCAAATCCGCGATTTCCCGGAGCATCGCATAACCGTCGGTATGACGTTGCGACAGCCAGCTGGTCGAGAGGGAGAGACAGGATTTCACCGCGGAGTTTGGAGGTCGCCACGCAACCGGCACAGACGCCCGGGATCAAGTTTCTTCCCCCGCCCGGGCAGACAACAAAAAGGGCGCCGATCCGAAGACCGGCGCCCGATGAAAGCATTTCGCTTACTGCGCGTAGCGGGCGCGAAGCATCGCGGTGAAAGCCGCGACCTTCGCCTTGCGGCGGCGCTTCTCGCAGGGCTTCTCAAAGTAGCGCTTGGCGCGGACATCCTTGATGATGTTCTCGCGTTCGAGCTTCTTCTTCATGCGGCGGATGGCACGGTCCACCGGCTCGTTTTTTCGGATCTTGATCTCGATAGACATGGGAAAGGGAAAGGGTTGGACGGTAGAAAAACCGCGAGGAAGCCGGGCTCCCCCCCCACGGTCAACGCCTTTTTTCAATCAAGGCCGATTCTTCTCGGGGGCTCCCGCTGCATCCAACCGGCCGAGGCGCAACAAATGCCAGAACCGGCCGCGCGCTTCGCCGACCACCGGCAAACGCGGAAGCGCGGCATCCATGGCCTCGCGCCGCCGCGCCGAGCAGACCAACAACGCGCCCCGGTCATAGGCTCCGTCGCCGAGCCGGCCGGCGAATTCGGCCACCGTCCACGTCTCGAACTTGCTCTTCTCGTCCGGGCTGACGCGCTCCGGCAGGGCGTGCGCGCCACGCTGAAGGTAGAAGGTGAGCCCGTGATTGTTCGGTTCGTCCCAGAACACCACCGGCACGTCGGCGGGCATCTGCGCGAGTTCGGCGCGCACCTCGCCGGCCAACCGCGCCATGTCGCGGCGGTTCGACCACGCCAGGGCCGTCGCGGCCTTGACCGAGACCAACGCCAGAACCGAGCCAATCGCCACATTCCGGAAGGCGCGCCAGCCCACCCGCGAGGCGAGCACCCGGCCGGCCAGCAACGCCACCGGCGCCGCCAGTGGCAACACGTAGAGGTGCAGCTTGCTGCGCGACAGGCAGAACACGACCAGCGGCAACACGACCCAGCCGAGCAGGAGCAGGCGCGGATCCCGCGCCGCCCAGAGGGCCCGCCACTTCGCCGCCCCGCCCCACCCGTCGCGCCACGCCAGCACCGCCGCCCAGATACCGAACGCCCCGACCGAGCCGAGCATCGTCGGCCCGAAGATCTCGATCGCCTTGTACCAGGCGCGGTTGTGCCCAAGATCCGAAGACACACGCGCCACGATCTCGGTGCCCACATAGTACCCGAGCAGATCCGGGTGGCGGCGGAGCATCGCCAGATACCACGAGAGCGAGACCACCACGAAACACACCAGGCCCGGCCAATAGCCCAGCGGCACGCGACGCGCCCGCGGCTGCATCAGGTTCCACGGGATGATCGCCAGCAGCGGCAACCAGGCCGGCGGACCCTTGATCAAGAAGGCGGCGCCCCACGCAAACCACATCGCGACGGTGTAGCCGCGGCGGCGCCCCGCCTCGGGCTCTGTCGCCGCGAACACAAAGGCCGCGAGCGCCAGCGTTTCCGCCGCGCCGAGGAAGATGTCGGTCGTCACCGTGTAGGCGCCGAAGGCCGGCAAACCCACCGCGAAGGCGGTCGCGGCGATCGCCCCCGTGCGATCGCCCCAGAGGCGCCGACCCGCGACCAAGACGGCCCACGCGCCGACCAGCAGCGCCAGCGCCCCGGGCACACGCGCGCCCCAGGCGTTGAAGCCGAAAACCTTCATCCCGGCCGCGATACACCAATAGGCCACCGGGGGCTTCGTCCAATGCGGCTGAAACTCGAGCATCGGTTCGAGCCAGTTCCCGGATACGACCATCTCCCGCGCGCATTCGGCGTAGCGGGTCTCGCTCGTCTCGGCCAGACCCCGGCTCCCCTGAAACGCCAGCCCGACGATCACGGCGATCACCAGCGGCAGCCAGTACAGAACCGCGGAAGAAGGAAACGTGGCCGCCGGTTCGGAGCGAACCGACGACGAGGCGCAGTGCAGGTTGGACACGAGAAATAGAAGCGTACGAACAAGGCCGGCTCCATGCCGGCAAAACCAACGAGCAACGGAAAAGTCACCAAGCCCCGACGGGCTCAAGCTTTTCCCCGATGAATTCTTGTTCATCGGATGCTCGCGGCGCCCCCTGCAACCGGCCGCGAATCCGCTCACGTCACGGCCCGAAACCGCCGCTGGCCAACAGTTGCCGCGCGGCGGTCACCGCCGGCAATCGGCCGTCGGCCACCGCCTGCTCGATGTGCCCGAGATCGGCCCGCACTCCGGGCGCGCTGTAGAAATTGGCGCGCAACGCCTCGTGCACAAGCGAATGCAACCACTCGACGGCCTGATCGCGGCGCCGCTCCTCCAGCACCCCGACCTTGCGGCAGTGGGCGAAAAACGCCTCCACGCTCGCCCAGATCTCGTCGACCCCGAAGCCGGTGGCCGCCGAGCCGAGCAGGGCCGGGGTTTCCCAACCGATCGTGGCCGGATGCAAATAGTGGAGAACGCGCTTCATCTCCGCCTGCGCGGCCGTCGCCCGCGGCAGGTTGTCGCCGTCGGCCTTGTTGATCACCACAAGATCGGCCAGCTCGATGATGCCTTTCTTGATACCCTGCATCTCGTCACCGGCCCCGGCGATCAACGTCACGAAGAAACAGTCGACCATGGAGCGCACCGTCACCTCGTTCTGGCCGACGCCGACGGTCTCGATCAACAGCGTGTCGAAGCCGGCCGCCTCGCACACCAGCATCGCCTCGCGGCTCTTGCGCGCCACCCCGCCCAGCGAGCCGCCGGAGGGCGACGGGCGGATGAAGGCGCGGGCATGCCGGCTGAGTTTTTCCATGCGCACCTTGTCGCCCAGCACGCTGCCACCGTGCACGGTGCTCGAAGGGTCGACCGCGAGCACGGCGACCTTGCGCCCGGCCTCGCACAGGCGGGTGCCGAGACATTCGATGAAGGTGCTCTTGCCCGCACCGGGAATGCCGGTGATGCCCACGCGCATGGCGTTGCCGGTGAACGGCAACAGGCGGGTCAACAACGTCTGCGCCATCTCCTGGTGCGCAGGGGCGTTGCTCTCGATCAAGGTGATGGCGCGGGCCAACACCCCGAGATCGCCGGAGCGCACCCCGTTGAAATAGTCGTCGACCGAGAGCTGCCGGCGCTTCACTCCGGGCTGGTGGCGGACCGCCCCCGAGGGCTGCACCCCGAGCGTGACCCGCGTGGCAAACTCCGCACCGGCGTTGTCGGGCACCCAGTCGGGTTTCGACTCAAGACCATGGCCATGATGGCCGTGGTGTTGCGAATCGTGGCAGGAGCAGTGGGAGGAATCCTTCGACATGGGCGGAAAACGATCGCTCCACCCCGGAGCAAAGCGGCGCCCTTGGCAATACGGCAAGCACCCCCTGCGCAGATCGCACGGCGGGCGATCGATGCCCCAGCCGTTCGACGCCCCCATCGACCGCCCATCCCGGCCGATTTGAAAAGCGAGCGATCCCGGTCGTTGTTGCGGCCGATGCAAACTGCGCACGCCCTGTCACCCGACCAGACCGCCTACGCTTGGGATGCGGTCGTCGACCGCTACGAGGAGTGTTTCGAGCCGTTCACGAACCGTTTCGTCGCCGAGGCGCTGGCACTGGTCCCGGCGCAGGCAGGCACCCGAGTGCTGGATGTCGCGAGCGGACCGGGAGGGCTCGCACTCGCGGCGCTCGACGCCGGTGCGGAGATCACGGCCATCGACCTTTCTCCCCAGATGATCGACCGGCTGCGGCGCCGCCTCGACCGCGAGCAGCGTTGGCGCTCGATCACGCTGGTCATGGACGGTCAAAACCTGGAGCTGCCGGACAATCTGTACCACTCGGCGTACTCGATTTTCGGTGTGATCTTCTTCCCCGATCCGCAGCAGGGGCTGCGGGAGATCCGGCGCACGCTGCGCCCCGGGGGCCGGGCGGTCGTCGCCGCCTGGAGCCACCCGCAACGCCACGAGGCGCTTCGGCTCGTCGGCGAAGTGCTCGGCGCGGTCTGGCCCGGCTTCCGCCCCCCGGCGCAGCCTCCGCCGTGGCTTTGTTTCCAGAACCCCGAGACACTGCGGGACTCGATGCTCGCGGCCGGATTCCGCGCGGTCTCGGTCCGGACCGTCGCTCCCGCCTGGGAAATGCCGTCGGCGGAGTGGTTCGTGGAACGGGTGGCGCAGATCTCGCCCGGCACCGCGTACCTGTTCGAAAGCATGCCGCCGGCGGTCGCGGAGCGATTCCGCGACGAGCTGCTGCGGCGACTGCACGCCCGCTTCGGCGACGGGCCGGTCCGGTTCACGGCCGAAGCGCACCTCGCGACCGGAAGCAAATAGGCCGCGCCCAGTGGCGGCGAGCTACTCCCGGACGCGGACCGGCACCGGCCGGCCGCCGAGGCTCTCGTGCTCCGGAAAACAGATGCGCTCGACCGCCTCGCTGAAATCCGCCGCCCCCCGAAGGATCTCGATCTCGAGCCGGAGGTAGTAGAGCGGCAGCGGAAACCGCATCTCCGGCGGGATGCGCACCGCGTCCTTCTCGGTCGTCACCACGAAATCGAGACCGGCGTTGACCGCCTCCTCGAAGATCAGGTCGAGGTCGTCGCCGGTGAACCGGTAATGGTCGACGTAGCGCTTCGTGTAGAGGAGGTTCGCCCCGAACTTGCGCAGGAACGCCTCGAAACTGTCCGGGGTGGCGATGCCGCTGAACGCCCCGACCCGGCGGCCCTTCAGCTGCGCGAGCTCGAGCTTCTCGTCGTGGTCGTTGACGCGCTGGAGATACTTCGGCACGTGCGCGCACTCGATCACCTCCGCGTCCGGATTATGGGCACGGATGGTCTCCTCGAGCTCGTGGTCGCGCACGCCGTCGGACTTCGTGAGGAAGACGTACGAGGCGCGCCGCAGGTGCTTCACCGGCTCGCGGAGGATGCCGCGCGGGATGAGGTGCCCGTTGCCGAACGGGTTGCTCTTGTCGACGAGCAGCAGGTTCAGGCGCCCCTTCAGCGGCATGTACTGGAAACCGTCGTCGAGCACGAGCGTGTCGCAGCCGAAGCGCTTGATCGCGTAGGCGCCGGATTTCACGCGGTTGCGGTCGACCAGCACCACGACGCCGGGAAGATTCCGCGCGAGCATGTACGGCTCGTCGCCGGCGACCTCCGAATCGAGCAGGACGGTGGTGCCGTCGCTGACCACCTTGGGCGGCGGCTCGGCGCCCTTCGTGATCCAGTTCAGCGCCCGTTTCCAGAGCGGCACCGAGCGGCTGCGGTAGCCACGGCTCAAGATCGCGACCCGGCGCCCGCGCTCGGTCAGCGAGCGGGCGAACTTCTCCACGACGGGGGTCTTGCCGGTGCCGCCCCAAGTCAGGTTGCCCACGACCACCACCAGACAACCGAGGTGCTGATCGCGCAGGACGCGTTTGTGGTAGAGAAACACCTTCAGCTGGGCGCCGGCGCTCCACAGGAGCGAAAGGACACGCAGGAAACCCGCCCAGAACAACGCCGCGCGGTCGTCGCGCTGGCCGTAGATCACGTCGACAGTAAACTGTTCGATCGAGTTGAGCTTTTGCTTGATCCAGCGGGCCATGGGAGGTGAGCGGGTGCGTTCGGCGCGACTGTGGGTGGGCGCCGCGCGATTTCCAAGCCGGGAGGAAAAAAACCTCCGGGGGCACCGCTCACCGGGTCAGGCGCCGCAACACTTTCAGCCCCAGCACAGCCTGCCGGCCATCGCGACCCAACCAACGACACGGCACCAGGCGCAACGGCAACGACGCCCACCAGAGCGCACGCAGATTCCGCCGCAGGACACGCTGGATCCGAACCGAGGGGTTCATGTCGCGGTAGGCCTCCGCGATCCGGCGCAAATCGTCGAACCCGTGCTGCCGCCCGAGCGAGGCGGTGTAGCTCATCACGAACAGCATCAAATCCCGCACCTGGGCGGTCACCAGCGGCATCACCCGGGTCGGGTCCTCCTCGAGATCGATGAAGGAGATCCGGTCACCGTCGAAGAGAATGTCCTTCATGAACGGCCGGCCGTGGCAATGCCCCATCCGGTGGAGCTGGGCCAAGCCGCGCGCCGCGAGCGCCACGGCGGCCAGCCGCCGGCGCGAGTCCGGCTCGTTGCGCAACCAGTTCCGCAGCGGCACACCGGCATCGGCGGTCAGGATGAATTCCTCCGAGACCTCGAGCAACTGGGGCACGGGCAGGCCCTTGGCATGCCATTCCCGCAGGCGCGACGCCTCCGCCTGCACCGAGTCGGAGTCGCCGGTCGTCGCCGTGCTCCGCAGCAACGGCCACGGCACGACCGAAGTCGTGAACCGGACCAGATGGCGCCACGGATTCTTGCCCGCCGGCTCGGCACGCTTCACCCACCCCCGGTCGACGCGTTCGACCCGGGGCGGGAGCGACAGCCGTGCTGTTGTCGAAAATCCATTATCCGCCGAAATCATGTCACGATTCTGTGTCGGGCGAACCGCCGGCCCCGCAAGCCAAATGTCCCCAAACGAGGTTTGACCCACCCCCGCACTTGCCGCGTCGTCTTCGGCTTCTTCGCCGCGCCACGGCGCCGCGAACCGCCATGTCCGCCCACCCGTCACCGTCTCCGAAATCAACCCACGCAAAACGCCGCCAACCGTCTTGGCGGTGGGCGGTGGTGGCATTCGTGCTGGCCATGCTCGCCTGCCGGTGGGACGCGGAGACGGGGTTGACCGAATTGCTGCGCTTCGGGGACGAATTCGCCGGAAGGCGAATCCCCGCGGTCGCGGGTCTTCCGGTCGCCTCGGTGCCGGGCAAGGGCTACGACGGGCAGTTCTACGCACAACTGGCCGTCGACCCGAGAGTGTGGCGGCCCGAGGTCCAGCGGGCGCTCGACGTACCCGCCTATCGAGCACAACGCATCCTCCTGCCCCTGCTCGCCCACCTGACCGGCCGGCCATGGTGGATCCTCCATGCCTTCGCGCTGACCAACGTGGCGGCCTGGCTGCTCTTCGCCTTCTGGTGGTGGCGGGAAACCGCCGAACTGGCCCCGGCGCGCGCACTCTGGCTGTGGCTGGCCGGCGTGCTTTCGCTGGGCGCGCTCGACAGCCTCCGGTTCAGCCTGGTCGACCTGCCGGCGGCGTTGCTGCTCGTGGTCGCGCTCCGCCAACAGCGGGCCGGGCGCGGGGGCGCAGCGACGACACTGTTGGGCTTGGCGGGCTTGGTGCGCGAAACCGCGCTGATGTCGTTTCCCATGATCGACGCGCCGGGCACGGTACGCCGCTGGGCGGCACGCGCGCTTTGTCTGGCGCCGGCATGCCTCTGGTTCGGCTGGCTGCGCTGGCACCTGCCGGGAGGCGACGGCGGTTTCACGGGCAACTTCGACTGGCCCGGCCGGGCACTGGCGGCGCATCTCGCGCGCTGCGGGTGGGAGATCTCCCAGGGCAACTGGGATTCCCGTTTCGTCTGGGGCGCGATCGGCGGCCTCGGCTTCGCGTTTCAATCGGTCCACCTCCTGACGCATTGGTGGCGACAACGCGCCGATCCGCCACCCTGGCTGCGGGCCTCGGTGCTCTTCGCCCTGCTCTTCTGGTGCCTGGGTTCGTATGTGTGGGCTGGGTACTGGGCGGTCGCGCGCACCTGCCTGCCGATGACCCTGGCCTTCAACCTCACCCTCCCCACCGGCCGCGGATTCCGGTGGCGCTTCGCTCTCGGCAACGCCTGCCTGCTCCACGGCGTCTACCGCTTGCTGCCGCCTCTTTTCTAGGGCCGCGATTTTTCGGCACGGGGGTTTGTAACGCCCGTGTACAAAACCCTGTCGCCTTCGGCGACCGCGCGTAGGCGCCTGCACGCGAGGATTTCTCGTGTCCGGAAACGAGGGCTTGAAAATTCCTCCTGCCGGCCTAGCGAACAGGCCCTTCATGACCAAAACGCTCGTCATTGCAGAAAAACCCAGCGTCGCCGCCGACATTGCCCGATCCTTGGGCAAGGTCCCGAAGCAAGGGGATTTCTACGAGAACGACGAGTACGTCATCAGCTCCGCGATCGGTCACCTCGTCGAACTCGAGATGCCCGAAGACATCGACGAGAAGAAATACCGTTTCTGGCGCCTCGAAACCCTGCCGATCATCCCGAAGAACTTCGGGGTCAAACCGATCGAAAAGACCAAAGAACGCTTCGGCCTGCTCAAGAAGCTCATCGCCCGCAAAGACGTCGAGACGATCGTCAACGCCTGCGACGCCGGCCGCGAAGGCGAGCTGATCTTCAGCTACATCCTCCAGGCGGCGAAGGCCAAGAAACCGACCAAGCGCCTCTGGATGTCGTCGATGACCAACGAGGGCATCCGCCTCGCGTTCACGAAAATGCGCACCGAGGCCGAGATGCAACCGCTGCAGGATGCCGCGCGTTGCCGCTCCGAGGCCGACTGGCTGATCGGCCTCAACGGCACCCGCGCCGTGACCAAGCGCCTGTTCGGCTCGCGCAAAGGTTCGATGGCGACCGTCGGCCGCGTGCAGACCCCCACCCTCGCGATCGTGATGCAACGCGAACGCGAGATCCGTGCCTTCAAGGCGCGGGCCTACCACCGGGTGGTCGCCAGCTTCAAGATCGCCGCCGGCGAGTACGAAGGCGTGTATCAGAAGCCTGACTTCAAGAAAGGGGCCGACGAACACGACCGCGCCGAGCGCCTCTGGCAGCGCGCCGCCGCCGAGGCCGTCGCCGCCGCCGCCCAACCGGGCGCGCAGGCGATCGTCTCCGACGAGGGCAAGCGCACCACCCAGATTTCGCCGCGGCTCTTCGACCTGACCTCGCTCCAACGCGAAGCCAACAACCGCTTCTCCTTCTCCGCGCGCCGCACCCTGCAGATCGCGCAGTCGCTCTACGAGAAGCACAAGATGATCACCTATCCCCGTACCGATTCGCGCGCCCTGCCCGAAGACTATATCGGCACGGTGAAGGCGACCCTCGGCCGCCTCCACGGCGACCTCGCCACCCACGCGGCCAAGGTGCTCGAGAAGGGCTGGGTCCACCCCAACAAACGCATCTTCAACAACGCCGAGGTCACCGACCACTTTGCGATCATCCCGACCGCCGAGGAGCATGGCCACCTCGACGGCGACGAACTGAAGATCTTCGACCTGATCGCCCGCCGCTTCGTCTCGATCTTCTTCCCGCCCGCCCAGATCGATGTGACGATCCGCACCAGCCGCATCAGCGAGCACAGCTTCAAAAGCGAGGGCAAGGTCCTCGTCGACCCCGGCTACCTCGCCGTCGCCGGCAAAACCGGCTTCGAAGACGGCGCCAAGAGCCTGCCCGCCCTCACCGCGCCCGACGGGCAACCCCCGAAGTCTTCGGTCACCAAGCTCGACGTCACCGACGAGGCGACCAAGCCCCCGCCCCGCTACACGGAAGCCACGCTGCTTTCCGCGATGGAAAACGCCGGCAAGCTCGTCGAGGACGAGGACCACGCCGACGCCATGCGCGAGCGCGGTCTCGGCACTCCGGCCACCCGCGCCGCGACCATCGAGCATCTCATCCACGAGAACTACATCTCCCGCGAGGGCCGGGAGCTCATCCCGACCACCAAGGCCGAGACCGTATTGGATTTCCTGAGCCTGACCCGCTGCGAGGAGCTCACCTCCCCCGCCCTGACCGGCGACTGGGAGTTCCAGCTGCGCAAGGTCGAGCAGGGCAAGCTGGCCCGCGACACGTTCATGGAGAGCATCGTGGACCTGGCGAAGAAGGTCGTCGCCAGCATCAAGGAGCACGAGGAGACCGGGGCGCCCACCGCGCTGCTCTCGCCCTCCGACCGGCAGCCGCTCCTGGAATTCAGCCGCTGGTGGCAGTCGCAGGACGAAACCCTGCGCATCTACAAGGTGATGAACAACCGTCGCTTCACGCTCGAGGAGGCGGCGCAGTTGATCGAGGCCCGGGAGATCGGCCCGTTCGACGACTTCATCTCCGAGAAGACCGGCAAGCGCTTCACCGCCAAGGTCGTGCTCGCGCCCGACGAGAAGACCGGCAAATGGAAGGCCTCGCTCGACCTGGGCAACAAGGTCGAGCTGCACACGCTCGAGGGGTTCTGGCGCGACGAGAAGACCGGGGCCGAACTCTGCGAGGGCCCGACCAGCTACATCCTGCGCGAACGCGAGGGCGAGGAGTGGAAACAGTCGTTCTCGGTTCCCCGCCTGCTCTGCCAGAAGGAGATCACCCGCGACGCGGCGGTGAAACTCGTCGCCGAAGGCAAGACCGAGGTCATCGAGGGCTTCATCTCCAAACGCGGCCGCCCCTTCAACGCCTTCCTCCTGCGCAACGGCGCCCGCCTCGCTTGGGAGTTCCCGCCCCGCGCCAAGAAGGCCGAGGGCGAAGGCGGCAAGAAGACCCGCAAAGCGAAGGCCCCGCTCGACCTCTCCGGCGCCACGCCGCTGGGCAAGAGCGAGCAGCACGGCGGCGCCGATCTGGTGCAGACCTCCGACACCTACTACGTGACCAAGCCCGGAGCCGACGCACCGCGCGTGGTCTTCAAGATGGCCCGCGAAGTCTGCAAGAAGGAGATTCCCGTCGAGGAAGTCACGCGCCTGCTGACCACGGGCCGCACCGAGCTCATCGAAGGCTTCACCTCGAAACGCGGTTCGGCCTTCGCGGCCTACCTCGTGCTCTCGAAGAAGAAGGACCGCACCGAGTTCGAGTTCCCCGAGCGCTGAGCGTGGGCGCCCTCGCCCGCACCCAAGGAGCACGTGCCGGCACGCCGACCTGGAGGTGCACCGTCGATACGGTGCCCACTCCCTCGTGACTTGGCGGCTCGTGAACCGTGACCGCCTCAGCCGCCGGCCGGCCGCATCTCGAGCACCACGGCGTCGAGAAGGTTCTGCCGCAGGTAACCGATGGTCGCGAAGCCGTAGCCGCCCGAACCCCAGCGGATACCCCAGGAATTTTTGAAGATGAAGCGCAGGTCCTCGGGCTGTCCGCTCTCCGAATAGTACCCGACCAGCGTCACCGCGTGGCTGCGCCCCTCGAGCGGGGTCTGCCCGGCGAGCAGCGGCGCCGGATAGAGCGAACGCCAATGCGGCCAACGCAGGCCCACGACCACCGGCACGCCTTCGTTGAGCGCGTGCATGGCGTTCGCGATCTTCACGTCGTTGTTCACCCCGGGCACGGTGAAGGTCGACAACTGCCGCCGCGTCCGGGCGTTCGCCACGATGTCTGTACCCGGATCCTGGATCTTCTCCATGCCCACGCCGAACCGGTTGGGCATCTCCGACTGCAGCGGCACCCCGTAGGCGCGAACCGCCGACAACACCTCCTGCAACGTGAACCCCGCGTCCCGATCCCCGTCGCCCTCGTCCACTTCGACCGTCCGCTTCTCGCCGGGCGGGATGCCCAGCGTGCGCCGGGTCGCCCAGATCAGGTACTCCTCCGAAAGCTTCTCGGCCTGGCCGCCCGCCACCGCGTTCTGGTATTCGAGCGCGCTGGTCACCGCAAAGACCGAGCAGCTCGGGCGACGTCCCTGGTCCTTGGTCCCGAGCTCGAGTTGCCGGAAACTCGGGCGCAGGTCGACCTGCCCCATCGTCGCCACGGTGCCGAAGCGGGAAAGCGCGCGCCCCACCGGCGTGTCCGGCCGCTGGTTCTGCGCGAGGGCGTTGCGGGCCGCGACCTTCGCCCTGGCCTCCGCCTCGGCCCGCGCCGCCGCCCGTTTCCGCTCGCTCTCGAGCATCAGCTTCTCGAACGCCTCCTCGTCCGGATTGTATCCGAAACGTTCCTGCAGCTCGGGCGACAACCGGCCCAGCGGCAGCTGCACGATCCCGGCCCGGTGGCGGATCGTGAACGTCGACGGCGAGACCGACAGGACCTTCACGTCGCGGTACTCGACCCCTTCGACGACGAGCAGATCGAAGGTCGCGCCGGCCTGGGCGCGAGCCACATGGAGGGAGCAGACAAGCAGGGCAAAAGCGGCGCAAAGACCGCTCCGGAAAGATTTCCGAAAATGCCGCTTGCAATGCAGGGCTCTGGACTGAATATCCGCGCTTCTCATTTTTAAGCCCTCATCGTCTAGCGGCTAGGACGGGGCCCTCTCAAGGCCCAAACCGGGGTTCGATTCCCCGTGAGGGCGCCACTTTCAAAGTGGCGCTGATGCGCCCAGGACAAAGGCCCGGCAGTTTGCCGGGCCTTCGTGTTTCCCGGAACCGCAAAAAGCCCGCGCCCCGTGTGCCACCCGGCGCCTCCCCCACGAGTTTCGCGCCGGGGAAAAAAGCGGCTTGTCAGGGACCACATTCATTGACTCCGCGCGCAGGGGCTTCGTAACTTCGCCAGAATTCCCATGGCAATCGCAGGCACCGACACCCCTCCCGCTACCACTTCAACCCCCGCCGGCCAGACCGTTCGCGATGTCGTCATCCGCCTCGCCGGCAATTCGCAGGACGGCATCCAGGCCATCGGCGGTTTCCTCGCCCGCCTCGCCGGACGCAGCGATCAGGAAGTCATGACGTTCATGACGATCCCGGCGACCATCTCCGGCGGCCCGTCGATCTTCCAGGTGCGCATGGGCAGCGGCGAGATCCTCTCCCCCGGCGACCGCTCCGACCTGCTCGTCGCCCTCTACCAGCACAGCTACGAGGCGCACCGCGCCCAACTGCGCGACGGTGGCGTGCTCCTCTACGATTCCGACCACGTCAAACCCGACGAAACCGACAAGCGCGTGCGCCACGTGGGCGTGCCGATCACCACCGCCACCGTCGAGGCCGTGGGCGGCAACGCCAAGGACAAGGGCAAGAACATCTTCGTGCTCGGCCTGCTCGCCCGCCTCTTCCATCTCAATGTCGAGAAGCTCAAGGGCATCATGCAGGAACGCTTCGGCAAGAAGGCCGAGGACATCCTGCGCAACGCCCTCCAGACCTTCGACGCCGGCTTCGCCTACGACCTCGGCGACGACGTGCGCGCCTCCTTCGCCTTCGGCCCCGCCCGCGCCGACCACACCGCCGACGGCCGCCCGATCGTCACCATGGACGGCAACCAGGCGATCGTCATGGGTCTGATCGCCGGCGGGGTGCGTTTCGGCGCCGCGTATCCGATCACTCCCGCCTCCAGCATCATGGAGGACCTGCGCGGCGCGCTGCCGAAATACGGCGGCATGTACGTGCAATGCGAAGACGAGATCGCCGCCATCGCCATGGCGCTCGGCTTCTCCTATTCCGGCCATGTCGCCGTGACCAACACCTCCGGCCCCGGCATGTCGCTGAAGATGGAAGCCCTCGGCTGGGGCATCATGGCCGAGATGCCGCTGGTCATCGTCAACGTCCAGCGCGGCGGCCCGAGCACCGGCCTGCCGACGATGGTCGAGCAGAGCGATCTGCTGCAGGCGATCGGCGGCACCCATGGCGACGCTCCCCGCATCGTGCTCGCGCCCTGCTCCGTGGGCGATTGTTTCTACACCGCCTACGAGGCCGTGCAGCTCGCGAAGGAGTACTCGGTGCCCGTCATCGTGCTCTCCGATCAGGCGCTCTCGACCCGCATCGGCGCCTTCCCGGAGCCCGACCTGAAGACGCTCTACGTCGAGCCCGCCCTCAAGCTCGCCCCACGCGAAGGTGAATACCTCGCCTACCCGGACAACGCCCCCACGCACCACGTGCCCCCCGGCACGCCGATGCTCGGCGGCAAGTACCCGCTCGTGACCGGCCTCGAGCACGACCAGGCCGGCCACCCCAACGCCAGCCCGGCCAACCACCAGAAGATGACCGCGCGCCGTCGCGAGAAGATCAAGGCGCTCGCGGCCAAGCTGCCGTTGCCCGAGGTCTACGGCGACCCGGAGGGCGATGTGCTCCTCGTCGGCTGGGGTTCCACTTTCGGCCAGATCCGCGAGGCGACCAACGCCCTCCGCGCCCAGGGTCGCAAGGTCGGGCACCTCCACCTCCGCCACATCTCCCCGCTGCCGCAGGGCCTCGAGCGGATCTTCGCCCAGTTCCGCCAGATCGACGTCGTCGAGATCAACGACGAGGGCCTCTACGGCTACGGCCAGCTCGCGAGCATCCTGCGCAGCTGCTTCGCCAACCCGGCCATCCGCAGCATCACCAAGACCGACGGCCTCACCTTCAAGGTGAAGGAGATCCTCGACGGCGTCGCCCGCCTCGATGCCTCCGCCGCCCGCTGAGCCCGAGAACCCGAAACCAGAAACCAGATACTAGAAACCGTTTCCCCATGTTCTCCCTCACCTGCCCGACTCCCGCCGAAGCGCCCGGCTGCACCGTCAACAAGGCCAGCCTCAAGGCCGACACCCCCACCTGGTGCCCCGGCTGCGGCGACTTCGCCGTGCTCGGCGCCTTCCAGCGCGTGCTCGAGAAGCTCCAGATCCCGCAGCACCAGCTCGTCACGCTCGCCGGCATCGGCTGCTCCTCGCGCCTGCCCTACTTCGTCAACACCCACGGCGGCCACTTCATCCACGGCCGCGCCCTCGCCTTCGCCTCGGGCGTCAGCCTCGGCCGCGACGACCTCCATGTCGTCGTCTTCGGCGGCGACGGCGACGGCTTCTCCATCGGCGGCAACCACCTCGACCACACCGCGCGCAAGAACATCAAGATGACCTATGTCATCATGGACAACTCGGTGTACGGCCTGACCAAGAAGCAGACCTCGCCCACCTCGCCGGTCGGCTTCAAGTCCAAGACCGACCCGACCGGCGCGATCGACCCGTCGATCAACCCGGTGCGCCGCCTGCTCGGCACCGGCGCGACCTTCGTCGCCCGCACGTACGCCGGCCAGCTCGCGCACATGACCGAGATGATCGAGCGCGCGATGAAGCACGACGGCTTCAGCGTCGTCGAAGTCATGACACATTGCGCGGAATTCTTCGACAACGCCTACGACAACATGAACCCCCGCAAGGGCGGCAAGTTCGAGACGATCGACGAGACCAAGCACGACCGCACCGACCTCAACGCCGCCTTCAAGCTCGCCTCCATCGAGACTCCCGGCGTGTTCGGTGTCTTCTACGAGGTCACGGAGCCGACCAAGAACGCCCGCGAGGCCAAACTCATGGCCGAAGCGCAGGGGAAATCGAAGGGCGCCGACGGCCTCGCGCTGCTCCAGGCGGCGTTCGACCGCATGAAGTGACGGGGCGTCCAGCTCCCCTCCAACCTTGGCCGCAAGCTTCTGCGCTTGCGGCTTTTTCGTGCCCACGGCCCGGGTTGGGCCGGACCGAAATTGCCCTCCGTTTCCGCCTCAAGTTCACACGCGGCAAACCGAATAATTGTCCGCGCATCTCGCCGCACGAGCGCTCCGCGCCCCACCGCGCAGTCGCTCCGAAACAGAGGCCAACGCCACCACCACCCATGCCGTCTCCATCCATCCCAGCGGGCCTAGGTTCGTTGTTTGCCCAGAAAGTGGTCGTGGGCGTCGGAGACATGGCGGTGTCGAACAACATGAACGCGATCCTGACGACCTATGCGTTGGGTTCGTGCATCGGGTTGATCGCCTTCGATCCCGCCACCAAGGCTTCCGGATTGCTCCACTACATGCTGCCGGACTCGACCATCTCGCCGGACAAGGCGCGCAACCAGCCGTCGATGTTCGCCGACACCGGGTTGCCGGGGCTGTTCCGGGCCTTCCAGGGCGTGAAGGGCGACATCAAACGCGCGAAGTTTTTCGTCGCCGGGGGCGCCAGCGTCCTCAACGGCACCGATCCTTTCAAAATCGGTGAACGCAACATCCAGGCCCTCGAAGCCTGGTTCCGCGCCAACGGGCTCCGGCCATCGATCCACGATGTCGGCGGCACGCACAACCGCACCATCAGCATCGAGGTGAAAAGCGGCGCGATCTCGATGAAAACCCCGACGGGCACCCAGCAGTTCTCGCTGGGCTGAACACCGCACCCTCGCCCCCGCGAGCGGCCGTGCGGTGTACCCAGAACCTCGCTTCAGTCAGCCGCCACGGTTTCGCTCCCGCCCCGGGGTTCCGCGTTCCCCGTTCCGGATTTCGGCCCGATAGTTCGGGCAACCGGACTATCCGCATCCCGACAACGACCGCCCGCCCGCGTCAGACCGCGGTCGAACGCTCGGAACGATGCGCGTGGGTGAACTCGATCACCTTCTGCAACGCCTCGCCGAGCACCGGAAAACTGGCCGGTTTCTGCAGGCGAAATAGCAGCGTCGGATGATCCCGGTGGTCGCGCATGGCGTCGTCCTGCTGCGCGGTGAGCAGCATGCAGCCCAGATTCGGGTCGAAGGACTCCAGCCAGGTGACGAACTCGAGCCCGTCCATCCTCGGCATCCGAAGATCCACGACAACGGCGTCGTAGGCGGCGGGCCCCGCCGTGCGCATGCGCGCCTGGGCCTCGATGGCGTCCTGACTCGCGTCGACCGCGAAGCCGAGACGTTGCAGCCCGCGGGCCAACATCATCCGCGACGGCGGATCGTCCTCGATGACCAAGACGCGTGCCGAGCTGCCCATGGGTTCGATCCGTTCAGAATTGCACCGCGCCGTGCGTGGTCTGTTCGCGAAGCAGCTTCGTCACCGCGTCGAGGACCACCGGCTGGATGAGCAGGAGCTTCTCCGCATCGAAGCCTTGCGCCAGCAAGAGCTCCGAATCGAGTTCCATGAGGAAACCGTCCTCGGCCACGCCGGGGCCGATCACCGTGGCGACGAATTTCGCGGCGTGGAGATGGGCCATGAGGGTGCGGTACCGGTCCGGGATCGATCCGGGATGATCCGAGTGGCGGGCGACCTCGACGAGGGTCTCGGGGAATTTCCAGATCTCCAGCAAGCGCGCGCCCACGAGCGATTGGTGGTAGCCGAGGACCTCGTGTTCGGACTGCCACCACGCGCAGTTGCCCGCCTTCTGATGGTCGCGAATCGCGGGGAAAAACTCCGAACACGCGAACGCGATGGCGAGCTTGCCGATGCCCTGGATCAGGCCGGCGGTGTAGGCGAGCTCCTTGTCCACCTGACCGGACTCGTCGGCCAAGGCCTCGGCGGCTACGGCCACGCAAAGCGAATGTCGGCAGAAATCCCCGGGTTCCCAGCCATAGCCTTCGACCGGCTGGTTGAACCAGCGGCTGCCCAATGTCGTGACCGCGAGACGGTAGATCTCGCGAAAACCCAGTCGGAGAATCGACTCGGAGACCGTCTCGCACTCGCTGCCCGAGCGGAAGAACGCCGAGTTGGCCAGGCGCAGCGTGGCGCTGGCCAGCGCGGGGTCGACCAGGATGATCGCCTCGAGCTCGTCCGCCGTGGTCCCCTCGTTGGTCAACGCCTTGTTGAGGCGGGGCAACAACACCGGCGAGCAGGGCAGACGGGCGGCCTTTTCGCAGACCTCCTCGAGCGGCGGGACATTGGGTAGGCTCATGGGATCATCCTTACGCAGCGTTCAACAACGAAGCCGGATCGAGAATCAGCGCAATGTTGCCGTCGCCCAGGATCGCGCCGCCGGCCACGCCGGGCAGCCCCTGCATCAGGGCGCCGAGGCTCTTGATGACGACCTCCTGCTTGCTGACCATCTCGTCGACGAGCAGACCGCTGGTTCGTCCCGAAAATTCGACGACAACGACGATACCCTCCGCGGGGTTGTAGGCCTTCGGCTCGATCGAGAACTTCTGGTGGAGGCGGTGCAGCGGGATGATCTTGCCGCGCAGGTCGAGCACTTCGCCGCGCCCCTGCACCGTCGAGATCGTCTCGGCCGCCGGCCGATAGGCCATCTTCACCGAAGTGGTCGGCAGGATGAAACGGTCCTCGCCCACCTTGACGATGAGGCCGTCGATGATCGCCATGGTCAGCGGGAGAACGATCCGGAAGCGCGACCCCTTGCCCACCTCCGAGTCGATCTCGATCTTGCCGCGGAGCTTCTCGATGTTGCGCCGCACGACGTCCATGCCCACGCCGCGACCAGAGATCGAGGTGACCTTCTCGGCGGTGGAAAAGCCCGGTGCAAAGATCAGTTCGAGCGTTTCCTCGCGGGAGAGGTTCGCGTTCTCCGCGATCAGCCCCTGGCGCACGGCCTTGGCGAAAATCTTGGCCGGATCGATGCCGCGGCCGTCGTCGGAAAGCTCCAGCACGATGTTGCTGCCCTGGTGGTAGGCCTTGAGCTGGACCCGACCGAGCTCCGGCTTGCCGACCTTGATACGATCGGTGGCCGGTTCGAGGCCGTGATCGAGCGAGTTGCGCACCATGTGGACCAGCGGGTCGTTGATCTCCTCGACGACGGTGCGGTCGAGTTCGGTATCCTCGCCCTCGACGGTGAAGCTGACCTTCTTGCCGCAGTCGCGGGCCAGATCCCGGGCCAGGCGTTCCATCTTCTGGAACGTCGCCTTCACCGGAATCATGCGCAGCGCCATCGAGGTGTGCTGCAGCTCCTTGGTGATGCGCGAGACCTGGGCCAAGTTGCGCTGCAACGCCGTGTTGTTGTCGGTGACCTCCCTCGCGCTCTCCTGCAACTGGCTCTGCACGATGACCAATTCGCCCACGACATCCATCAGCGAGTCGAGCTTCTCGGTGTTGACCCGGATCGTCGAAGCCACCGAGGCGCGACGCGCACCCTGGGCCGGAGCCGCTGCAGCCTGCTGCAAGGCAGCCTGGGGCGGCACCGCCGCGGCCACCGACTCGGGCGCGGCGGGCTCCTCGACCGCGGGCGCCTCCCGCGCTTCCGGCGCCGGGGCAACCGGAGCGGCCAAGGCAACCTGCCGAGGCTCGTCGCCGCCTGCGGCCAAACTCTTCACCGCGATGATCAGATGGGCCACCGGAACGATCTCCGTGGGCAGTTCCCCGCGCTCCAACGCCACTGTGATCTGCCCAACCAAAGCCTGCAGCGCATCGCGCGCCCTCAGCATTTCGGTGATGATCGTGGAGTTGATCGCGCGTTTCCCGTTCCGCACAAGATCCAACAGCGTCTCCACTTCGTGGGTGAGCGTGTGCATCGGCGTGAGCTGGAGGAAGCCCGAGACGCCTTTGATCGTATGGAACGAACGAAAGATGGAGCTGATCGCCTCGGGATCGGTGGGATTCTGCTCGAGCTGCAACAATGCACCCTCGATCTGCGCGAGATGGTCGACCGCCTCGGCATGGAACTCGCCGAGCAGCTCACGATTCTCCTCCAGGCGCATGTCCATGAGCGCATCCGGTGGCGCCGTGAACCCCGGGAGCGCGGGCGCCGCCGCGGGCCCGGAAGCATCGCTCGTGGCCGCTTGGAACTCCTTGTACTCGACGGGCTTCCCGCTCCGCAGGGCGGTGACCACCCGTGGGTAGTGCTCCGCGAAATACTGCAGGCACGCCAACGACGCCTCGTCGAAGGGCTGGGCCGCATCGAGCCGGCGCTCGAGCACCTCACGGGTGCTCTGGGCCGGATGCAACGCATCATGATGATCTCCAAGCAGATCACACAACTGCCCGAGCAGGCTGTACGCCGGGATCAACCCGTCGTCGCGCCCGGGCTGGGCCAGTATCGCCTCCGCGGCGATGCGGTTGGTGATATCCTCTACCTGTTGCAGGAGAACGGGCTCGATGATCATGGGTACGTGCGCTTGCTGGCGGAAATCGGACCGTTCCGGGCAAACTTAACCCCTCTCTGACGCAACCCTCCGACTCTCAAGGAAAAGCCGCCCCCAACAGTCCGAGGCGCCGGCGAACACGACACCCCGTTCTGCGCCGCGCTCCCCATCCGCTTTTCGGCCGCGCCACTGGACGAGGGCCGCGCTCCAGTTACGTTTTCCCCATGAGCGACACCGTGCAATCCATCATCAATGCCGCCGCGGACGAGGCCGACAGCTTGCTCGATGGCATCGCCTCCCCGGCCGACGCCAAACCGATCCTGCTTGAATGGCTCTCCGACAATTTCCCCCAACTGCCCGAAGACCAACGGCACTCCGCGGTCCATGGCGTGGTCTCCATCCTCAAACGTGAAGGGTTCTTCGATGGATCGAACCAGGGGCCCAACTGGTCCGACTCCGACGACCCGGCCGAGGCGGAGGAATAGTGACGGCCACGATCACCGCACGGGAGACGCACGGGACGGGCCGCCATCGCTGCCCGCCTTCTCGTGAACCTCGACCACAGCGGGGCGATTTCTGGTAGCGATCACCAGAAACGCCGTCCACGCGACGACGAAGCCCGCCAAGGCGGCGACGATCAGCAACCAAGGCCGTTCATGGAGCGGATTTTTCACGCCAATAGTTTTCATCGAGCAGCCGGGGATCGGGTCCCAGAAAATCGGCCGCTTTCTCGAGAGCATATCCCCCATCGAGGTCTTCGGCGACGATCCGATAGCGAAAACGCCCGGTGAAGCTCCGTTTCGGCACCCGCAGCACCACGGTGTGCAGCTCCTCCACCATCGCCGGCACCGTGATCGTCTCGCCCGTACCCGACAGCAGGATGCCGTCGGGCGCATCGGCCACCGAGAGCACGAAGCGCCGGGGGGAGTCGGTCTTGTTGGTCAGGCGCACGAGCATCTGGTTACGCACCGCGTCGGCGTCGACGAAGTAGGCACCACCGGGCATCCGCATCGCGTCGAACGCCGCCGGCTTCACCTGCGAAAATGCCGCCAGCGCGACCGCTGCGCCGACCAGAAGCAACACCGCATAGACGATCGTCCGCGGGCGGATCCACTTCGTCCGGCCTCCCGCAAAGCGAGCCAACGAATCGTAGCGGATGAGCCCCGTCGGTTTCTTCAGCCGGGTCATCACGTCGTCGCAGGCGTCGATGCACGCCGTGCAGGCGATGCACTCCAGCTGCAACCCATGACGTATGTCGATGCCGGTCGGGCAAGCCTGCACGCAACGCAGGCAGTCGACGCAGTCGCCGGTCCGTCCGAGCTCGGTCGCCTCGGCGGCGCCGCGCCGCGGTTCGCCTCGACTGGCGTCGTAGCCGACGACCAGCGAATGGTCGTCGACGAGCGCCGACTGCAAGCGGCCGTACGGGCAGACCACGATGCAGAGCTGCTCGCGAAACCAGGCGAAATCGAGATAGAGCAAGGCGCTGGCCACGAACACGAACAGGAACGCTCCCCAATGTGCGGTCGGCGCCGCGGTGATCATCGCGTAGAGGCGTGGCAACGACACGAAATAGGCCAGCAGCAGGTGCGCGATCCCCGCCGAGAGGAGAAAGAACAACGCGTGCTTGATGATGCGCTTCGTGGTCTTGGTCGCATCCCAGGGCGCGGCGTCGAGCCGCTTGCGGGCCGGCGCGTCGCCCTCGATCAGGCGCTCGATCCGACGGAAAACATGCTCGAGAAACACCGTCTGCGGGCAGGCCCAGCCACACCACACGCGGCCGAGCAGCGCCGTGATGAAGAACAACGCGAAGCCGCCCCCGGTGATGAGGAAGAACAGCAACCACATCTCCTGCATCGCCACCGTCCAGCCGAGCAGATGGAAGCGACGGTTCGCCACATCCAGAAACACCGCCGGATGGCCGCCCACGGGAATCCACGGAAGCAGCACATAGACGGCGATCAGGAACCACGCGGCGACGCGCCGGGCCAGCGTCCACCGGCCCCGGGTATCGGCCGGATGGAGAAACACGCGCGAACCGTCGGCTCTGATCGTGGTGACGGAATCCAGGCTGGGGCGAGCTGCGGACATGGGGAAGCGGGATGAGGGGGGCGCAAGCACAGCGTTCGATTTCCGCGACTGCGGCGCGATGAACGAACGTGGCTCGAAGCCGTTATTGAACCGAGGGAGGAGGAGGTTCGACGGTGATCGGAGCGCCTTCCTGGTGATGGCTGAGGACGAAGGCCACGACCTCCACGACCGCCATGTCGCTGAGCGGTTGGCCACCACGCGGCGGCATGCCTCGCGCGACGAAACCGTCCCTGACCGTGGTGAAGACCTCGGTCGGCAGGCCACCGTGCAACCACGCATTGTCGGAAAGGTCGGCGCCGATGTACTTCGGGTCCTCGGCTTTGCCCTTGAGATTCGGGGCGTGGCAGGCCTGGCAGACATTCTTGAACGTGGCAGCTCCGTTGGCGACCACGGCGGCGTTTCGCGAGGCCTGCCAGAGGTAGGGATCGTTGAGTTTGTCCACCATCGCAGCGAGCTTCACCGCCTCGATGCGGTTGAGCTCCTGCGTGACGCGCTCGCCATCGGGCAGCACCACGCTGGCCTCGTAATGGACGAACCAATAGGCGACAGCGAAGGCGATGGCGCCGTAGAGCGTCAACAGCCACCAGTTCGGCAGGCGTTTGTCGAACTCCTGGATGCCGTCGAAACTATGCGGCCGGAGATTGTCTTCGTGGGGAGGCTGGCCGGGGGAGTCGGAGCTCATGGCGATAAGTTGGGACGAAGGAGAGGGAGAGGCGGATTGGGCGCCGCGCGATCAACCCGCGCGGCGGTCGGGAGCGGAGCCGGCGCCCGCCGGGCGGTCGTCGTCGAGCGCCATGGCGGCGCGCCGATCGGCCTGATCCCGAGGCAGATGCAACACCCACAGCCACTGGAGCAGGCAGCCCAGCGCCGCGAGGGCGAAGAGCGTGATCGCAAGCGAGGCCTGCCAGTTTTCGGTGACGAGACGGCGAAACATGACGTGTGCGGGTTTCGGATTGCGGGCGGGGGAAGACGAAACGGCGAAGGGCCCGGTCAGGGTTGCACGGCGGCGGTCGACTCCCCCACTTCCTGCGACTTGCCGAGTTTCTGGAGGTATGCGATGAGCGCCACGAGTTCCTTCTCGGGCGCGATGAGCTTGCCGCGGTTGCGCAGGTCGAGGGCGATGGCCTTCGACTGCGTCTCGCATTGGGCGGCGATCTCGGTCTCGGTCATCTCCGGATACGGAACCCCGACGAGACGCTGCACCCGGAGCTTGGAAGGGAGCGACGCGATGTCGGTCTCCTGCTCGGCCAGCCAGGGGAACGACGGCATGTTGGAATCCTGGTTCATGATCCGCGGATCGATCATGTGGTCGTAGTGCCACTCGTTGCCGTACTTGCCGCCGAGGCGCGCGAGATCCGGCCCGGTGCGACGCGAGCCCCATTGGAACGGGTGGTCGTAGACCGACTCGCCGAGCCGGGAATAGGTGCCGTAGCGCATGACGTCGGGCACGAGGGTGCGGATCATCTGCGAATGGCAGTTGTAGCAGCCCTCACGGATGTAGATGTCGCGGCCGGCGAGTTCGAGCGGCGTGTAGAGGACCTGGATGCGATCTTCGACGTTCTCCGGGCGGTAGGCCAGGACCGTGGGCAGGATCTGGACCACCCCGCCGATCGCGGCGGCGGCGAAGGAGAAGATCGAGAACGGCAGAGCGTTGGCCAGGAGCTGGTCGTACCACTTGGCCCAAGTCAGGCCCCGGGCGGTGAAGTGCGCGTAGGCGATGATGATGGTCAGGACGAGTCCGAAGACCGAGAGGAGCCGGAGGTAGTCGCCGCCGAAGAGCCAGAGCCCACCGAAGAGCAGCGCGAAACCGCAGGTCAGGATCGGCGGATTGAGGAACGAACGAATCGGCCCCATCACCGAGGACGGCTCGTGCGCCTCGGCATGGACTTCGACGGAGCCGTTGACCGCCTGGCCGCTGCGGGCGGTGCGGTAGATGTTGTAGGCGAGCAGGAAGAAGCCGCCGAGGTAGACCGTGCCGCCGACCAGTCGGGCGAGCATCATCGGGCGGATGGCTTTCAGCGTCTCGGTGAAGATCGGATAGGCCAAGGTGGTGCCGCCGTCGGTGGTCGCGAGCAGGTTGAGCCCCTGCGTGATGCCGGAGGTCCACATCGCCCCGACGTAGAGGAGGATGCCCACCATCGCGCTCCAGAAATGGAGGTCGGCGAGTTTGGTGGAATAGAGCTTCGTGTTCCACAGTCGCGGCGCGAGCCAGTAGAACATGCCCGCGGCCATCATGCCGTTCCAACCGAGAGTACCGGCATGGACATGGCCGATGATCCAGTCGCTGTAGTGGCCGATGGCGTTGACCGAGCGGATCGAAAGCAGCGGACCCTCGAACGTGGACATGCCGTAGAAGGTGACGCCGGCGGCCAGGAACTTGAGGACCGGGTCGGTGCGCAGCTTGTGCCAGGCGCCGCGCAGGGTGAGCAGGCCGTTGAGCATGCCGCCCCACGAGGGAGCCCAGAGCATGAGGCTGAACAGCATGCCCAGATATTGGAGCCAGGTGGGCAGCGCGGTGTTGAGCAGGTGGTGCGGGCCGGCCCAGATGTACACGAAGACCAGCGACCAGAAGTGGATCACCGAGAGGCGGTAGGAGTACACGGGCCGCTCCGCCGCCTTCGGCATGAAGTAGTACATGATGCCGAGGATCGGCGTGGTGAGGAAGAACGCCACGGCGTTGTGCCCATACCACCATTGCACGAGGGCATCCTGCACGCCGCCAAAGACCGGATAGCTGTGGAGGATCGAGGTCGGGATCGAGAGGTGGTTGACGATGTAGAGCATCGCCACCGTGAGGATCGTCGCGATGTAGAACCAGAGGGCGACGTAGAGCGTGGGCTCGTTGCGCCGGGCGAGCGTCCAGAAGAAGTTGATCGCGAAGACGACCCAGATCAGAGCGACGGCGAGGTTGATCGGCCAGATGAGCTCGGCGTATTCCTTGCCACGGGTGAGACCCGCCGGGAGCGTGATGGCCGCGGCGACGATGATCAGGTTCCAACCCCAGAAATGCAGCTTCGTGAGGAAGTCCGAGGCGGTGCGGCATTTGCACAGCCGCTGCGTCGAATAGTAGATGCCGGAGAACATCATGTTGCCCACGAACGCGAAGATGACGGCGTTGGTGTGCAGGGGGCGTAGACGCCCGAAGCTGATGTATTGCAGCCCCTCGCTCTGGATCAGGCCAAAGGAGATCCACTCGAGAAACTTCCCGTTCATCTCCCAGAAGTTGAGCTGCGAGGCGGCCAGCGCACCGACGGCCATGCCCACGATGCCCCAGAAGATGGAGGCGATCATGAACCAGCGGACCGACTGGTCGTCGTACTCGATGATGGTTTTGGAGCTCTGGTGGGGGGACACAGCGGCGGACGGAGCGCTCATGAGGAAAGGGCGGAAGGGGGCTGTTTTCGGGGTCGGTTGGATCGATCGGCCGGGGCCGGCCGGGGTTTCGAGGGCACCTTGCACGACGGTGCGTCTTCCTCCAGCGGAAGAAGCGCCGCGCGTTCGGTACTGCCGAAATGGAACCGCCCGTGCTCCTTGACGAAAAGCACAAGGAACACGAACGCCAGCAACAGGCTCAGGATGACCGTGATCCAGAGAACCGGCATGAGTGATTGGGTGGAGGAGGTAGGCAGGCGCGCCGTGAGTAGCGGCGTTTGAACGGTCCCCCGGGTAGAGGACCGCTCGGTGCGTGCCGGAACCTTAGTGCGGGATTTGCCAACTCAAGCAAGCCCCGACAACGACCTTCATCCAAAAGATGCGGAGCGTTGGCCAAACAACGCCGCGACCGAGGATTCCCCCCGTGCCACTATTCCCGGATGCAAGGCAGTTTCCTGGCCGAACTCGCCCTCCGCCGCCCCGCCATCAAACAGGCTTGGGAACGACGGCTGCGCAAAGAGCCGATCACCAGCCCGCTCGCGAATCCCGATACGCTGGTCCTGCTGATGGATCGCACCCTCGACGAGTTGCAACGGGCACTGGCCAGCCTCCAGCCATTGCCCCCACCCCAAGCCGCCCCCCGCCCGATCAGGAGCGGTTGCCTGTGCGGCCTCAACCCCTTGCTCGCCTACTTCCGCGTCGCCGCCAGCGTACTGCCCGCCCAGATGTGCATCGGCGCCGACCGGTGTCCCGACCTCAGCGCCGGGGACTATGCCATCTGCATGCAGGAAATGCTCGGCCAGCTTCAGGTGATCGCGTCGGAGGAGATCCGGGCCTTCTGCGCAATGTGCCAGACGGAGATCGCCCAAGGTGGGCGCCATGGCGGGGCGGCAGCCGTCGGCCAGTCGCTGGCAGCCACATTCGCGAAATAGCGGCGACGCCGGCCTCCGCCACAACGTCGGCGCCTATCGCCCGATACCGACCATCGAGTCGGCCAGCACCCGCTCGCGGTACAGGGACGGCGACTCGCCTGTGATCTGCCGGAATACCCGATTGAACTGGGAGAGCGACTGGAACCCCACCTGAAACGCCGCCTCGCTCACCCGCACATGGGGATTGAGCAGAAGGTTTTTGACCTTCTCGACCCGAACCCGCGCGAGGTAGTTGGTGAAGGTCAGGCCCGTCGCCTGCTTGAACATCTTGCAGAAGTAATACGCGCTCGTGTTCACCGCCTTTGCCACCTCGCTCAGCCGCAGATCCTCCGCCTGGTGGTCCTCGATGAAACTCTTCGCCCGCTGGATCATCGGAGATTCCCCTAGCTGTTCTTTGACAATGAGTTGATTACTCAGTGTCGCCAGGTGCTGCGCAAAGATCTCCAAGAGCCGGATGATCGACTCGTACTGTTTGCGGGAAAGCACGCGGGTGTGAAAATACGCCTCCTCGAGCCGCTTCACATCCACCTCGGAACCCCACTTCATCAAGGCGCCGGCAGTACGGCTGAAGTCGCTCCGTTGCGGAGCCTGCAACAGCACCTGGCCGGTTTGGAGATAGGCGATCGTATTGTCGCCCACTCGCACCGGAACCGCCGTCTCGCACAGTCCCGCGAAACAACGCAGCGTTTTGGTCCGCACCCCCGCCTGCTCCTCCACCTTCTTCCGCACACTCAAACACGCTGCGCACGACTGGTTCGATTGGCCCATCAACGAGCAGAACGGATTCTGATCCTTCCCGTCGCCCATCGACAAATGCAGCGAATCCAAGGCGCGAAGCCCGAGCGGCAAGCCCGTGGTGTCGCGGAACGCCCGCGCATAATCCCGAAAGATGTCCGAGCGCCGGAGCAACTCGACCAGGTTTTGGCTTCGTTTTGTCGGAGTTGTTTTCTCCTTCATTCGGTAGGGGGATCGCAGGCCGCGGAAACTGCGACAGCCCCTCACGGGGAGCAAACCTAAATCCCAAAAACTGCGCAGCGTTAACCAATGGTTGCGCAGAGGAAAAATCCCCCCACAGATAAGATCGTACGCTTCATTCAACATCCATGACCGCACCCTCATCCAACACCTGCTGCTGTGGCGACCGCCCGGCAGACCTCGACAACGTGATCGCCGCGGCCCTTTCCAAGGCTCCGACCAAGAACGCCCGTGTTCTTGCGTTCGTCCGCGAGAATGCCGAACTCTGCCAGCCCTCCGCCATCGAGTGGGCCGACGGATCGAAGGCTGAATACGACCGCATGGTCGACATCATGGTCAATGGCGGCACCGCCATTCGCCTCAACGACGCCAAGCGTCCGAACTCCATCCTCGTCCGCTCCGACCCGACCGACGTCGCCCGCGTCGAGGACCGCACCTTCATCAATTCGATCCGCAAGGAAGACGCCGGTCCGACCAACAACTGGAAGGACCCGAAGGAAATGAAGGAGATCCTCATGCCCCTGTTCAAGGGCAGCATGCGCGGTCGCACGATGTACGTCATCCCCTTCTCGATGGGCCCGGTCGGCTCCCCGCTCGCGCACATCGGCGTCGAGCTCACCGACTCCGCCTACGTCGTGGCCAACATGCGCATCATGACCCGCATCGGCACCAAGGTCTGGGAAGCCCTCGGTGACGGCGAGTTCGTGCCCTGCCTGCACTCCGTCGGCAAGCCCCTCGCCGCCGGCGAGAAAGACGTGCCGTGGCCCTGCAACACCACCAAGTACATCTGCCACTTCCCCGAAGATCGTTCGATCATGTCGTTCGGTTCCGGCTACGGTGGCAACGCCCTGCTCGGCAAGAAGTGCTTCGCCCTGCGTATCGCCTCCAACATCGCCCGCGACGAGGGTTGGATGGCCGAGCACATGCTCATCCTCAAGGTCGAGAGCCCGGAAGGCGAAGCCAACTACGTGGCCGCCGCCTTCCCGTCCGCCTGCGGCAAGACCAACTTCGCCATGCTCATCCCGCCGGCGCAGCTCAGCGGCTGGAAGGTCACCACCATCGGTGACGACATCGCCTGGCTCAAGCCCGGCGCCGACGGCCGCCTCTACGCCATCAACCCGGAAGCCGGCTTCTTCGGCGTCGCCCCCGGCACCTCGTACGACTCCAACCCGTCGGCGATGGACACCTGCGCCAAGGACACCATCTTCACCAACGTCGCCCTCACCGAGGACGGCGATGTCTGGTGGGAAGGCATGACCAAGCAGGCCCCGGCCAAACTCACCGACTGGCAGGGCAAGGAGTGGACCCCGGACTGCGGTCGCGTCTCCTCGCACGCCAACTCCCGCTTCACCGCCCCGGCGGCGAACTGCCCCTGCATCGACAAGGACTGGGAGAACCCCGCCGGCGTTCCGATCTCCGCCATCATCTTCGGCGGCCGCCGCCCCACCACCCTCCCGCTGGTGTTCCAGTCCTGGAACTGGTCGCACGGTGTCTACCTCGGCGCCGTCATGGGCTCCGAGATGACCGCCGCCGCCGCCGGCACCATCGGCCAGGTCCGCCGCGACCCGATGGCCATGCTGCCCTTCACCGGTTACAACGTCGGCGACTACCTCGCCCACTGGCTGAGCATGCCGAAGCGCGCCAAGAACCCGCCGGCGATCTTCCACGTCAACTGGTTCCGCAAGACCGCCGAAGGCAAGTGGATGTGGCCGGGCTACGGCGACAACATGCGCGTGCTCAAGTGGATCGTCGAGCGCGTCAACGGCAAGGCCGCCGCCCGCGAGACCGCGATCGGCTGGATGCCCCGCTCCGAGGACATTGTGCTCGACGGACTCAAGGACTTCACCACGAAGGACCTCGAGGCCGTGCTCGCGATCGACTCCGCCGAATGGAAGAAGGAAGTCGCCGCCCAGGAGGAACACTTCGTGAACCTCTACACCACCCTCCCCAAGGAGCTGGTGTTCCAGAAGCAGCTGCTCGTCTCCCGCCTCTGATCGTCACCGCGATCTGAACACTTCGAGCCCGGAGCGCCCTGTGCGCCCCGGGCTTTTTCATGCCCTCCTGACGAGCCCGTCGACAAGCCGCGTTTGACCTCGCCTCCCCCGTATCCCCATCATTGGGAACTCGCGATGAAACCCCGCCTCCGGTCCCCCTGCCGCCCTCCTGCGCCGCGAGCACTCGCGCTCGGTCTGCTCGCGATGGCATGCCTGACCGGCTTTCCGGTCCTGGCCGAGGAACCACGGTCCGAGCCGCCCGCCGTCACCGGCCTGCAGGACTACTGGGATCTGCCGGTCGCCGACCGCCGCCTCGGCGTCGACTTCACCTTCGAGGGCCACGTCACCCACCTCGACCGCACCTGGGGACATTTCTGGCTCCAGGACCACCAGACAGGCGCCTACGTCGCGATCGACGAGACCACGCCCGCGCTCGTTCCAGGGCGCCATGTGCGGATCCAGGGCAACGTGCCGGCCTCGAACACTCTCTCCATTGCCGGCGCCCGAGTCACCGATCTGGGCCCGTCGCGGCTCGAGCCGCTCCGGGTGCCCAACACCGACTGGCTCGAAGCCCCCGAGAAATACAACAACCGCTACGTTCAGATCGAGGCCCACGTCGACCGCCAGGTCCGGGCCGATCCCGACCACCTGCACCTTTTCCTCTCCGCCTACGGGAAGAGCCACTTCGCTTGGGTCCTGCTCCCGCCCGGCACACCGGAACCCCAGCTCGAGCGCACCACCGTGCGGATCCGGGGCGTCTTCACCATCCTGCACTCGACCGACGGTAAACCGGCCGCGATCGAACTCAAGATCCAGAACCCCGCCCAGATCGAGAGCCTGTCCCGCCTCGAAGACGACCCCTGCTTCGACCTTCCCGTATCCACCCTTTCGTCGCTGCCCAACCGCCCCGCCGACGCTTTCGTGCATGTGGTCGGCGAGGTGCGCGACCAGCAGCCCTTCCGCTCGATCCACCTGCGCGACGACACCGGCCAGATCGAGGTGATCAGCGGGCAGGCGATCCCCTGCCGGATCGGCGAGATGGTCGAGGCCGTCGGTTACCCCGAAATCTCCGGAACCCGGTGGCGGCTGGTCGGCGCACTCTACCGGCCGTCCCGCTCCCGAGGCGAAAACCCGCCACCGGCCACCGCCGGCCTTCCCGTTCTCAAGGTCGCCTCGAAGATCCTCGAACTCGGCCCCGCCGAAGCCGACCGCCATTACCCCGTCACGCTCTCCGGCGTGGTCACCTGGTCCCATCCCGACTCCAACCTGCTCTATATCCAGGACTCGAGCGGCGGCATCACGATCCAGCTCGGAGCCGGGGCGGGAAAAACCTACGAACCGGGCCGCAGCATCGTCGTTCGCGGCGTCACCACGCTCGGCGCCTACGCCCCGGCTGTGATTGCAGAGACCGTACAACGGATCGGCGACATGCCCATCCCCCAGGCGCAGACGATCTCGCTCGAGCACGCCCTCACCGGACAGGCCGAAGCCCAATGCGTCGAGCTGCGCGGTCTGGTCCGCGCCGTGCACCGGGAAACGCCGTGGAACCGGCTCGAGGTGGCCACCGCCGCGGGCGACTTCTTCGCCTTACTCCCCGCCGCCGACGAGTTGTCCGACTTCACCGGCGCCGCCGTTCGCATCCGCGGTGTCTGCGCCGCGGTGACCGACCACAAACGCCGCATCCTCGGCATCCGCGTCTGGGTACGCTCCCCCGACGATATCCAAATCGAGGAGGCGGCCCCCACCGACCTGTTCGCCCTCCCCGTGCAGTCGCTCACCGAACTCGGCCGTTTCGGCGCGCCCCAGACCTCCGAACGCCGGGTGCGCCTCTCGGGCGTGGTGCTCGCCCAACAACCCGGCCGCTGGATCCAAATCCAGGACGGCGACGTGAGCCTGCGGGTCCTCTACCGCGGGAAAGCGACCGTCTCCCCCGGCCGCATGCTCGACACCGTCGGCTACCTGAACCGCCAGGGCGGCCGCATGGTCCTGCGCGAAGCCGCAATCCGGCTCGGAGACGACGCCAAGCAGCCCTTCGCGCGCCGGTTCGACGGCAACCCGACCGTCGCACCCACGCTCGACGGTTTCCTCGTCCGGGCCGAAGGCCTCCTGATCAACGCGATCCACCAGGGCGGGGAAACCCTCCTCGCCCTCCATGGGCGGGGCGGCATCTTCACCGTCTCGCTCGACGGCGCGCTTCCCCACGACCTGCCGCTGCAGAGCGCGATCGAGGCCGTCGGCCTCGTCGATGCGGTCTACGACGAGCGGGGGCAACATGCCGGCTACCAGATCCGCACCCGTTCGCCCGCCGACCTCGCCATCGTCCGGCGCCCGTCCTGGTTCACCCTCGGCCGAATCCAGGCTCTGGCGACAACCTTCGGCCTCGGCGGGCTCTTCGCCCTCCTGTGGGTCGCGGTGCTGAAACGTCGCGTTCGCCGCCAGACCGACCAGATCCGCGAGCAGATGCGCCGCGAAAACCACCTCGAGGAGGAGCTCCAGCGCGCCACCCGCCTCGAGTCCCTCGGCCTGCTCGCCGGCGGCATCGCGCACGACTTCAACAACCTGCTCACCGTCGTCATCGGCAACCTCTCGATGGCGACCCTCGGGGCCGAGATGGACGCCGAGGCGCGCGACCACGTGCGCGCCGCCAGCAAGGCGACGATGCGTGCGCGCGATCTCACGCAGCAGCTCCTGACCTTCGCGAAGGGCGGTTCCCCCGTGCGCACCGCCCTCAGCCTCACCGACCTGGTGCGCGAAGTCACCGAATTCGTGCTACGCGGGACCGGTGTCGGCTGCGAGTTTCGCTTCGCGCCCGACCTGCTCCCGGCCCACGTCGACAAGGGCCAGATCAGCCAGGTCGTGCAGAACATCGTCATCAACGCGCTCCAGTCGATGCCACAGGGGGGCTTCGTGCACATCGGGGCCGACAACGAATTCATCGAGCCGGGCGCCAGCCGTCTGCTCGCGCCCGGTCGCTACCTGCGCGTCTCCATCGCCGACAACGGCAACGGCATCCCGGCCGAAAACCTCCCCCGCATCTTCGACCCCTATTTCACCACCAAACGCACCGGCAACGGCATCGGCCTGGCCACGGTCTATTCGATCGTCCGCAAACACGGCGGCCTCATTTCCGTCGAGTCCACGGTCGGCACGGGCACCACATTCATCCTGCACCTTCCCGCCAGCACCGCCGCACCCGAGCCCACGCCGCCAACGGCCGAAGCCGAGACGGATGGCGCCACGCTCGAGGGCAAGGTGCTGCTGATGGACGACGAAGCCGAAATCCTCACCCTCGCCGCCCGCATGCTGCGACGGCTCGGGCTTTCGGTGCACACCGCCTCCGACGGCGCCGCTGCCGTCGCGGAATACCAGAAGGCCCACCACGCCGGCCAACCCTTCGACCTGGTCATCCTCGACCTCACCGTCCCGGGCGGCATGGGCGGACTCCAGACCCTCGCGCTGCTGCGGAAATTCGACCCGACCGTCTGTGCCGTCGTCTCGAGCGGCTATTCGGAAGACGAGGTCATGGCCTCCTACCATTCCCACGGCTTCCGGGCGATGATCCCCAAACCCTATGGACTCGGGGACATCGCCCGCACCCTGCACCCGCTGCTCGGTCAGACCGCCAAGACGGCCGACTGAGCCGATCGGGCGCACGCTTTGCCCGCGGATCAACCGATCGGCGCGTTGCCGAACTTCGCCTTGTGCGTCGCGGAGACCGTTACGTACTTCTCCGCCAGATACTTGCCCTTCGCCCGCTCCTCCGGCGTGAGCGCGCGCACCACCTTCGCCGGCGAGCCCATCACCAGCGAGCCCGGGGGAATCTTCGTCCCGCCGGTCACCAGCGAGTTCGCCCCCACGATCGACTGGTCGCCGATCTCGGCGCCGTCGAGGATCGTGGCCTGCATGCCGATCAGGCACTCGTCGCCGATCGTGCACGCGTGGATCATCGCGGCGTGGCCGATCGTCGTGAACCGGCCGATCTTCACGCCGTAGTTGTCGGCCAGATGCACCACCGTGCCGTCCTGCACGTTGCTGCCCTCCCCGACCTCGATGGTGTTGATGTCGCCGCGCAGCACGCAGTTGTGCCACACGCTCGACTTCGGCCCCAGCGTCACGGCGCCGATCACGACGGCCCCGCGCGCCACGTACGCGCTCGGATCGACCTGCGGATCCTGTCCCAGAAATTTGCTCAAACGTTCTTCAACGGTCATGGTTCATCCAACCTAGCTGGCCGGGTTTCCCGCCAGCAAACCCCAATCGCCGGCCTCGGCCCCTCCCGATGAAAACCGCACCTGTCATCTTCAACAACATGGTGCTGCGCGATGGCCACCAATCGCTCGCCGCGACGCGCATGACCACCGCGCAGATGCTCCCCGCCTGCGCCGATCTCGATGCCCTCGGCTTCGGCGCCCTCGAAACCTGGGGCGGCGCCACGATCGACGCCTGTCTGCGCTTCCTCCACGAGAACCCCTTCGAGCGCCTCTCCGCCCTCAAGCGCGCCGCGCCGAAGACCCCGCAGATGATGCTGCTGCGAGGCCAGAACATCGTGCAATACACCTCGTTCCCCGACGACGTCGTCGAGGCCTTCGTGGCCGCCACGGCGGCGCGCGGGCTCGACATCTTCCGCGTCTTCGACGCGCTCAACGACGTCCGCAATCTCCGCACCGCGATCCACGCGGTGAAGCAGGCGGGCAAACACGCCCAAGGCGCGATCTGCTACACCATCAGCCCGGTCCACACCGTCGCCAAATTCCTTTCGCTCGCCGAGGAGGTCGCCGCCCTCGGCTGCGACTCGATCTGCATCAAGGACATGGCCGGCCTCATCCAGCCCCACATCGCCGCCGCCCTGGTCAAGGGCATCAAGGAACGCACCCGACTGCCCGTCGTGCTCCACAGCCACGAGACCGCCGGACTCGCCGCCGCCTCCTACCTCGCCGCCACCGCGGCCGGCGTCGACTGGATCGATACCTCGATTGCCCCCTTCGCCAACGGCACCGGCCAACCCGACACCCTCCGCATGCTCGCCGTGCTCGCGGGCGATCCGCGTTGCCCCGCCTACGACCGCGAACGCCTCGTGCGCCTCGGGCACCACTTCGAAAAGGTGTACGCCGAGCTGGGCAAGTTCACCAGCCCCGCCAACGAACGCACCGACACCGCCACCCTCGCGTATCAGGTTCCCGGTGGCATGCTCAGCAACTTCCGCAACCAGCTCAAGGAGCAGAAGATGGCCGACCAGCTCGACGCCGTGCTCGCCGAGATCCCCTACGTGCGCGAATGCCTCGGCTGGATCCCGCTCGTCACCCCCACCTCCCAGATCGTCGGCACCCAGGCCATGCTCAACGTGAAGTTCGGCCGTTGGAAGAACATCGCCCAGCCCACCGCCGATGTCGTGCTCGGCAAGTACGGACGCACCCCCGGGCCGGTGGATCCCGACCTGCTCGCCGCGGTCGAGAAGCAGACCGGCCTGAAGCGCTCCGAGAACCGCCTCGCCGATCTGCTCCCTGCGCGCATGCCCGCCCTGAAGGCCGAGCTCGCCGCCAAAGGATTCCCCGACACCGACGAGTTCGCCGTCCTCCACGCCATGTTCCCGCAGGAACTGGAGAAATTCCTCCGACCGGCCACCATGCCCGCTCCCAGTGCCGATCCCAGGGTCGAGCCGGCTCGCTCCCACTCCGCCCCCACGACCGAGACGGCACCTGCGGTCGGCGGCACCTTCGCGGGCGACCCCGACGTGCACCCGATCGGAGCCCCCTGCCACTACGCGCTCACGATGGCCGGCCACCGTTACGACATCGGCGTCGTCGAACTCGAACACGACTGAGCGCGAAGCGGCCGCCGGGCGGGACGGCGCTGCCGCGCCCGCGGCCCGCGACGCCCCTCCGGCATACCCGAGGCACCGATACAGACGACGGTGGCGCGAGGCTGCGGGCCTTGCCGCCTGCGGCGCGGCATGACTCCCCACGGCGCGCCCGGCCGGCGCCAGTCCACCGGCGTCCCAGATTTGGGATTCTCCTGTCCCCGGACTGCGGCCGGAACGACGGATCGCATAAACCGACCAAGTTTTAAGCCATTTCCGAACAACGACTTACGCGAGTCGATCAACTTGGCACGCTCACTGCAATCATGGTGGCTCACTCAACTTCTACCATGAAAACAACTCGCACCATCCTCGCCTCCATCATCGCCGTGATCGCCTCGTACCTCATCGCTCGGGGCCTGTCCCATCTGGCGCTCCCCATCGCCGAAGTCTTCGAGTACGGAGTCGGCTCGATGGTCGCCCTCGGCCTCATCGCCATGAGCGTGGCCCAGCCCTACCGGCCGTTGCCCTCCGGCAAAACCGAAAAGCCCGCCGCCACCGGCATCCATCCGATGCGGCGCAACCGGGTCCCTTACCGCCCGCGCTTGTCGCACGCCGCCTGAGCCGAACCCCTTCACTGCGTAGTTGGCATCCGGTTTCACCGCCGCCACATGGAGCCCGCTCCGACGGCGGGGCGATGCGCCGGAACCCGGCGCATCGTCACCGTCTTCGCTCCAGTTGACTCATCCCCCCGCCCGCCGCAGCTTCGCCCCCGCAACCCGATCCCCACCCAACGATGAGCACCCCAGCCCGCCTCCTCGTCGCCGACGACCAAGCCGACATCCTCGAAGCCCTCCGCCTGCTCCTCAAGGGCGAAGGCCACCAGGTCGAAACCGTCAAGACCCCCCAGGGCGTCCTCAAGGCCCTCGAGTCGCGCGACTTCGACCTGCTGATCATGGACCTCAACTACACGCGCGACACCACCTCCGGGCAGGAGGGCCTCGACCTCCTCCAGCGCATCCGCAATCTCGATTCAACGCTGCCGGTCGTCGTCATCACCGCGTGGGGCACCGTCGACATCGCCGTCGAGGCCATGCGCCGCGGCGCCCGCGATTTCGTCACCAAGCCCTGGGACAACGCCCGCCTGCTCGCCACCGTCGCCACCCAGGTCGAGCTCGCCTCGGCCGTGCGCCGCTACCAGCGCCTCGAGCAGGAAAACGAGGTGCTGCGCGGCAAGGGCGGCCCGAAGCTCATCGCCGACTCCCCCGCGATGCGCCCCGTGCTCGAGCTCATCTCCCGCGTCGGCCCGTCCGACGCCAACGTCCTCATCACCGGCGAGAACGGCACCGGCAAGGGCGTCGTGGCCGAGGCGCTCCACGCCGTATCGCCGCGCGCGCGCAAGCCGTTGCTCACCGTCAACATGGGCGGGCTGCCCGAGGGCATCTTCGAGAGCGAGCTCTTCGGCCACGTGAAGGGCGCCTTCACCGACGCCAAGACCGACCGCGCCGGCCGCTTCGAACTGGCCGACGGCGGCACGCTCTTCATGGACGAGATCGGCAACATCCCGCTCTCCCAACAGAACAAGCTCCTGCGTACCCTCGAGACCGGCGAGTTCGAGAAGGTCGGTTCCTCGCGTACCCAGCGCGCCAATGTCCGCATCATCTCCGCCACCAACGCCGACCCGCTCGCCGAGGTCGCCGCCGGCAAGTTTCGCCAGGACCTGCTCTTCCGCCTCAACACGATCGAGATCCACCTCCCGCCGCTGCGCGAACGCCCCGAGGACATCGCTCTGCTCGCCCACTTCTTCCTGAAGGAGCACGTCGAGCACTACCGCAAGACGATCACCGGCTTCGAGGACACCGCCATCGTGGCGATGAAATCCTGCGCCTGGCCCGGCAACGTGCGCCAACTCGACCACGCCGTCGAGCGCGCGGTGCTCATGTGCCAGGGCAAGGCCATCCGCGCCGCCGATCTCGGCCTGCAGGCCGGCGCCGAAGCCACCGCGCGAGTCGACGACATGAGTCTCGAGGAAGTGGAGGCGTTCCTCATCAAGAAGGCCCTCGCCCGCCACGAAGGCAACGCCCGCAAAGCCGCCGAAGCCCTCGGCCTGAGCCGCAGCGCCTTCTACCGCCGGCTCGAACGGTATGGTCTGTAACAATTCCCAAATACACGCTCGTCAGCTCATGAAACACAAAATCGGTCTGGCCCTGGGAATAGGCCTGGGGCGCGCGGTCTACGAATGCGCTCGGCGGGGCTTCAGTAGCATCGACTGGACTGGCGTGGCGTTCGTTGCCGCCATCTCGTTGCTCCTTCTTCGATTCATTCCGACCGGGCCGTCCAGCGCGCGACGTTTAAAGGCCATCTAGGGTTCGGCTCGGCGAACCTGCCTCACCTCCCCAATCATTAGTCTCGCTCAGCGCCCATTGGCGCCCTCCCCCGTGCCCCCCGAGCCAACCAGTCCCCAGCGTCGCCGCAAATCAGAGACTCCGTTCGACCGGCGCCTGCTGTGGATCACGCTCGCCTCGGGTGCACCGGCCGTGGCCACGGCGATGACGTTGCTCCTCGTCGATGAATTCACCGCCCGGACACGCTGGACGCTCGGGCTCCTCGTTGTCGGCTGCTGGTTCTTCGGCGCGCTGATGGTGCGCGAGCGCATCGTGCGCCCGCTCCAGACCATCTCGAACCTGCTCGCCGCCCTGCGCGAGGGCGACTTCTCGATCCGCGCCCGCGGCAGCAATCCCGACGACCCGCTCGGCGGCGTGCACGCCGAGATCAACTCGCTGAGCACCACCCTGCGCGAGCAACGACTTGTCGCGATGGAGGCCACCGCCCTCCTGCGCACCGTCATGGCCGAGATCGATGTCGCCATCTTCGCCTTCGACGAGTCCGGCCGATTGCGCCTGATCAACCGCTCCGGCCAGGAACTGCTCGCCCAGCCGGCCGAACGCGTCATCGGCCGCAGCGCCGCCGAACTCGGGCTCGACGTCTGCCTCGGGGGCGACGCCACCCGGTTGCTGCCGTTGGCCTTCCCGGGAGGCCAGGGGCGCTGGGGCATGCGCCGCACCTCGTTCCGCGAGCGCGGCCTGCCCCACCATCTCGTCGTCATCGCGGATCTGACACACGCGTTGCGCGACGAGGAGCTCAAGGCCTGGCAGAAACTCGTCCGCGTGATCGGTCACGAGCTCAACAACTCCCTCGCGCCGATCAAGTCCCTCGCCGGCAGCCTCACGACGATGCTCAAGCGCCGTCCCGACGACTGGGAGGAGGACATGCAGCGCGGCCTCGACATCATCGCCAGCCGGGCGGAGGGGCTTTCGCGTTTCATGGAGGCCTACGCCCGCCTGGCCCGCCTGCCGCAGCCCACGCTCGCCTCGGCCGATCTCTGCGCTCTGGTTCGCCGGGTCGCCTCGCTCGAGGCGCGGGTGCCCGTCGCAATCGCAGATTGCCCGCAACTCACGCTCGCGATCGATGCGGCGCAGATCGAACAGCTTCTCATCAACCTCTTCAAGAATGCGGCCGAGGCCGCGCTCGAGACCGGCGGCGGCATCCATGTCAGCTGGTCGACCAACGCCCACGAGGCCGAGGTCCGCATCGAGGACGACGGTCCGGGCATCGCCAACCCGAGCAATCTCTTCGTGCCCTTCTTCACGACCAAGCCGGGCGGCTCCGGCATCGGCCTGGTGCTCTGCCGCCAGATCGCGGAGAACCACGGCGGCAGCCTCAGCCTGACCAACCGCGAGGGACGCCCCGGCGGCTGCGCGAAGCTGCGCCTGCCGTTGCCGCACCGCGCAGAAGCCTGATCGGCCGGGCCCGGGGCCGACGCTCACACCTTGCCGCCGCGGATCTGCTCGGTGATCGCGATGGCGACCTCGAGCGCCGTCTTGCCGAGCGAGGCGCCGACCTTCGGGGCCTTGGCCTTGGTCACCGCCTCGAGGAAGGAGGCGAGTTCGAGGGCCAACGGCTCGCCCTTCTCGATCGGGATCTGCTCGAGCGGCACGGCGGTGAGGTCGCCCGGCTTGACCTGTCCGGTCATGAGCTTCCCCGCGTAGGCCATCATGCCCTCGCGACGCACGAGGTGGCCGGCCTGGTTCATGAAGTCGAGCGACAGGTATCCGGACGGCTGAAACACGCGGATCTCGCGGTTCTTCTTCAGGCTCATGCGGCTCACGTTGAGGTTGGCCACGCAGCCGTTCTCGAATTCGATGCGGGCGTTGGCGATGTCCTCGGTGCGCGAGAGCACGCTCATGCCCACACTGTCGATACGGCGGATCGGCGACTTCACCAGCGCGAGCACGATGCCGATGTCGTGGATCATCAGGTCGAGCACCACGCCGACCTCGGTGCCGCGCGGCTGGAACGGCGCCAGCCGCTCGGTGGTGATGTACTTGGCATCGCTGACCTCCTTCTCGAGGAAGGCCATCACGGGATTGAAATGTTCGATGTGCCCGACCTGGACCAGACAACCGTGTTTCTGGGCCGCGGCGAGGATGCGCTCGGCCTCCTCGAGGCTCGCGCAGATCGGCTTCTCGATCAGCAGATGACAACCGGCCTCGAGCAGCGGCAACGCCACCTCGCAGTGCTTGTCGGTCGGCACGACCACGCTGACCACGTCGCACTCGCGGCCGAGCTCCTCGATCGTGGCGAAGCGGCGGCACTCGTGGGTGCGGCACATCTCCTCGGCGCGGGCGTCGTTGGTCTCGAAGAGGCCGACCAGCTCGGCTCCGGGCAGCGCCCGGTAGATACGGGCATGGTGTTGCCCGAGGTAGCCGACACCGGCCACGCCACATTTGATGCGAGGAGACGATTCAACGGTCATGCCGGCATGGCACGCAGTTGGCGCCGCCGTGGCAATGAGGGAAACGGCGAGATTCTCCCTTCCCCTCAGGAATGCACTTGGCGAGGCGGGCGCAAAAGCTGCTACAGTCGCGACCGATGGCCGAAAACCTTTCCCCTCGGTCCGGGCTGCGGCGGTGGCTGCCCGAGATCGGTTCCCCCGCCTACCACGTGATGCTCGCCTGCACGGCGATCTTCATCCTCGGTCCGCTCGGCGGCATCTCCGCCGCCTTCATGAATTTCTCGATCGGCTTCTTCGTGGGCGGTCAGGTGCTGGCCGGCATCCTCGGCAGCACCGTCACCCTGCCCTACGGCCCCGAGGGAAAACACGGCGCCAACTACATGCAGACGATGGCCGCATCCGTCGCCGGCATGTCGGGCATGGTCGTGCTCATCCAGGCGATGGCGTGGATGGGGTTGCCCGAGCCTGCGCCGTGGAAACTCGTGCTCTACATCCTGTCGATCGGCATGCTCGGGGTGGGCGTCGGCATGCTCTACACCCCGGTCGTGGTCGACCGGATGCAGCTCGCGTTCCCCTCCGGCTTCGCGGTGGCCAACATTCTCCGCGCCCTCACCGATCCCCGCCTGCTCAAGCGCTCGGTCGCCCAGCTCGGCAGCGGCGCCGCCGCCGGCTACTTCGGGGGACTCGCGGCGCTGAAGATACCCGCGATCGAGGCGCTCGGCGTGTCGACCTCCACCTTCGGCGCGGGCATGATCGTGGGCGCGCGCATCGCGATCCCGGCCCTGCTCGTCGCCGCGGTCGGCGAACTGATCAGCCCGAAACTCGTCGAGATCGGCTGGCTCCACGCCGGCGATCCGTATCGAAAGATCGGCTTCATCGTCGCGCTCGGCACCATCCTCGGCGCGGCCATCGTCGACATCGTGCTGATCCTCGCCCAGGCGGTGAGGAAGTTCCGGCAGACCGGGAAGGCCGCCGAAGCGGACACGCCGGACTGGAAACGCGTGAACATGAAGCGGCTCGTCGCCTGGGTCGTGTTCTGGGCGATCGCCGTGGTCGTGGTCGGCAGCCAGGTGCTCGCGCAACCGCCGCTCTTCGTCGCGCTGGCCGTCGGGCTCGTCTTCCTGTTCGTCCTGGTCAACGGCATCTCCATCGGCATCTCCGACAGCAACCCGATCTCGAGCGCGTTCGTGCTCACCGTCTTCATCCTCGCCGCGGTCGGGCTGAAGGACCCCGGCGTGGCATTGATGTGCGCCGCGATCCTGTTGATCGCGTGCAGCTCGGGTGGCGACATGCAACAGGACCGCTCCACGGGTTGGCGCCTCGGCACCAACCGCGTGAACCAGTTCCGCTATCAGGTGATCGGCATCGCCATGGGTGCCGTGCTCTGCGTGGTGCTCGCGAAACTCTTCATGAACGCCTACCCCGCGCTGCGGCTCGACCAGTTCGCGGCCACCGAGGCGGAAGGCGCCGGCCGCTGGAACAGCGCAATGACGTACAAATTCGTCGGCGCCCTGCGCGGCATCACCACCAACCAGCCCCACGTGATGACCGCCCTGCAGATCGGTATCGGGATCGGCCTCGTCACCGAGATACTGCGCAAACTGCTCAAACGAGCGGAAGCCTATCAAGTCTTCGCCAAGAGTTCGACGACGGGCCGCACGACCGACTTCCTCGTCGACGCCGTGCTTCTGCCGAGCCCCTACGCGTCGAGCTTCGGCGGTTTCGTGCCGCTGCTCACCACGTATTGGTGGGTGGCCGGCGGCGTGGCGGGTTCCCTTTGGGAAGCGGCGCTCAAACGCGGCACCAAGCAGGCGAACGAGTCCGATCTGCCCTCGGACATGAGCACGACCTCGTTGGTCGGAGGCGGCCTCATCGCCGGCGAATCACTCGCCGCGCTGACGATCGGCATCCTCAGCCTCGCGGCGACCGTGTTCTAAAAGCCGCCCAGGCGAACCGAAGGCGATCATCTCGAAGCGAGCGATGAGTTCGCGGTTGGCGGCGAGCTATCCTGCCGCGAACTCGTTTTTAAAGAAAATGACGGTGGCGGGGTCGCGGAGTTTGCAGACGATGTTCTGGTTGGCGAAGGCGTCCTTGAAGCACTTGGCTTCGTCGCGGGCGAAGGTCTTCTTCCACTCGATGCCGAAAACCCATTTGAAGAAGCCCGGTAACCCGCGAAATCAATGGCGCCCGAGCGCCTCCAATCGCCCTACCCACGCATCGAACCGCAGACACGCGTTGCGAATCCCCGGCAGGCCGATCTCGATCGCGGCCAGACTGCCGCAAAGCGGTTTGTCGTAGCTGGGAACCAATCCGAGGATGCGTTTGCTCGGGGCCGTTTCGGGGCTGTCGTTGATCTCCTCGGGCGAGGCGAAAGCCCTCCGGATAGCAACAAGGTCGGCGCCCACTTCGTTCGCGAAGAGTCCGGCCGCCATCCGCTCCGGATCACTGAACAACATGCCTTCGAACTCGTACATCTGAATATACGGAATGAAGCGGCGGATCTCATTGTCGTCGGTCTGCGCGAGGATCTGGGCGCGAAGAGCATCCTCGACCGCCTGCGCCTTTTGCGCGAACCCGGCCAGCCGCTCGGCTGCCGCTTTGCCGACGAAATCGGTCGCAAGACCATAGTAGTCGAAGAAAGTCGTGCACCACGCATGCTTGTCCCCCAAGAGCCGCAGGCAGATGTCGCGGCTCATACGGATGGTGGTGACGTTGCCGCCCTTGTGGCCGGGCTTTCCCACGAGAGACGCTACGGGCAAGACGTCGAACGCCAGCAGATGCGGCGCGAGCAGTTCGTTGACGAAGGTCTCCTCGGTCTGACCTTCGCAGATCACGTGCACCCGTTTCATCGTGCCGGCCTCCCTCCCAGGATGTTCTTCTCCCACAGTTCGCCGAGGGAGTATTCCTTGAGCCACTCGGTCAGCTCATCCGGACCGAGACGCCGCAGGACGCTCGCGTGATCCTTTCGGTCGACGACGATCAGGTTCTCGGGCACAAACTCGTTGAGCAACGCAACGCTCTGCGTGGTGAGGATGACCTGTTTGACCTTGGACGTGGAGCGGGCAAGCGATGCCAAAAGCCGGATGGCGTAAGGGTGGAGGCCGAGCTCCGGCTCGTCGACGAGGATCGTTTCCGGCTGGAGCGCCTCCGGCTGAAGAAAGACGACCGCCAGGCAGATGAACCGCAAGGTGCCATCCGAGAGATGATGGGCTTTGAACGGCACGTCCTCGCCGAGCTCCACCCATTCGAGTTCGGTCTGGTCGGAATTATCGCGGTTGGGACGGATGAGGAAGTCGCCGAAAAACGGAGCAACGAGCCGGATCGTTTTCACGATGCGGCTGTACTCCTCCGGGAACTCGGATTTCAGACGGAAGAGGAAGGAGGCGAGGTTGCGAGCGTCGGGCCGGAGGTAGGCGTTGTCGTTCAGAGCGTGGAGCTGTTTCACGGCCGCCGTTTCGCTCGTATCGTGGAAATGGTAGACCCGCCAGGAGCGCATGGCGGGGACGGTGTACTCATACATCGGAGTCCGCCCCTCAAGGCTCTCGACCTCGGTCTCGAAGTGCCCGGCACCGACCTTCTTGTCGGCCTGGATGTACCGCCACCAGAAGTTCTCCTCCGCAAACATCATCCGGTTGTCCTGAGTCGGCTCGAGGGTGAACTTGTAGCCGTTGTTGCCGAAATAGACTTCCGCGTGCAGTTGCTCGGTTTTCTTGCGGCCGAAGTGCAGGAGCGCGTCGGGACCACCGCTCTTGCCGACGTAGCGCTGGAGATTTCCCTCCAGCATCTGCTGGATGAGTTTGAAGAAGCCGATGAAATTGGATTTCCCGGCGCCGTTGGGGCCGATCAGGACGTTCAGTTCGGTGAGTGCGAGATCGCACTCGGCAATCGATTTGAAGCCCTGGAGCCGGAGTCGATACAACTGTTTGGCGTTCATGGCGTGTTCTGCGGCTGAGCCTGTGCTTCGCCCTGGACGCGGGCAAGGGTGGCTTGGATCTTCTTTTCGAAGCGAACGATGAGTTCGCGGTTGGCGGCGAGCTATCCTGCCGCGAACTCGTTTTTGAGGAAGGTGACGGTGGCGGGATCTCGGAGTTTGCAGACGATGTTCTGATTGGCGAAGGCGTCTTTGAACCACTTCGCCCCTTCGCGGCTGAAGGTCTTCTTCCACTCGATGCCGACGGCCCATTCGGCCATCTCAGGGTCTTCGGCGAGGTCGCCGATCCCCGGTTGGCGAAGGGGCAGTTCGAGAAGCTTCTTGCCCTCTTTGGCCACGACAAAATCTCGGACGGCGGCGGCGGTCTGGACGACCTTGCCGAAGCCGACGTAGCCGGTCTGCTTCATGTAGGCGAAAACGAGGTCGCCTTCCTTCAGCTTTCGCAACGGGCGGCTGTACTTGAGCCCGTGCCCGGCGGCGAGGAAGCCGTGTTCGCGGCAGTCGTCCCAGTTCCGGTGCTCGCCTTCGCCGACGTTCACGAAGTAGTAGCCGGACCAGGGCGCCTGCTTGTTGGACACGGCGCGCTCCTGGACTTCCGCGGGGTCCATCAGCCACGCCCGGCCGAGAAACTCGCCTTGGGCGGTTTTGAAGAAGGTGAAGAAGATGGCATTGATCGGGACTTGGTACGCCTCGGTCAGGTACTCGACAATCTGCTCAGACGATTCGTCCAGCTCCGAGGCCAAGATGATGAGTTGGTGGCTCTGGTTGATCTCGTCCGGCAACGGCTCGGCAAAATGCTCGGCGAAGGCGTCGGCCACCGGCTTGCCGCAATAGCTCCGGGCCAATTCGTCGATGCGGTCGAATGAGAGCCGCCGCACGTAGGCGCCGTAGTCCAGCGCTTGGGCAACGACCTCCCGCGGGGTCTTGTCGCGCTTGAGTTCGAGGACGACGAGGTTGGCCTCGGCGTCGAGGGCGAGAAGGTCGATGCGGCCCCCGTTTGGCGTCACGACCTGCTGGCCGATGATCAGCACGTCCATGCCGAGCAGGCTCGGGTCTTTGCGCACCCACTCCTCCAGGCGGGCCTCCTTATCGAGGACGGTTTTCGGAACCGATTTCAGACCGCCATCGTCGGCGACCTGCCAGAGTTTCATGCTGAAGGACATGGGGATGAATGATTGCCTGTCAGAGGGCGTTGTTGTTTGTAATGAGCACACGCCGATTGGCACTTACGTCGAGGAATCGCTGTGCTGACCGTATCGAAAGCGATTCGGCGGGACTCCTTGCCCGAAAATTGTGTTGAAGTTTGCGCCGCGAGTGACCGAATCACTGGTAATGCCTCACGGCAGATCCTCCAAGCCTTATGGCTCCGGATATGGTTTTCGCCTCGTTCACCCGATAAGTAACGGGGCATTTTTATGCCTTCATGCATGCGGGGATGTCCATAACTTCCGGGCACGTGAGGTGTGGCGGCCGATTTCGGCATTCGGCAACGGATAGGCGGAAGAGAATTTGAACCCGCCATTCCGCAACAGCTCCAGCCAGACGATGTAACCTTGGACCCATGACACGTATGCCCGTTTCCCAGGGAAACAGCGAACACCCTCTTCAGGCACTTTCAGCGGGATTTCCCAGCACTCGATGTCCGCCACGCGACCTTCGATGATCGGCTTGATCCACCTGATCCTTTCAATCCGATCCACGGCGACTTTGTCTTTGGCGTAGGCTTGCCGCGCCCGATCCTGCGAAGTGTTAAACGCATGGTGGTAGCGGTCGGCGAAAAACTTCACCTCGACCCCATCGTGGGCCACGATCACACCCGAGCGGCCGTTTTGCGTGATGAACTCCGCATGAAACTGGCGTTCCCCTTCGGCTACGGCTTCCTCGTCGGTCAGGGCCGAGAGATCGAGCACCAGGTCCGCAAGATTGACCGGCACCGGACTCATTGCAGGTCGATCTTGAATAGGTTCACTTTGCCAAATGCAGGACTGGCGTCGACCACCTTGAGACTGTCGCGGCCAGCCTTGCGGGCGATATAGGCGGCCAGTCGCCCCTTGGGGCGATCAGTGGGTGCGTCGCACCACGTGGCGGCACTGGCTCCGATGAGAATGTCGGCGAGTTGGGCCAGCGGAGAGTCGCCGGAATCGATGACGTTCACTCCCGAGAGAGTCGCGCCCACCGGCATCTTGTGCCGCAGGCAGCGGGCAAGCACCTGATAGCGATCAGCGCCTTTGTTTTTCTTGAAATCGAGGAGCAGGTTATAGGCGACCGGCTGCTGCAGCCACTTGATCAGCATCTCGTAGTAGAATGTGTAGAAACCCAGCTCGTCGTCTCCGTCCTTGAACTGCGCGTAATTCAACTTGGCTTGCTCCACGAGGATCACTCGAAACCGGAGGTCCTTGGCGAAGAAGAAGTCGATGACCGCCTGATAGGCAGCGAGCTTCTGCTCGCTGACCTTTGACCACTTGAGCTCGGAGCCCAAGCCCTGGGCTTTGCACAGGGCGCGAAGTTCCTTGGTGAGCGTGGTTTTTTGCTCGGTCGGCACCCAGAGTCCGCCGATCGCGAGGTAAGCGTTCTTGGGAGAGCCGTCGTGACGGCTCTCGTCGCAGTAGACGGTGAAGCTCATGCGAATGATGAAGGTTCGCCCCAGATGCGGGCGAGGGTGGCTTGGATCTTCTTTTCGAAGCGCTCGATGAGTTCGCGGTTGGCGGCGACCAACTTCTGCTCCGCCTCGATCTCCGCTACGATGGCTCGCTGCGTGGCGAGGGGCGGGAGGGAGATGTTGTGCGCCTCTACCGTCGTCTTCCGCATGGACGGCGGTTGCGACTCACTGGCCCAGCGTGACAGGTCAAAAGCAAGCAGGTACGTGTGCAGGTAATCGGGCAGCAGTCGCTTCACGTCCGGCACGATGCCAATCACGTTATTGTCGTACGTCGAATCTCGCGTGAGTATCCGTTTCTTGTTCGTGGCAATGGCGGCACCGATCTTCGGAAAGATGACCGTGCCCTTCGGGAAAGCATCAGCTTTCAACTCTTTCAGGACGGCCCGCGAAACCGTGTGATTCCATGTGACGATGCGCTCTTCATTCCCGGGAAGGTTCATGTCGCTGACCTTCAGGAAGGGGATCTCCTCATCTCTCTTGCCTTGGTAATCCAGAGGGAATCCGAAGCCGCTTTCGACCGCGGCCACTTCTTTGATCGGCACCAGCGGCCAGGCGGGGTCGATGGGGATGTGGGGGCGGTAGTGGTCGAGGACGGCGCGGGCGCCGTCGATGACGGCCTGGTAGCCCTCGATCTCCGCCACGATCTCCTTCTGCACCTCCAGCGGCGGCAGGGGGATTTGGAGGCTCTCAACGTCCGACTGGTTGATGCTCGGGTAAGCACCCTTCCCGCTCATCCCGATCATTTGCTGAACAGTCCTTTCGTGTCGCACCGCATTGATCAGAAACCCGGGAAGCAGAAGAGCGGGCTTTGCGCGCAAGACCGCGAATCCGGTTGAGGCGATGGCGCGCTCGGGCACTTGCTTGAGAATGGCGAACGCTTTGAGATTCGGACGAACCGTCGAGACTATGACATCGCCTTGTCTGACAGCTCTTCGCGCTCGGCTGGGCGCTTCTGCGGTGGTGGTGTGGCTCGCACCGAGGAATTTGCCCGACTCGTTCTCGACACACGAGATGTCGATATAGTTGAAGTAAGAACCGGGATAAAGGTCGGCAGGGACAGCGGTCTCAGGATTGATGTCGCAGACTTCAGCGAGCGAAACGTAGGGAACGAGTGCCGCGGCAGCCGTGTTCTCCCGATACCGCTCGCCGTTGAGGTTGTAGTCGCCGTTGGCGGCGATCTTGGCTTTCGGGACGACGATGGCGGTGGGCGAAGCTTCCGGCGCAGGCTCGCCGCGGCGGAGGGCGGCGAGGTAGGCGGCGAGCTCGGCCTGCACGGCGGGCAAATCGTTCTGGTCGATGGCACGGCGCTGGGCACCGAGTCCGAAGCCGTCGGCCTCGACCTTGAAGAAGGCGATGGTGGCGGCGCGTTTGGCTAGCGACTTGTCGAGGATGAGGATGCTGGTCTTCACCCCGGAGTACGGGTTGAAGCAGCCAGCCGGTAACGAGACGACGGCGACGAGGGAATTTTCGACGAGAGTTTTCCGGAGTTCGGTATAGGCGGTCTGGCTCTGGAAGATGATACCCTCGGGAACGATGATGCCGGCGCGACCGGTGGGCGTGAGGTGCTCAGCCATGTAGTCGACAAAGAGCACCTCGCTGCGCTTGGCCTGGATGGAGAAACGCCTGTGGGGCTTGATGCCGCCCTTCGGCGACATGAAGGGCGGGTTGGCAAGGATGACGTCGGCGTATTCGTTCCACCGCTCCTCGGAGGTGAGGGTGTCGTACTCGTAGATGTGGGGATCGGTGAAGCCGTGGAGGTAGAGGTTCACCAGGGAGAGACGCACCATGTCGGGCGAGATGTCGTAGCCCTTGAAGTTCTTGGCGAGCCGGCCGCGGTCGTCTGGCGTGAGGCGGGAGTGGCCTTTGGCGTCGGTGTTGGTGCGGAGGATGTGCTTGTAGGCGGAGATGAGGAAGCCGGCAGTGCCGCAGGCGGGGTCGAGCACGACTTCGCCCTTCTGCGGGGCGACGAGCTCGACGATGAAATCGATGATGTGTCGCGGGGTGCGGAACTGGCCGGCGTCGCCCTGCGAGCCGAGGACGGAGAGGAGGTACTCGAAGGCATCGCCGAGGCGCTCGGAGTGGTCGTAGCGGAACTCGTCGATGATCTTGAGGAAGGCCTTGAGCGTCTCGGGGTCGCGGTACGGGAGGTAGGCGTTCTTGAAGATGTCGCGGAAGAGCGGCGGCAGGCCGGGGTTTTCCGTCATCTTCGTGATGCCCTCGCCGTAGAGGGCGAGCGTCTCGTGGCCGCCGAGGCCGGAGCGCATGAGCTTGGCCCAGCCGTAGCGGGCAAAGGTGCCGACGAAAAACTTCCGCTTGCCGCCGAGTTCCTCGGACTCGGCGTCCATGTCGTCCATGAACTTGTAGATCAGGGCGATGGTGATCTGCTCGACCTGGGACTTCGGGTCGGGAACTTTGCCGACGAGGATGTCGCGGGCGGTGTCGATGCGGCGCTTGGTATCGGAGTCGAGCATTACTTCAGGCGTTTGACGTTGTTGGAGGAAAGGAGGGTGCGCATCTGGCTGATGGCGATTTCGTTCAGCTTGAGGAGCCGCTCCGGCTGGAGCAGGCCCTGGCGGATGAGCACGGAGTTGAGGCTCTCGAGGTTGGTGAGGACGACGAGTTGCTCCAGCGGGGCGTGGTCGCGGATGTTGCCCTCGGCGTCGGGATGGGCGTCGCGCCACTGTTTCGCAGTCTGGCCGAAGAGGGCGACGTTGAGCAGGTCGGCCTCGTTGGCGTAGAAGAAGGCCGCCTGTTGCTTGGTGACGGTGCCGGGGATGAGGGTCTCCTTGATGGCGTCGGTGTGGATGCGGTAGTTGATCTTGGCGAGGGTGCGCTGGAGGTTCCAGCCGAGCTGGAGGCGGTCGTTCTCCTCATCCTTGAGGCGCTGGAATTCCTTGATGAGGTAGAGCTTGAATTCGGGGCTGAGCCAGGAGCCGAACTCAAAGGCGATGTCCTTATGGGCATAGGTGCCGCCGTAGCGCCCGGCGCTTGCGATCAGTCCTTTGGCCCCGGTTTGCTCGATCCACTTCCTGGCCGACAGGAAGAAACTGTTCCGGCCGGCTTCATTTCTAATTCCCTCGAATTCGAGGGAATTAAAACCGGGGTTGTTGAGGCGTTCCCAGACGCCGAGAAACAGGACAGTATCCTTGTTTTTGAGCCACTGCTCGATCAACGCACCCGCTCCGTCGAAGTTCCGCGCCATGTCGGTGAGCGAAATGTAGTCTCCACCCGGCTGCGAGAGTATCGCGATGGATGTTCCCTGAACCTCAATGGTGCTTCGTTTGGCTTTACTCATGACGTTGGCTGGCTCTTTGAAGCGGTTCCAATCTCGTCGAATTCGACGGGATTCAGGCTGGGAGAAAACCCAAACCCATCGAATTCGATGGGTCTAGTTGTGGCAGATTCTCCAGAATCAAAGCGTGCGGATGTCGGTTTCACAGTTCACGCCACGAACTGGTTCAGCGAGACATAGTCTTTCACGTAGTCGGGGATGAGGGCGCGGTACTTCGCGGGAACCGCCTTGAAATCCTTGGTGGTGAAAACGGGATTGGTGGCGAGATCGGTGAGTTGGCCGGTCTCGATGATGTGGCGGACCTGGTCGCTGCTGACGTAGGCCTTGAAATAGGTCTTGAGCGCCGGGATGGCGTCGGACTCCTCGGGCTTGTAGTCGGCGACGAACTTGGAGAACTCCTCCTCCAGCAGCTCGTCCTTGGATTTGAAACGCGGGATGAGGCCGAAGATCTTTTCGAGGATCTCGCGGAGAGTGAGGCGGCGGTCGACGGCGGCGGCGCGGCGGAGTTTGTCGAGAGTGTAGAACTCGGTGGGCTTGTCGAAGACCTCGCGGTTCACGTAGTCGAGCACACGGTCCCACTGGCCAGCCTCGACGCTGGCGGCGATGAACTCGTTCTCGCGCACGACGTGCTCGAACTTCGCGTAGAACTCGCGGTCGATGCGCATGCCCTCCTGGCCGATCTCCTCGACTTGGAGCGAGGCGAGCAGGTCGTCGCCGAGATGCTCGTACGTGGTGGCGGTGACAGTGGGGCCGGGCACGGGACCGGGGCCGCCCTCGCCGCCGGGGCTCTTCGGCTTGGGCAGCTTGAGGACCTCGTCGTAGTCGAACTTCTCCTCGAAGAATTCGCAGTTGGCGAAGAAGTCGAAGAGTTTGAACGCGGTCTTCTTCGGGGTGGCGATGGTCTCCTTCAGCGCCTCGTCGAAGAGCTGCTCGCGGAAGTCGTGCTTCCGGGTGCCGCGGCCCTTGATCTGGATGAAATCAGTCGGCGAAAAGATGGGCCGGAAGAGGCCGAGGTTGAGGATGTCCGGGCAGTCGTAGCCGGTGGTCATCATTCCGACGGTGACGCAGACGCGGGCCTTGCTCGTACGGTAGAGCGGCAGGAAGTTGGCGGAGCCGAGAAGGTTGTTGTTGGTGAAATTGATCGTGTGCTGCTGGGCGCCGTCGACCTGCGAGGTGACCTGCACGGCGAAGTCGGACTGGTATTTGCCCGGGAATATGCGGTCGGCCATCTCGTTGAGGACCTGCACGAGTTTGGCCGCGTGGTTCTGGCTTACGGCAAAGACGATGGACTTGCCGATCTCGCGGCTGATGGGGTCGCGGAGGGCGTTTTCGAGAAAGGTTTTGCAGAAGAGCTGGTTGGTGGCCGGCGAGAAAAAGCGTTTTTCGAACTCGCGCTGCTTGAAGGTCTCCTTCTGGTCGTCGCCGTCGTCGTCCTTGAACTCCACGACAAAGCCCTCGTCGGCGAGGAGCTGGGTGGTGATCTCGCTGCGGGCGTCGACCACCGTCGGGTTGATGAGGAAGCCCTCCTTCACGCCGTCGAGCAGGGAGTAGCGGAAGGTGGGCTGGCCGTCGTCGCAGCCGAAGGTGCGGTAGGTATCGAGCAGGAGGCGACGCTCGAACTCCCGCGGGTCGCGGGTGCCGGGCTTGGCGCGGTCGAACTTCTTCAGGTAGTCGCGCGGTGTGGCGGTGAGGCCGAGCTTGTAGCCGATGAAGTAGTCGAAGACGGCGCGGGCATTGCCGCCGATGGAGCGGTGGGCTTCGTCGGAGATGACGAGGTCGAAGTCCGTCGGCGAGAAAAGCTGCCGGTACTTGTTGTTGAAAAGCAGCGACTGGACGGTGGTGACGACGATCTCGGCGCGGCGCCAGTCGTCGCGGTTCTCCTTGTAGATGACGCTGCGGTAGTCGTTCGCGAGGACCTTGCGGAAGGCCTTCAGCGCCTGGTCTTCAAGCTCCAGGCGGTCGACGAGGAAGAGGACGCGGCGGGCGTTGCCGGTGTGGAGGAAGAGCTTGATGAGGGCGGCGGCGGTGAGCGTCTTGCCGGTGCCGGTGGCCATCTCCAAGAGGAAGCGGTCGTGACCTTTGGCGACGGCCTGCTGCACGGCGACGACGGCCTGCTTCTGGTAGGGGCGGAGGAATCGCAGGCCGTTGACCTCGACGAAGCGGGCACGCTCGGCCGGGTTTTTCCAGGCCGCCTCCGCCGCGTAGTTGGGCCGCTGGGTCAGAACAACGTAGTCGTCGCCGATGGGCTCCTCGATGAAGCGTTTCGGGTCGGGCGTTATCTTCTGGTAGCCGGTGACCGAGTCCGGTCGCGGGAAGGCGGTGACGATGTAGGGATTCCCGCGCTCAAGGTCCCAGAAGTAGTGCAGGTTGCCGTTGGAGAGGAGGACGAAGCGGCAGTTCTGCGAGCGGGCGTACTTGCGGGCCTGCTCCTTGCCGACGAGAGGATTTTTGTTCTCCGCCTTCGCCTCAAGGACGATGAACGGGAAGCCCTTCTCGTTGAGGAGCAGGAAGTCGATGAAGCCCTTGCTCGCTTTCTCGAAGTCCTCGCCGAGGGCGTCGAGGTCGTGGGCCTTGAGCGCCACGGCCGGCTCAAGCTGGATGTTGGCGGGCCCGGTGCTGTCGGCAAAGAAACGCCAGCCCGCCGCTTCGAGCAGCTTGTTGATTTTGATGCGGGCGGAGGCCTCTTTCATTGTGGGGTTTGCTCCGCAATGTTGCGTTTGGTGCTGCCACAACTGCGACAAAAAAAGCCGAAGCTCGACGACCATGAGCGCCAACATGGACCGGCACGGAGCGAAACCGCAGAAAGTACACAACCGGGATGACCCTCGACAGCCGTGGAGCCTTTAGCCGCGCTTCGGCAAACAACGCATTCACGTCGATCTTCTGTCCGGCCATCAGACCATGACCAACTGAAGGCTTTTCAAGTGGCTGCCCGGCCTGGATTCGAACCAGGACTAGGTGAGTCAAAGTCACCTGTGCTACCCTTACACCACCAGGCAGTGGTTGAGAGGGGCGCAACGTGTCGGCCGAAGCGGCGGGCGTCAAGGGCGGAGGCGCTCGCGACTTCGTCGGAAATCGGCATTTGTCGCCACGCCCCCCAACCGGCACCGAATGCGGTCGATTCCCTCCGGCGCAACCAACGTCGAAGCCCACCTGTTTTCAGCGTGGCACCGCCCCGATGAAACGACGGCTTCCATCCCTGTTTCTCCTCTCCGCCTACGTCTGCGCAGCGGATTGGGCGGCGACGGCACTCGCACGGCTCGACGAACGGGTCGAACAGGAGATCCAGTTCGCGATCGCGATTCTCGACGACGACCGCCCCATCGGTTCGCTGGTGATCGGCCTGCAGCTGGATTAGCCCCGGAGGCCCACACTTCGGGCGAGGAACGCGGCAGCGCCTCGTGGCGGAATCCGCGGGGTATTGGTCCGCCCAAAACGATAGCCTCACCGCTTCCGCTACAGCGGGAAATTGGCGGAGCCGATACCCTGCCCTGGCCAACGGCGCCGGCGGGCCGCCTTCCCCGCCGGGCAAAGCCGACGGCTTCGCTTTCCGGAGCGCCGATGCGCCCGGCGCCGCGTCACGGCCCGGCGGAACGCCGGGCCTCCGCCACCGTCTTCGTGCCCACAGTCTTGATTCCATTTTTCGCCACCCCGATGCGCTGCGCGTGGTAGATCCCGCTGTGTCCGCTGCAGTAGTAGGCGACGAAACACGCGAGGGCGAAATAGACGGTGTGGTCGGCGCCGAACAGCTCGATGCCCAGGATGGTGCACGCCAGCGGCGTGTTGGTCGCGCCGGCGAATACCGCGATCAGGCCCAGCCCCGCGAACAGGTCGACCGGCGCCCCGAGCAGCACCGCCAGTGCATTCCCCAGCGTCGCACCGATGAAGAACAGGGGCGTCACCTCCCCGCCCTTGAAGCCGGCACCGAGCGTCACCGCCGTGAACAGCAGTTTCCACCACCAGCTCCACGGAGTCGCCCCGCCCGGTTGGAACGCCGAGATGAGCGTCACCGCGCCCGGCTCGCCCGCCCGCACTCCGAGGCCGAGGTAGTCGCGCGTGCCCACGATCCAGACCAGCGCGATCACCACCGCCCCGCCGATCGCCGGTTGCAGCCAGGCGCGCGACGTCAGCTTCCCATATCCACGTTGCAGGAGATGGGTGAGCTCGGCGAACAGCCGCCCCACCAGGCCGAACGCCACGGCCGCGCAGAGCACCTTGCCCACCAGCAAAAGATCCAACGCCTCCGGCGCCCGCGAGGCCCGGGCGAAGGCGATGTGGTACTGGGTGTGGTTCGCGCCCCAGGCCGAGCAGGTGGCATCGGCCACCACGCTGGCGACCAGCACCGGCAGGAGCGCGCGATACTGCATCCCGCCGATCACGAGCACCTCCATCGCGAATACCGCACCCGTGAACGGTGTGCCGAACACCGAACCGAATCCGGCCGCGATACCGGCCATCAGCAGAACCGGCAGTTGTTCGCGATCAATCCGCAGCGCCCTCGCATAGGCGTTGGCGAGGCTGCCGCCCATCTGCACCGCCGTTCCTTCGCGGCCGGCCGACCCGCCGCAGAGATGCGTCAACAGCGTGCCGAGCAGGACCAGCGGCGCCATGCGCGAGGGCACCCCGCCGCCGGGCTCATGGATCTGCTCGATGATGAGATTGTTGCCCGCGCCGGAGTTCTTGCCGTAGCGAAAATAGCACCACCCGACCAGCGCGCCCGCCACGGGCAGCAGGTACAGCAGCCAACCATGCGCCCATCGGAGCTCCGTCACCCGGTCCAGGGACCAGAGGAACAGCGCGCTCGCCGAGCCGCCGAGCACGCCGACCGGAAGCACCAACGCCGTCGACCGGCACAACTGCAGGAAGATCCCCGCCGGTTCCCGCCAATCGAGCAGCCGCTTCATGCCCCGGCGCCCTCCATCGGAGGAACCGGGCCACTCGGCCCGGCGAAGGCCACCGGGCGACCGACACGGTAGGCTGAGGCGTGCATGCCGTCGCAATCGATCACAACGCCACGCGGCTGACAAGACCCGCGCCGCGCCTCTTCGCTCGCTGGCTGCGCCATTTCCCTCCAGCGCCTGCCGACGCCACGAGGCGGCACACCAGACCGGATCATCCACGCGCCGGGAGCGCCGCTCACCAGCCCCAGCTGCCCGCCGCCCCCGAATCGCGGCGCAGCAGACCGGCCAGCGTCTGCAGCAGGTACTCCGAAGTGAACGGCTTTTCGAGAATCTCGATCCCGCCGAGCTCGCGCACGCGGTCGACCTTCGGCGAACGCCCGACCCCGGTCATCGCCACGATCGCCGGCGGATCGAGACGGTTGCGCAACACCCGGATGAATTCCACCCCGTCCATGCGCGGCATGAGCAGGTCGACCAATGCCACCGCCACCGGCGTATCGAGCTGCTCGAGTCGGGCGAGCGCATCCTCGCCGTCGCCCGCCTCGACCACCCGGTAGCCCCGGCGCTCGAGGATCGCCCGCGTGGCGTGGCGGACTGCGCGTTCGTCGTCGACCAGCAGGACCAGTTCCCCGGATCCCAGCGGGCCGAGGTCGTCGGAGCCCCGCTCGAGCTGGGGCGCCAGCGGACTGGCCGGAAAGAAGACCCGGAACGACGTGCCCTTGCCCACGGTGCTGTCGATCTGGATGAAGCCGCCGTGGCTGTTCACGATGCCCAACACGGTGGACAGCCCCAGGCCGGTGCCCTGCCCCACCTCCTTGGTGGTGAAGAACGGGTCGAAAATCTTGTCGAGGTGCTCGGGCGAGATCCCGGTGCCCGTGTCCGCCACCCGCAACACCACGTACGGGCCGGGATGCGCACCGGCGTAGGCCTTGGCGGCCTCCGCATCCAGTTCCTGGTTCTCGATCGCGATCCGCAGCTCGCCGCCGCGGGCCATCGCGTCACGGGCGTTCACACACAGATTCATGATCACCTGGTGCAGCTGGGTGGGATCCCCACGCACCGACGCCACATCCACCGGCAGCGAGCTGCGCAGGTTGATGCTCTTGGGGAAGGTCTCCCGCATGATGCTGATCATCTCGTTGACGAGATTGCGCAGCTGCACCGGCACCCGTTCGCCGTCGGTGCCCCGGCTGAAGGTCAACAGCTGTCGCACGATGTCCGCGCCGCGGCGGGCGCTCACCTCGATCGAGTCGACCAGGTCGCGCGAGTCCGGGTCCTTGAGCCGCTCCCGCAAGACGCCGGGCGCGATGAGGATCGGGAGCAGGATGTTGTTGAGATCGTGCGCGATGCCGCCGGCCAACCGGCCCACGCTGTCGAGCCGCTGGGCCCGCAGCAGCTGCGCCTCGAGCTGCTTGCGCTCGGTGATGTCCTCGACGGTGCCCTCGAGGTGCACCGCGCCGCCGGGCTCGCGCACCATCCGGCAGTTGAGCGAGATCCACGGGCTGCGCCCGTCGGGGCAGGATGCCTGCGTCTCGAAGCCGGTCACCAGGCCGCCTTTTTCCAGCTCCCGCCGCAGCTCGGACTGCCGTTCCGCCTCCGGACAGAGCTGCGCGAGAATGTCGTCGACCATCGCGATCGTATCCTTGGCCGACGGATACCCCAAAACGCGCGACAGCGCCGGATTGGCCGCCATCAGCCGCCCCTCGGGCGTGGCCTGAAAAATGCCCTCCACGGCGTTCTCGAAGATTCCGCGGTAGCGGGCCTCCGCCTGCAACAGCGCCTCCATCATGTTGCGATGCTCGTGCCGGAGTCGGCACTGCTCGATCGCATGCTCGATGGCCTGTCCCACCCGATGGAGACGATCCTTCAGCAGGTAGTCCGCCGCGCCGTTGCGGATCGCGGCAACCGCGGTCTCCTCCGCAATGCTGCCGGCCAGCACGATCAGCGGGATCGGCAGCCCCGAGTCCTGAAGCACCCGCAACGCGCGCATGCCGTCGAAGCCCGGGGTCTGGCAGTCGCACAAGATCACGTCCAAGCCGGGACTCAGCCGCGCCCGGAAATCGTCTTCGCAGTCCACCCGAGTCCAATCGGCGCTGTAGCCGGCCAGTTCGAGATGCCGCACCAGCCGCGCGGTCTCCGCCTGCGACTCGCCCACGATCAGAACCTTCAGCACGCGTTGGCCGGAATCCGACGCCACCGGCGCCGCCCCGTTTTCTTTGTCGGCGAGACACACCGCCTCGAAGGCGCCTTCAGGAAGGCGCGACCAGGCGTGAAGCCGCTGTCGGTCGCCCACACTCAACATCGCAGAGTCCATTGCGCAGGGGTTTGGGGTTCGGAGCCGTTCTCCGAGGAAGGCGGAGGCCGGCAGGGAAAGCGATAGTAGGAAGCCCGACCCAAAAAGCCAGCCCCGGATGCATTCCGACGTTTGTGCGAAGCCGGCAGTAATGACGCAGGCGGCTCGCTCGGGGGCGAGCTGCGATCGACAGAACATCGCACCGTCTCGAACACACCAGCGTTCAGTCCCCGGCACGGGTCTCTCGACGGCGCCGCAACTGGCCACAAGCGGCATCGATGCCCGCGCCGCGGGGTCGGCGGAAATGCGCGACCACTCCCTGCGCCCGAAGCGCCCCGAGGAAACCCTCGATCCCTTCGTCGGCGGGCGGCGCGTAGACCGTACCCGAGAGGCCAGGACCGGTCGCGTTGTAGCGCAACAGGTTCACATGCATCCGCCGCCTCGCGAGCACTTCGGCCAGCGCCCTGGCGTGCTCGGTCGAGTCGTTCACCCCCGCCAGCAGGCAATACTGGATGGTGGTGATGCGCCCCGTGGCCGCCTGATGCCGGTCCGCGGCTGCGAGGATGTCGGCCACCCGGTAGCGACGCCCCGCCGGGAGCAGCTTCGCCCGGGTCGCATCGTCGGGCGCATGCAGCGAGACGGCCAGGCTGACCCCCAGACCGCTGTCTGTGAGAGCATGGATACCGGGCACCAGTCCGACCGTCGACACGGTGATCTGTTTGCGCCCGAGCGCACCGAGCTCGTTGCCGGCGATCCGCCCCACGGCCGGCAGCACGGCGTCGAGATTGTGCAGAGGCTCGCCCATGCCCATGAAAACCAGGGTCTGCAGGCGCCGCCCCACCCGGCGCGCCTCCTGCCGCAGCGCGACAAATTGCCCGACGATCTCGCCCGCGGTGAGGTTGCGCGCCAAACCGCCCTGCGCGGTGGCGCAGAAATCGCACCCCATCGCACAACCCGCCTGCGAAGAGAGGCAACCGGCCGCGCGCTCGCCCTCCCAATCGGGCATCAGCACCGCCTCCACCGTGAGCCCGTCGACCAGCCGCAGGAGCAACTTCACGGTACCATCCTCGGCCTCCTGCCGCACCACCAACGCCGTGGGCTCGACCACGAGTTCGCGCTCGATTCGTGCCCGCAGTCCCCGCGGCAGACCCGCCTCAGGCCAGAAGCAATCGTGTTCGGCGCGATAGTAGGCCCGGAGGATCTGCTCGGCGTGCACGGGCCGCCCCCCCCACCCGACCACCAGGGCGGTGAAGTCCTCCAATGAAAAGTCGGCCAGGCTCTGCATCGGCGACACCTACGCAGCGATCGACGGCGTTGCCAAGCCCGGCGATCGGGGAACCAAACGGAGCACGCGCCGTCTCACGCCGCACGAGCCGCCGGACGCCTTGCACCTTGCCATTGCTTTCGGTCGCTGCAAACGTCCCGCCAACACCACCCAACATGTCCGTGCTCAAACGCCTGCTTCTGGTTTCCCTCCTCGGCTCCACCATTCTCGGTCTCACCGGCTGCACCTCCAGCGACACCGACGAGAACTCCATTCCGTGGAGTCGTCCGCAGAGCTGGGAAGGCAACGTGCCCGGCATGGGCACCACGCCCGGCGCCCGCTGATTCCGGGAGCCGTTCTTTCGATCTTCAGCCCGGGCCGCGTGCCCGGGCTTCGTTTTGCCCAGAGCCACGGGCGATTCGCATTTGCCGCCGCCCCCAGCCCCCGCCCAACCTCTGGCCCATGAGCGACGTCAACACTTCCCTCAGCGCGCAGCCCGGCCACTGCTATGTCGTCGCCACCCCGATCGGAAATCTCGCGGACCTCTCCGACCGCGCCAAGGCGATCCTCGGCTCGGCCTCGGTGATCGCCAGCGAAGACACGCGCACCACCGGGACGATGCTCACCCGCCTCGGCCTCCACCGGCCGCTGGTCGCCTACCACGAGCACAACGAGACCGCCGCCGCCGAGCAGCTCGTCGCCCGCCTCGAAGCGGGCGAATCGGTCGCCATCGTCAGCGATGCCGGCACGCCCGGGCTCAGCGACCCGGGATTTCGTCTCGTGCGCGCCTGCCGCCGCCGCGGCCTGCCGGTCATCCCCGTGCCGGGCGCCTGCGCGGCGATCGCCGTGCTCAGCGCCAGCGGGCTCCCCACCAACGCCTTCTTCTTCGCCGGGTTTCTCCCGCCCAAGACCGCCGCCCGCCGCGCCTTTCTCGAAAAGAACCGCGACGCCGCCCACACGCTCTGCCTCTACGAGAGCACGCATCGCATCGAGGCGTTCATCGACGAAATCTCCGAGGTGCTCGGCCCAGCCCGGGTCGTCTGCGTGGCCAAGGAGGTCACCAAACTCCACGAAACGTTTCTGGTGGGCCCGGTCGACGAGGTGCGCCGGCGCTTCGCCTCGATGAGCAAGAAAGGCGAATACGTTGTGCTCGTCGCCCCCGACGGTTTCGAACTCTGACGGTCCCCGGGGCTCGCGCCGCCCCGGCTACTCCGCCCCCGCCGATCCGGCCGCGAGATCGCGGCAGCCGCGCAGATCGCACTTGCCCGTCCCCAGCACCGGGATCCGATCCAGGCGGCGCACGACCTTGGGTATCCAGAGATTGGGCAGGCCGAGACTCGTGAGCCGGTCGCGCAGTTCCGCCGCCTCGATCGGTTCGGTGGTCAGCAGCACCAGGGTCTCGCCTTTTGCGGCGTCGGGCACCCCGAGCACCACCACCTTCGGCGCCTCCGTCGCCTCGAGTCCGAAGGCCTCGACGATCTTCTGCTCGATCGTCAGGTGCGGCACCATCTCCCCGCCGACCTTGGAAAACCGAGACAGCCGGCCCTCGATGAATAGAAACCCGTCGTCGTCGAAACGCCCGAGGTCCCCGGTCACGAACCAGCCGTCGCGCAGCGCCTCCGAATTGCGGACCGGATCCTTGAGGTAGCCGCCGAAGACGTTCGGCCCCTTGAACCAGATCACCCCGGTGCGGTCGGGGGGCAACGTCTCGCCCGACTCCGGGTGCACGATGCGCGCGGTCAGCCCCGCGAGCAGGCGGCCGACGGAGCCGAGCCGGTGCCCGGTCTGCAGATGCACTCCCGCCGGCAGGCCGGCCGGCGCAGGCTGGTTCACGTTCGTCACCGGGGTCGTCTCCGTCAGCCCGTAGCCCTGCAGGATCGGGAAACCGAATTTCTGGAGACACGATTCGTGGAGCTCGACGGGCAGCTTCTCCGCGCCCGACACCATGAAGCGGATCGAGGCGAGCTGCGCGGGTTCGGCCCGCTTGAGGATGGGCCGGATGAAGGTCGGCGTGCCCACGAACACCGTGACCTTCTCCTGCTCGATCACCTCGACGTTGCGCTTCGCATCGAGCGGGGTCGGCAGCGTGACCAGCCGCAATCCGCGCATGAGCCCGTACCACAAAGTGACCGTGAAGCCGAAGCTGTGGAAGATCGGCAGGCAGGCCAGCAGGGTCTCCCGCTTGGGCAGGATTCCTGTCGCCGAAATTTGGCCACAATTGGCGAGGATGTTGCGGTGGGTGAGCGGCACGCCCTTCGGGTCGCCCGAGCTCCCGCTGGTGAAAAGCAGCGCCGCCTCGAGCCGGTCGCCCCGGCGCGGCACCCGCCAGAGCAGGCCGAGCAGCCGCGAGGGCAACAGCCACACCGCGACCAACCGGGCCACGACCGCGGCCTTCCCGCAGGCGGCGAGATCCTCCCGCATGTCGCGCGTGCGTTCGGGCCAGGGAAACTGGGGCAGCTTCTCCCGCACCGCCGCCGCCGAAAGCACGGTGCGAATCTCGCCCAGGCGCAGCGACGACTCGGTCGCGGCGACCCCGGCGGTGAAATTGAGATTCACGGGGACCTTGCCGGCCAGCACCACCGCGAGATTGGCGATGTAGCCGCCGGCTCCGGGTGGCAGCACGATCCCGACGCGCCGCTCCGGCACCTCGCGCCGCAGCAGGCCCGCGTACGTCGCCGCGGCCGCGAGCAGCATGCCCGCGCTCACCTCCTTGCGCTGCGCGGTGCGGTCGACCAGCACGACCTTCCAGGGATGCCGCGCGAGCGAGCGCAGCGTTTCGTATCCGAGGTTTCGTCGCAACTCGTCCCGTTGCTGGTAGGCCTGCTCCCCCAGATCGAGCAACGCCTGGCGCGCGAGCACGGCCGTGACCGAGCCGTGCGGCAGCGGCGGGCCCACCTGGACCAGGACCGAGAGCGGGAAACGTTCGGGCAGCTTGAGGATCAGCTTCTGGTTGGCGTAGGTGAAGATCGAGCCCCACAGCGAATCGATGAACACCGGCACCACCGGCACCTCCGCGCGTTTCGCGAGGGTCTCGAAGCCCTTGCGGATCTCCATCAACGCGCCGGTCCGGCTGACCTGCCCCTCCGGGAACACGCAGACCAGCTCCCCCTCCTTCATCTTGCGGATGGCCAGGCGCAACCCGCCGGTCGCATGCTCCTCGGACAACGGAATCACGCCGCTGATCCGGTGGAACCAGCCCGGGAGGCCCCGGCGTTTCCGCCCGTGGACGGCCAGGAACCACAATTTCCGGGGGAACACGACTTGGAGGATCAGCGCATCCACATACGAGATATGGTTGCTCACGATCAGGGCCCCACCCTCCGGCAGGTTCTCCACGCCGTGGATGCGCAGACGGTAGAACACCCGGCCCAGCACCCGGAAGAAGAGCACCATCAGATGCTCCGGCGCCGACCAGACCGCGCCGAACGCCACCACGACCGCCGCGACCGCCAGGGCATGCAACTGGTCCGCGATCGGCCACTGCAGCACCCCGGCCATGAGATAATAGATCGCGCCCGCCGCGAGCCCGCCCAGACCGCGGAAAAGACTCAACGCACCGACCATCCGCAGCCGTTGCGCCCGGCGCACCTGATGCTGGAAATAGAGCTGCAGCGGCGCGAGATACAGCCCGGCGCTGAAACCGACCATGACCAGCGCGGGCCGAAACGCCGGAGCATCGAGCCGGTTGGCCGCCGCCCACCACGACGCCACGGCGATCCCCGCCGCCCCCAACGGCACGAGACCGATCTCGGTGCGTCCGCGCGAGACCTGCCCCGCCACCAGGCCGCCGGCGACTCCGCCGATGCCGCCGAACAACATCAACGTGGCCGCCAGATGGGCAAAGCCGACCCCACCCGAGGCGGTCGCGGCCCAGTGCCTCCCGGCATCGATGAGCACCAGGGCCATCGCGCCGCCGATCGCATACGACACGAGAATGCCCAGCGCGGTCGTCCGCATGCGCGGGGACCGCAACAGCTCGAGCAGATGGTTGATCGGTCGCGCCAGCACCTCGGGCCGCGGCAGGTCGGCCGCACGACCACCACCACTACGAACTGGCAGGAACACCGCCCACCCCAGCACCGCCAGCGCCAGCAACCACCAGACGATGCGCTCCGCCGAGGCCCACCCTTCGGTCGGGCCCACCGCCACGGCGCCGAGAAAGACTCCTGCAACCACAGCGGCGATACCGAGCATCTCCATGAGCAGGAGCGCCGCCGAGAACTTCCGGTCGGCCGCGACCTCCGAGAGCACCTTGCGCTTCGCCGGGGAGACGAGCACGGAATGCACCGCCAGAAGCGCGAACACGACGATCGCCCCCGGCACGCTGCGTTGTTGCAACGCGTGGGCGAGCCCGAGCAGCAGACCGGGCAGCACCAGCAGGGCCGTGCCCAGCGCGACCCGCCCCGAATAGCGCTCCGCGCCCCAGGTGAACAACGGGGCGAAAAACAGATACGGCGCCGCCAACACCACCGGCAGCAGCGCGAGCCATTCGTCCACGGCTCCGGGGGCCAGCACCCCGGGCACGAAGGCCAACGCCAACACCACCGCCTTCGCCGCATTGGCGGAAAACGAGGCGATGGTCTGGGAAACCAACAGGCCGATCAGCGACGCCGTCGACGAAGTCTTGTGGTCCAACTCGGCCATGGTGGAGGTGCGGCGCCAGAGAAAGCCAATGCCTCGCCCAGAGCAAGGCCCGGCTCAATCACATCACCTCTCCCGCCAACGCCGCAACGCCGTCACCAACGATCCGAAACCACCCGGAAACTCGAACTCCAGCCGACGAAAGTCCCCGCCATGCCGCCCGATCTCCTCCCGCGCCCGCCGCGTCTCCAGGGGCAGCGACGGATGGATGGTTCCATAGACCCGCTGCTTGAGCTCCTTGCGGGTGAACGGCGTCGCACCCTTCTCCTGGCCCGTCAACCACTGCGCCTCGGTGACTCCGTCTTCCCGCCCGCACAGGTACCACGCCTCGACCGCCGGCACTGCCAGGCCCACCGCAGACAACAACCGCGCCCGGCCATGCGCCGGCGGCAGATGTTTCAGGGTTTGCCGCACGATCGCGCGCAGTTCGCACAGCCGGCAGCCCGGATGGAAATAGCCGGGCCGTTCATGCGCCTCGGTATGCACCACCGTGTCGTCGGAATCGACCACCACCACGATGCCCGCCGCGTCCGTGTTGAAATGCAGGTGACGCAGGATCACCGGCAGCACCTGCGCGACCGAGGGCCAGCCGCGGGCCCGCAGCGGTGGTTGGGCAAGCTCGACGGCATGGCCGAGCACGCCCTCCACCACCAGATGGAGGGCCGCCTCGTCGGCAGGCGATTCGCTCAGCAACGCGACTTTCATCGGCACAGGCTCGCCCGACGCTCAGCCCTCGTCCGGCACGCCGCCGAGGATGCCGCTGTACCAAAGGTCGCCCAGGCTCGCGCCGCCGATCGCATTGCGCAGGTCCTCGCGGTCCGAGAGCCGCTCGAACGTCGCCTCCGCCCCGCGCTTCTGGGCGACGATCACCTCGTCGAGCTGGTCGCGGAAAAGGTCCAGCAGGTAGGGCGAATGCGTGGTCGTGAGGATCTGCGCCGGCGGCGCCTCCCCTTCGGGAAAACACATGCGGTAGAGCAGATCCCGGATCTCCCGCAGCAATCGGGGATGGATGCCGCGGTCGATCTCCTCGAGACAGAGGATCGCCGGATACGGGTGCACCTGGGTGAGCACCAGCAGGCCGATCAGCACGAGCGTGCCCTGCGAGAGTTCCTCGGCACCGAGCCGCCGCCCCTCGCCGACGATCTCGGCCTCGATCCGGCGGGCCCCATCCGGCGCCGTAACCACCGTCACGGTACGATATTCGGGCAGCACCCGGCAGAACTCCGCGACGATGCGCGAATACGCCGCCGGTTCCTCGCGCTCGATCCGGTGCAGCGCCGCGGGCAGGTTGGCGCCCTCGTCCCCGAGCACGATCGGGGCTCCCGCCGGGCTCGGGCGAGCGAGCGCGGCCTGGTCGAGCGCGATGGTGCGCAGTGTTGTAAGCCGGGATACGATGCGCCCCCACTTCACCGGCAGCTCGCCCGGCCCGTCGACGCGCAGCGCGCAGGCGGTGCCGTCGGGCGCGCATTCGACGACGGCCTCGACGTCCGCGAAGGGTTCCCGGAAGCGGAACCGCAACCGGCCCGCCGACGCGGGAAGAGCCGATGAGGCCGGGCCGAACACAGGAGGCCGCCCGGCCAGGCGACGGAGCCGCTGCAACGCCTGCAGCACGCTGGTTTTGCCGCTCCCGTTGGGGCCGATGAGCAGATTGAAGGGGCCGAGCTCGATCCGCGCCGAACGCAGGATCTTGAAGTTCGTGAATTCGATGGAGGCGATCACGGTGCGGCGACTATGCGGGCGTGGTCGTCGGCCGGCAACCACGCCGTTGCCCTTCCGGGCGAGGAAAACAAAAAAGCCCGGAACCGAGGGCGGTTCCGGGCGAAGGGTGACGCGAAACGGCGGCTCAGCCGTTGGCGATCTTGCGTTGCACCGGGAAGACCGGGCGCAGCGATTGGCTGAGCTGGTCGTGCAGCTCCTGGAGCTTCTTGTAGACCTTCACATTGGCCTTGTTGGGCTGGCAGCGGGTCTGCTCGTCGAGCGCCACGATGCGCCGGGTGATGTCGGCCAGCTTCGCCTTCGGGTCCGAGATGCGGGCCACGCACCAGGCGGCCTGAAGCGCACCGCCGAGCGCGGCGCCTTCGTCCTCCGCCATGGCCACGACCGGCACGCCGAAGACATCCGCCATGATCTGGCGCCAAACCGGCGACTTCGCGCCGCCACCGGTGATGCGGATCTCCTTCGCCTTGACCCCGAGCTGGGCGAGGCGGCGGAGCCCATAGTTCATGCCGAGGGTCGCACCCTCCATCGCCGCACGGGCAAAATGGGCCGGTGTATTCGTCTTGGCATTCAATCCGATGAACGCACCCGAGCCGCTCGGCACGTTCGGCGTGCGCTCGCCCGCGTAGTAGGGCAACAGCAGCAGGCCGTCGTTGCCGGCCGGTGCCGCGGCGACCTGCTGGTCGAAGGTCTTCACATCCCAGCCGAAGAGCGCGCGCATCTGCTCGGTCACGCTGGTGACGTTCATCGTGCACAGCAGGGGCAGCCAGCCGCCCGTCGAGCTGCAGAACGCCGCGATCTCGCCGTCGGGATCGCACACCGGCTTGTTGCTGTAGGCGTAGATCGTGCCGCTGGTGCCGAAGCTCGCGGTGACGACCCCCGCCTCGACGTTGCCCGTGCCGATCGCGCCCATCATGTTGTCGCCGCCGCCGGCGCTGACCACGACCGACTCGGACAAACCGTACTTCGCAGCCACTTCGGCGCGCAGGGTGCCGGCCGGGGCGTGCGAGGGCGAGATCGCCGGCAGCCATTGCGCCAGCTTCGGGTCGATCGCCGCGATGGCGGCCTTCGACCACACGCCCTTCCGCACATCCATCAGCGCGGTGCCGGAGGCGTCGCCGTACTCCATGAAGTAGTTGCCGGTGAGGTGGAAGTTCAGGTAGTCGTGCGGCAGGAGCACGTGGCGGAGGCGGCGGTAGTTGGCCGGCTCCTTCTTCTTGAGCCACGCGATCTTGCCGGCGGTGAAGCCGGCGAGCACGAGGTTGCCCGTCTTGCGCAGGCTCGCCTTCGGCCCGCCGAGCTTCTTCATGATCGCGTCGCATTCGGCGACGGTGCTGGTGTCGCACCAGAGCTTGGCCGGGCGGATCACCTCGCCGCGCTCGTCGAGCGGCACGAAGCCGTGTTGCTGACCGGATACGCCGATGCCGAGCACGGCGCTGCGATCGACCTGCGCGAGCACCTTGGTGATGACGGTGTCGAGCGACTCGACCCAGGCGGAGGGATGCTGCTCCATGTGCCCGACGGGCAGGTTCGGGATCAACTGGTAGGATGCGCGCGCCTCCGCGATCACCTTTCCGGATTCAAGGTCGAGCACGATCGCCTTCGTGCTTTGGGTACCGCTGTCGATGCCAATGTAGAGACTCATAGGTGTTGGTTGGTGTGGTTGGGCTGAAAAAACCGGCCGCACCGGGGGGAAACGAACGCCAAGGTTTCGCATGCGCACGAACGGCGGCGACACAAAAAAGCCGCAGGCGAACCTGCGGCTTCGAAAATCGCGGAGCGGAGGTGGTCAGGCCTTCAGCGAGGCGCAGAAACGGGCCAGGCGGCGCACGCCCTCCTCGATGACCTTGTCGTTGGTGGCGTAGCTCAGGCGCAGGCAGTCGTCGGCCCCGAAGGCCACGCCCGGAACGGCCGCAACCTTCTCCTGCTCGAGAAGCTTTTCGCAGAACTCGCCGGACTTCAGCCCGAACGCCGAGATGACCGGGAAGAGATAGAACGCGCCCTGGGCCAGACCGCAGGTGATGCCGGGGATCTTGTTGAGCTCGGCATGCAGATAACGACGACGGCGGTCGAAGGCTTCGAGCATCGGCTTGATCGCCGCCTGGGCCTTGTCCTTCTCCTTCAACGCGGCCAGCGCGCCGTACTGCGCAAAGGTGGTGGCGTTGGAGGAAGTCTGGCTCTGGATGTCGATCGCCGCCTTCAACACATCGGCCGGGCCGACCATGGTGCCGAGGCGCCAGCCGGTCATCGAGTAGCTCTTGCTGAAACCGGAGACGACGATCGTCGCCGCGGCCGCCTCGGGGGAGATCGTCGCCGCGCAAAAGTGCTTCTGGCCGTCATAGGTGAGATGTTCATACATCTCGTCCGACATCAGGTAGAGCCCATGCTTGAGCACGACCCCGACGAACGCCTCCATCTCCTCCTTGGTGTAGACGGCGCCCGTCGGATTCGAGGGGCTGTTGAGGATGACGAGCTTGGTGCGCGGGGTGATCGCGGCCTCGAGCTGGGCGGCGGTGAGTTTGAACCCGTTTTCCGCGCCGGCGCTGACGATGACCGGCGTGCCGCCGGCGAGCTTCACCATCTCCGGGTAGCTCACCCAGTACGGGGCAGGCACGATCACCTCGTCGCCCGGACCGACGGTGGCCATGATCGCGAGGTAGCAGGAGTATTTGCCACCCGGGCTCACGCAGGTCTGCGCGGGGGCGACCTTGAGGCCGTAGTCGGCGGCATAGCGTTCCGAGATCGCGGCGCGGAGCTCGTCGATGCCCGCGGCGGGCGCGTACTTGGTCTTGCCGGCGGCAAGGGCCTTGGCGCAGGCCTCCTTGATGAAATCGGGAGTGTCGAAATCGGGTTCACCGGCGGCAAAGCCGCACACGTCGACACCGGCTGCTTTGAGTGCTTTGGCCTTGGCATCCACCGCCAAGGTAGGCGACGGCGAGATGTTCTTGGCCCAAGGTGAGAGGGATCGGCGGATCTGGGTCATGGCGAGGCGGCAAGCTGCGTGGTGGTTTGTGGCTAGGCAAGCCCGAGCGGGAGAGGCCGTTCACTTTCCTTCCGTCACCCCGGCGCCCGGGCGATGCAAGTAACCAAAAAAGAGCCCCTCGCAAGGGCACCGGAACCGGTACACCTGACGAGGGGCGAATTTGGGCAGGCTTTTGGGAACGAGAGATTACTTCTTGCCCTTCTTGGCGGCCTTCACCGGCTTGGCGGCCTTCGCCGGCTTCGCGGCCTTCTTCTTCGCGGTGGCGGGAAGGGCCTCGATCGCCGTGCGGAGCAGCTCACCGACGCTCACGCCGTGCTTGCGCGCGAGCTTCACCAGCTTCTGCTTGGTGTCCATGCGCAAGCGCACGGAGATCTGGCGGTGGGCCTTCACCGGGGCGGCGTACGCGGCGAAATCGAACGTCTCGATCGCATGGCGGATCACCTCGCTGTTGGTAGCCATGTCGAGACCGCCGCGGGCGGACTCGATCTTGGCGAGGAGCTCTTCCTTGAGGTCGAACGTGAGGGGGGAACTTTCCTGGGAGGTGGGAGGCATATCAGTATTCGGTTAACGGTGTTGATGTATCGCAGTTGCGGGTGAGAACGCCATAACTTTTCCATAACGTATCCGACGGCAAATTGTTTTTTCGCTACCGGCCCGGGAAAAATACCCAGAACCTCCCTACCCGTTCCGGTATTGACACCTCCGCCCCGCCTCCCGTCGATGGCAGAGCTCCCGTTCCCCATGGCCAAAGTCGTCATCGAAAACCTCGCGAAGGTCTATCCAGAGAAGGAAGGAGCGGGCATCCGTGCGGTGAATGCGCTCGATCTCACGATCGAGGACCGGGAACTTCTCGTGCTGGTCGGTCCCTCGGGTTGCGGCAAATCGACCACCCTGCGGATGATCGCCGGGCTCGAGGAAGTGACCGCGGGTACGATCCGGATCGATGGACGCATCGTCAACGACGTGCCGCCGAAAGACCGCGACATCGCGATGGTGTTCCAAAACTACGCGCTCTACCCCCACATGAGCGTGCGCGAAAACATGGCATTCGGCCTTCGCCTCCGGGGGCAGGCGGCGGCCGACATCGAACAACGGGTGCGCGACACCGCGCGAATCCTGGAGATCGAAGAACTGCTGGACCGTAAACCCCGGGCGCTGTCGGGCGGTCAGCGCCAACGCGTGGCAGTCGGTCGTGCCATCGTCCGCCGGCCCAAGGTCTTCCTCTTCGACGAGCCGCTGTCCAACCTCGATGCGAAAATGCGCGTCACCATGCGGACCGAGATCTCCAAGCTCCATGCCCGCCTCGGGGCCACGATGATCTACGTGACCCACGACCAGATGGAGGCAATGACGATGGGTGACCGAATCTGCGTGATGAAGGACGGCAAAGTCATGCAGACCGCCGCCCCCCTCGAACTCTACCGCAGGCCCGCCAACATGTTCGTGGCCGGATTCATCGGCAGTCCTCCGATGAACTTCTTCCACGGCACCATCGAGACACGGGCGGGGCGTTTGGAGTTCGTGGAGCGCGGGCATGAGCGATCGCCCCTCCTGCGCCTGGCCCTGGGCGCGCGAAGCGCGGCACACGTGACGGACCGCATCGGCGCCCCCATCGTGCTCGGAATCAGGCCGGAGGACGTGCATGACGGACTCGCGGTGATTCAACAACCGGCCGGGGCGACTGCGGAGGTCGACATCGAAGTGGCCGAGCCGATCGGCGCGGAGACCCACCTCTATCTGAACACGGGGGCGCACCCCTTCATCGCCCGGGTTCCTGGCGACTCTCGTTACGAGATCGGCAGTCGGTTCCGCGCGGTGTTCAACCTCGAGCACGCGCACTTGTTCGACCCGGCGACGGAGCTCGCCCTGGCCTGATCGCCCCCGGGCGTTGAGCCCGAAAAGGCGGAACCGCGACCACGCGATTCCGCCGGAAACAAGACGCCCCCCGGCTCCGCTCAGGCCTGTTTCCCGTTCTGGGAACCGTCGTCGGCCACGACGAAATAGTCCTTGTACGACTTGTCGTAGTATTGAGCGTAGTAATACCCGCTCACCGCAAGGTTCAACGCGTTGAGCACCGCGCCGAAACACGGGATGTTCGTCTCGGTCAACCGCCGCGCACAAAACTGGGCGGCCTTGCGGCGGACATGATTGAACATGATCGTGAACACCGACCCGTCGACAAGCGGCAGGATCACCATCGCGTCGCTCACGGCCGCCAGCGGCGGAGTATCGACCAACACCCGGTCGTAGCGGGTGCGAAGCTCTCCGATCAGCCTTTCAAACTCCGCGCCGTTGAGGATTTGGGTCGGGTTCTTGGCCCGCCCACCCGAGGGCAGGATGTCGAAATTCTGCTGATGATCCTTGAGGATCACCGACTCGAGCGAGGCCCCGGACACACAATAGTCGATCACTCCCTTGAGGTTCTCCACGCCGAAGGAACGATGGACATTCGGCTTCCGCAGATCGCAGTCGACGATGATCGTCCGCTCGCCATGCGCGGCGAAAGTCAGCGCGAGGTTCGACGTCACGAAGGACTTGCCCTCGCTGGGCGTCGTGCTCGTCACGAGGATGACCTTCGCATTCTTGCTCTCATCGTGAAGCCGGAGATTCGAATGCAGCGAAAGGAATGCTTCGGCGGCCTGCGGATCGGCGTTGGAAATCGCCACCTGCGCCCGCTCCGAGGGCTCCATGCGGCGGATCTGCGGAATGATCGAGATGAGCGGCAGACCAACCACCGCCTCGATGTCGAAGGCGCTCTTGACCCGGTCGTCGATGAAGGCGACGAAGAAGGCGAAGGCCAAACCGAGGCCCGCGCCGCCGAAGACCCCGAGGGCCATGGAGAGCAGGTATTTGGGGGAGGAGTGATTCTTCGGATGCGGCGCGACCGCCTTGTCGAGGCTGCGGGCATTCTGCGTCTCGATGTTGGCGCTCATCAAAGTCTCGCGCATGCGACCGATGATCTGGGCCAGCACCTGTTCGTTCACCTCCAGATCGGTGAGCAGCGACTTGTAGTCGACGAGCATCCGGTCGAGCTTCAGGGCTTCGGCCTCCTGCGCGACCAGATCCGCACGCGTCTGCTCGAACCCACGCCGGTTTGTGTCGTATTCGTTGCTCACGTTGTTGGCGGCGGTCGCCAACGCCCGCGTCAGCTCCGTCTCGGTCTGCGCCAACGACTGACGCGCCTCGAGCATCCGCGGATGCTTCGCGCGATAGCGCTGCTCGAGCTGCGCCACCGCGATTTTCTGGGCCGCGACCTGCTGGGAAAGATTCTGGATCAACGGAATCGTCGCGATGAAGGTCAGGTCGGCCAGGGAGCGACCGTCGCGCTGCACTTCCTGCACCTGGTTCCAGCGGACCTCCGCATCCTTCATGCGGGAGAACGCCTGGGTCTGCAGCAGGTTCAACGCCTTGAGCTTCTCGGTGACGATGTCCTTCCGCTGGTCGAGCGAAACCATGTTGTTGCGCTCCTTGTACGCCTGGAGATTGATCCCGAGTTCCTGCACCTTCTTGTTCTGCGTGTCGGCCCGGCTCTTCAGGTCCTCGACGGCCTTCATCGCCTCCGCCATGCGTTGGCGCGCATTGTAGGTCATGAACTCGTCGACGAAGAGATTTGCGACCTTGGCCGCAACGTTCCGGTCGGGATGGGTGTAGGTGAGGGCGAGCACCCGGGTCTGCCGCACCGGCACCACGTTGCGGTTCTTCACCAGGATCTCGGCGGGGGTGATCGGGTCGCCGCTGCCGCCCTTGTCGAACGGGGCCAGAAACGCCTTGGCATCGTCGCCGACCAGTCGTTCGGCGACCTTCTCGACGATCGCCATGCTCTCGAGCAACTTCACCTGCGTATTGAGATCCTCAGGGCCGCGGAGCTCGGTATCCCGAACCTCCTCCACCTGCATGACCCGCGCATCGCGCCGCATGATCTCGACGGTCGCCGCCGCGGTGTACTGCTTGGTGCGGCTGAAGGTGTAGACGGCCGTCGCCGTCACCACCATGAGGAACACCACGACCACGTACCAGATCCGCTCGCGCAGGATGAGCAGGTAGTCGCGAAACGTGCGCTGGGGAGTGCTTTCGGCGCCGTAGCCGTGGTCCTCGTTCCCGTAGCCGTAGCCACCTTCCGATGACGACGGACCTCCGTGCATCGCGCGGCGCGTGGGGCCAGTGAGCTTGGCGGGATTCGCGGGGGAGTCTGCGTTCGTCATAGCACGCGTTCGGGCACAAAAATCACGTCGTCCTTGCGCAGGACCAGGGGATCCTTGGCCACGCCGGACATCAGTTCGTCGGTGTTGATCACGAAATTCTCGACCCGCCCGTCGGGCAGGGCTCGGGTCAAGCGCACGCGCCGCCGATCGGCCAACCGGTTGAACCCGCCCGCCCGCGAAATGGCATCGAGCATGGTCAGACGCTGCTCGGGCGGGTACTCGACCGCCTGCGGAGCGTTGACCGCCCCCAGCACATTCACCGTGCGGATCTGATACTTCAGAATCACGATGTTGATCTGGGGGTTCACCAGAAAGTCGCGATCATAGGCCTCGCGCACGGCCCGCTCCACCTCGGCGAGGGTGAGTCCCTTCACCTCGACACGGCCGATCAGGGGGAAGTACAGGTCACCCTCCTGCGACACCCGGAGTTCCCGATCCAGATCGGGCTCCTGGAACACCTTCACCCCGACGACATCACCCGACTCGAGGGTGTAGTCTTTCGATGGGTCCGATGCCCCGACCAGCCAAGACGGCAAGATCAGGACCGCGAGCAACAGAAGCGCCGAGAGCCCTCGAGGCAGAGGCAAAGGGCGCCGTCCGGCACCGCTCTCGGCATTCATGCAAACCGACGCTTGGGATATCACTTCAGTAACGGAGCGAGATCCCGAGGCTCAAGATGTTGCTGCTGAAATCGTAGGCATCCCCCGGCATCGAGGACTCGTTGCTCCGGTGCAGATACGAGGCATCCACCGAGGCGAACTCGTTGACGGTGTAGATGACCCCGACGGTCCCAGTGTAGAAATCGTCCGAACGGGCGTACTCGTAGTCGGTGGCCTCGTAACTGAGGCTCGCATACGCAGCCCACTCGGGGGCGATCTCGAACTTCGCCCCGGCGCGGATCGAAAAGACCTCCTGCGACACACCGGTCGCCGAGTTGCTGAAGTCGTTCGAGGCACTCAGGTCGAACGAGGCCTTCGGCGAATAGACATAGGTCAATCGGCCCGAAAACGAGAAATTGCTCCGGGAGCCCGTTTCGTCGAAGTCGCGCAGGCCATAGCCCGCGCGCACCTGGCCGTTGAGCTTCGGGGTGAACTCGCCACGCGCGCCCACATTGAAGAAATGATCCTTCGAATCCAACGAATGGAGGGTCGAGGGAGTCTCCTTCACCAACGAGCGACGATAGCGGTAGCCAACACTCACGTCGACCTTCGGGCTCACCTCGTAATAGACATCGAGCGGGAGGCCATAGCTCTCCCGGTCCGCGTAGGTCGCACCCGGGTAGTTGACGGCATCGTAGAACAAACCGACACCGATCTGGGTCTTCGCCGTCACGGAGGAATCGGCCTCGAGCGAGGCGTTGGCGACATCATGCCGGATCGCCTGATCCGCGTTGCGGATCGTCACGCTGCCCTGGCTGAGCTCCTGATAGCTCAGGAACCCGCTCACCTTCGTGAGCGCACCTTCGTATTTGTACTCGCCGACGCCCTTGAAGAACTCGCCGTCGTACGCGGAGACATCGCCGTAGCGGATGATCTGCTCGACCAGCGTGATGCTGCCCGTCGAAAGACCGCCGTTGTAGTTCAACTCGAGTCCGGGCGCCGCAACGAAAACCCAGTCTTCCTTTTCGTTGGAACTCAGGAAGCGCACATTGTCGTCGAAGCGCACCTGACCGTCCAAAGTGAGATGGAGCTTGGCGTCGGGCCCGAGCGCGAAACCGCCCTCGGCCCAGACCAGCAACGGGGCGCACGCCAACGCGGCGACCCCAAGAATCGTCTTTTTGCTCATGGAGAATTTGTGCTCAGGGAATGGCGACAGGCCGCGCTCAGCTGGAGGGGCTGACCACGTCGCGATCGATCGGCTGGGGCGGGAACGGGATCACCGCACGCGCACCGGGCGCGCCGTCGGTCGGAGCCGCCAAGGCTTCGGCGACCTCGGCAGGAACGCAGTCGGTGATGCCGACGACGATCTCGGCAGACCGCTCAGGGAAAACGTCGAGGGCCGCACGCACAAGCTCGGGCGAGAGGTTCGGCAGCCCCTTGCACACCGCACACACGATCTGCAGGGTCTTGTCCGGAATGGCCGAAACCGACGCGGTCACGAGCTGGACCGCCGAGTCCGGATTGTCGACGGCCGCCTTGGCCACCACCGCCGCCGCCTTTTCCACGTCGGCCCGAGCCTCCGTGACGACTGCATCGATGTTGATGTCGGCACGAGCGGCAAGAGCCGCGAAGAGGAAACCTGCGATGAGCTTCAGGGAACTAGTTTTCATAGAGATGTCTGCAATTGGGTTTGTACGAGGGAAAATAAGACCAACCGCCCCAGCAAGGTCTAATTTGACACCGAGCCGCCCGCGACGGCATCACTTCCTGCGATGACCCCGTCGCAGCAGAAGGTGAACGTCGTGCCCGCCACCGAGCCGTGGTGGTCTTTCCCTGTGTCGATCAGGCAGGACGCCGCCGGCACCCACGTGCGGGTCGCATGGCGGCGGCTGATCCTGCTGCTGCTCGGCACCGGCGTGGCGGCCTGGCTCGCCCTCGCAGCGGCGGTGTTTCTCTGGGTCAAATACCAGCGCGGGTTCTCCGACGTGCAGATCGGTTACATCCTGTTCCCCCACCGCTGGAAGGAATACGGCAAGGCCCGGGGCGATTTCTACATCGAGCAGGCCAAGGAGGAAATCGCCGACCAGAACTGGGTGCAGGCGATCCACCACCTTCGGGTCGGAGTCGCGGCCTCCCCCTCGAACACCGAGGGCCGCCTCGTGCTTTCGCAATTCTTCACGATCATCGGGCGGATCGAGCTGGCCCAGCGCACCCTGGTCGAGGGCCTCCCCTACGCTCGCGACGACACCGAGTACCTCAAATCCCTCTTCGGCTTCCTGCTCCAATACCAGGAGGATGACGAGGTCCGCCGGATCGCGACGGAACTCCTCCCCGCCACGCCAACCGTCACCCCACGCAACCAGCTCATCGCCTTGGCGGCGGCCACGGCCAACTTCTACCGCGGCGCCTACGACGCGGCCGAGAAATTGATCGCGGACTACAGCATCCTGCAGACCAAGGACGGGCGCATGCTGTCGGCCCGGATCGGATGGGAACGGGGCAACCGGGAACAGGCCCTCGCGCAGCTGAAGCGCTACACGACGGAATTCCCCGAGGACGAGGAATTCTACAACCAGCTGGCCGCCTACAATCGCGAGCTCGGGGACTTCGCCGCCGTCGCGAAATTCGCCTTCCTGCGCGAACTCGCCAACCCCCGCAGCGCCTCCGCCCGGATCGACCTGATCCAGGCGTACCGAAACAACAACAACACCGACCAGGTCCGGCGCGCCGTCGACGAATTCGTCGCGGACTTCGCCCGCGACGTGGCCGCCCTCACCCTGCTGGCCAACGCCGGCACCGAAAACGGCGATCCCGCCCTCGCCCGCCGCATCTACGACCACCTCAAGGGTCGACAGCTCGAGACCGACGCGGCGGGACTGATGGTCATGGAAGCGCACGTGGTGGCCGGCGAATTCCGCGCCGCCCTCGACTTCGCCCTCGAGCTCAGCCAAACGCGACCCGAGTGGATGCAGAAGTTTCTCGGCGTGGTGAACGGCCTCCAGGCCGTCGCCTACTTCGGCCTGGGCCAGCGCGAGGATGGCGAACTCTTCCTGAGCCACTTCATGTCCCAGCCGAACTTGCGGGCCGAGCACTTCACCGCGATCGCCAACCGTCTCGTTGCCATCGGGGCCAAGGAGCCCGCCCGAAAAGTCCTGGCCCACGCCGTCGAAACCAACCTCCGCAACCAGGCCGCACTCACGCGCCTGATCGACCTCGACCTCGATCGCCCCCCCTCCGCCGAGCTCGCCGCCAACCTCAAACGGCTGCTCGCCATGCGGCGCCCCGCGCCCGACGTCCTGCAAAAGGCCCGCCACCGCCTGGGCAGCGACCGTTTTCTCTTCGTGGCGGGGCGCGACGAGCTCCTCGCCGCCGTGCAGGAAGCCATCGACCACAGCCCGGCACCGGTCGTGTCGCGGGCGGCCGCCGAGTAACCACGCCGTCACGACGGCGCGGCGTGGCGGCACCTCCGCGGCCCGGCCCAGATCAAACGGCCAACAACGCGAGCAACCGCTCGTTCTGTGCCCTCGTGCCGACCGTCACGCGCACCCATTCGGGCAGCCCGTAACCGCCGACCGGGCGAACGATCACCCCCGCCTGCTGCAGCCGGCGAAACACCGCCAGACCGTCTCCCACCTTGATGAGGAGAAAATTCGCCACACTGGGGGCCACCTCGATGCCGAGCGCGGCGAGCCCCTTCCGCAATTGCCTCAAGCCGGCACGATTCACCCGCCGCGAACGTTCGACGAAGGCGTCGTCGCCGAGCGCACCGATGGCCGCCTCCTGCGCCGTCGCACTTACATTGAAAGGCTGGCGCACACGATTCAACAGCCCGACCAACTCGGGCGAGGCATAGCCATAGCCCACCCGAAAACCGGCCAACCCGTAGATCTTCGAGAATGTGCGCAGACAGATGACCTTGCGGCCCTCCGCGATCAACGGCCGCAGGTCCGGCGGATTTTCGACGTACTCGGCGTAGGCCTCGTCGTACACGAAAACGACATGCTCCGGAAGGCCGCGGACGAAGGCGAGCAGCTCCGCCTCGGTGTTCGCGGCCCCCGTCGGGTTGTTCGGGCAGGCGACAAACACCAGTTTGGTCCGCGGCGTGATCGCCGCCGCCATCGCGGCCAGGTCGTGCCGGTGATCCACGAGGGGGACCTCCACCGGCGTCGCACCGAACAGCAACGAGACGAGCTTGTAGACGATGAAGGCCGGCCGGCCCATCACCACCTCGTCGCCCGGCGCCAGAAAAACATGCCCGAGCAGCTCGAGCAGCTCGTTCGAACCGTTGCCCACCGCCACGCTCTCCGGCGCGAGTCCGAGCTTCGCCGCCAGTTTCTCCCGGAGCCGCACACAACCACCGTCCGGATACAGCGCGGCGTCCTTCAACGACGCCCGCACCGCCCGCAACGCCTTGGGCGAGGGCCCGAGGGGGTTCTCGTTCGATGCCAGCTTGTCGATCGTCGCCGGATCCAGCCCGAGCTCGCGGGCCACGTACTCGATCGGCTTCCCCGGCTCATAGACCGGCTGGTTCATCACATGTTTCTGGGCGAGTTCCGAGATCGTCATCGTGCCTGTACGCTGTTGGGCCGCCGCCGCCGTTTCAATCCCGTTAAGCGCCACTCACACCCAAGAAGAGGCCCGACGCCACCGTGGGCGTCGGGCCGGGTCATCAACCTCGGAAACCGATCCACTCAACGCGGCGCCGAACGCGCCCGCCGTCGACGAAGGAAAACCAATCCCAGGCAGGCCGCAGCGCCCAGGGCCCCGTAGGTGCCGGGCTCCGGCACCTCGTAGTCGTATTCAAAACCCGTGAAATGCAGCTCCGCCCCCGAATGGGTGAACGTGCCCGCCACCACCTGGCCGTTGATCGCCGTCCCCAGGTCGTTGAACACGTTGAACGTGGGCGCGAGCACCGCGCCGAAGAACTGCCCACCGTTGCCGAATCGCACGTCGTCGGACACCCCCGGGGTTTCGTCCACGATGTTCCAGAGCAGACGCTCGTATCCCGAGCCCAGGTTGAAATTCCCCGTCCCGAACAATGTCCGGCCAGCGGCATTGCGCACGTTGACGACATAGGCGCTACCGCTGGGCACATCGAACTGGATGTTGCTGAACATCGCCCCCCCATAGGTGTTTCCCAACAGCAGATCGGCATCCAGATCGAACACGATCGCGCCGCCCGCCGCCGGTTTCAACGCGCTGAACCGCAGCGTCTGGTCGGTGATCACGATCTTCCCCGAGGCATCCGATCCCGCCAAGACACTCGAGATGCCGACAAAACCGTCCTGCAACGCAGCCCAGTCCCAGTCGGCCGCCCCGGGATTGACCCGCGGGTCCACCCCGGCCAGCGGAGCCGAGGAGTTGACCGTGCTGAAAACCGAGCCGTCCCGCAACAGCCGCTTGTCCAAACCGTTCCACGACCAGCTCAGATTCGAGAGCGCATTGATCGAGGCGTAGCCGCTCTCCAGCGTCGCGTTCTGGTTGATCGAAAGCTGCCCGGCGACGTACAGCGTCGGGTCCGCCGACGGGGTGAACTTGCCCGGCTGCGCCGCGATCGCACCCCCGTCGAGAAAAAGGTTTCCGCCGACCGCGAGGCCACCCTCCGTGTCGCCGTAGCGGGCGAACGAGGCGTTGCCGAAGCTGATCAAGTTGTAGTTGCGCACCGCCTCGTCGAACTGGACGAGCGAGGAATCGACCAGCGCCCCGAAGAGGCCGGACGACAACGCGCCGGCCGACAGCGCGGCGGACAAGAGGCGTCGTAGGTTTTTCATGTCGCCCAGCGATGCGTAGACCGTGCCGGCGGGTCAATGGGCCAGTGCACCGCCGCCGAGCGGCCCGATCCGGCCAGACCGACCGTTTCCCCCTACCGGCCAACACCTTGCATACCTCGACCGCGGCGCAGCCCGCCACCTCCCCCGCGAAATTCAGGGAACCCCGGAGTCTCCAACTCATGGATTCCCCGATGGCGACGGGCCGAAAACCCCGGTCGCCCGCCGGAGACAGGAAACCGCGCGCGCTATTTCGCCCCCAACGCCGAAGCCAACGCCGCCAATTTCCGCGCATCCTTCCGGCCCGGCGCCGACTCCACCCCGCTGTTCACGTCGATGACGCTCGCCCCGGTCGCCGCCACCGCCGCCGCGACATTCTCGGGCGTCAACCCGCCGGCGAGCACCCAGGTGCAGGCGGGATGGGCTTCGCGACAACGGAGGAACTTGACCCAGTCGCCGGTATGCCCCGTGCCGCCGAAACTGTCGGCCCGGTAGGTGTCGAGCACCCACGTGTCGGCGAGAGCCAACCACGCCGGCTCGATCTCCGCGCCGGGCGGCAGCTTCGGCGCGAGCCACAGTCGTCGCGGCCCCACCAGTGCCGAGGCCGCCTGCGCGAGCGCCACGTCGGCGACCGGGAAATGCACCTGGAAACGGTCGAAGCCGGCGTCGCGCGCCGCGGCCAGCTCCTCCGCGCCCGGCGCCACCAGCACCGCGACTTTCGACAGCGACGGCAGCGCGGCCTTCATCGCCACGAAATCCGCCAGCGGCAAGAATCGGGGCGATTTCGGATACAAGATGAACCCGAGATGGTCCGCCCCGATGCCCGCGGCGGCCTCGGCATCGGCCACCGAGGTCAGGCCGCAGACCTTGACCTGCAGCACCCCGATCATCCCGCGAAGCCGTTGATCGTCGCGACGACGAAGTCGACCTGCGCGTCCGTCAGGTCCGGGAAGATCGGCAGGCTCAGGCACTCCGCGCAGACCCGCTCCGCCTGCGGCAACGAACCGGCCGCGTATCCGAGAGTCGAATAGCACGGCTGCAGATGCAACGGCATCGGGTAGATCAGATCGGTGCCGATCTCGGCCTTCGTGAGGTGCTCGCGCAATGCCTCGCGCCGCGGATGGGTGACCGTGAACTGGTGGAACACCGATTCGCCCCACGCCTGCGGCTGGGGCACCGTCAGGCCCGCCAGCTTCAGCCCCGCGCGGTAGCGTGCCGCGACGGCGCGGCGACGCTCGGTCCACTTCGCGAGGTGCTTGAGCTTCACGCTCAGGGCGCCGGCCTGCAGCCCCTCCATGCGGAAGTTCCCTCCCACGTGGTCATGGTAGTAACGGCGCTCGGAACCATGCACGCGCAACACCCGCACTAGGCGCAGCACCTCGGCGTGCTTCGAGATCACCGCCCCACCCTCGCCGCAGCCGCCGAGGTTCTTGGTCGGGTAGAAGCTGAAGGTGCCGGCATCGCCGAGCAGACCGACCGGACGCCCCCGATAGTGGGCGAGATGGGCCTGCGCGCAGTCCTCGATCACTTTCAGCCCGCGCTCCGCCGCCAGCGCGAGAATCTCGTCCATCGGCGCCGGCTGCCCGAAAAGATGCACGACCACGATCGCCTTCGTCTTGGGTGTCAGCGCCGCGCGGATCGTCTCGGCGGTCACGCAATAGTGCGCCGGATCGATGTCGGCGAACACCGGACGCGCGCCGAGGTAGGTCGCCGTCCAGGCCGACGCGATGAACGTGAACGCCGGCACCACGATGTCGTCGCCCGGCCCCAGCCCCAGCGCCGTCGCCGCCAGCTGCAGCGCGCTCGTGCCGTTGTCCACCCCGACCGAATCCTGCGCGCCGCAGGCCGCGCCGAAGGCCTTCTCGAACTCCTCCACGTCGCGCCCGAGGCAAAAACGGTTGCCGTCGAGCGTGGACGCCCACGCGGCGAGAATCTCATCGCGCAAGGGCCGGTGCTGAAGCGTCAGATCGAGGAACGGAACTTTCATGGGGCGACGATCAATTCAGACCCCGCGCCGGGAATCCATGCCAAACTCCGCGACATGCTGCGGTTCGAGCGAACCATCAACCCGCACGCGGTCACTCGGTCGGCCGGCGCCCGCCTTCCACCGCGTCGACCAGCTCCAGTCTCGGGTTGAGCACACAGACCGAGAACAACCGGGCGTCGGCGTTCGGCCCCTCCCGCTCCGCCGCTTCGGGCGAGTGGAACCTCAGCCCGCTCTCGCCTACTGGCACGACAAAAGCCGGTGTCTCGATGTCCGTCCAATCAACCCCCACCTGTCCGCGCCACAGTTCCCGGTCGCCGCTGGACACAATCACCTCGCGCCCGTCGAGCGAACGGGCCTTCGCGCGCAACACCACCGTCACCGCGCCCTGGTCCGACCAAAGATGGGCCCGCGCCTCGGCCGTCTGCGCGGACCAGGCCCAGACATCGGAGCCGTTCCGCTCCGCGCCGTAGAACCCGCCGGCCTCCTCCAGCAGGATCACCGTCGATGCCGCCCGGCTCCGGAACAGCGACGACTGGAGATCGGCCGGCGTCATCTCCACGAACCCGGCCGGCACGGACAGATTCATCAACAACAGCCACACCGCCATCGACCGGCCGCCGCGGCGCACCGCCAGCACGTTGCAGGCGAGCAGGAGCGGCAGCACGACACGCAGCGCCGCACCGAAGATGCCTTCCCACACCGCCGGGCCGAGCACGAGCATGAGCAGCAACGACCCCATGCCCGTCCGCCACCAACGATCCTCCGGTCGCCAGATTCGGAGGATGAATACGGCCTGCACGGTCAACGAGAACGTGGCCAACACCGAAGGCACGCCCAGCCGGATATCGCCCGTGCGTTGCAGAAAAGCGACCTCCTCGAACCAGTCGCGCCAGAGCCCCAGTCCGGGCCAATCGAAATTCCGGGTCACACCACCAACGGCTCCCGCCATGGCGGACACATACGCCATCCACAGCGCCAACGGCACGGCCGCCACCACCACCCAACCGACCGAGCGGAACCAGTCGCGATCCGTCGGCCAGGCCCGGCTCAGCAGCCCCCACGCTCCGGCCAGGATCGTCTCCCGCGTCAACAACGCCGCACCGAACCACCCTGCGGCCACACCGCCGCGCCCGCGCTCCGCCCACCGGACCGCCAGCGCCAGCAGCAGCAGCGACGGCAGGTCGGCCAGCGCACAGCGCACGCTGGCCAGCGTGCCCGCCGACAACAGCACACCGGCCCAGCCCGCCAGCCCGAGCCAGCGGTCGCCGGCCTGCAACACGCCCCAAAGCACCCAGGCGAGGGCAAACCAGCCGACGATGTTCAACCACGGAAACACTCCGACGATGCGTTCCGGATCGCCGAGACCGGCGCACCACGCCACCGCCGGCATCAGGATGCGCCGCGCCCGATAGGGCAACGAATCGACCGCTCGTTCGAGTCTCGGATCGCGCAACGAAGGATCACACGCGATCTGCACATAGAACTGCCCGTCGTAGCCGCCGTTGCCCCGCAGCATCGGCCCGTCTCGCAGCACCGGAAGGCTGGTTTCCCGGATCCGCCCATCCAGCATGAGCAACCCCGAAAACCGGTAGACCGGATCCCACATGGGCAGGAGCAAAGCGATGAACGCGGCCACCACACCCGCGGCCGCGAGGCGACGGAGCATCCGCCCATCCGCCCACCTGGCGAAGAGCCGTGGCGCCACGCGCCGCCAGGCACCGGTCGGCATAGGTTCGCATCCGCGCCTCACCGCTTGGCTCCTTCCCGGTCGATTCGTGCTGTCCGTGATTCCGGAATCATCCCGCCAAAAAGTCAGGCCCGGGCCGCCGATTCCAACCAAATCCGTGTTCAACGTCGCGTGCGCTTTGGCTTCCCATTTCCCCCGCCTGCCGCGTTGAATCGCCCCATGTCCGTGCGCGGCAAACTCCTTTCCCCGACCGTCCTCGCCACCCTCGCCCTGTTCCTCGGCACGCTGCTGCTCTACGCACGCTCCGCCGGATACGATTTCCTCAACTACGACGACCCGCGCTACATCACCGCGAACCCCGAAGTCCGCGAGGGAATTACCGTCGACAGCCTGCGGTGGGCGGTCACCGGCTCCGCCGACCTCTGGAATCCGGTCACGCGGCTCACGCACCTGCTCGATGTGCAGCTCTTCGGGCTCGACGTCCGCGGCCACCACTGGACGAGCAACCTCTGGCAGGCCCTCAACGCCGGGCTCGCCTTCCTGCTGCTGCGCCGGCTCACGGGCTCATTGTGGACCAGCGCGCTCTGCGCCGCGGTCTTCGCGTGGCATCCGCTCCGCGTCGAGAGCGTCTCCTGGATCAGCGAGCGCAAGGATGTCGTCAGCGTCTTTTTCGGCCTGCTCACGCTGCTCGGCTACACCGTGTACGGCCAACGTCTCGCCGCCGGCGCATCCGTTCCCTCGACACGCCGGGCCTACGCGGGCACGCTGCTCGCCTTCACCGCCGCCCTGCTCTCGAAACCGAGCATGGTCGCCCTGCCCGGGGTGTTGTTCCTGCTGGACTTCTGGCCGTTGGGCCGGCTCGCCGACCTGCGCGCCGCCCGGCTGCGTCGGCTCGTCCTTGAGAAGATTCCGTTCGCCCTCCTGGCGGTGGTGTTCTCCGTCATCACGATCCACACCCAGACGGCGGCGAAGTGTTTCCAGCTCGAGCTGCCGCTCCTGGCGCGACTGCTCAACGCGCTCGTCAGCATTCCCCGCTACCTCGGAAAGCTCTTCTGGCCGTTCGACCTCGCCGTCGCCTACCCCCATCCGGTCTGGTGGCCAGTGTGGCTGGTCGCGTTTTCCGTGTTCGTCGTCGCCGGAATCTCGTACGCCGCGTGGCGCCTGCGGCGGTCGGCGCCGTGGCTCGCCGTCGGCTGGCTCTGGTTTCTCGGCATGCTCGTGCCGGTGATCGGCCTCGTGCAGGTCGGCTTCCAGTCGATCGCCGACCGCTACACCTTCTTCCCGCTGCTCGGGGCGCAGATTGCGCTGTTCTGGACGCTTCGATCGCTCCTTCCCCGCGTTCTGCCGCGGACAGTGATCGCGTTGGGCTCGGGTCTTCTCGTACTCGGCTGCGCCGCCCGCACCTGGGACCAGCAATCCCGGTGGCACGACCCGGTCACGCTGTTCGAGCATGCCATCGCCGTCACCGGACCCAACCACACCGCGCAGGGATTTCTCGCCTACAGCCTCGCCGGCCTCGGCCGCGCCGAGGAAGCCCGCCAGCATGCGAAGATCGCGCTGGCGCTCGAACCGGAGAATCGCACCGCGCTGGTCACGCTCGCCCGCCTCGCGCTCGCCGAACGGCAGTACGAGAGCGCCGCCGACACGTTCGCCACGGTGCTGGCCCTCGATCCGCAGGATCTCGACACCGCCCTCGGTCGTGCCAAGGCGCTATGGGGACTCGGGCAGCCCGAGCAAGTGCTCGCCCAACTGCAACCCTTCGTCGACACCGACAACACCAACCTCGAGCTTCTCCAGTCCTACGCCTTCGCCCTCATCAAGCTGGGCCGGCAAGCTGAAGCCGAGCAGCCCATTCTCCGCGCAATCGCGCGCTACCCCGACAGCCCCGACCTGCACGTCCTGCATGCCACCGTGCTCGATGCGGCCGGTCGGCCCGACCAGGCGATCGAAGCGTTCGCCGGAGCGGTCGCGCTCACCCCCGACGATCCGGCCCTCCTGCTCGACCACGCCCGTTTCCTCGTTCGCCACAACCGCACGGACCAAGCGCTCGATGTCTACGCCCGACTCGCCCGGCTCCGCCCCGAGTCCGCCCTACCGAGGTTCGAGGCGGCGCTGCTCTGCCTCAACACCGGCTCGGCCGATCGGGGCACCGCGCTCCTGCACGACGCGATCGCCGCCGAACCGGCCTTTGCGCCGGCAAGACTCACCCTCGCCCAGCAGACCGAAGCGGCCGGCAACACCGCCGAAGCCGATCGCGTCTGGCGCGAAGGCGCCGCCGCGATCGCGCCCGACGCCGACTTCGAGTGCGCCCGGGCCGAGGCGCTCGCCCGCCGCCGCGATTTTCCGGGAGCGCTCGAACACTACCGCAAAGCCACCGGCCTCGCCCCGAACAACGCCCAGGCCCACGCCGGCCTCGGCTACATGCTGATGCTGACCGGCGACCGTGCCGGTGCGCTCGCCGCCTGGGAACAGGCGCTACGGCTCCAGCCCGATTTCCCCGGCCTCGCCGAGCGTGTCCGCCGGATGAAGACCAGCCGCTGAAGGGTCGCTTCGCCGTAAGCACTCGGCCGAGTGCCGAGTGACAAGCGTCGAGGGGCCGATCACAGAGGAGATCGAGCGAAGCGCTCGTGTTGGAAGCTCGCCACCGATGCTTTGGCGCTCGCCCCTCGACGCTCGCCTCTCGACCGCATCATCACGGCATGGCAAGCGCCACTCCGGCCGCCGCCCTACTCCGGCAATACAAACTGCAGATCCTTCGCCTTCAGGCGGGCGACGATCGGCTCGAACGCCTCGTCGGTCTGCGCGTGGTCGTGCAACAGGATCACCTCGTCGCCGGTCGCCGAGTTCAGCCCGAGCGCCATCTCCGGCGCCACCCGATCCATGCGCGCGAACACGTCGGCCAACGTGCGCACATCGGTGCCCGGATACGGCGCGGCGATCGACCACTCCTTCACGTCGTAGGTGCACGACCAGTCGACATCCGCCGCCACGGCCCCGGGCCAGCGCACCCCGGGCAGTGCCGGCACCGTGTAGCCGAGCTCGCGCAGGCAGTCCTGGATCGTCGCCTTGCGCGCGGCGCCCTCGGGCGTGGGCTGGGCAAACGTGTCCGATCCGGTCAGCGCGCCCTTGTCGAGATACGGGAAACGGAAGTACTTCGCCGGTCGCTGCACCCCGGCCTCGGCGTAGATCGCTTCGATGATCGCATCCGTACGACGGATCTCCCCGCCGCAGTCCTCCACGGAGATCTTCGAGAAGAACGGATGGCCATACGAGTGGTTTGCGACGATGAAGCCGCGCCGGATGGCGTCGACGGCGATGGCGCGATGCGCCTCGAGCGCCTGTCCGGTGCAGAACAGGATAGCGGGAATGCCGCGCGCCTCGAGCGCATCGAGCTTGCGCGGGGTCGCGGCGGTCGGGCCGTCGTCGATCGTCAGATACGCCCGTTTGCCCAGGCCGCCCCGCGCAGGGATGCCGTCGAGGTTCTGCGACCGCAGCCGCGAGAAATGGCCGCGCAACACCGCCAGCGTGCTCGCGTCACAGTCGAGCACGGTGTTCCGCCCGGGCTCCTCCTGCTGCATGTCGCCCACGCCGATGCCGTCCGCCGCGTCGCCGAACTCCGGCGGGCGGCCCTCGCCGCCCCACAGCCAGAAGTTGGAACCCGCGGCGGGGCCGCCGGATTGCCGCGACGCCTCGATCAGGCCGAACACCTCGGCGTAGAAACGATCCCGGCAGGTCGTCGGCACCTCCGCCCCGAGCCCGCCGTCACGGTCCAGCCCGAACTCCTCGCACACCAGCGGCTTCTCGAGCCGGGCCGCCGCGGCGAAATGCTCCAACACATAGTCGCGCGTGCGCCCGAGGGTATTGTCGATGGTCTCGTGGGGACGCCGCAGGTCGAACCAGCTCCAGTTCTTCGGCCAAAGATGGAAGCAGGCATAGTCGATCCCGGGCAGAGCATGCAGGGCGCTGAAGTTTTCGAGCGAATACCCGCAGCCCCACGCCCCTTCGCTCCCGGTAGTCACGAGATGGTTCGGATCGAGCGAATGGATGTACGCGGAGGTCTCGTCGGCCCAGCGCAGCAGGGCCGCGAACAGCTCGGCCTCGCGCCCCGCGACATCGCCGCGCCGGGGCTCGTTGGCCAGTTCCCAGGCCATGATCGCCGGATCGTCGCGATAGCGCAGACCCGAAACGGTGTTCTTCCGCCCCAGCAGCATCGCGATGTGGGCGCGGTTCATCGCCTGCGCCTTCGCGTCGGTGTAGTACGCAGTGACGGCGGCGTTGTAGTCGGTCCATGCTGCGACGTTCACTCCCGGGGCCGGCTCGCCCGTGGCCCACGACAGATACTGCGGCATGCCACCCGACCAATCCCAGAAATTGTTGAGGAAAACGACCAGGCGCATCCCCCGCCGCCCGGCCTCGGCGACGAGGAAGTCGAGCCCCTGCAACACATCCTCGTCGTAGCGGCCCGGTGCGATCTGCATCGCCGGAGCCAACGCCCCGGGCACATCGCAAGCCTCGGCCGCGCCGAGCACGCGGAGGTTGTTCACGCCCAGCGCCTGCAACCGGTCGAGCTCCCGCAGCAGGCGCGCCCGGCCCACGGGATTCGCCGGCCGCCCGAGATGCGCGCCGTACCAGAGGTTGGTGCCGCAGACCACGTACGGTTCGCCGGCGAGCGTGAAACGGCGGCCATCGACTTCGACGAAAGAGGCGGCGGGTTCGGCGACGGCAGACATGGCAAGGGCGATGAACGGAAGGGACAGGAGGAGAGCGGAGGGGATACGCACGGGACCGGGTTGGGGAAGCCGGATCGTGGCCCGCCGCTGCCACGGGGCAACCCCCGAGGGCGACCTGTTGCATCAACTGGGAGAGACGGACCAAGCGCCCCGGAAACCGGGTCGAGGGCAACCCGCCCCCCCCGCGTGCCATCTCCCTCTTCCTGCAAATGAGGCCGCTCCCGAGTCGGCGGCCATGGCAGGGACCCGGATCACACCGTGCGCGCCAACCGGTGCACCCGCGTGAGCAGCTCCTCGCGCGAATACGGCTTGCCGAGCAGCTCGCAACCCTCCGCCGGCACGGCGCTCGCCGGCAGCATCTCCGCCGCGTAACCACTGCAGAACAACACCGGCAGCCCCGGGCACTCCGCCCGGATGTGCTCCTGCACCTGCCGCCCGTTCCTCTTCGGCATCAGCACATCGAGCACCGCGAGCCGCAGCTCGCGATGATGCCGGGACAACAACTGGATGGCCGCCTCGCCGTCGGCCGCGGTGAGCACCTGGAAACCGTTCTGCTCGAGCAGGCGCACGCCGATCCGCCGCACGTGCGGGTCGTCCTCGGCCAGGAGCACCTTGCCCTGCCCTCGCGGAATCGCATCGCGCGGCAGTACCCGCCCGACCTCGACCGACCCCGCGCACAACGGCAGCAGGATCTTGAACGACGTGCCCGCCCCTTCCTCGCTGTACACGTCGATCGAGCCGCCATGTTGTCCCACGATTCCGTAGACCACGGCCAACCCCAGGCCGGTGCCCTTGCCCGGCTCCTTCGTGGTGAAGAACGGCTCGAAAAGCCGCCGCCGCACCTCCGCCGACATGCCGCAGCCCGTGTCGCTCACGGTCAGCCGCAGGTACTCGCCGGGACGACGCTCCTTCGCCCCTTCGCACTCCTCCGCTTCGAGCCGCACCCGCTCGAGCGCGATGGCGATCCGCCCGCCGGAGAACATCGCGTCGCGGGCGTTCAAACACAGGTTGAGCAACACCTGCTCGAGCTGCCCCTTGTCCGCGAGCATCGTGCACGGCTTGCTCAACAGGGTAAGCTGCACGTCGATGTGCTCGCCCAGGACCCGCCGCAGCATCTTGGCCATGCCCTCGACCAGCACGTCCGGATCGATCTCCTCGGTGCGCAACTGTTGCCGCCGGCCCAACGCGAGCAGCTGCTGCGTGAGCTGCGCCGCGCGGTCCGTCGACTCACGGATGATCGCCAGATCGTCCCTCGCCTCCGCCGAGCCGCCCACGGCATCCTCCAGGAACGAGGCATGGCCGCGGATCACCTGCAGGATGTTGTTGAAGTCGTGCGCCACCCCGCCGGCGAGCAGCCCGATCGCCTCCATCTTCTGGGCCGAGCGCAGCTTCTCCTCCGCCCACCGCAGGGCCTTCTCCGCGCGTATCCGCCGCAGGTTGTTCACCGAGAGCACCACCACCGCCGCCACCAGCGCCACGAAGGCGCCGCCGATCCACGGCAGGCGCGAGCGGTTGATCTGGTAGAAGGTCTGCGGGGCGTTGGTCACCACCGTGCCCGGGGGGAGCTGCTTCAACGAAAAACCGTGGCGCCGCAACTGCGGGTAGTTCACCTCGAGCCGCTGCGGCGTGTGCCTCTCCACGGGAATCGCCGCCGCCGGCTCGCCGCGCAGCACCCGCAGCACCAGTTCGCCGACCTTTGCGCCGTGCACGTCGGCCACCACCAGGCCGCCGCCGATCCCATCCCACGGCTTCACCGACCAGTCCACGTCGCCGGGCGGCCGCGAGGTGATGAACACCGGCCGGTTGGCGCGGGTCGCCAGGGCCTCGGTGAACGCGCCGCTGTTGTAGTTGTTCCGCCCCTCCACATCCCGGGTCACGTCGAGGATCAGGCCGACCGTGCCGTCGGGCAGCGACGCGAGCCGCTCGACGAGCTCGGCGCTCGTCCACTCGGTGTAGTACTCGAACTGGTAGAACGCGGCGTACTTGCGCGCATGCCCCCGGAACGAGTGCAGCGAGGCCTGGGCGCTCGTCGCCGGGTTGCTGACCACGAGCACCCGCCGCGCCGTCGGCACGAGCGCGCCGATGAGCGCGAACGTGCCGCTGTAGTCCGACTCCTCCGACACGCCGGTGCAGTTCGGCTGGCCCGCCAGCCGCTCCGGCGTGACGAGGTTGAGCCCGCCGAACACCAGCGGCACCGCGGCACCGCCGAGCTCGGCCCGATGCTTCGCCGCGAAATCGAAGGCGGGATCGTCCAGCGTCACGATCACCCGCGGCGGGCGTACCCGGCACTTCGAGACCACGTCGGCCAGCAACGCCGCCTCCCGCTCCGGGGCCGGGAAACGCTTGAAATCGAGATACTCGATCACCGGTTCGATCTCCGGATGTTCGGCCTTGATCACCGAAATCATGCCCCGGAGCTCGTCCTCGCTCCAGTTGTACCCCGGAGCATACGAGTTGATCACCAGGATGTCGGGTACGGGCTTCGGCCCCACGCTCCCGGTCTGCCCCCGCAGCGGGGCGATCACCGCCACCAACGTCCCAAGCAGCACTGCGGCCACGCGGAAAACGGCGCGGCGGCCACGGATTTCCGGCACAAGGGGTTGCGGAGGGTTCGGCAACATCTCACCCCAGGCTGACACCCTCCGGGCCCAAGGCAACCGCGAGTTGGGCGCCCGCGTGGCCGCAGCTCCCCGTGGCGCCATTCCCCGAAAGTTTCGACCGCGTCGTCTCAACCCGGCGCGCTCTCCGGCGCCCCCTCCGGCGCCGCACCCGCCACATCGCCCGGCACCGTCGCCTCCGGCGCAGCCACGGTGGCCGGGGCGGCAGCCACCGGCACGGCCGCGGTCGCCGACGCCGGCTCGGCCTTCTTCTTCGGCACGCCGACCAGCACCCCGAGCTGCTTCTGCACCTTGATGAAAAACTCCGGCGTCAACTCGCCGACCGGCACCTCGTAGAGCTGTTTGCTTTTGGCGTGCTCGAAGATCCGCCGCGCACGGTCCGCCGTCAGCCCCTTGGGCCGGATCACCTTCTTGCGCTCGAGCATCAGCGCCAGGAACTGCACCAGCGGCGTGTTCTCCTCGCTCAGCTCCACGGCCGGGTCGCACAACGTCGTGAACAGGGTCTCGGCCCCCAGCTTGAGGTTGCGCTCCTGGTTCTCCTCCCGGGCCCGCGGCTTGAAGACATGCACCCAGCGGCAGATCGCGGCCGGCGGCGGCGTGAACTCCCCCTCCGCGCTCGCGAGCAGATCCCACCGCGCCACCGCGCCGTCGTCGCCCGAGTCGCCATGTCCCAAAAAGCTGACCACACGGTCGCCCTCTTCGAACTGCGTGCCGGTCACCGCGCACTGGGTCGCGCTGGGCTGAAGGGTGAGATCCATGGAAAGTTGTTTACTTCGCCACTCCCGCGACGCTAGCACAAATCCCGATTTGACCACCGGACGCCTCATCGCCGTCGGGGATATTCACGGTTGCGCCGCCGAATTCGCCGAACTCCTCGACCTGCTGCAGCTCCAGCGCTGCGACCGCCTCGTCCTGCTCGGCGACCTCGTCAACCGCGGCCCCGACTCGCGCATGGTCCTCGACCTCGCCCGCACCACCGGCGCCACCGCACTGCTGGGCAACCACGAAGCCCGCCTGCTGCGCTCCCGCCACCTGCACGACCCGAAACTGCTGCGCGACGACGACCGCGCCACCATGGCCAAGCTCCGTCCCGAGGACTGGGCGTTTCTCGAACAGATGCCGCTCACCCATTTCGACCCCGACCTCAATGTCGTGTGCGTGCACGGCGGATTCCTTCCCGGCATCCCGTGGCAGCAACAGACCGCCGAGGTCGTCACCCGCATCCAGGTCGTCGCCCCCGACGGCCGCGGCTGCAAACGCGCCGAGAGCCCCCGCGCCCCACTCTGGGCCGACCTCTGGGGCGGCCCGCCCTTCGTCGTCTACGGCCACACCCCGCGCGCCACCGTGCACAAACTCAAGTGGTCCCTCGGCATCGACACCGCGTGCGTGCTCGGCGGCTATCTCACCGCCTACATTTTGCCCGAACGCCGGCTTGTCCAGGTGCGCGCCCACCGTCGTTATTGGAGCAATCCATGACCGACTCGCCGCTCGCCCGCGCCCTCCTGCTCGTCGTCGACCTGCAGCAGCCTTTCCTCTCCGCCGTCCCCGGCGCCGACGCCCTCGTGCGCCGCACCTCGCTGGCCATCGCCGCCGCCCGCGGTCTCGGCCTGCCGGTCGCGTTCACCGAACAGGTGCCCGCCAAGCTCGGCCCCACCTGCCCCGAACTGCTCGCCCTGGCCGGCGACAACCCGACCGTCTTCGCCAAGGACGCCTTCTCCGCCCTCGACTCCGCCGAGCTGACCGAGCTGCTCGAGGTGCAAAACATCGAACACGTGCTGCTCGCCGGCATCGAGACCCCGATCTGCATCTACCAGACCGCGCTCGACCTCATCGGCACCGAACGCACCGTCACCCTGCTCACCGACACCCTCGGTGGCCGCCGCCCCGACGACGGCGCCGCCGCCCTCGCCTACCTGCGGCACCTCGGCTGCCACGCCCTGCCCACCGAGACGGTCTTCTACAGCGTGCTGAAGACGACCAGGCATCCGTTTTTTCGCGACTACACCAAGCTGGTGAAGCAGTACGCGTGAGTGCCCCGGGGCCCCGGCGGAACTCACGCCCAGGCCCAGGGCCTGCCGGCCTGTAACCAACTTCTGGGTTGCGGCCGCGCTCCATGATCGCCAATCCCTGCGCCCCCCCAAAAAACTCCAGGCGAAAGGACACACATGTTTCGAATCATCATTGGCATCGTCATGATCGTCGGCGGCGCATCCGGAAAACTGGCACTGCGCGGCACCAACAGTTCGGGAGCGCTGGTCGTGGTTGGCGTGCTCCTCCTCGGCTACGGCATCTACAAGGCCAGCACCGGCGCGTCGGGCGAAGGCTGAACGGCAACGAAGGATTGGCGACAGCGGCAGTGACTCCGGGCGTTGGTACGGACCAGCCCTGCGACGGGGCCGATGATGCGCGTTGGAGCACGCCCGGAGGGGCGGATTGCCGCATTTCCGCCTTCCGCCCCCAGCGCACATCCTTAGCGTGCCCGACGTCCCCGTTCACTGGCCACCGTCAACCGCCCACCGACCTCCCGCCCATGCCCCAGCTCACCGTCCAGGAACTTCGCAGCCTCAACCGCGCCGGCAACCCCGCCTTCTCCGGCATCTTCGTGCTGCGCAAGCTCGCGCAGAAGACCGCCAAGAACGACAACGCCTTCCTTTCCATCGAGCTGGGCGACCGTACCGGTTCCTTCAACACGACCGTGTTCGGCGACTCGCCCTCCTTCGGCCTGCTCAAGGCCTCCGGCGAGGGCGCCGTCGTGCGCGTCGAGGGCAAGCTCGACTATTTCCAGGAGCGCCTCGCCCCGAAACTCGCGCACATCGAGGTCGTCGACGACGCCGAACTCGCCGCCAACCCCGACCTCATCGCCGCACTCGTCGAGTCCGCCCCCGAGGAAATCGGGGCGCTCTGGGCCGAGTTCCAATCCTACATCGCCGCGATCCGCCAGCCCGAGCTGCACGCCGCCGTGCAGTCCGTCTTCGAGGAGATCGGCGAGACGTTCCGCATCTCTTCGGCCGCTATCGCCATGCACCACGCCTACCGCGGCGGACTGCTCGAGCACACCACCCACATGGCCCGCGCGGCCACCGCCCTCTTCCCCGTGTATCCGGAGATCGACCGCGACCTCGCCCTCGCCGGCATCCTCCTCCACGACATCGGCAAGACCATCGAGTACGACTCCGGCCTCGCCATCAAGAAGAGCCGCCGCGGCATCCTCCAGGGCCACGTCGTGCTCGGCTACCAGCTCGTCCGCAAGCACGGCCTCAAGAACAAGCTCGCCCCCGACCTGCTCGAACGGCTCGAGCACATCATCCTCAGCCACCAGGGCGAGCTCGAGTGGGGTGCCGCCGTCATGGCCGCCACCCCCGAGGCCGTCTTCGTGTCGATGGTCGACAACCTCGACGCCAAGATGGGCATGGTCCAGCGCGTCCTGCGCAACAGCGGCGAGAACAGCGAATTCTCCGAATACCTGCCCGGCCTGAAGGCCCCCGTCCTGCTCGCTCCGCCGCCGGCGGCGCCGGAGCTGCCCCCCTCCGCCTGATCATCCCATACGTTGGGAGCGGGCGCCGGATCTCGCCCCCGCTCCCAACGGGGCATTTCAGGCTGCCCACAACCAATGCCACGGCTCGAACCCGATGCCCGTGGCCCCATCAAGCGGGTACGAAAGCGAATAGCCGAAACGCCCGGCATGCCGGGCCAACCAGCGAAACGCACTCGTCGCGGCGAAACTTTCGGTGAGGTGCTCACACTCCGGCGAGCCGATGTCGATCGCCCGGCCCGTGTGGTGCTCGCTGTGCCCAGGATAGGCGCTCACGCGAAGGATCTCCCGCCAGGGCACACCCGCGGCAAGCTTGCGCTCCACGATCTCGCGCTGCCGCGCGATACTGCGAAAACCCGACACGGCCAACAACACCACACCATCCGCCCCGGCCGCCTCACGCATCGAGTTCCACGCCGAGGCCGCGTCCGGCGTCAGCCGCAGCTCGCGTCCCAGCACATCGAGACCGACCACGACCAATGCGGACGCCTCGACCTGCGGCGGCAGGCGGCATTCGTAGCCGGGCGGCAGGGCGGGAAGATCCATGGGCGGCGGCGAGCTCTACAACACGAACCTCGCGACGATGGCCAGCCGAGAGCCGCGAGGCCGGTCGTTTGGCATCGAACAGCCGCCCGGCGAAGCGGCCCCGACTGCGCCGGACTGTCCGCACCCCATTTGCGCGCATTCCAATTTTTAAGATCGCTTTCGATCATTTAACGCGCACCGTCCGGGACTCTCGCCGACCGCCCCGCGCGGTCCCCGACCATCCACTTTCCCGATGTCTTCCCCTGCCGCCCTGCCCCATCGCGAGGAGATCGCGCACACCGTCCGCCGCCTGCTCTACCAGCGCCTCCAGCGCCCGCTGCCCCGCTCGGTCGCCGCGCCCCGCCCGCTGCTCGTCAACGTCAGCGCGCGCCACTGCCACCTCTCCCCCGCGGCCGTCGAGACGCTCTTCGGCAAGGGTCACCAGCTCACCCCGATGAAGTGGCTCTATCAGGACGGCCAATACGCCGCCAAGGAGTCCGTCACCCTCATCGGCCCGCGCAGCCGCGTCATCTCCAACCTGCGCATCCTCGGCCCCTGCCGCGACTTCAACCAGGTCGAGCTCGCGTTCACCGATTCCATCTCGCTGGGCTTCGACATCCCCGTGCGCGCCTCCGGCGACATCAAGGGCACCCCGGGCTGCATGCTCATGGGCCCCGCCGGTTTCCTCGAGCTGCCCGAGGGCGTGATCCGCGCCGCCCCGCACGTGCACATGCATCCCGACGACGCCGCCTTCTACGGCGTGAAGCCGGGCGCCTTCATGCGCCTGAAGATTGGCGGCGCCTGCGCCATCACCTTCGACCGCATCCTCGCCCGCGTGCACCAGGACTTCAAACTCGAGGTCCACATCGACACCGACGAAGCCAACGCCTGCGGCCTCGTGCCCGGCACCCCGTGCGAACTCCTCCCCTGAGCGCCCTCTCCCTCTCAACCGTACAACCATCAATCCAGCAACCCCGTTCCTCCATGAGTGATTCACTCGGCATTATCGAAACCAAGGGCTTCGTCGGCGCAGTCGAAGCCAGCGATGCCATGGTCAAAGCGGCCGGCGTCACCCTCGCCCGCCAGGTCCAGATCGGTGGCGGCCTCGTCACCGTCCTCGTCCAGGGCGATGTCGGCAGCGTGAAGGCCGCCGTCGAAGCCGGCGCCGATGCCGCCAAGCGCGTCGGCGAGCTCGCCGCCGCCCACGTCATCGCCCGCCCGCACCCCGAGCTGCTCAAGCAGTTCGCCCTCTGATCCCCCCAACCCTCCAACACTTTATTTCCATGGCTCAACAAGCTCTCGGAATGATCGAAACCAAAGGCCTGACCGCCCTCATCGAGGCCATCGACGCCGCCCTCAAGGCCGCCAACGTCACGATGACCGGATACGAGGCCGTCGGCTCCGGCAACGTCGCCGCCTTCTTCCGCGGCGATGTCGCCTCTCTGAAGGCCGCCGTCGACGCCGGTGCCGATGCCGCCAAGCGCATCGGCGAGGTCGTCGCCACCCAGGTGATCCCGCGCCCGCACGAGGACCTCGCCGGGCTCGGCAAATGGGCCAGCGCCTGATCGGTCGTACCGCCTGAATCACTCCGCGCGTGCCGCCCCGGCGGTGCGCGCCCCTTTCCTCTCCCACCCGCGTCCATGCGCATCCTCGTCGCCAACCTCGGCTCCACGTCGTTCAAGTACCGTCTCTTCGCCCTCGATGGCGAACAGGCGCAGCTGCTTGCCCGCGGCGGCTTCGAGCGGGTGACCGACTACGGTGCCGCCATCGACGCCGCGCTCGCCGAGCTGGCCTCCGCCGGCCACGTGCGCACCGCCGCCGACCTCGACGGCGTGGGTTTCAAAACTGTGCTTGGCGGCGAGCTTTCCGGCTGCCTGCTGGCCGACGAGTCCGTCGAGAAGGCGCTGCGCGCCACCTCCGACCTCGCCCCGGCACATAACCCTCCCTACGCCGAAGGCCTCCGGCTCTTCCGCGAACTCCACCCGACCGTACCGCGCGTCGCACTGTTCGAGACCGCGTTCTACCAGTGGGTGCCCGCCCACGCCCACCGCTACGCCGTACCCGAAACCTGGTACCAGGCCGGCATCCGCCGCTACGGCTTCCACGGCGCCAGCCACAAGTTCGTCGCCGAACGCTCCGCCGAGCTGCTCGGCCGCGCCGATGTCGCCGCCGTGGCACGACGCCTCTACCTCGACGGCCCGCAGCCGGTCTCCGGCGCCTCCCTGCGCGTCATCTCCTGCCACCTCGGCGGCTCCAGCTCCGTGACCGCGATCCGCGACGGCGTCGCGATCGGCACCAGCATGGGCCTGAGCCCGCAGTCCGGCCTGCCCCAGAGCAACCGCGTGGGCGACCTCGACTCCGCCGCCGTGCCCTGCGCGATGCGCCGCCTCGGGCTCTCCCTCGAGCAGGTCGAGAAGCAGCTCACCAAGGAAAGCGGCCTGCTCGGACTCTCCGGCACCAGCAACGACCTGCGCGACATCAAGACCGCCGCCGACCAGGGCGCCACCCGCGCGCAGACCGCCATCGCCGCCCTCGTCCACAGCATCCGCCACTGGGTCGGCGCCTTCTGGCTCGAGCTCGGTGGCTGCGACGCCCTCGTCTTCACCGCCGGTATCGGCGAAAACAATCCGTGGCTGCGCGAAGCCGTCTGCGCCGGGCTCTCCGGCCTCGGCCTCGAACTCGATCCCGCCGCCAACCGGGCCAACCCGCCCGAGACCAACCTCGCGACCGCCGCCTCCGCCACCCGGGTCCTCGTGATCCCGGCCAACGAGGAGCTCGTCGTCGCCCGCGAATCCGCCCGCCTCCTCGCCGCCCGTTCCGCGGCGTCCTGACTTTCCCGAAACATCACCACCATCCTCAACCCCTCGACTCCCATGGCTCAATCCGCCCTCGGTCTTCTTGAAACCCGCGGTCTCACCGCCCTCGTCGCCGGCACCGACGCGATGCTCAAATCCGCCAACGTCACCCTCGTCGGTCCGATGAAGCAGGTCGGCAACGCGATGGTCACCGCCATCGTCACCGGCGACGTCGCCGCCGTGAAGGCCGCCACCGAAGCCGGTGCCGAGGCCGCCCGCCAATACGGCGAGGTCCTCACCGTCCAGGTCATCGCCCGTCCGCACGAGGACGTCGCCGCGATCCTGCCCAAGCCGGCCGCCGCCGCCCCGAAGAAATAGCGTCGTCGGGCGCGCGGCCCGTGGCGCCGCTCGCCGGAGCGGCGCTCCCCCCCGCGCCCTTCCCCCGTGGCGCTGCTCGCCAGAGCAGCGATTCACCGCTCCCGCCGCGCTCCCGTGGCGCTGCTCGCCAGAGCAGCGATAGCGATCCCGCTCTCGTCCCTCGTTCGCTCGACCCTCGTCTTCATCCCACCACCATGTTCCTCGCCCGCGTCATCGGCTCCGTGGTCTCGACCAAGAAGGACGAAACCATGCGCGGCCAGAAACTCCTCCTGCTCCGCCCGCTCCTGGTCGACGAGGCCAACCCCACGCAATTCCGCAACGGGGCCAACACCATCATCGCCTGCGACGCCCTCGGAGCCGGCAACGGCGATCTCGTCCTTTTCTGCCAGGGCAGCTCCGCCCGCCAGGCCACCGGCATGAAGCCGCTCCCGATCGACGCCGCCGTCATCGGCCTGGTCGACACCGTCGAGGTGCTCGGCAAGCGCGTCTCCTGATTCCGGATCCCGTTCTTTTCGTCCATCCTGTAGGAGCCTGCTTGCAGGCGATTCCCGGCCCAGTCCTCCCAGCCCGCATCCGCCTCGCCTGCAAGCAGGCTCCTACCTCCGACCTTCGTGGCGCTGCTCGCCAGAGCAGCGATGCCCAAATCGCCGTTCTCACAAACGTCGCCACACCGAAACTTCACCGTCCTCCCCTTTCCCATGTCTTCCGCTCCCGCCATCGATGAGGCGCTCGTCCGCAGCGTCGTCGCCGAAGTCGTCAAGGCCTTCGGCCGCAACCTCGCTCCCGGCTCCGGCCCGGCGATCGTTTCGCCGAGCCGCCGGCCCGGCGTCTTCCAGGATGTCGCCGCCGCCTGCGCCGCCGCCGCCGTCGCCCAGAAGCAGCTTGCCGCCCAGGGCATGGCCGCCCGCGCCAAGGTCGTGGAGATCGTCAAGGAGCTCGCCACCCAGAACGCGGTCGCCTGGGGCAAATACGAGTTCGAGGAGACCAAGATCGGCCGGCTCGACCACAAGGTCGCCAAGCTCGAGATCGTGAAGCTCGTCCCCGGCGTCGAGTGGCTGCACCCCGACGCGCGCAGCGGCGACCACGGCATCACCCTCGAGGAGTACACCCCCTTCGGCGTCGTCGCGGCGATCCTGCCGATGACGCACTCCATCCCGACCCTCTCCGGCAACATCATCAACATCGTCGCCGCCGGAAATTCGGTCGTCTTCAACCCGCATCCGGGCGGCGCCCGCTCGGCCGCGTTGGCCGTCGCCGCCTACAACGAGGCGATCAAGGCCGCCCTCGGTATCGAGAACCTGGTGTGCACGATCGAGCAGCCCACGCTCGAGTCCTTCAACGCCCTCTGCCAGGCCCCCGAGGTCCGCCTGCTCTGCGTCACCGGTGGCCCGGCGGTCGTCGCCGCCGCGATGAAGTCCGGCAAGCGCGCCATCTGCGCCGGCCCGGGCAACCCGCCCGTGCTCGTCGACGGCACCGGCGACCTCGACAAGGCCGCCCGCGACATCATCCAGGGCGCCGCGTTCGACAACAATCTGCTCTGCGTGGGCGAGAAGGAGGTCTTCGTCCTCGATGCCGTCGCCGACCAGTTCCTCGCCGCCCTCGCCCGCAACGGCGGTGCCCAGCTCAACGGCCACCAGCTCGACAAACTCACCGCCGTCGCCTTCTCGACCAAGGCCGGCGCGGGCGGCTGTTCGCATCCGGTTCTCAACCGCAGCATGGTCGGCGTCGACGCCGCCGTGCTCGCCCAGCATGCCGGCGCCAACATCGCCGCCGGCACCCAGTTGCTCTTCGCCGAGACCGACGCCAACCACGCGTTCGTCATCGAGGAGCAGATGATGCCCATGCTGCCGGTCGTGCGCGTGCGCTCGGTCGAGGAAGGCGTTTCCGCCGCGCTCCGCGCCGAGCACGGCTACAAGCACTCCGCGATCATCCACTCCCTCAACGTCGACCACATGACGCAGATGGCCCGCGCGCTGGACACCACGGTCTTCGTGAAGAACGGCCCGTCGGTCGCCGGCCTCGGTCTCGGGGGCGAAGGCTACCTGAGCTACTCGATCGCGACCACCACCGGCGAAGGCATCACCACGCCGCGCACCTTCACCCGCACCCGCCGCTGCGTGCTCGTCGACGGCTTCCGCATCTACTGAGTCTCGATCCAAAAATGTAGGAGCGTGCTTGCACGCGATCCGCGCGCCGTCCGCCCAGCCCGAATCCGCCTCGCCTGCAAGCAGGCTCCTACCTCCAAACCTCGTAGCGAAACTCGCCAAGAGTTTCGGCCGCAAAGCACCGACAACCGCCCACCATGATCCTCGCCCGTATCGACGGCACCATCGTTGCCACCGCCTGCCATCCCAGCATGGAAGGCCGCCGCACGGTGATCTGCCAGCCGCTCGATGCCGCCGGCAATGAGGAGGGCACACCGATCCTCGCAATCGACCCGCTCGGTGCCGGACTCCACCAGAAGGTTCTTCTCTCTACCGACGGCTCCACCACCCGCGAGCTCGTCGGCGACCCGAAGACCCCGCTCCGCAATCTCATCATCGGCATCGTCGACAACTGAACCCGCTCTCCCGTAGCGAAACTCCCCACGAGTTTCGGCATCCGTCCCACAGCTCTCGTCCCTCGACCTCTCGCCTCTCGTCTCCCCTTCACCCATGCGCCTCGGAACCGTCATCGGCCGCGTCACGCTGCACATCAAGGAACCCGTCTACGTCGGCGGCTGCCTCCTGATCGTGCAGCCGTTCTCGCGCGAGCAGTTCGCCGGCGCCCCCGGTGTGCCGCTGGCCAAGGGCTCGAGCCTCGTGGTGTACGACGAACTCGGCGCCGACGAAGGCTGCATCGTCGGTTTCACCGAAGGCGCCGAGGCCACCCAGCCTTTCGACGGCCCCGCCCCGGTCGACGCCTACGTCGCCTGCATCGTCAACCAGATCAACTACGACCCGCCGCGCTGATCCCGCCCTCCTCTTCCGATGTGGCGCTGCTCGCCAGAGCGGCGATTCAGCCCTCCGAGCCCCTTTCAACAAACGTCAACCAACTCCACCCCTTCATGTCCCAAGTCCTCACCGCCCGTGATGTCGAATCCCTGCTCGCCGCCGGCCAGCCGATCCCGGCCGACGCCCGCCTGACGCCCTCCGCGCGCGACATCGTCGACGATCGTCGCCGCTCCCAGAGCGCCAAGCCCGCCGTGCTCGCCGTCACGCCCGTGACCGTCGTCACCGCGACTCCCGTTGCCGCCCCGGCCCCCGGCGCCCCCACGATTCCGGACTACGAATACAAGTGGACGCCCGGCACCGACGCGAAGACGCCCGACGAGATCCAGCGTTTCTTCCACTCCGCGCCGATCGAGGAGCTCAAGCGCCGCATCTGCGACATGGGCCGTCGTCTCTGGCTCAAGGACTACACCGACGGCAACGGCGGCAACATCACCATCCGCGTCGGCGACAACCTCGCCCTCTGCACGCCCACCCTGATCTGCAAGGGCTTCATGCAGCCCGAGGACATGTGCCTGACCGATCTCGACGGCAACCAGCTCGCCGGCACCCGCGTGCGTACCAGCGAAGCCAAGACGCACTACGCGATCATGAAGCGCCAGCCCGCCGCCAAGGCCTGCGTGCACGCCCACCCGCCGCACGCCACCGCCTTCGCCATCTCCAACGCCTCCATCCCCTCCAGCCTCATCCCCGAGGCCGAGGTGTTCCTCGGCAAGATCGGCGTCGCCA
>JAEZUE010000056.1 GCA_023443455.1 Verrucomicrobiota bacterium
GGGCGAAGCGAAGCGAGCGGGCGCGCGACCCGGCCCCGCCTGGCCGAGCTGGCGAGGCCCGGACGGGGCCGGTTGAGCAAGCCCGGCACCCAGCCGGGCGCAGCGGGGCCCCCACCGGTCCGACTCGGCGGGCACGACTCGCGGACCGGGAGCGCAGCGGACGGACCGCGTGACGTGCCGGCGCGGGTCCTACAGGAGCGCCGCTTCGTGCGCGATTCCTCGCGCACCGGCCGCCGCCGGTGGGGTTGGTGCTCACCGGACGGAGCGTAAGCGGAGGAGGAAGCAGACGGCGTGACAGCGGCTCGCCGCTGGCGCGACGTGTGCCGCTTGGATCATTGAGGACGTTGCGAACGCTCGCGCATCCGCAGCATTGCCTCAGCGAGCGGCTTATACACCAAGGCATGCCTCTGAGTGCAATAAGCCACAAACTCGGCGCCTATCTGGTCAAATCGCGCCCAATCCGCACGACTGGCCAATACCGCCATCAAAACCGGGTATCGAGTTAGCCGATCCGACGTCACCCATTTCTTGGGGTCCGGGTCACTCAACCCATCAAACAAGGCGTCGGCACTTGAGTATCGGTTTAGCCACGGAAGGACGTTCGTTCGCAAGTCCGCAGCATAACGGAGCGAGAACGCTTTGATGCTGGCCTGATCAGCGGGAAACCCATTTGCGAGCGCACGATCCCCGAGCAGGGAGTCGCAATTGGTCACTAGCGTAGGGTGAAGCTTTGCAGCCTTTGCATCGATGAACGGATGCAGGGGGATGTAGAGCGCTTCGATCTCGTCGATTCGGATTTGTGCATGCGCCGCGAGTTTGACGACTCCCGGGGCCGCGGTCGGAAGCGCCTCAATGGCGATTGCATGCCACCCGAAGCCCGTAGCTCGAACCAAGCTGTCGCGAGACTTCATCAATTTGAAGCCTTCGAGTTCATTGGCCAGCACCTGACCTATCGCCGATGTGATCTCGTCCATTAGTGGTTCAAGTTGGATGCATTTACTTCAAAAGTCCGGATCGGACCTGTTGGCGTGCCATTCGGGAAGCCTGCCGCTCTCGCAGCCCGCCCCGAGAAGGTCGTCGGAGCAAGAGGATCGGCGATCAATGCGTCCTTAGCCAGCTGAGCAGCATCGCGCGTGGCACCACCAGTTTTGACCTCAATAATCCGCAAGATACCGGTTTCTTTTCCGCGAACCAAGAAATCGACGTATCGATGCGAGCCAACGCCAGGCGTGTTAATCCGGATCTGCTCACCGACAAGGTCCACCGTCTTGCTGTTTAGCAATCTCGCCCGAACTGCAGCTTCGCCTAAGTCGCCTTGAGCTCCATTCCGTAGAACCTGCGGTATACTCTCTGCGGCTAGAGTGTAGCAGCCGTCGTAGTGATAGGTCTCTCAGAGTGGGGCCGAAGGTGCTCGGGTGTTTCGCTCCTTTCCGGTGGCGATCGTAGTCGTAGGTGGGGCGGCTTTGGCAAGCCTGGCCCTACTCGTCCTCGGCCGGGAGCGTGCCGAGGGGGCCGTCGTCGGGGCCCATGGGTTGCTCGTCTCCGGGCATCAGGGACACGAGGCGGAAGAGGTCGCCGCGGCGGTCGAGGCGGGGGGTGACCGTGCCGCCGGAGCGGGAGCTGTGCAGAGCGTCGAGGTCGACGTCGCAGATGAGCACGGTCTCCTCGTTGGAGTCGGCCTCGGCGGCGATGCCATCGCGGGCGAAGGCGAAGTCGGAGGGGGTGAGCACGGCGGCCTGGCCGTAGTTGATGTCGAGATTGCCGACGTCGGGCAGATTGCCGACGTTGCCGGCGAGGGCGACGTAGATCTGGTTCTCGATTGCGCGGGCCTGGGCGCAGTAACGAACCCGCAGATACCCCTGGCGGTTGTCGGTGCAGAACGGCACGAAGAGCAGCTCGGCGCCCTGGTCGGCGAGGTGGCGCGCGGCCTCGGGAAACTCGACGTCGTAGCAGATGAGCACGCCGATCTTGGCCTTCGGGGTGTCGATCGCGCGCAGGCTGTGGCCGCCGCTGATCCCCCACCCCGAACGTTCGTTCGGCGTGATGTGCAGCTTCGGCTGGCCGACGATCTGGCCGTCGGGCAGGCAGACAAAGGACATGTTGAGCAGCTTGTCGGCGCGCCGGACCGGATGACTGCCGGCGATGATCGTGACCCCGTAGCGGGTCGCGAGTTTGCTGACGAGTTTGGTGAAGCGCTTCTCGTAATCCGCGAGGCGCCGGATGCCCTCGATCGGCGACAAGGCGTCCTCCTGCGAGAGGAGCTGCACGGAGACAAACTCGGGCAGGAGCACGAAGTCGGCGCGGTAGTCGGCGGCGACGTCGACGAAATAGGTGACCTGCTGCTCGAAGTCGGCGAAGGACTTCACCTTGCGCATCTGGTACTGCACACAGGCGAGGCGCACCTTGCGCGCGGCGCGCGGCGGCGCCTTGTAGGCGGGATTGAGCCACTCGACGAGGCTGCCGTAGTTGTGGCTCTTCGGGTCGCGCAGGTAGTGGGGCATGACCCCGCGCAGGGAGAACCCCTCGCGCAGTTGGAAACTGAGCACGAGGTCGCGAAACTCGCCCGCGGCGACGCGTTGCGCATACTCCTCGGCCGACATCTTGTGGGCGTGCTCCTCGTAGTTCCAGAGGCGCCCGCCCGCGAGGATGCGGCGCTTGTTCAGCCGCCGGCAGAGTTCGCGCCGCGCCTCGTAGAGGGTGGCGCCGACGCCTTTGCCGCGGCAATCGGGATGCACATAGACATCGGCGCCGTAGAGTGTGTCGCCGTTGGGGTTGTGGTTGGTGAAATAGCCGCCGTCGGTGATGCCCACCCAGGTGTGGTTGCGCAGCGGATCGGGGCCGAGATCGACGACCAGCGAGGCCACGGCGCCGACGACCTTGCCGTCGACTTCGGCCACCATCTGGCCCTGGGGGAAAACGCGCTGGTGGCTGAGCAGATGGCGTTCGGCCCAGACGACGTTCTCGTTGGCGAGGACGGGATAGGCAATGGTGTTGAGCTCGATGAGCGCCGGAATGTCCGCCCGGGTCGCCTCGCGCACCGTAACCTCGTGTTTCTTTTTCGGCATGACCCGAGAGTGCGGGAAGCACACTTCGGGTCAAAATCTGAGCAACGCCGGCCGCAATTTGGGCCAACGCACACCCTACAAGCAGAAGGCGACAGGAGGTAACGAAGGTAGCGAAGGGCCAATCGGCGGAATCCGGTCGGCAAACGCCGGAATGGCGGGCTGAAAGCGCGCCCCACCATCGCAAGCCCACCAACAGATCCGGCTTCGTTGGCCTCTGTCGGTGCCGGTTCTCGGGAGGGCGTCGCGAGCGTCGGCCCCGCTCAACCGCCACTCTTCAGATACGCCCGCCAGCCACCGAAGCTTGTCACGTCGCGCGCTTCACGCACGGCCACCGCCTCGCACAGGAAGCTCTGCACGGTGGAGCCGTCCTCGAGGGTGATTGTGCCGATTCCGAGCGGTGCCGGAATTCCGGCGACGAAACCTCCGTACGCGGCTTCGGGCAGCTCCCAGATCTCGACCTCAATCGGCGCCCCGCCTTCGTCCACTCGCACAAGCCCCGGTTTCGGCGGCGTGGTCCCCGGCAACGCATAGAGACGGTAGGCGGGGGCGGTCCGTGTCGGCGCCACCAGGCGTCCGCCGCGTTTGGTGAGCTGCCAGTTGAGCGGGAGGCCGCTGAGGTGGGCGCCGCATACAGCCACGCGCACCATCGGGCCGGGAGCCGACAACGCCCGGGCAGGCTCCGCCTCGCCGAGGAATTTCGCCGCGAAGCGAAGCACCCGGTCGTCGCAGAAGGCCGGCGCCACCAGGGTGACGCCCCACGGCATGCCGTTCGTCAGGAAACCCGCCGGCACCGCCACCGCACACAGGTCGAAGAGGTTCAGGTAGTTCGTGTAGTAACCGAGATTCGAATTCAGCTGGACCGGGTCGGCCTCGACCTGCGCAACCGTATAAATCGTGCCCGCCGTCGGGGTGAGCAGCACATCGATGTCGGTCCATACCGCCTCGGCCTCGCGCCGCAACGCGGCGAGCCGATACATCGCGGCAAAGGACGAAGCCGCATCGATAGCCTTCGCGCCCTCGGTGATCTTCCGCGTCACCGGGTGCAGCGCTTCGGGTTTCGCCTCGATGAACTCGCGGATCGCCGCGTACCGCTCCGCGACCCACGGCCCTTCGTAGAGCAATCGAGCCGCGGCGAGAAACGGCGCGAAGTCGACCTCGACAATTGTCGCGCCGAGCGAACGCCATCGCTCCACTGCGGCGGCGAACAAAGCCGCCGCGCCCTCGTCACCGAAGAACTCCAACTGGCCGGCGCGAGGAACTCCTATGCGTGGCGTGCCGCACTCATCGAGCACCGGCGGTGCCGCCAGCCGACTGTAGGGATCGAGCGGATCGTACGCCGCCGCCACGCCGAGCACCTCGGCCGCATCGCCCACGGTGCGGGCGAAGATCGAGACACAGTCGAGCGTGCGGCACGCCGGCACCACGCCGCGCGTGCTGAGCAGCCCGCGCGTCGGTTTCAACCCCACTAGGTTGTTGAATGCTGCCGGCACCCGACCGGAACCGGCGGTGTCGGTGCCGAGCGCGAAACTGCACAGCCCAGCCGCCACGGCCACCGCCGAGCCGGAACTCGAACCTCCGGGAATGAACGCGTGGCCGTACGGATTGACCGGCACGCCGTAGGGCGAACGCACGCCGACGAGCCCGGTGGCGAACTGGTCGAGATTGGTCTTCCCGAGCGGCACGGCGCCGGCGTCGATCAGGCGCTGGACAACCGGGGCCGACTCCGCGGGTTCGTACGCAAACTCCGGGCACGCGGCAGTCGTGGGCAGGCCGGCGAGGTCGATGTTGTCCTTGATCGCAAAGGTGGCTCCCGCGAGGGGACGCGCGGGCGAGTTCTCCCCGGCGGTGGCGGCATGGGCGCGCACCTCGGCGTACGGCAGGCGGCTGATCCAGACGGGATCAGACCCGCGGGCGTCGATCCGGGCGAGGATTTCGCGGAGCGGTGTCGGAGACATGGAAGAGGTAGTTGGTAGTTGGTGGATTGGTCGGGGGCGGTGAGCGCGGCTGTGGGTTGGGTTCACCACTTCCCAGCTGCTAACTGCCAACTACTCCCGCCGCCGCGGCGGGTTCGATCACGACCAGCGGGTCGCCGGCCTGGACGGGTTTTCCCTCGGCGCAGAGCACCTGCGTGACGGTGCCGCCCTCGGTCGCGAGCACGGAGATCTCCATCTTCATCGATTCGAGCACGGCCACCGCTTGCTCGGGCGCGATGCGGTCGCCGACCTTAACGTTGAGCTTCCAGACGTTGCCCGGCACCTGCGCGAGCACGGCCTTGTGGCCTGCCGGCAGCTCGGCCTGCTCGGTGGCGCCGGCGGACTCGCTCTCGGCGGAAAAGTTGAGCTGCCCGGATTCCGCCCAGCGTTGCCGCTCCGCCTCGAAGGAGCGCTGTTGCGTCTCCTTGAACGCGGCGATCGAGGCGGCGTTCTCGGCGAGGAACTTCCGGTAGTCGCGCAGGCGGAAGGTGCTGTGCTCGATCTTCAACTTGTAGCGACCGAGCGGGAAATCGCGGCGGAAGCGTTGCAACTCCTCGGCACTCACCTCGTGGAAGCGGATCTGGTCGAAGAAGCGCAGCAGCCACGGCTTGCCGCTGGTGAAGTCGGCGGTCTGGCGCCAGCGGTTCCACATCTGCACGGTGCGCCCGATGAACTGGTAGCCGCCGGGGCCCTCCATGCCGTAGACGCACATGTAGGCGCCGCCGATGCCGACGGCGTTCTCCGGCGTCCAGGTGCGGGCCGGGTTGTACTTTGTCGTTACCAACCGATGACGCGGATCCACCGGCGTGGCCACCGGCGCACCAAGATAGACGTCACCAAGGCCGAGGACCATGTAGCTCGCGTCGAAGGCGATGCGTTTCACGTCGTCGACCGAGTCGAGCCCGTTGATGCGGCGGATAAACTCGATGTTGCTCGGGCACCACGGCGCGTCCTTGCGCACGGTCTGCATGTACTTGCGGATCGCGAGCAGCGTCGACTCGTCCTCCCACGAGAGCGGCAGGTGCACGATGCGCGTCGGCACCTCCATGTCGTCGGGATCGGGCAGATGCACCTCGGCGTCGAGCAGGGTCTCCATCAGTCGCTCGAGCGGCAGCACGCGGCTGTCGAAGTGGATTTGGAGCGAGCGGATGCCCGGTGTGAGGTCGAGCAGGCCGGGCGTGTGGCTCTCGCCGAGCCATTGCATGAGCGCGTGCACGCGGAAACGCAGCTCGAGGTCGAGCACCTGCGCGCCGTATTCGCCGAGCAGGTATTTGTCGCCGGACCGCCGGTAACAAATGGACGGACGGTAGTCGGTGGCGGGAGCAAAGTGGAGGATCGGGCTGACCGGCGGAGGAGTTGGTAGTTTGAAGTTGGAAGTTGGTTCGAACGCAGGCGCGGAGGAGCGCTTGCGACCAACTGCCAATTCCCAACTGCCAACTGCTCCGGCCCGTCCGCGAGCCGGCTGAAGGGATTCGATTTGATACTGATGCGCTGCTTCCAACTCCCGAGCGTGCTCGGGCGTCACGGGCCGGAACCGCACCTTGTCGCCGGGGCGGAGCTGGCCGGCCTTCCAGAGGTCGGCGGTGATGATCGTGGCGGGGCAGACGAAGCCGCCGCAGCTCGGGCCATCGGGGCCGAGGATGATCGGCATGTCTCCGGTGAAATCGATCGCGCAGACTGCGTAGGCGTTGTCGTGGATATTTGACGGATGCAGACCAGCCTCGCCGCCGTCGGTGCGCGCCCAGCGCGGCTTCGGGCCGAT
>JAEZUE010000098.1 GCA_023443455.1 Verrucomicrobiota bacterium
CCGCCACGCTCACCTCGTCGATGAACCAGCCGCCACCCGGAGTGGCTCCGTCGGCCACCAGACGGAAACGGATCCGCACGTTGGGCCGCCCCTTGAAGCGGGAGAGGTCGATCTGTTGGCGACGCCACTCGCTGCGCTCCCCCTCGCCGTAACAGCAGTATCGGTACTCCGTCGCGTTGTTGTCGCCGTCGATCACCTCCACCCGCAGCCAGTCGCCCGCGCCCAGCGCGAAACGATCCCAGAACGTCAGCACCGGCCAGATCGTTGCGGAAAGGTCGACCGAGGTCTCGGCATAGGTGTCGCTTCCGTTCGCATAACTCGCCGCCGGAGAATCGGCGAGCGATCGCGCGCCAGCGTGGGCGACCTCGTCCGTCGCCCCCCACGTACCGGTGAAGATCCACTCGCTGAGCCCACTCTCAAAATCCTCCGCAAAGGGGGCGGGATTGTTGAGCGTGCGCACTTGCGCCTCGCCGGCGCTGTCGGCGGAGAGGCCGCCATAGGTATTCACTGCGTAGACGCGGTAGAAATAGGTGGTGTCGATGAGCAGGCCGGTGTCGGTGAACGTGGCGTTTGCCGCGTCGCCAATCCGGCCGGCGAGCACGGAGTTGATTCCCGTGCCTGGCGTCGCCGAGCGAAACACCAGGTAGTGCGAAAACATCGGATCGGTGCTCGGCTGCCAGGAAAGCTGAACTGTGGTCGAGCCGGTCGCCTCGACCACAGGGGCCGGGATCGTCGCCGGCGCTTCCGAGAGTGAAATATCGTCGATGTGCCAGCCATCGGCTGTCGCGCCGGTGTCGCTGGTCAGCCGGAAACGGACCAGCACCGAAGGCGCACGGTGTGCCGCGAGACTCACCCGACCGCGTTGCCATGACTCGCCCGCCGAGAAGCCACCAAAGGTCGCCAACGCGGTCCAATCGGAGCCGCCATTGGTGGACACCTCGACGTACCCGTAATCGCCCGAGGCGAAGGCATGCCGATGGTTGAAGCAAAGCACCGGATTCACAGTGGCCGACAGGTTCACCGGCGCCGAGAGCGTGAGCGCCTGCGAGGCGATGCCTGCGGCGTAGGTGGCGCCAGGGGAGTCGCTCCAGGCCAGCGCACCGGAGTTCGCCGCCTCGTCGCTCAGCGCCCAGGGCGAGTCCGCCGTCCAGATACGGCCGCCCGCCTCGCCGTTGTCGAACAACGGAAAATCCATGCCCGCAAGCGTGGTCGCCTCGATCTCGTTGCTCGTCGAGCGGAGTCCGTCGGAGTCGACGACCACGACGCGGTAGAAGTACTTCGTCTTCGGCGCGACCGTGATGTCGGTGAACGACGTGATCGCCGCATCGGCCACGGACCCGACCTGCCACGCGTCGCGCCAATCGAAGCCGGCGGCAAGACCACGGTAGACCTCGTAGGCGGCGAAACTGCCGCCGGCCGCGCTCCAGGTCAGATCGAGACTGTTTCGCCCGACACTCGCGGCCTCGGCGAGCACGACAGCTTCCGGCGCATCGCCGATCCGCACATCGTCGACATGCCAACCATCGCGCACGACCGACTCGTCCGTGAGCAGGCGGAAGCGCACCCTGAAATCCGCCTGACCGGCATGGGCCGCCAGATCGAGTTGCGCGGGTCGGAAATCGTCGGCCTCGCCGGTGTACGCCGCGACCGGATCCGACCACGTGGACCCGCCGTCGGTCGACACCTCCACCAGCGCGAAGTCGTACTCCGCCTCAAGGGAGTACCGATGGTTGAACGCGAGCACCGGTCGCACCAACCCGGCCAAGCTGACCGAGTCGGCCATCGCGACCGCAGAATCGGTGTCGTTGTCGTAGAACGAGCCGGGGCTGTCGGTGGCACAATGGGTTGGGGAGGAGGCGCGCTCCGCGGTGAGGTTCCAGGAACCCGAGGCCGACCAAGCCGTGGCGCCGACCTCGAACGAGTCGGTGAAGACCACCGACGCCTGCGCGACATCGGCACTGATCAACAGCGCACAGCTCATGCCGGAAACACAGCGAAACAGTCGAACGGCCAGCGAACGGCCGGCGAACGCGGCCGAGAAGGGATATGGGATCATGACAGTTTGGGTACGCAGCCGTCGGCGGAAGCGAACGGAACGTGGCCGGTGCTTGGATTGCGGTTTGGGTACAACAGCACGGTCGCTTCAACGGCCCCTTCTGGGCCGCACAGCGCCGACTGTGAAAAAACTGTGAGCGGCCCGGCAGTTCCGAGACAAGCGGATCATCCGGCCAACCAACGATGCAAAAACAGCGCTAATGCGACGCATTAGCCAGGGAATCTCCCTCAGGCCGCCGGCACTCGGAAACAGGCCCGCGCACCGCCGCTCTCGCGGTTCGTCAGCTCCACCTCGCCGCCGTGCAGGTGCGCGATCTCGCGCACGAGCGCCAAACCGAGTCCGGTGCTCTTGCGCCCGGTGGACGGTCGCTCGAGCGAGTAGAAACGCTCGAAGATCCGGCCGAGCGCATACGCCGGCACCCCCGGCCCAGCATCCTCGATCACCACCTCAACCGACCGTCCGTTCGGCTGCGCCCCGCAGCGAACCGTGCCCCCACGGGGAGAGAACTCGACGGCATTCTGCAGCAGATTGGTCCACGCCTCGGCAAGCAGCGCGCGTTCGCCTGCGACGACCACGCCGCTCGCCGCCTCGACCACGATCGCCACCCCCGCCGCCCGGCCCGCGCTGCGGAAGGCGTCGGCCAACTCGGCCAACAACGCAGCGCAGTCGATGCGCTCCGAGCCGCGCAGCCCAGCCCGCGCCTCGAGCGCGGAGAGCTGGAGCAGCCGACCGACAATCTGCTCGATGCGGCCCGACTCCGCGCGGATGTTCTCCAGAAAGCGATCACGATCCTCGGCCGGCGGGTCCTCGCCGAGCAGCTCCGCCGCACCACGCACCGCCGCGAGCGGCGCCTTGATCCCGTGGGCAAGCGCCTGGGTGGTGCGCTCGACATGCTGCTTGCCTTCGAGCGAGTCGCGCATCTCGGCGAAAGCCGTGCCCAGCTCCTGCAGCGTGCGCCCCGGCAGGGCAGGCAACGGCGCGGGTTTGCCGTCGCGCACAGCGCGGGCGTATGCCGTGAGGCGTTCGAGCGGCGCGATCACCCAGTTCGCCGCGATCAGCAACGCGGCAAGCAAACCGACCCCACAGATCAGAGCCCAGTAGAGGATGCGTCGCTGGGCCGTGGCGACCAGGGTGTTGATCGAACGCGTCGGCTTGCCGAGGGAGAGCACACCGACAATCCGGTCTCCTCGGTGAATCGGGGCGGCGATGTAGAGGACCAGCGACTCGTTGTCGCCCGCCACCGCCTGGGTAGCCCGGGCACCATATTGACCGGCCAGAGTCCGCTTCACATCGAGCCAGTTGGAATAGTCCTCGCCCTCCGCCCGACCGCCGTCGGAGTCGAACACAACCCGCCCCGCCGCATCGGTCACGTAGACCCGCAGGTCCAACCGGGTCTTCCGCATCGAATAGACTTGGGCGACGAACTCCCGGGACCGCAGGGAGGCGAATGCGGTCCGCAGCGGTTCCGGGTCGGGACCATCCACGACCAGTTGCGTCTCCAGCAGCGCCGCAATGAGCCGCGACGCGTCGACCAGCGACTCCTCCATGCTCTCGAGGTAGCGCGGCTTCACCTCGTTGAGCGCGGTGCGCACGATCAGCCACTCGCCCAGGCAGAACACCGCCACCAGGAACAACGCGAGACGCAGGCGCAGGCTCATGAATCCTCCCGCAGCGAATAGCCGAGCCCGCGGTGGGTCTGGATCGGGTCGGCCGTGGGCACCGCCGCGCGGAGCTTCGAGCGCACCGTCTTCACGTGCGCATCGACAGTGCGGTCCGTCGCGGCACCGGGGTCGGGCCAGGCGGCGTTCATCAACTGTTCGCGTGTGTACACGCGCCCCGGATGAGCGATCAGCGTGCACAGCAGCCGGAACTCCGTCGCGGTGAGATCGAGGCCCGCCCCGCGGTAGGAGATCCGGCAGCGTCCCTCGTCGACAGTCCACGAGGACCGGCCGACTGCCGGACCGACCGCGGCCGGCACGGCGGCGGCCGGCACGGCGGCGGCCTCGTCGCGAACCGGCGGACACGCGGGGATCACGGGTGCCCGGCGGCGCAGCACCGCCTTGACGCGCGCAGTCAGCTCGCGCGGCGAAAACGGCTTGCCGAGATAGTCGTCGCCGCCGATCTCGAGGCCCACGACACGATCGATCACCTCGCTGCGGGCGGTGAGAAACACGACAGGAAGATCGGGATACAGAGCGCGCAGCTCGCGGCAGAGGTCGAAGCCGTTGGCATCCGGCAGACCGACATCGAGCACGACCAGCGCGGGCAGCTCCGCGGCGAGCGCCGCCCTCGCCGCCTCCGCGGTCGCACACCAGCGGGGCACGAACCCCTCGGTCCGCAGCGCGTACACCACGGTGTCGGCGATGGCGCGTTCGTCGTCGACGACAAGGATGGCGGGGCGGTCACCGTTGGGCATGGCGAAGTTGTGGCGGCGCGCACCGGCCCCCGCAAGACCGCGCAGATCCCACAGGTCGGTCCCGAGGATGTCCATGACCGCCGCCGCGTCGGGGGCCGCGCGCTCCCTCTCGACGGCATCCATCGGCGCCGGCAGGCGGCTAGCGCCAAGTGCCCTCGACGAAAAGATAACCGCCCTTCCGACGCTCCCATCGCGGCGCCACCCAGCGACGGCGGCCATCCGGCGGGCGTTGCCAGCACCCGTTGATCCACACGTAACGCCCGCGATGCCACGCCCAATACCCGTCGGTCCAAACGTGTTCGTAGGACGGACGCGGGGCGCGGTAATGGACCGGTGCCCGCCGTGGCGGCGGCGGCGCGATGGTCACAACCCCGTCGCTGCGCCAGCCGTCGTTCTCGATCACCACCGAGGTGCGGGAGCGGTAGCGGTTGTCCCGCCAGTGGCCCTCGACCAAGGCGTAGCCATGCCCGCGGCGCACCCAGCAGGGGGCGACCCAGACGACATTCGGCCGGGGCGGCAGATCCCAGCGCCCGGGGTTCCAGACGTGTTCGCCGTCGCGCCAGCTCCAATAGCCGCCGAGCCAGACGTGGTCGGGCGACGGGCGTGCCTCCATCTCCTCGGGTTCCGGCGGAGGCGGTGCTTCGGCGACAACCTCGCCGGCGGCCGCCTCGGAGCTCGCCGACGCGTCCGCCGCCACCGTGGCCGCCTTCTCGCTCCAGTACCCCTCGACCAGCGCGAAGCCCTGCTCGCGCTGCTCCCATTTTGCCGATACCCAGACTGCGCTTGCCGACGGCGGCAGTTCCCAATGGCCGGCATCCCAGGTGTAGGCACCATCCTCCCACGACCAGTGTCCGGAAATGAAGACGTGCCGGGGCGAGGGCTGCGCGTCGACCGAGTCCACCGAGGAGGCCGGCAATGGTTTGTCGAGCAGCGGGGGCGCGGCCTCGTCTTCGGCCCCGGGCAAATTGGACACACCGGTCCCCAGGGCGAGCACGACCAGAAAACAACCCAACACGCGGCCGAACAAACGGCCCGTGGCATGATTTCGGAGTAGAGAGGTATGCATACGCTTCGAGTTGAGGCGGCCCATCCCGCCAGCTTCCAAGTCCTACAGAACCAGGCCGACGCTACCGTGACCGGGCAAGCAAGCAAGCTGCACCGCACCCCGCGCTAGTAGGTGAAACCTGCGTAAACGCGGCGCCGGCCCACCGGCGCGAGCTTGCCACCGCTCCGGGACCGGGACATCGTCCACCTCCGATGAAGAAGCTCTCCGCGTTGTTGCCCCTCGCACTCGGTCTCGCGATCATCCCCTGCCTGCCGGCGGCCGACCCCAAGCCTGCGCCCGACGCCACGGCCGCCGCCGAGGAAGCCCCGGTGGGAGCCATGATCGAACGCAAAGGCGGCGGCTTCATCAACCTCCTCGTCGAGGGCGGCAACTTTGTGATCAAATTCCTCGACGCCGAGAAGAAGGAGACCGACGCGAACGTGGCCCAGGCCGTTGTGGCCTTCCGCAAAGGCAAGTCCAACGAGCGTTTCTTCATGAAGGCCGGCGGCGACGGCAAGTCCCTGCGGTCCCCGCTGCCGGTGCCGCGTCCCTACATCTTCAACACCGTGCGCGTCGTACTCTTCAACGACGACGAGAGCGCCGCCAACGAGGTCTACGTGGTGAACTTCCGCCAGCCCATGGCCGGCGACGGCGAGGCCATTCCGGCCGACGAGATGACGCCCGACCAGCTCGGCAAGATCGCGAAGTGAACCGGCAGCCGATCGTCCGTATTCGAGCCGCCCTCGGGCGGCTCTTTCTTTTTCTCGTCGTCGCGCTTCTGCCCGGCGCGACAGGTTGGGCCGCCGAACAAAACCTGGAAATCGTCATTTGGAAAAGCGAACGCCGTCTCGAAGTGAACGAAGGCGGCAGGACGCTGAAATCCCACCGAGTCGGTCTCGGCACCCATCCAATCGGAACGAAGGTGCGCGAAGGCGACGGCCGGACACCCGAGGGCACGTACTACGTCTGCGTAAAGAACCCGAAGAGCCGTTTCCACCTGTCGTTGGGAATCAGTTACCCCACCCCGGCCGACGCCGCCCGAGGGCTACGCGACAGGCTCATCACCCCGGCCCAGCATGACGCCATCGTCGCCGCCCACCGGAAGCGGACCACCCCGCCGTGGAATACCGCGCTCGGCGGCGAGATTTTCATCCACGGCTGCGGCTCGTCCAGCGATTGGACGCTCGGTTGCGTCGCCCTCGACGACGACGCCATGACCGAGCTCTTCGACCTCGTCCCCATCGGCACCAAGATCGAGATCCGGCCGTGAGCTCGGGGCACCGCGTACGTCGCGGATTCGCCTGCCCGATTGCCCACTTACCGTAACGCCCCCTCCCCCGCCCATCTGCCGCGGCTCCGCCGAACGAACGAACGAACCTCACCCGAAGGGTTGTTTGCGCAGACCGCGCAGCGCCATCAGTCCGCCCCAGTCGGTGACGGGAGCCAACGCCCGTGGCGCGGTGCGCTCCCGGACGCCATGCCGTCGGCGGTAGGCTACGAGATGGGTTTCCACAAACACCTGCGACCCGAGCACGGCCGCATCGGTGAAGTAGCGTACCCGGCAGCGCAGAACATCGGTCATCGGCAGTTGCCCCTTCTGTCGCAGGACTTCGTCGAACTTCGCCGGATCGATCGTCGCACCGTTTCGCCGCGGTGCCGCCCCGGTGCCGAAGATTCCAGTACGATGGGCCGCGTGCGCCTTGCGCCAGTCTCCGCCATGCAGACGCCCCAACCCCGCGCGCGCCGTTTTGTTTCCGCCCACCGCCTCGCCGTAGCCACAGAAGCGATAGTCCTTCGGGTCCTCCACCAAGCCCGCCCGCACCGGGTTCAGATCGATGTAGTAGGCGACGGTCTGCAGCGCGTGGCCAGTCGGCTCGACCAGCACGGACTTGAAGCGCTCGGCGAACAACGTGCCGTAGCGTTTGTGGGCCTTGTTGAACCAGATCGCGAAGCGCTGTTTCACCAGTTTCATGAACTGGGAGACATCGCCCATCAGCGCCAACTGCCGTTGTCGCCACGCCGCGCCCTCCGCCGAACCCGCCGCCAACGCCGCCTCGATCACCTCCAATCGCTCCGCCTGGTACTTCGTCGGCTTCGGGTGCAACAGCCGCCAGCGCCGGAGCAGCTCCGCGTCGGAAGGGACGGTTCTTTG
>JAEZUE010000016.1 GCA_023443455.1 Verrucomicrobiota bacterium
AGAAAATGGTTCGTCGCGCGGTTCACCTCTGGGGTGAGTGTACCAACTCGCGGCGTAATATTGCCAAACATCTCTCCGTGTTCTCCTTCCGGCTCTCCTCTGCCTCTGTGACCTGTCCGAACTGCCGTTTCTAGGATCAGTGGTTCCCCGCCGGTCCGGGCGGAGCGGTTGCGCTTCACGCGAATTGCGGAAGCACCGTCGAGGCAACCGCGGAATCGAAGAGGTCGCGGCGGCGCACACGGTCGAAGGCGTGCAGGAGGTCGTCGGTGCGCACGCGGGCGCGGCGCTCGCCGGCGTAGTCCTCCACCACCTGCCCGCGGTGCATCATGATGATGCGGTCGGGCAACTGCACGGCCTGCTGCATCGAGTGCGTGACCATGAGCGCGGTGAGCTTCTCGCGGGTGACGATCTCCTTGGTCAGCACGGCCACCTGCGCGGCGCTCTTCGGGTCGAGGGCGGCGGTGTGCTCGTCGAGCAGCAGCAACTTCGGGCGCAGCCACGTGGCCATGAGCAGCGTGAGCGCCTGGCGCTGGCCGCCGGAGAGCGTGCCGATCGGGTTCTCGAGCCGATTCTCGAGCCCCATCTTCAGCGAACGGATACGGTCGGCGATCTCGTCGCGGACCTGGCGCGGGAGCGCGAAACCGAAACCCCGCGGCCGGCCGCGCCGGGTGGCGAGCACGATGTTCTCGGCGATGCTCATCTCGGCCGCGGTGCCGGCGAAAGGATTCTGGAACACGCGCCCGACGAGCGTGGCGCGGCGGTGCTCGGGCCAGTCGGTGATCGCGTGGCCGTCGAGCTCCACGCTGCCGGCATCGGGCAGGAACGTGCCGGCCACGGCGTTGAGCAGCGTGCTCTTGCCGGAGCCGTTGGTGCCGATGATCGCGGCGAAACAGCCGTCGGCCAGGTCGAGGTCGATGCCGCGCAGGGCGCGCACCTCGTTGGGCGTTCCGGGGAAGAAGGTTTTGGCGAGGGAACGGAGCTTAAGCATGACGACCTCCGAAGATGCGCCGGCCGAAGGAGCCGAACCATTTGGGCAGAACCAGCGCCGCGAAGACGAAGGCGGCGGTCACGAGCTTGAGGTCGTTGGGGTCGAGCCCCCAACGCAGCGCGATGGCGATGAGCAGGCGGAAGAGGATCGTGCCCATGATCGCACCGACCAGCGCCAGCCCGGGGCTCCCCTTCCCCGTGAGCGCCTCGCCGATGATGATGCTCGCGAGCCCCCAGACCATCATGCCGATGCCCATCTGCACGTCGGCAAAGCCTTGATACTGGGCGAGCATCGCGCCGGCGAGCGCGACCAGCGCGTTGGACACGGCGAGGCCGAAGACGAGCATGCGCCGGTCGTCGGCGCCCTGCGCGCGAGCCATCTGCGGGTTCTCGCCCGCGGCGCGGATGATCGTGCCGAGGTGCGTGAGCAGGAAGAAACGCAGGAGCAGGGCGACGGTGGCCACCGCGGCCGCCACGGTGAGCAGCATCGCGAGATCGCGCGTCGGCACGGCCCAGCCGGCGACATTGATCGCCTCGACGCCGCCGGTGAGCCGGCGCAACAGCCTCTCGGGGCCGTCGGCCAGCGTGGGCACATCGAGCAGCGGGATGTTGCTGCGGCCCATGACGCGCAGATTGATCGAATAGAGCGCGGTCATCGTGAGGATGCCCGACAGCAGTTCCTGGATGCGGAACTTCGTGTGCAGCAGTCCGGTGGTGGCGCCGGCGAGCGCGCCCGCGCCGCAGGCGACGAGCGTGGCGGCCCAGGGCGGCCAACCGTGCACGAGCAGCACCGCCGCGGTGGCGGCACCGAGCGTGATGGAGCCGTCGACAGTGATGTCGCAGTAACGTTGGATGCGGAAACTGATCAGCATGCCCAACGCGAGCAGCGAGAGGATCAGGCCGATGGTGAAGGCGCCGATGACGAGCGTCATGAGAGTTCCTCCGTGATGAAGTTGACCGGGGCACACCAGCAGGCGCCGCGGATGAAGGCGCTGTGGCCGAGCCCGAGCGCGGGCCGGTCGTCCTCGACGAGATGGAGCAACGCCAGCGGCGCCGCACCGGCGAAGAGCGATTGCACGGTGTCGGCGAGAGCGAGCGCGCCGTTGGGCAGCGGGCGAAACGGGAAGACCGCGGCGTGCGCGTGGGCAAACCAGCCCGGACGCGACGGCAGCGGTGGCAGCAAAACGCCCGGCGGCGGGGCCTCCGCGCTCGCGAACGCGACGACGAGCGCGAGCTCGCCGCCGTGCACGCGCTCGCCACAGAACGAGAGCCACTCGCGCACCGCCGGAAACTCCTCGGCCTTGCTGCCTGCCGCGAGCAGCCCGGGCGAGCGGGCCCACGATAGGCCCACGAGTCCGTCGATCTCGGCGAGCACGACGACTGCGATGTGTTTCGCCTTCGTGGTGGCAAACGCGCCCTCGAGCAACCGGTCGAGCGGGAGCGCCGCCCCGGTATCCTGGGGTTGGAAACGCAGCAGATGGGTAAACGCTCCGCTCGCCCGCAGTGCATCGGCGACACGCAGTTTCGGCACGAACTGGCCGGCCTCGACGAGATAGTCGGGCGCCTCGCTGCCGTCGCCCGGCAGATACGCGGTGCAACCGGCGATCGAAAGGAAGTCGCCGAGACGCGCGCGCACGTCGTCATCCTGGCCCGGCGTGCCGATCCCGAGGGCGACCGTGGACGCACCAAAGGCCTCGTCGCGGCAAGCAGCCGGATCGAGCGGGGTCCACGTCTGCCAGCGCCCGAGGTGTGCGCCGCGCAGCGGGGCCCTGTCCCCACCGAGCGGATAGGTTTCGATGTCGGCACCGGGGGTCGTCCAGCCCGCGGGCGGCGGCGGCGCGGCGGACTCCGACGCCGAGGCCGCGACCGGCTCCGCCGCGGCTTCGTCGAGCGCGAGCAGCGAGTCAAAGCCCGACATGCTCAGCGTCTGGACGATGAACTCGGAGGCACGGACGATGCGGAAGGAACCGCGCACCGCAGCGACCTCGCGGTGGGTTTGCAACAGCGAGCGGATGCCGGCGGAGCTGAGATACTCGAGCCCGCTGGCGTCGAGCCGGAGCTGGTGGTGGCCCTCGCGCACGGCGCGCCGGGTGGCCTCGAGAAAATGCTCGGCCCAAGCGGCATCGAGCCGGCCGGCGACGGCGATCTCGAGCCGATCGGGGAAGGCGGTGGTGGTGAGTTTCATGACCGGCGCAAAGCGCAAAGAGGAACGAAGGGGTGGCAGCTCATGGTTGGAGGACCGGCGCGAAGGGAGCGGCGGACGCTTCGAGGACTTTGGCGCGTTGCAGCACACTCGCGGGAAGCGTGAGCCCGATTTTCGCGGCGGCGGCGGGATTGACCGTGAGCGCCTCGCTGCGGGTATTGGCGAACGGGATTCCGGCGGGCGCTTCGCCGCGCAGGATGCGCACGGCCAGCCCGCCCGCCTCGACGCTCGCGTCGTAGTAGTCGCGGGCGAGGGCGAGCACGGCGCCGGTCTTCACGTGGTTGGTCTCGAAGCAGAAGACAGGCAGCCCGGCCTCGGTCGCCTTGCGGATGATCAGGCCGAAACCCGGGCGCGTGCTGTTGTCGGCGACCTGGCAGACGAGGTCGATCCGTTGCCGGCAGAGGGCGTCGATCGCCTCGGCGGTTTCGGCGCTGCCGGTGAGGGGCACGGCCACAAGCTCAAGGCCCTCGCGCTGCAACACCTCGGCAAACCACTCCTTGTAGAGCACGCTGTTCAGCTCGGCGGGAGAGAACAGCGTGCCGACCCGCCGCGCCTGCGGGAGCAGCTCGCGGATCAGCTTCGCCATCTCCTCGAAGGGCGAACGTGTCGTGATGCCGGTGACGTTGGGCAGATGGTCTGTATTCGTTTTCCTGGCTCCAGCGCGGACGGCGTCGGCCACGCCGGTGAAGACGACGGGCACATCGCCCGCCTGGCGCAGGGCGGTCTGGAGGGCGTTGGTCGTGATGACCATGAGCAGGTCGACCTGCTCGGCGCGCACGGAGTTCACGATGCTGACGAGCGTGGCCATGTCGCCCTGGGCGTTGAGGACCTTGAGGGCGAAGTCGCGCCCCTCGACCAGGCCGCCGCGGGCGAGGCCGTCCTTCAGGCCCTGCAGGCATTGCTCGGACATGGTGGTGTCGTTGTAAGCCACGATGCGCAACTGCCACGGGCGGACCGGTGGCGCGGGAAGCTGGGCCGACGGAGAAGGCGCCGGCCGGGAGGCGGGCTCGGGCTCGACGGTGCGCTGCACGGCGGTGGCCTCGAACGGCAGCATCGCCGGCGGCACGCCCGCGAGCACCTTGGCGGCGAGGCGGCCGGACTGCGCGCCCCACTCCGCGAAGTCGTCGCCGCAGGCCCCGGTGGCGCCCTGCTCGACCTGGATCGGCTCGGTCGTGAAGAGCGGGATACCAGCCACCTTCGCGGTGCGCGCCAACACCGGGAAACCGGTGGCCACGAGGTTGTCGGCCGAGGTGAGCAACGCCTGCGCGCCGCGCTGGACGAGCGACTGCGCGGCGAGCGACAACTCGGAGACGTTGGTGATCGTGGCCTCGTGCAGCGCGACGCCGCGCTCGCGGCAGGCGGCACGGAGTCTCTCGACGGAGATCACCGAGTTGGGCTCGGCGGGGTTGAAGACCGTGCCGATGGCGGACAGCCCGGGGCGATGGGCGCGGGCCATCTCCAGCAACTTGTCCATCGGCGGATTGTCGAAGACGCCGGCGAGGTTGGCCGGGCGGCCCTTGGCGAAAAGACCGAGCTTCTCCGGATCGCTGGCGACGGTGAAGACCAGGGGCACTGTCGTGACCTTGTGGGCACCGGCGACGAACGCGGGCGTGGTCACGGTGACGACAAGGTCGGGCTGCGTGGCCAGCGCGGCGTCGAAGAGCTGCGGAAGCTGGGAGAGCTCGCCCTGGGCGTTGTAGCGCTGGACGACGAAATCGGCGCCCGCCTCGAGACCGGACTGGGCGAGACCGCGCAACAGGCCGGTCTCGGCCGCCTCGAGGTCGTGGGCCTGCACGAGGTTGACGAGCGCGATGCGCGCGGGGCGTCCGAAGCGGTTGGCGACGTGGTGGAAGATGTTCGCTTCGCGGAGCAGCTCCGGCGGCAAGGCGATCCCGAGCTGCGCGGCAGCGGCGAGGTCGACCGAGAGCTCGGACTCCGGCGACGGGGTGAACGGCATCTTCGCGGGATCCTCGCCGAGGAGCACGCGGGCGGCCATCAGCCCGCCGAAGTGGCCGTTGCCCTCGGGGCTGATGCCGCACGCCAGCAACGCACCCGAGCCCATGCCGGACTCGTCGTCGGCGAGCAGCGGCACCCGGTGTTTCCGACAAGTGGAGACGATGAGCGACTCGGCCGCCATGATGGCGTTGTCGCCCGCGAGGAAGAACGCCCCGATGTCCTCCGCGAAGACCGCGGCGAGCGCCTCGGGCACCTCGTTGGGATTGTTCGCCGCGCGGCGCACGAGCTGGAAGCCGTACTTCCGGGCGAACTCCTCGGCGACGCGCACCTCGGTCATGACGTTCGGCTCGGACGGCGTGTAGACCATGCCGATCTTGCGGATGTCGGGGCGGAGCTTGAGCAGCCACGTGAAACCGCCCTCGAGCGGCGCGGGCGCCACCGCGCCGGTGACGTTGGCCTGGTGGTCGGTGAACGACTTGCCCGCGCCCGCCCCGACCGGCTCGGTGACGATGGCGAAGACCACCGGTTTGTCCTTCACGCGCCCGGCGACGGCGGCCAGTGCGGGAGTCGACAACGCCATGATGAGGTCGGCGTCGGACGAGGCCACGTTGGCCGCGATCTGCTGCATGATCGACGGGTCGCCGTTGGCGTGGGCGACGGAGAGGCGGAGGTTCTTGCCGGCGACGAAGCCGCGCTCGGCAAAGGCCTTGCGCACGCCGACGATCGCCTCGTCGAAGAGCTTGTGCGGCGACATGTAGACGAGGTCGACCTTGTAGACCCGCCCCGGCTCGGGCTTGGTGGCGACCGGGGAGGCGGAAGCGGTTGCAGGCTGGGCGGCCGCGGCGGCGCGCGCCAACAACTCGGGCGAGGCGGACCAGTTTTTCGCATACGCGGCCAGCACCTCGGAGTTGAGCGCGAGACGCTCGGGCACGACGTTCTCGACGCCGATCGTGCGCGGATCGGCGCCGCGCAGCAGCCGGGCGGAAAGCGCGGCGATGGTGCGCCCAACATCGGGATACGAGGCACCGAGGCTGAAGAGCGCGCCGCGGGCGGTGTCGGAAGGGTCGTTGGTGAAGACGGGCACGCCGTTGGCGCGGGCGATCGCGACGACCGAACCGGTGGAGGCGTTGACGACGGTGTCGCCGCCGATCCAGACGGCATCGACATCGCGCGCGAGCACGGAGCGGATGGCCTCGGGCACCTCGGAGGTGTTGCCGGCGTTGGCCTCGAGCAGCTCGATCCCGAGCGCCGCGCAGGTGGCGCGGGCCTGCTGAACGCAGACCTCGGAATTGTGCTCGGTGGGATTCCAGACGGCGCCCACGCGGCGCAGCTGGGGATTCATCTGGCGGGCGATCTCGAAGGCGCGCGCGACCGGCTGGAACGTGCCGATGCCCACGAGATGGGCCGGATGCTGCTCGGGCGCGGTACCCGTGATGCCGACACCGGAGCCGTAGGGATCAGTGACCGCGCCAAAGACGTGCGGCGTGCGGCCCTCGCGGTTGGCGGCGGCCATGGCCTGGAGCGCGGGCGTGCTGACGGTGACGATCTGGTCGAAACCGCCGGCGGCGAGGTCGCGCGCGATCGCGGTGGCGGTGGCGTAGTCGCCGGAGGCGTTGAAACGTTCGAGCTTGAGCGTGCGCCCGTCGACATAGCCCGCCTGCGCGAGTCCCTCGACGACGCCGCGGGCGGTGTCGTCGATGAGCGTGGTGGAGGTGAACTGGAAGAGCGCGACACGCGGGACGTGCGCGGGAGCGGTCGGTGTTTTCTGGCGACGGCCGAGATCGGACCAGAGCAGGAGCGACGAGGCGGCGGCGATGAGGGTCGCGCCCAGCCAGAGGTGTTTGAGGCGGCGAAGCATGGTTCAGGCGGAGGCGACCGCGAGACGCGCGGTGAGCGTGAGGATGTTGCGATCGGCGACGCGGCGGTAGGCCATGCCGGCCATGGTGCGTCGGATGAAGTGGATACCCAGGCCGCCGACCTTGCGTTCGTCGAGGCCGGCCGCGGTGTCGGCCGGGGCGTGGGCGGTGGGATCGAAGGGACGGCCGTCGTCCTCGATCTCCAGGCGGAGCAGTTCGCCGTCGCACCAGAGCCGGAACCGGATCGTGTGCTCGGCGGAATCGGCGAAGGCGTAGGAGACGATGTTCACGAACCACTCCTCGAGCGCGAGGTTGAGGTTCACGACGACCGGCAGGGGCCAGCCGGAGCCCTCGGCGCGCGTCTCGATCCAGGCGACGAGCTGCGGGAGGGCATCCTGGCGATTGGGCAGGGCCAGCTCGGCGTCGGGCGCGCGGGCCGGCGCGGCGGCATTGGCGTCCGGATACTCGGCAACCCGGAGGGCGAGGAGCGTGATGTCGTCGGACTGCTCGGCGCCGGCGGCGTGGGCGTGCACGGCGGCGACGATCTTCTCGACGAGCGGGCGCATCCGCGAGGCGCGCTCGGCACCGGCGAGCGCGACCAGGCGGGGCTCGTCGAACATCGCGTTGGCGGGGTCCATCGCCTCGGTGACGCCGTCGGTGTAGAGCAGGAGGGCATCCGCTCCGCCGAGACGGACCGAGCGGTTGACATAACGACTGCCCGGCATGGCGGCGAGCGCGGCGCCGGGCTTGCTGCGGAGCACCTCGACGGGACCGCCGGAGCGCAGGATGAGCGGGGGGTTGTGGCCGGCGTTGGCGAAGACGAGGTCGCCGGTGCGAAAGTTCAGGATGCCGCAGAACGCGGTGATGAACATGCAGGTGTCGTTGTTCTCGGAGAGCTCGTTGTTGACCATCACCAGCGAGCGCGCGGGGTCGCGCACGGCCTGGATGATCGACTTCATCAGGGTCTTGCACACGGCCATGAGCAGCGAGGCGGGCACGCCCTTGCCGGAGACGTCGCCGATGGCCACATACAGGTGGTCGGCGTCGAGCAGGGCGAAGTCGTAGAGGTCGCCGCCGACCTCGCGCGCGGGCTCGAGGCAGGCGTAGAGGTCGAGGTCCTTGCGCTGCGGGAAGGGCGGGAAGAGCTTCGGGACGATGCCGAGCTGGATCTGGTGCGCGATGGCGAGCTCGCTGGCGATCTTCTCCTTGGCCGCGGTCGTGGTGGTGAGCTTCTCGATATAGTCGCGCAGCTCGGTGCGCATCCAGCCGAAGCTTTCGGTGAGGCGGCCGACCTCGTCGAGCCGGCGCACGGGCGGCAGCGGAGTGTCGAAGCGGCCGGCGGCGAGGTGGAGGGCGACCCGGGCGAGCCGTTGCAGCGGGCGGGCGATCGAGTAGGCGGTGGGCACCGCGGCGAGGGCGAGCAGCAGCAGACCGCCGGCGCCGACGAGGACGTTGAAGCGGGTCTGGCGGTTGAGCGTGGCGAGCATGTGCTCCTCGGGCACGATCACGCCCATCGACCAGCCGACGGAGGTGACCCGGCGGTAGTTGATGTAGGCGCGGCGACCGTCGAGCGGGCGGTGGTAGAAGCGCTGGCCGGGCTCGTCGCGGAGCATGGCCCAGCCGAGGTCCTTGAGCTCGGCGGTGGCCTCCGGCGTGGCGAGCGTCTCGGCGAGACTGAATACCGTTTCCCGCATCTCCACCTGGCGGTCGGGGTGCGAGATGAAGAAGCCCTGTTGCGAGAGCAGCACGGCGGAGGCGCCCTCGTCGAGGTTGAGGGTGTCGAGCAGGTGGTGGATCCAGTCGAGCGCGAGGTCGCCGGTGAGCACGGCCACGACCCGGCCATCGCGCACCACCGGGGTCGAATAGGTGACCATCCGGGTCTGCGTGACGGCGTCGAAATACGGCTCGCTCCAGACCCCGCGCCGCAGGTGGTAGGGCAGATAGAACCAGTCGGCCTGGTAGTCGCGGTCGGTCTGGACACGGTCGGCGACGAAGACCAGGCCGTTCTCCCGGAAGCCGTAGAGGATGCGGTAATCGGCGCGCGAGGGCTCCGGCGCGAGGGCCACGGCCATGCCGCAGAGGTCGGGCTGGGCGCGCAGCAACCCCTCGATCATCGGCCCGACGGACTCGCGGTTTTCCGGCAGGAGCGACCAGGCGACCGCGGCCGACTGCACGGCCGTCTCCACCCGGCCAAGCTGGGCGGCGATGTGGTTGACCGCCGCCAAGGCCTGGGCGTCGGCCCGGCCGCGTTGCTGCTCGAAGAGCACCCGGCGCTGCGAGAAATGGGTCACCGCCAACACCGCCAGCAGCACCAGTCCGGTGCCGCCGAGGATCGTCGCCTGCAGGCGGCCGACGAGGGAACGTTCACCGTACGCCATGACGAGCCTCCGGGGTGACCATGGTTGCGAAATCGGGGGAAACGAACGCCGGGTCGCCGAGCGCAATCTGCGCCGCGGTCAGCTGGAAGTCGTCGCTGTCGAGCACGCCGAACTGCCAGGAATCCTGCTCCGTCGGAAACGCCGAGCGCAGGATTTCCGTGAGCATCCAACGCATGTGCGGGCGATTGGTCGGCAGGTGGTCGGCCTCGATATAGCGCATGACCACGTCGAGGGTCTCCTCCGGGTGCGCCTGCGCGTAGCGCCAGCCCTCGAGCGAAGCGCGGGCGAAGGCCCGGCACCGTGCGGGCTCGGCCCGCCACAGCGCCTCGGAGGCGTAGAGCCCGTCCTCGGGCAGGACCATGCCGAAGCGCCACAGGTCGAACACAACGATGTCCTCGTCGCGCACGCCGTTCTGGAGGAGCCGGTCGTATTCGTTGTACCGCATCACCGCGCAGGCATCGACGCCGCGGTGCAGGAACAGCGAGAGACTGTAGTACTGCGGGAGGATCTCGGGCTGCACGCCCTGCGCGGCGAAGAAGGCCCGGTAGGGCAGCCGCAGGTCGCCCTCCCAGAGGCTGGCCTTCAGGCCCGCGAGGTCGCGGGGTCCCGTGATCTCGCCGCCCGGCAGGCTCGGGGGGTGTTTCCAGGCCACGAGCGCGAAATTGCTGCGGTTGACCACCTGGGCGAGCAACACCAGTTCCCCACCCGCGGCGCGCCGCTCCATGGCCAGCGGAAGCATGGATACACAGAAGTCCGCCCGGCCGGCGGCGAGCTCGTCGAGCGGCGACACGTCGGGGCCGCCCCGGCGGATCTCCAGCTCGAGCCCCTCGTTCCGGTAGAAGCCCTGCTCGAGCGCCATGTAGTAGCCGGCGAACTGCGCCTGATGGTGCCACAACAGGACCAGCGAAAGCGGTCGCGAGGGCTCCGTCGCCACGGCGCACGCCCCGCCGAGACACACCAGGAGGAAACACGCGACCCGCCGCCGAAGCCGGCCTGCAAACACGGAGCCGTTGGGGACGCGACGGGGCGGGAGAAGCAGGGAAGGCATCGGGGTCTGCATGGGAGGGGCCGGGCGCGACGCGCCCGGGACCCGGAAGGGAGGCGGCGCGTCGACGTTGTATCGACACGTTACCGCTGCGCTTGAGCGCTTCGCCAGCCCCAACCTTCGCGTTCGCCGCCGCTCAGGCCGGCGCCACGCCGCGTCGTTTCACACCGACCAGATACACTCCGAACGCCACGCCACCGGCCGCGAGCATCGCCAGCATGCCCAGCGAGAGGTTCAGCGCCGTGCCCCAGAGCAACGGCGCCAGCACGGCCGTGACCACGGCGTTGCCCGCGCTCTGCATGAAACCCTGACACGACGACGCCAGCCCGCGCCGTTGCGGAAACAGGTCGAGCGCCATCAGCGTGAGGCTCGGCATCGCAAGCGCGCTCCCGAGCACGTAGAGGACCAGCGGCAGGATGCTCCACGGCAAAGCCGGCGCGCGCCACCAGTGCAACGCGGCGTTGGCCAGCGCCGCCGTACCCATGAAACAATACGCGAGCAGCACCGTGCGCCGGTTGCTCAGGTGCCCGGCCAGCCGCCCCGAGAGCCACGTGCCGACGAGCATGCCGCAGGTGATCGGCCCGAACAGCCAGTAGAACTCCGTCTCCCCCACCCCGAGCAGCCGGATCAGGAACGCCGGCGCCGACACGATGTAGATGAAGACCGCGGAGAACGTGAGCGTGACCGCCACCACCAGCGCCACGAACGGGCCCGAGCGCAGCACCTCGCCATAACCGCGCAGCAACGACCGCGCCTCGAGCGGATGCCGCCGCTCCGCCGGCAACGTCTCCGGCAGATTCCGCCAGCACCCGAACCCCAGCACCGCCGTGTAAAGCGCGATGAAGGCGAACACCGACCGCCAGCCGAACCACACGTGCAGCCAACCGCCGACCACCGGCCCGATCGCGGGCGCCACCGCAAACATCACCGCGACCATGCTCATGAGCCGCCGCGCCTCCGCGCCGTCGACCACATCGCGCACGATCGCCCGCCCGATGATCATGCCGGCGCCCGCCGTCATGCCCTGCATCGCCCGGAAAAAGATCAACGCCCCGATGCTCCACGAGAACATGCACCCGAGCGACGCGAGGAAGAACAGCGCCAGCATCGCCAACACCACCCGACGCCGCCCCAGCGCATCCGAGATCGCGCCCTGCCACAACGTCATCGCGGCGAACGGCACCATGTACGCGGTCAGCGTCTGTTGCACCACGACCAGTTCCACCCCGAAACGGTGCCCGATTTCCTGGAACGACGGCAGGTAGGTGTCGGTCGCGAAGGGGCCGATCGCCGCCAAGCCCGCGAGGAGGATCGCCAAACCGCGATGGCTGCTCGCGGAGGCGGACGAAGTGGAGGCGGTGGCATTCAAGCCCGCCCATCGATCGCGCTATACCCCGCCGGCGCAAGCGCAGATCCGGCACCACGCCGCCATCGGTCGGTTCCTCGTCGTCGGACCGTTCGCCTCCACGCTTGTATCGCGCACGAACGCATTTCATACCGGCCGCACTCACCCGTGCGTCCTGCTGCCCGCAACGCCCGCACCGTCCGTACCCGGATCGCCCATCTCGGCCTCGTGCTCGCGTGGCTGCTGGCCACCGGCATGCACCTCGACGTGCTGCAACTCTACGCGTGGACCTCGATGGGCTTCCGCTTCGCGCAGACGGAAGGCGCCGCGCAGGCCGTGGTCTCGACCTTCAAAGAGGAGCGCATGTGCCACCTCTGCCACGCCGTTCAGGCCGCCCGGAAACAGGAGCGCAAGGACCCGGCCGTCGCGCCTGACCAGAGCAGACCCGACCTCGTCTTCCTCGCGGTCGCCACGGTGACCTTGGCACCACCGGCCAACCCGACCTGGCGTTGGTCCAGCGCGACCACGCCGGAAATCGACCGGCCTCGCCCGCCCCTGCCGCCGCCGCGAGACCACGCGTTCGCCTGAACTGCGCCCAAGCCATCCCGTAGCGAAAGCCACCAAGGCTTTCGGCCGGCAACCCCCAACCCCATCGCCACACGCGATGCGGCGCCATTCGGTCCGGACACAAGGTCCGACCCTACCGCAGGCGTGCCCGACACCGCCGACCTCATGGCATCTACCCGACACCCAACCTTTCCACACCCATGTTCCGCCCTTTCCGCCTTTCCATCGGCTCCGCCGCTCTCGTTCTCACCGCTGCCGGCCTCGGCGCCGCAGCCGCTCCCGCCGCCGACGAGCCGACCAAGCTCGATCCGTTCGTCGTCACCGCCAAACCCGACGACTCCCCGTTGCTGGTCGTATCCGACCCGAAGGCACCCGCCCAGCCGCTCCCGGCCCACGACGGTGCCGACGTGCTCAAGGCCGTGCCCGGCTTCTCCGTGATCCGCAAGGGCGGGGTCGATGGCGATCCCGTCTTCCGCGGCATGGCCGGCTCGCGCGTGGTCGTCGCCCTCGACGGTCAATGCGTGCTCGGCGGCTGCGGCAACCGCATGGACCCGCCCACTGCGTACGCGTATCCCGGCGCCTACGACCGCGTGACCATCGTGAAGGGCCCGCAGACCGTGCTCCACGGCCCGGGCAACTCCGCCGCCCTGGTCCTCTTCGAGACCGACCCGCTGCACTACACCACGCCCACCGCCGAGCTCGCCTCCTCGCTCACCGCCGGCAGCGCCGGCCGCTTCGACGCCGCCCTCGACGCCCGCGCCGGCCGGGCCGAAGGCTATGCCCGCGTCACCGGCACCCACACCCGGGCCGACGACTACAAGGACGGCGACGGCCGCGACGTGCACTCCGCCTACGAGCGCTGGAGCACCAACGCCGCGCTCGCCTGGACGCCCGCCGAGCACACCCGTATCGAACTCTCCGGCGCACGCAGCGACGGCGAAGCCGCCTACGCCGACCGCGCAATGGACGGCGTGAAGTTCGACCGCGAGAACCTCGGCCTCCGCCTCCAGCGCGACGCCATCTCCGACCTCGTGCGCAGCATCGAGGTCCAGCTCGGCTACAACTACGTCGACCACGTGATGGACAACTACAGCCTGCGGACCTTCGTGCCGTCGATGATGATGCCCGCACCCGCCGTCTCCAACCCCGACCGCCGTACGCTCGGCGGCAAGGCGCTCGTGCGTCTCGCCCCGGCCGGGAACACCACGCTGGCCCTCGGCTTCGACCACCAGGAGAACCGCCACAGCGTGCGCAGCACGGGCAACCAGACCGCGATGCCGTTCGAGGCGAAGCCGCGCAACCGCGACGCCGACTTCTCGCAAACGGGCGCCTTCGGCGAAGTGACACAAAAGATTGGCGACGCCCACCGGCTCGTGGGCGGCCTCCGCCTCGACCGCTGGCGCGCGACTGACCGGCGCAACGCCGTGGCGCTCGGCATGATGGGCTCGGTTGCCAACCCCACCGCTGGCCAACACCGCGGCACCACCCTGCCCGGCGGGTTCCTCCGCTACGAGCGCGATCTCTACGCGGTGCCCGGAACGGTGTACGTCGGCCTCGGCCGCACCGAGCGCTTCCCCGACTACTGGGAGGCGATCAAGAACGAGAGCGCGACCGGCGCGAGCGCGTTCCGCTCGCCGACCGAGAAGACCACGCAGCTCGACACCGGCCTCGGCCTGCGCACCGAAAAGTGGGGCTTCAACGCCTCGCTCTTCGCCAACCGCATCGACGACTTCCTGCTCGTGCAGAGCGGATACACGAAGCCCACGATGACCGGCACGCGCCTCGCCACGATCACGCGCGCGATCGACGCCGAAACCTGGGGCGGCGAGCTCTCCGCCAACTATCGTTTCACCGAACACTGGCGCGCCGACGCCACCCTCGCCTGCACCCGCGACCGGAACGTCACCGACCACCGCCCGCTCGCGCAGATCCCGCCGCTGGAGGGCCGGCTCGCACTCGCCTACACCCAATCGAGCTGGTCGGCCGGCGCGTTGCTCCGCGCCGTCGCCCGGCAGGACCGGGTCGCCATCGGCCAGGGCAACATCGTCGGCCAGGACCTCGGCGCCACGCCGGGCTTCGCGGTGGTCTCGCTCAACGCGAGCTGGCGTTTCCGCCCGTGGGGCCGCGTCTCGGCCGGCGTCGACAACCTGCTCGACAAGACCTACGCCGAGCACATCAGCCGCTCGGGCGCGGCGGTCTCCGGGTACGAGCAGACCACGCGTATCAACGAACCCGGACGCACGCTCTGGCTGCGGCTCGACACGAGCTTCTGAGCCAGCGTGTAGGAGCGTGCTTGCAGGCGATTCCGGGTTCGAAAACCAAGAGCCACCGCGCGCCCAACATCGCGTGCAAGCACGCTCCTACTCCCGGCCCATCTGCCCATCGTAGGAGCCTGCTTGCAGGCGATTTTCCGCCAGCCGCAGCCGTGCGAAAGAGCACGCCTGCGCTAGGGTCGGCGTTTGCCGCCACACCGCAACGGCCACGATCCCGCCCGCAAGCCCCCGGAAACAGTGGACGCACCAATGAATGCCTTTTGCTCCTGTTGATCATAGGCTTACGCATCTTCCGCCCGTCCATTCCACCCCTAAATCACAGCGCTCCGCTTTCAATCAGACTGCCACTCGCTTTCAATTGGCCAGCTTTAGCCTTTCAATTGGACGGCGTTTGACTTTCAATTGGCCAGCCAACCACTCACGCCCGCCTCATCCACCATGTACCCTCGTTGGATTGAAAAACGCATCCAGGAAGAACTAGCGGATACCCGCGTGGTGTTGCTGGCCGGTCCACGCCAATCAGGGAAGACGACGTTGGCCAAGAAGGTTGCAGCTGAGCATTCGGCATTTCTCACGCTCGACGATTCCACCGTCCTGAATGCCGCCAAGAGCGACCCCGTCGGCTTCATCCGCGGTCTGGACCGGGCGACCATCGACGAGGTCCAACGGGCGCCGGAACTGATTCTCGCCATCAAGCGCGCGGTCGACGACGACCCGCGTCCCGGACGGTTTCTGCTCACCGGCTCGGCCAATCTCCTGGCCGTTCCGCGAGTCGCGGACTCGTTGGCCGGCCGAATGGCGATCGTAGACCTGCTGCCTCTGTCTGTATCCGAGATCCAGCGCCAGGAATCGCATTTCCTCGCGAGCATCTTCGACGGGCGCCCCCCTGCGCCCGGAAACACGATCTCGGGCGCCGACCTGCTCTCGAGGGTGCTTGCCGGCGGCTACCCGGAAGTGCTTCAGCGCAGTACGTGGCCCCGGCAACGTGCCTGGTGTGTCGACTACGTGCGCGCGATCATCGAGCGCGATGTCCGCGATCTCGCCCAGATCGAGAAAGCGCAGCAGTTGCCCCAACTGCTGCGCGTGTTGGCCCAGCATTCCGGCCAACTCGTGAACTACTCCGGACTCGGCGCGCCGCTCGGGCTCACCCACGTGACCACCCAGAAGTACGCGGCGCTGTTCGAGCGACTCTTCCTCACCCGACTGCTGCCGCCGTGGGCCAACAACGATCTCACGCGGCTGATCAAGACCCCGAAGCTCCATTTCCTGGATTCCGGCCTACTGGCGGCCCTGCGGGAGCTGTCGCCGCAGCGTCTTGCCACCGAGCGGGGCGCCTTCGGTGCGCTGCTGGAGACGTTTGTCTTCTCCGAGGTGCTCAAGCTCGCGAGCTGGAGCGGCCAGCCCTTCGCCTTCGCCCACTACCGCGACAAGGAACAGAACGAGGTCGACCTCGTCATCGAGGACCAGAACCGCAGGCTTGTCGGCCTCGAAGTGAAGGCCGCCGCCACCGTCACCGCGGCCGACTTCAACGGACTGCGAAAACTCGCGGCCGCCGCCGGCCCCCGCTTCACCCTCGGGCTGGTGCTCTACGACGGCGACACGGTCGTCCCGTTCGGCCCCAAGCTCTTCGCCGCGCCGGTTTCCGGTCTCTGGGCGTAGGCGGACCAGCAAGAGCACCTCGCACCCGCCCGAAAAAATGGGGGGGGGGAATCCGACGGAGCGCCGGCGTCACGCCCACCTGTCGGGGAAACTCCGATCCGGCATCCGGGGTCCTCCCCGATTGTTTGTAACCGAGTCAACGTTACAATTGACGCGTATCCCGTTGGCCGCACCGCCCCAACAACAACACCACACAAAATGAAACGCTACCTCCTCGCCCTCGGAACATCGCTGCTCCTCTCCGGCTCCGCTTTCGCCCAAATCCAAGTCCTCGACTTCGAGGACCGCCCCGAAGCAGTCGACGCAACCGGCCTATCCAGCTATCACGGCATCACCTTCGACGACAACTTCTTCACCTACGGATGGACCCAGGCCCCCTACACGGCCCACTCCGGCACGGTACGGGCCGCGATCAACAACCTCTTCGAGGGGTTGGGCGAGGCGCGGTTCACTTTCGACACTCCGGACCAGTATTTCCTCGGCGCCTTTTTCTCCGGCTACGACACGAACGCCGTCCACTTCAACCTCTACAACGACGGCAACCTCGTCGGGTCTTCGTCGTCGTTGATCCTCGGCGCCGTTCCGACGTGGCTCGAGTCCGGCTACTCGGGGACGGTCGACGAGGTGGGGATCTATGGGGACAGCGGGCGGCTGATCTTCGACGATCTGACCTATTCCGCCAACCGCCCGGACGTCGGAGCGGTACCCGAGCCCTCGACCTACGGGCTCATGGGAGCGGTGGTTCTCGTGCTCGGTGCGGCCATACGTCGCCGGACCGCCCGCAAATAGGTCCCCCCGGCACCACAGCTGCCGAATCCCGCGACGCCTCCCCCACTCCCTGGTGGGGGAGGGAGCACCGGTTTTAGGATTCATCGGGTTTTCCGACTCCCCACCGCCAGGCGTAGCCGTCGGTGAAGGCACTCGACAGTGCGTGGAATCCGAAACGAGCGGATTCACGAGGCAGACCTCTTCTTTCCCGTTGTTGAAGGCCCCCCGCTCCGCCTTGCTCCACGCCATGGTCGAAGCCCGACTCGTTGCCTCCGACGCCTGCGCCTGGCCCGTTCTGCTGCGCCTGCCCGGCGGACGCCTCGGCCTCGTGCACCACAACCGCCCCAGCCACGGCTTCGACGAGGGCGATCTCGTCGCCTTGCTCAGCGCGGACGAGGGCGCGACCTGGACCGACACCGGCACGCCCGCGCCGCACCATCCGGGGTGCAACCGCACCCATGTCGCCACCGGCCTGACACACAATGGCGACTGGATCGTGCTCTCGACCGGGCACCTGCTGCGCGACGGCGCGATGGCCGGGCTCGGCCCGCTGTGGTGCTCCACGCTTCCCGCTGGAGAGTCGAATTGGCGGATTAACGACACACCCACGGTCTCCTTGCCCGAAGCCGAAGGTTTCTGCATCCCGCACGGCCGCATCCTCGCAATCGCCGACGGCCGTCTCGCCGCCACCGCCTACCGCAGTTGGGGCAAGGGCCAGCCGAGCAGGTCCTGGATGCTCTTCAGCACCGACCACGGCGCGTCGTGGAGCGCGGCCGCCCAGATCGGCGATGGCGACACCAACGAAGTCGTGCTGCTCGACCGCGGCACCGACGGCCTGCTCGCCGCCGTCCGCACGCACCGCGACCACCATCTCGATCTGTTCGGATCCGCTGATACGGGCCGAACGTGGACCGCGCGCGGTCCGCTCACCCTGCCGATGCAGCACCCCGGCGACCTCACTGACCTCGGCGAAGGGCGCATCCTGCTCACCTACGGCATCCGCAACCGCGGTCTGATGGGCCTCGGCGCGCGCCTCAGCAAAGACGGCGGCGCCACCTGGGGCGCGCCAGCCGTCATCTACCAGTTCGGCGACGCCCGCGACTGCGGCTACCCGTCGACGGTCGCCTGCGCCGACGGCTCGCTGCTCACCGCGTGCTATTCCGACCTTTCGCCACAGCACACCGGCTACCACCTGCTCACCGTGCGTTGGCAGCTCGGAGACTTTTTCAACCCCACCCCGCTCGGCGCCATCAGCGACGGAAAGCCAATGGAAGCATGATTCGCTCCTTCCATCTCGCCGCTGCAATCCTCTGTGCGGCCCTCGGCACAAAGAGCACCGCGGGGCCTGCCGAGGAACCGCCCTACCAGATCACGCCGGGACTCTTCGACGCGACACAAGCGAACCTCAGCCTGGCGCCCGTACCCGGCCTCCGCACCGCCACCGTGTTCCGGGCGACGGATACGACCGACCACTACTGCAACGGAGCATCGCTCATCGCCTTCCACGGACGCCTCTATGCCCAGTGGCAGAGCTCGCCGCACGACGAAGACTCGGCCGACACCTGGGTTGCCTACAGCAGCAGCGCCGACGGCGAGGCGTGGAGCACGCCGCGCGTGCTCGCACCGGCCGGCGGAGCCGGTTCGATGCGCTCCAGCGGCGGCTGGTGGACGGACGGGGCGACGTTGGTCGCGTTCGTGAACGGATGGCCGACGGGCTTCGCCTCCGGCGCGGGCGGGTACACCGAATTCTCCACGAGCGAGGACGGCGAACGGTGGAGCGAATTGCAGCCGGTGCTCGGGCGCAACGGGCACCCGGTTCGCGGCGTAATCGAGCAGGACATCCACGCCTACGAGGGGCGCCTGCATGTGGCCTTCCATCTCCAACCCGGGTTGATCGCCACACCACATTTCACCGACGACCCGCTCGGCACGAGTGGCTGGACGGCGGGCACGATGCCGCATTCCAAGTTCAAACCACCCACGAGCCGCGAGATCGAGCCCAGCCTTTTCGCACGGACGGGCGACGAACTTGTCATGGTTTTCCGTGATCAGGCTTCGAGCTACCGCCAACTCGCCGCCGTCAGCCGCGATCACGGGGCGACGTGGACGCTCCCGGAGCCGACCAACATGCCCGATGCACGGGCCAAACAGAGCGCGGGAAATCTGCCCGACGGCACGGCGTTTCTGGTGAACTGCCCGAGTGGCACGAAAGCACGCGAACCACTGGCAGTCACCGTCAGTCGCGACGGGCGGTTGTTCGACCGCAGCTTCCTGTTACGCGGTGCCGGCGACCTGCCGCCGCTGCGCTATGAGGGACGATACAAACGGCGCGGATACCACTACCCCAAGAGCCTCGTGACCAGCGAGTACCTCTACGTCATCTACGCCACGAACAAGGAGGCGATCGAGGTGGTGCGCGTGCCGGTGGCGGCGCTCGAGAGCACAAGCTGCCGAGTGGCCAGCCCCGAAGCTGCTGGCCACCGGTTTCCATGATCGGTGTTGCGGGGTTGTGGCACAGGTGGCTCCGCCCACCGACGCGGTCTGAAGACCCGCGCCACGTTGCCAACCCACCAGCCCGTGGTGCGGTGCTTTAGCCCGCATCCCCCGACGCCCCAACACCACCACGCCAAACCCACGACGCGCTCTGCCCGCCGGCAGCGCGCCTGCGATCCCCCGGCTCCGCCCACCGACGCGGTCTGAAGACCCGCGCCACGTTGCCAACCCACCAGCCCGTGGTGCGGTGCTTTAGCCCGCATCCCCCAACGCCCCAACACCACCACGCCAAACCCACGACGCGCTCTGCCCGCCAGCAGCGCGCCTGCGATCCCCCGGCTCCGCCCACCGACGCGGTCTGAAGACCCGCGCCACGTTGCCAACTCACCAACCCGTGGTGCGGTGCTTTAGCCCGCATCCCCCAACGCCCCAACACCACCACGCCAAACCCACGACGCGCTCTGCCCGCCGGCAGCGCGCCTGCGGTCCCCCGGCTCCGCCCACCGACGCGGTCTGAAGCCCCGCGCCACGTTGCCAACCCACCAGCCCGTGGTGCGGTGCTTCAGCCCGCATCCCCCGACTCCACAAGTTCAACACGGCATGGCACTTCGAGTGCGATCAAGTCGGTGTTCCAGTCGCAGAAGTTGCGGGATCGACGAGGCGAAACTCCGAAGCGACCACGAGGCGTGTCTGGTGTGAGCTGGCCGGAGGTCGGAGACGGGCGATGGGGGTTGGAGCCGTGTCGGAGAACTGGGTGCGGCAAGGCGGCACCAGGCGGGGCGCGCCGCTCTCGAGTTCAAACGGAGGCACTGGCGTCGAAGACGCGCTTCAGTGCGTCGGTCTGTTCCTGGAACTTGGCGGCGTTGGTCGTCTTGAGCCGCGCCAAGTTCTGCAGCTTCCACTGGATCGCGGGGAGTTCGGCCAGATGCGGGCACCGCATCGCCTCCCAAGGCGGATTTCCGGCGACAAGCCCGAGCAGAAATCGCCGGTGATCGTCGGTGAGGGCGGAGGCGAGTTCGCGGCGGAGGCGCCGCCGAGCGCCTTCGAGCGTGCCGAGCGCGACGGAATCGCGCTCCATGCCGGCGAACTCGTTCTCAAAGGGACGCTCCAGCGCGAGATCCCGCGAGCCGAGCACCTCATGCACCGGGCGGTTGTGCCCGGCGATGTAACCGACGAAGCACTCCACGAACTCGGGACGCAGGCCGAAGCGTTCGAACATGCCGTGGACGTCGAACAGGTCCCTCGGATGCTGGCGATCGAGCGCGGCGACGAGTTTGCTCCCGTAGAGTTCGGCCACCGCGAGAGTCGGGACCGTGAGTGCGGTTGTGAAAAGATCACTGGCGGCTTTCGAGAGCGGTCGCAGTTCGACCGGGAGCAGCGTGCCGCGGAAGACGTAGTTGATCTCAACCTTGACCTCAGTCCAGTCGCGGCGGGCGAGAATCTTGGTTTCGTCGCCGGTCTTGCTGCTCGCGATCTCGGCTTTGATCCCGCGGTGCTGGGGCCGAGCCTGGATCTGCGCCAGTTCGCTGGCGATTCCGGCGAGGGCGGCCTCTCGCGACAACCGGTGCGGCACGAACACGACGTCGATGTCGACGGACAGGCGTGGCATGTCCTGGACGAAGAGGTTGAGTGCCGTGCCTCCTTTCAGCGCGAAGCGGCCGGAGGCGAACACCTCCGGAGCGACTTCGAGCATCAGGCGGACGGTATCGACGTAGAATTTGTCCATCACGGTTTGAGGATGAGGGTGGTGCCGTCGGGCATTCGGCCGATCCAGCGACCCCGGCCACGGGGGCCGGCCGAGGAACGCGCTTCCGCGGCCCAAGGCAGGTTCAGCTCGTCGGCGAGGTTGAGGCAGAGCCGGACGACTTTTACGCGGAGACAGTGCTGGAGGAGCACGCCGAGCACGTCGGGGCGCACGGAGCGGACGCCTTCGACGAGGTTGCGCGCTTCCTCCAGCCCCTGTTCAGCGCCAACCTCGGCGAGCAGCTCAAGCAAGGCACGTTCGGGGACCGAGACGAGAGGGCCATCCGGCTCTTCCGGTAGGGGTTGGAGACCGAAGCCCTTGGGAAGGGTGTCCGTGAAAAGGTTACGCGACACATAGCGGGCCGGGAATCGCTCGGTGAACCACGGGGGAAGCCGACCGGCCTCGTTTCCCCAGAGGACCAGACGTTCGCGCGGACCGACGTTGTGCCGTACGCCACGCCAGGCCAGCGCGGTCTTCCCTCCGACGTGGAGCCCCGTCATCTGCTCCGCCAAGAATCGCACCGTGGCGGCAGCTTCCAGCACGTCCTTCGGGAACAGGAACACCCCCCGGCCGAGTCGCGTCAGCCAACCGGTGCGCACGTAGTAGGAGGCGAGAGCCGAAGAGACGCCCACCGCTTTGAGGGTCTCGCTCGATAGCGGCACCCCTCGCGGGAGGGCAGCGAGTGCCTTGATTGGATTTCTGGAGCCAGATGAAGCCAAGTTTGAACAATCTCCGGAAATGCAAACTAGCTGATTGGGAAAACAAAGAAAGCTCAAACCATGCTTTATCTTCCGACGGTTTTCAAAGCAGCGGCCGCCAATTTTAACGGGTCAAACCCTAATGTCTGTGGTTTGACCATGCCCCCCGAAGCGCCGAAATCCTTGGCGGATTCCGCTACGTCGGAGCGCTCTTACCGCAGGCGCATCGGCGGTGACCGGTCGACGGTTGGCTGAACAGTTTGTCGCAAAACCCCGGTTCACCGGGGACAGTTCGCCCTACCGTGGAATTGGAGAATCGCGGCCCGGGCGAGCAGCGCCACGGGTCGGTCCGGATCAGTGGCCATTAGTGTGAATAAGTGGTTCCGCTCCTCCGAAAGCGACGGGCCAGGTCGGCGTTCATCGGCAGATGGCTGAACGGCTTCGCCGCCCAGCTACAGTAGAGGGTGACGGAAATCCCCGGGAACATCGCACCCGCTTCGCTCGAGACGCCAAGTCGCCAAGATTCGGAGCGGAGCGTGGCCTTGCAGGTGCCTGAACCTCTGCGGCTTTGCGTCTCTGCGCGAAAATGCGGCCTTGGAATCGCTGCTCTCAAGAGCAGCGCCACGGGCCAGGTCGGCGCCCTGGCCTACAGCGCCGAGCGCCTTCCGGGTTAGTGCCCGTCAGTGTGCGTTAGTGGTTCAACTCCTCCGAAGGTCGAAACGCTCACGCGTTCCGCCACGGATTGCCTGCCACCTCGGCGCGGTGGGCTACAGGGCGGTTGCCCTTCGGCCAGACCTATCCTCGGCCGGGAAACAAAAAAAGGGCGCCGCGTTTCGGCGGCGCCCGGAGCGGACGTTTCGATCTTTGATATGGCAGATTCTACGTGAGCAACGTCCCGGCCAACGGAACGAAGACTCTATTTCTTCGCGGCGTAGGCGGGGTCGAGGTCGAGGCGGAAGTACTCGCGGGCGTTGGCGAAGCAGATGTTGCGCACCATGCCGCCGACCAGCTCGCGATCATTGGGCAGCTCGCCCTTCTCCATCTCGGTGCCGAGCAGGTTGCAGAGCACGCGCCGGAAATACTCGTGGCGCGCGTAGCTGAGGAAGCTGCGCGAGTCGGTGAGCATGCCGACGAAACGGCCGAGCAGGCCGAGGTTCGACAACGCGCCGAGCTGCCACTCCATCGCCTCCTTCTGGTCGAGGAACCACCAGCCGCTGCCGTACTGGATCTTGCCGGGCACGGTGCCGTCCTGGAAGTTGCCGATCATCGTCGCGAACGCGTAGTTGTCGGCCGGGTTCAGGTTGTAGAGCACGGTGCGCGGCAACTCGTTCGACGAGTCGAGCGTGTTGAGGTAGCGCGAGAGCGCGACGGTCTGCGGGAAGTCGCCGATCGAATCGAAGCCGGTATCCGGCCCGAGGGCGGCGAGCAGGCGGGTGTTGTTGTTGCGCAGCGCCCCGAGGTGGAGCTGCTTCGTCCAACCACGCTTGGCGTCCCAGCGGCCGAACTCGAGCATCATGAAGGAGGCGAACTTCGCGTGCTCGTCCTTCGAGACCGAGCGGCCGGCACGGGCGTCGTCGAAGATCGACTTGGCGTCGGCGGCGGTGCAGGGCTCGGCATAGCAGCACTCGAGGCCGTGGTCCGAGATGCGCGCGCCGACGGCGTGGAAGGCGGCGTGGCGCGACTCGAGCGCGGCGAGGAAATGGTCGAAGGTGGAGATCGTGGTCTTCGCGGCGGCGGCGAGCTTCTCGAGCCAGGCATTGAAGGCCGCGGGCTGGTCGACCGTGAGCGCCTTGTCGGGCCGGAAGGTCGGATACACGCGGGTCTTGATGCCGAGCTTCGCGATCTGCTCGTGCTGTTCGAGCGAGTCGGCCGGGTCGTCGGTCGTGCAGATCACCGCGACCTTGTTGGCGTCGAGGATGTCGTGCACGCGCATCGTCGCGAGGCGCTCGTTGGCCTCCTGCCAGATGCGGTCGGCGGAGGCGGGATTGATCAGGCAGTCGATGCCGAAGTAGCGGGCCAGCTCGAGGTGCGACCAGTGGTAGAGCGGGTTGCGCAGGGTGTTGGGCACGGCGGCGCACCAGGCGTCGAACTTCTCGCGCGGAGTGGCGTCGCCGGTGGCGAAGCGCTCGGGCACGCCGTTGGAGCGCATCGCGCGCCACTTGTAGTGGTCGCCACCGAGCCAGATCTCGGCGAGGTCGGCGAAGCGGTGGTTCTCGAGGATGAGCTTCTGCGGCAGGTGGCAGTGGTAGTCGAAGATGGGCTCGTCCTTCGCGAAGCTGTGGTACAGGTCGCGCGCGGCGTCGGTCTGAAGGAGGAAGTCGTCGTGGATGAACGGTTTCATTGGGCGATGTCGTCGAGCAGGGCGTTGTAGCTGGAGTAGGCGGCGAGCTTGGCCTTGGCCGCGGCGCACGCCTCGGCGGTGGCCAGGCCGGTGGTCTCCGCGAGGAAGAGGAGGTAGCCGGCGACGCCCTTGGCGTAAAGCAGGCGGGCCTCCGGGCTGATGGCATAAAAACGTGCACGTTGACCGTAACCGGCGGCGGAGTGGTCGCCGAGGGCGGCCTTCTCGGCGCGGCCGTCGGCGGCGAGCACGTGGAGGAAGTTGTATTCGAAGAAGAACATGTGCTCCGGGCTCGGCGGCAGGGCCTCGAGGGCGGCGCGACAGCTGGCGGCGTCGGCGAAGACCTCGGTGGGCTTGCCGCAGGCGGCGAGCGCGGTGGTGATGAAGACGCGGGCCATCTTCTGCTCGGTGGCGTCGGCACTGAAGGCGCCGAGCAGCGCGAGCTCGAGGGTGAAGCGGTACCAGTCGGCCCAGAGGACCTGGTCGGCGGGGTTCTTCGACGCGGCGAGGGCGATGCCCATCTCGTAGGTGTAGCGGCCGCTGGTCTTGATCTCGAGGCGGCTGCCGGTGACCTCGCCCATGATCCGGTAGTTCTCGGCGGATTTGCCGGAGCCGGAATGGAAGCCGATGCTCACGCCGAACTTCTCGCACACGGCCCACTGCTTCGCGATGAGCGCGCGCAGGGCAGTGTTGTCCGGATACGGGCAATTCTTCTGGAAGCCGAAAGCGGGGGCGACGAAGTTCACCGGCATGCCGAGGGCCTCGCAGAAGGCGAGCATCACGGCGGTGGTCTCCGGCGTGGTCAGACCGGGCAGCTCGTCGATCGAGAGCTCGCGCAGGTACTTGCGGCCGGCGTCGGTGGTGAACGCGGCGAAACGGGCGGCGGCGTACTTGTCGTCGCGCACCTTCATCTTCTGGAGCGACGGCCACACGGTGCCGACGAGCGCCCCGAAGGCGCCCTCGTCGAGCTGGAGGCCGGCCTCGGCGACGCGCAGGCGGACCTTCGCGAGCAGATCGGCGGGCACGTCGGCGGGGCTGCACGGCTGGTTGAGCGCGAGCTGCGGGGAGAGGTCGAAGGTGATGTAGCTGGCGAGCAGACAGCCGCGCACGAGCGCGTCCTCACGGACGTCGTACTTGCCGCCGATGGGCTGGTGGTCGGCGTTGAAGCTCCAGGCGATGCGGCGCTGGTGAAAGCCGGTCTTGAGCTTGGAGAGCACGGAGCCGTGGCTCATGCCCTCGACGCTCTGGCCCTGATGCCCCTCGGGCACGTTGGCGCCGATGAAGGGGAACGGAACCGTATCCAAGGTTCCGGCCAACATCTCGTCGACGTCGTACACGAGTTCGCGCGGGATGCTGTTCTGGTTGGCGGTCATGCCGATGCCGAGCGTGCTCATCGCCCACTCGACCGCGGGCCAGTGCAACGTGGTGAAACGCGCGCCCACGCCGAGCGTGCTGCGACCGAGCTGCGCGGTGGCGGTCGGGAAGATGGTGGAGTCGGCGTCGTGTTCCTGGATGAGGTTCTTGAGCGCGAGCAGGTTCTCCCAGGAGGCGGGGAAGATGCAGCCGCCGGCCGGCAGGCCCACGCCCTCGGCCAGCACCTCGACGGCGCCCGCGGCGGTCGAGTCCAGTTTCCAGGCACAGTCGCCGGTGACCTTGTCCTCGACGAGCATCCAGCCGCCCGCGGCGGTGGCGAAGCCGGACTTGGTGTAGGTGAAGAGGTCGGCGGAGGAGGCGAAGAACTTCTGCTGGAGGGCGGGCCAATCGAGGCAGAAGTCGGGGCTGATGCAGGGGTTCTGCGCGATGCGCAGATTGTGGGAGAGGAGGAAGGCGTTGATGGGTTTCATGAGAGGGAAACCGGAGACCGGAACGCGGAAACCGGAGAGTTTTGGGACGGAGGTTTAGGGGTAGAATGAAACCGGAGACCGGAGAGCGGAGACCGGAAGGTGCGGACAGATGCGGGAAGCAGGCGCGCGGCCGGGGCGGGCGGTGGAGAACACCGGTTGCTGGTCGCGTTTCCGGTGTCCGCGTTCCGCTTTCCGGTTTCGTCAGATCGTCATGGCGTGGTAGCCGCCGTCGACGATGAGCTCCTCGCCGGTGATGAACGAGCCGGCGGCGTCGCTGGCGAGCAGGAGCGTGGCGCCGATGAGCTCGCGCGCCTCGCCGAAGCGCTTCGCGGGGGTGTGTCCCATGATGTTGGCGACGCGGTCGGGGGTGAGCACCTTGCGGTTCTGCTCGGCGGGGAAGAAGCCGGGCACGAGGACGTTGACGCGGACCTTCGCCTGGGCCCATTCGCGGGCGAGGTTGAGCGAAAGGTTGTGCACGGCGCCCTTGGTCGCGGAGTAGGTGAACACTCGAGACAGCGGCACCACCCCGGACATCGAGCCGAGGTTGATGATCGAGCCGCCCTCGCCACGCTCGACGAGGTACTTGCCGAAGACCTGGCAGCCGAGGAAGACGCCCTTGAGGTTCACGTTCACGATGCGGTCGAATTCCTCCTCGGTGATGTCGAGATAGGGTGTGGCGGAGTTCACCCCGGCGCCGTTGACGACGATGTCGATCCGGCCGGAGCGCTGGACGACCGCGTCGCGCAGGCCCTCGAGCTCGGCCTTGCTGGTGGCCTCGGCGGCGTGGAACCAGGCCTTGCCGCCCGCGGCGACGATCTTGTCGAGGCGGGCCTGCGCCTTCTCGACGTTGCGGCCGACGAGCACGACTTCGGCGCCGGCGCCGGCGAGGCCCTCGGCCATCGCGCCGCAGAGCTCGCCCGTGCCGCCGATGACGACGGCGACGCGGCCGGAGAGTCCGAACAGGGAGGAGAGATAGGATTCAGGGTTCATTTCAACCAGGAGTATTCAGGGTTTGGTATTGGAGATCGGATCGGCCAGGAACTCGGCGCAGGGCAGGCCAAGCCGACGCATCTCGGCGGCCACAAGGCCGGCGACCACGGCGGCGCCGTGTTCGTTGAGATGGGTGTTGTCGGTCTTGCCCTCGGGCAGGGCGGCGTGCGCGCCGGGCGCATAGACCATGAAGAGCTTCGCCGAGGCCTCGGGACCGAGCTCGAGAACCAGCTGCCGCGTGAGCGCCTCCATGTCGATCAGGGGCACGGCCTCCGCCGCCGCCACGCGACGCACGGCGTCGTCGTGGGCGCCATGGCTGTCGGCGAGCGAGCCGTCGTCGTTCCAAAGCCGGCGCACGATCGGCGTGGCCAGCACCGGCACCCCACCCTTTCCGCGCACTTCCGCGACGAAGCGTCGCAGGTTTTCGGGGAAATCCTTCTCCGGCTCCGCGTAGCGTTTCGGGTCCTTCGACTTCTCGTCGTTGTGACCGAACTCGATCAAGACGATGTCGCCAGCCTTCAACGTGCCGAGGATGCGGTCCCAATGCCCTTCGTCGCGAAACGACTTCGTGCTGCGGCCGTTGAGCGCGCGGTTCTCGAGATGCCAAGGCGCCCCGAGGAGCGAGCGGAAGGCCTGCCCCCAACCGCGCTCGGGAAGCGCGAGGTCGTATTTGTCGGCCAAGGTCGAATCGCCGGCGAGGTAGAGCGTCGGCCCGGGAGCGGGCATCTGGCGGCGGAACCACGCCGCGGTCTTCGCGACCGTAGTGTCGAACCACGGTTCGCAGAGCCAGAAGGTGTGCGGGGTGCCGGGCAGCACCTCGAGTTCGGCGGCGATGCCGCGCGAGCGCAGCCCCTTGGCCATGGCTTCGCGGCCGGGCAACAGCGGCGACGGCGACGTGCTGTTCAAGAAAAGCGTCGGGGCGCTGTCCGGGCCGAGTCGTTTGAGCGGGGAGGCGGCCTTCCAGATCTCGCCGCGCTCGGCGAACGAGCCGCCGAGAAAACGCGTCGGCGCGCTGGGCTTGGCGATCTGCTGGGCGACGAGCGCCTCGTCGGTGAAATCGGCGAGGCCGTCGATGTCGACCACGGCCTGGACGTCGCGCGACAGGCTCGGCGGGGCGTCACCGCCAGGCCGCGGCTCACCGGGACGGTTCGCCCTACCCGCGGAATCCGGACCCGCGAGCGCACCGTCGCCGTTGGTGGCGCCGAGCAGGGCCGCGAGCTGGCCGCCGGCGGAGCCGCCGACCACGCCGATACGCGACGGATCGATGCCGTGCTCGGCGGCGTGGGCGCGCAACCAGCGCACCGCGGTGCGCAGATCCTGCAGCGCCGCCGGGAAGCGGCCGGATTCACCGAGTCGATACGACACCGGCACGGCGACGAAGCCCGCGGCGGCGAGGCGCTTGGCGAACGGCCGCTCCATCGTGCGGTCGCCGGCGTCCCAGCCGCCGCCATGCACGACAAGAACTGCCGGATACGGACCGCCCGCCTCCGGGCGATAAAGATCGAGGGCGAGTTCGTGCCCGTCAGGAGCGGCGTAGACCACGTTCTCGGCAGCAAGCACGCCGTCCGGCAGCACATCGGGCGGGAGCGCCGCGGCGGGGTTCGCCTTCTGCGCAGAGGCGAGGGCCACGTCGCGATCGAACACGGCGGCGGAGGCAAAGGATCCGAAAGCGAGATACAGGCCAAGGGCGCAGATAGTCCGCTGTAGGAGCCTGCTTGCAGGCGAAATTGGCGTAGCCCGGCCCGGCCCCAAATCGCCTGCAAGCAGGCTCCTACAATCGGAACCGGAACGGGACGACATCCACGCCCCGCCTGCGTGTCGCCGGCCTCCCATGACTCTGCGGTCCTTGCGCCACGTCGTCTTCGGTCCGGACGCTCTGCTGTCCAGCAGAGCAGGCAGGTCCGACCATACCGCAGGCGCGAGAGCGGCGTCACCGGCACATTGCTGAAAGACGCCCATCACGGCTCGACTCCCCGTTTCGCCAGATTCTTGCGCCATTTCGGATAATCCTTGGCCAGCAGTTTGGCGGGTTCGTCGAGGTACCAACGGTAGCCGCCGCGGCGCTCGCGCTCGACCTCGGCCAAGTTGTAGCGGATGACGGTGTCGCGGCCGCCGAAGATCGGGCGGTTGGTGCCGATCTCGTAGAAGCGGGCCCAGAGCGGCGGGGCGGCAGGATCGGCGACAACAACGCGATCGTGACCGTGTGCCAGATCGGAAGCGGGCGGATGATCGATGCGGATACCAGTGAGCTTCGCGGCCTCGTACCAGGCGACCGCGCCCTCGACCGCGGCCACGACCTCGGGCGACGGGTTTTCGAGCGACATCAGAAAACGCACGATGCCGAGCGATTCGCTGCCGGAGAGCGAGATGTGCTCGTAGGCGCGCGCCGGCACGGGCTCGAAGGTGACCTCGTCGTGCTGGGCGCACCACGCCGTCTTCTTGCCGTCGACGACGATCTGGCAGCGCAGGATGCAGGCGATGCCTTTCTCGACAGCCTCGGCGGCACGTGCGCGCAGTGCTGCGTCGGTCCAGGCAAAGGGCTCCTCGCCGGCGGCGACATCGCGAAGCAGCCACAGCACGTTCACCATCGCATCGTCGTTGAAGGTGATGTGCGTGTAGTAGCCGGGGCGGAGCGGAAAATACTGGGGCCAACCACCGTTTTCATATTGGGCCTTGAGCAGGTACTTGAGCCCTTTCGTGGCGGCGGCGCGGTTGGCTTCACGGTCGGCCTCGGCCGCGGTGGCGACCTGGGCGAGAAAGCGGATCTGCGTGTAGGTGGCGCCGTTGTCGATGGTCGCCGAACGATGATCGAGCGCCTTGTCGGCGAGGAACTCCGCCGAAGGGGCAACCGTCATGTCGCGGTTCTTGGGCCAGCCGCTCGCCTCGGTCTGGTAGAGGCGGACGTTGGCGGCGATGGCGACGGCCTCGTCGGAGGCGAACCAGGCGGCGGGCTGGCGCGGGATCTCGCGCCAGCCGACCGCAGCGGAGAGCGGGGCGGTCGACAGAAACAGGCCGGCGGCACAGAGCAACGCCAGCCCTAGGGGCGTCGCTCGCGACGCCCGCCTTGGGTGGCCCAGCCCGACCGTCCCGCGGCCAGATCGGGCGTCGGCAAGCGACGCCCCTACGCGCACCGGCGGTGCGCCGACGACCGGGTCGAGAGACGGGAAGGTGGGCATGGGCGGAATCAGTCGAGTTGGACCTGCTTGAACTTCGGCACGAGCAGATGCATCAGGATCCAGGCGACGAGGTAGGCGGAGCCGCAGACGATGAACATGATGCCGTAGCCGAGCTCGACCTTGCCCTGAGCGGTGAAGTGCGCGAGCAGCTGGCCGGCCGCACGGGCGATGAGGATGCCGCCGATCGCGCCGGCCATCCCGCCGATGCCGGTCACCGAGGCGACCGCCTTCTTCGGGAACATGTCGGACACGGTCGTGAAGATGTTGGCCGACCAGGCCTGGTGGGCCGCACAGGCGATCGAGATGGTGGCGACGGCGAACCACGTGTTGATCTCACCGAGACGCGAGGCGAGCAGCACGGTCAGGGGCAGCAGCGCGAAGAAGAACATCGCGGACTTGCGGGCCTTGTTGGCATCCATGCCGCCGTTGATGAGGCGTTTCGGCAACCAGCCGCCGAAGATCGAGCCGAAGGTGGAGACGGTATAGACGACCGCGACCGCGAACGGCCAGCTGATGATGCCCGGGATCGCGGAGTCGACACCGGCGAAATCGGGATGGGCCGCCTTGAAGGCGGCGATCTTGCGGGCGTTCTCGCCGCCGAGGAAGCCGGGCAGCCAGAAGAGGAAGAACCACCAGATCGGGTCGGTGAGGAACTTGCCAAAGAAGAACGCCCAGGTCTGGCGGAAGGTCAGCAGCTTGAACCAGGAAACCTTGGCCCCGGCGTTCGGCGCCTGCGCGGCGGCCTGCTCGTCGGCATCGCTGTGGATGTAGTCGTACTCGGCCTGCTTGAGGTGGCCGCTCTTCAGCTTTTCGGCCGGAGAGGCGTACATCGTGTACCAGAAGAACAGCCAGAGCAGACCGACAACACCGGTGAGAATGAACGCCCACTCCCAGCCCCAGGCGGCGGCGATGTAGGGCACGGAAAGCGGAGCGACGATCGCGCCGACATTTGCACCGGAATTGTAGAGGCCGGTGGCGAAGGCGCGCTCCTTCTTCGGGAACCACTCGGCGATGGTCTTGTTGGCGGCCGGGAAGTTGCCCGCCTCGGCGAGACCGAGCGCCGCGCGCCAGAAGCCGAAGCTCCAGGTGTGATGGCCGAAGGCGTGGCCGATCGCCGCGAGACTCCAGCCGATGAGGGAATAGGCATAACCCGACTTGGTGCCGAGCCAGTCGATGAGGCGGCCGGCCGCCAACATGCCGATCGCGTAGGCGAGCTGGAAACAGATGACGACCGTGGAGTAGTTGAGTTCCTGATCGGCCGGCGTGTCACCGAAGACACCGGAGTCGGACAGCGTCTGTTTCAGCAGGCCGAGGACGTTGCGGTCGAGGTAGTTGATGGTCGTCGCGAAAAAGACCAGCGCGCAGATCGTCCAGCGGTAGCGGCCGATCTTTTCGTTCACTTCTGAGAATTTGCTCATCGGGGCGGTTTGGGTGTTGGGGGCTTAGGTTGAAGGAGTCAGGGAGTCGGAGCCGGCACGGAGTTGAGGGCCTTCGGCTTCTTCGCCGGGATAATCGAGACGTGGTCGAACACGATCGTGCCGGCACCGGAGAGGACCTCGGTCTGTTCGACACCGCGGAACTCGCAGTTGCGGAACGTGATGTCGTCGACCGTGGCGCCGGGGAATCCGAGCACGTAGAGCACGCGCGGGCTGGCGGAGGAGCGAACGTTTTCGAGGTGCACGTTGCGCACCGTCGGCGGGAAGTCGCCCTTGGCGCCCTCCTCGTAGAGCAGGTCAATGGTGAGCACGGCCTCGGCGACGCGGCCGACCTCGACGTTGCGCATGAAGACGTTGGCGAGCTCGCCGCCGCGCACCGCGTTGCTCTTGAAGCGCAGCGCGCGGTCGAGGTTGGGGCTGTCCATCGTGCAGTCCTCGACGAAGACGTTGCGGATGCTGCCGCTGCATTCCGAGCCGAGCACGACGCCGCCGTGGCCGTCCTTCATGACGCAGCGGCGGATCACGAGGTTCTCGCTCGGCACGCCGACGCGGCGGCCGTCGTTGTTGCGGCCCGACTTGATGGCGATGCAGTCGTCGCCGGTGTCGAAGAGGCAGTCCTCGATGAGCACGTCGCGGCACGACTCCGGGTCGCAGCCGTCGTTGTTCGGGCCGTGGGAATCGATCTTCACGCCGCGCACGGTCACGTTGGTGCAGAGGACCGGGTGGATCTCCCACATGGGCGAGCGGACGATGGTGACGCCCTCGATCAGGATGTTCCGGCAGTTGTAGGGCTGGATGAACATCGGGCGGAGGAAGTCGCCGTCGCCGAAGCGGCGTTGCTCGACCGGCACGTCGGCCTCGCCCATCGCGAGCAGGCGGTTGCGCGCCGCGACCTGCCTGGTGGGCTTCTGGCGTTTGTCGTTCCAGGCCCACCACGTGTCGAAGGTCGACGCGCCGTCGAGGATGCCCTCGCCGGTGATGGCGATGTCGGTCTGCCCGTAGGCGTAGATCAGCGGCGAATAGTTGTAACACTCGAGGCCTTCCCAACGGGTGAAGACCGCGGGCAGATAGTCGGCCGGGTTGGTGGAGAAACGCAGGGTGGCGCCCTTGGCGACGTGGAGGTTCACGTGGCTCTTGAGATGGATCGCGCCGGTGGTCCACTCACCCGCCGGCACGACCACGCGGCCGCCGCCGGCCTGCGTGCAGGCGTCGATCGCGGCGCGGATCGCGGCGGTGACGTCGGCGCCGGGCTTCGCGCCGAAATCGGTGATGGGGAAATCGCGGGCCGGAAACTCGGGGGCCTTGATGCGGGCGAGGATGGCATCGACATCGCGCCAACTGCGGGCGGCGGTGGAGGCGGGCCGGCCGGAGAGCGCCTGCTGCACCTCGATGCCGGCGAGGATGAAGGGCCCGACGCCCTTGAGGTCGTTGTCGATGATCGGCTCGCTGATGTAGTATTCAAAACTGCCGTCGCGGGCGCGGCCGGCGGAGTTGGTATAGCCGAGGCCGGCGACCGAGCAGCAACGGGTGAGGCTGACGCGGCCGTCGTCACCGGTGCGGATGAACTCGCGGATCAACGCCTCGTAGCCGCGACGCACCGCCGGGAGGTACTTGTCGCGCGGGAGGTAGCCGCGGTTGATGCCCTTCGCCAGGGTGTAAACGAACATGCTGGAGGCGGTGGCCTCGAGGTAGTTGCCCTCGCGGCCGCCCTGGTCCATCACCTGCCACCAGGCGCCGCTCTGCGGGTCCTGCCAGCGCACGACACCGTCGGCCACGCGGCGCAGGATGGCGTTGATCTCGTCGATGTCGTGCTGGGTGGGCGGCAGGTAGTCGAGCACGTCGACGATGGCCATCGCGTACCAGCCGACGGAGCGGCCCCAGAAGTTCGGCGAGAGGCCGGTGTCCTTGTTTGCCCACGACTGCTTGCGCGCTTCGTCCCACGCGTGGAAATAGAGCCCGGTCTTCTCGTCGCGCAGGTGCTTATCGATCAGGAGAATCTGCTTGGCGACATCGTCGAAGGCGGCGGGCTCGCCGAAGGCCTTGCCATAGTAGGCGAGGAACGGGGAGCCCATGTAGAGGCCGTCGAGCCACATCTGGTTCGGGTAACGCAGCTTGTGCCAGAAGCCGCCCACGCTGGTGCGCGGCTGCTGCTCGAGCTGGTGCCGCAGGGTGCCGAGCGCCACGCGGAAGCGCTCCTCCGGCCGGCGCTCGTGGGTCGAGAGCAGCGCGCGTCCGGGTGTGACCATGTCAATGTTGTAGTCGTCGATATTGTACGTCGCGATCGTGCCGTCGGGCCCGACGTACGACTCGACGATGCGGTCGCCCGCGGCCACGAGGTCGGGCGCCTTCTCGGACTGGCCGAGCTGCTGGAGCGAATGGGCGAAGAGGCCGGAGGTGTAGTCCCAACGCGACTTCGGCGTGACACCGGCCTCGAGGGCACCGTTCTGCCGTGCGAGTTCGGAGCGGGCGAGGCGGGTCGACCACTCGACCGGCGTGGCCCCGCCAAACTTCTCCGGCTCGGGCGTCGCCGGAGCGGCCGAGGCCGGGGTGAGGAACAGTCCGGCGACGAAGAGTGCACCGGCAGAGGCGAGAAGACGGGGCGTGCGGAGGATGCTCACGGGGAAATTACTTCGAAACGGTGATCTGGACGGGGGAAGCGAGACGTTGGGACAGCGCGAGAAGGTACTGTTCCCACGCGGCGCGGTCGGCGAAGTCGCCGCTGCGGGTCCAGCCGGCGCCGGCGCGGTAGGCGACGGTGTCGCCATCCTTCACCTTCACCAGCATCAGGCGGTTGCTCAGCGGCTTCTTGTTGCGGCGATCATCGGCCGAGGCGCCCTCGGCGAAACCGGCGCAGGCGGCGCCCGGCTCGAGCACCACGCCCACGCCGAGCGAGCCGTGCTTCTCGTAGGTTTGCCACAGCGACAGCACCGCGGCGGCGGCATCCTGCAATCCGCCCTCGGCGGTGGCGTCGGGCGGATTCACGATGCCGAGAGCCACGGTGACCTCTTCGGCCCCCTGCACCTGGAAGGTCGACTCGATGCGGTCGAGGTTGTGACCGGCGTCGACGGTGAAGCGTTTGGTCTCGGCCACCGTCACACCCTCGCCGGCCGACCACGGCGCGTAGGAGACCTCGAAGACGGCGCGGATCGGGCCGTTGGCGAGGACCTTCACGGAAGCCCAGTTGTCGGAGGTGTGGAGCGTGGAGCCGTCCCACACGCCGGTGCCGCCGGCCCCACGGCCAGGGCCGACGCTGTAGAGATCGAGCCCCTCGCCGGTGTCGACGTGATAGGCGTCATGGCCCTTCGAGTACCAACGGTCGACGATCGGGTAGCGCACACGTTTGGCCCACACGTCGAGGCCGCTGGTGCGGAGCTGGCTCTTGCCGGCGGCGGCGGTGTTGAGCTCGGGGCCGTAGATGCGGTGCGCGATGCGGTCGTTTTCCCAGGCGAAGTCGTCGTGGCGCTCGGGCACGTACCGGGCGAAGACCTTCGAGGCGGTGGGCGGCACGGGCGCCTCGGTGCGCTCGATGGTGAACGTGACCGACTTCTCGCCGGCGGCGAAATCATGCTGGAAGAGCAGCTCGTCGTAGACGCCCGGGCGGAGGTTGGGCCGGAAATTGGTCACCTGCGCGGGCACGGGATTGCCGGCGGCATCGCGCACGAGCACATGGTGCATGGGCGTGTCGGCGCCGAAGGCCTGCCGGACTTCCTCGAACGGCACGACGATCGTCTCGGCCGGGCGCGCAATGGCGAGGTCGTGGGTGACAGTGACGGTGAGCTTCTCGGAGGCGAAGGCCAGCGGCGCCAGGAAAGTGGCGGCAAAGAGGGAGGCGGAGCGGAGGGGATGCATGGGGAAGTTCGGATCGCTGCTCTCGCGAGCAGTGCCACGGCGAAGGAGGGTGAATTTCTGTAGGAACCTGCTTGCAGGCGATTGCCGGGATCGGCGGCAGAGCCGAGCAGGTATCGCCTGCAAGCAGGCTCCTACAGAGCGGAGCGGCGACGGATGGCGGGCGAAAGCCCGCCCCACCATCCGAAGACGCGGTAAAAGAACGGAACGGATCAACGGGCGAGCCAGCCGCCGTCGACGGCGATGGTGTAGCCGTTGACGTAGTCGGAAGCCGAAGACGCGAGGAAGACCGCGGCGCCCTTGAGGTCGTCGGGCGTGCCCCAGCGGCCGGCCGGGATGCGCTCGAGAATCGCCGAGGAGCGCTTCTCGTCGGCGCGCAACGGCGCGGTGTTGTCGGTGGCCATGTAGCCGGGGGCGATCGCGTTGCAGTTGATGCCCTTCGAGGCCAGCTCGTTGGCGATCAGACGGGTCAGCCCGGCGACGGCGCTCTTCGACGCGGTGTAGCTGGGCACGCGGATGCCACCCTGGAACGAGAGCATCGAGGCGATGTTGATGATCTTGCCGGTGGCGTTGCGCGAGATCACGTCCTTGCAGAACGCCT